>NZ_JAJDJU010000036.1 GCF_020567705.1 Acidocella sp. KAb 2-4 | reverse complement strand
ACGGCGGCGGTGGTCTTCTTGGCGGTTGTCGCCTTCTTCACAGTCGCGGCCTTCCTCGCGGTTGTGGCCTTCTTCGCCGTCGTGGTCTTCTTGGCGGCGGCGGCCTTCTTCACGGTCGCGGTCTTCTTCGCGGTGGCGGTGGTCTTCTTCGCCGCGGTCTTCTTCGGTGCGGCGGCTTTCTTCGCAGCTGGCTTCTTCGCGGTTGCGGTCTTCTTCGCCGTCGCTCTCACGGCGAGAGGTTTGGCGCGCTGGGTGTCTTGGTCTTCAGTGCTCACGAGAGGGGTGCTCCTAGGTTCAGGTTTGTAAAGATTCGGTCTGTTGCAGTCCGACACTCGATAATCTTCTGTCCGGAAAAATACCGTCCTTCTTATTCAGCGTGCGGACCACTTGACCGATCCCGAATATCACTCGGTTGCGGCGCGAATCGCGCATCGCACGCAAGAATCGCTATTCTGCTTCCCGATGTTGGCTGTCAACAAAAAGCGTCACTAAACGACGGTTATCACGCATTTTTTTTCGCGGCGTGATAAAATCGCGTCCCGTTGAGTTGCCGCGCACGCATGGCGGTGAATGCGCAACGAAAAACGCGCGCTTGTATTTGCCGCCGATGGCGTCACAATCGGCGCATGAGCGATCCTTCCGCATTACCGCCGCAGCACGAGGTTGAGCGTTGGCCGCCCGAGGCCGCGCGCGTGGCCGCGGAATGGGAAATGCCCGGCTGGGGCGAGACGATCTGGCGCGGCGTGCGTGGGCGCTGCCCGCATTGCGACGCGGCGCCGATCTTCGATGGCTACCTGAAAGTGCATCAGACCTGCGCGCATTGCGGCGCGCCGCTGGGCGACATGCCGGCCGACGACGCGCCCCCCTATATCGCCATGCTCGTGGTGCTGCATTTTGTGGCGATATTTGTCGTGCTTTTCTACAAAGGCTATTATCACCCGAGTATCGTCATGGCCGGGGTCCTGCTGGTCCTGCTGGCGCTGCTCTGCATGGCGGCTTTGCGCATGGCCAAGGGGGCGGTGATCGGCATTCTGCTGAAACTCGGCTTGAAACGCGAGAGGCTGTGATGGCGCAGGCACAAGGACGGCTGACGCGGATCGTGCTGGAGGGGGAGTCGCTGCACCGGCTCTCCGCCCTGCAGGAGGCTGATCGCGACCAGGCGGTGGCTGATCTGCGCGAGGAAAACTCCTTCTATCCCACCCCGCAGCCCGAGTTGCAAAGCATCCTGCATCTCTCCATCCAACAGGGGCGGCTGGTGTTCGACATCCGCGACGCCGAGGAGCAGCCCGTGCAGGCGGTGATGCTGGCGCTGGGTCCGTTCAAGATGCTGATCAAGGACTACCAGATGCTGCTCGACTCCTACGCCAGCGCCGTGGCGGAAGGGCGCGAGGCGCGCATCCAAGCCATCGACATGGGCCGGCGCGGCCTGCACAACGAGGGCGCCGAGCTGATGATTGAACGTCTCAAGGGCAAGGTGGAGATTGATTTTCCGACCGCCCGGCGGCTATTCACGCTCGTCTGCGCCCTGCACCAGAAACTTTAGGATTTCGGACTATGAAAATTGACGGCACGCCCTTCCGCTCGATCTGGGTGGATGACATGGACCGCTGGTCGGTGCGCATCATCGACCAGACGAAGCTGCCCTGGGCGGTGGATCTCGTGCGCCTCACCACCATGGAGGAAATGGCGCATGCGATCAAAGCCATGCTGGTGCGCGGCGCGCCGCTGATCGGCGCCTCCGCCGCCTATGGCGTGGCGCTGGCGATGCGTGCCGACGCCTCCGATGCCTCGCTCGCCAACGCGCTCGCCGTGCTCGGCGCGACCCGCCCGACCGCGATCAATCTGCGCTGGGCGCTGGCGCGGATGCACAAGCTGCTCGCCCCGCTCGCCCCCGCCGCCCGCGCCGCCGCGGCCTATGACGAAGCGGCGCAGATCTGCGACGAGGATGTGGCGGTGAACCGCGCCATTGGCGAGCACGGCCTGCCGCTCATCGCCCAGCGCGCCCATGGCGGCCGCCGTGTGAACGTGCTCACCCATTGCAACGCGGGCTGGATCGCCACCGTCGATTGGGGCACCGCCCTGGCGCCGATCTACATGGCGCATGACGCGGGCATTGATGTGCATGTCTGGGTCGAGGAAACCCGCCCGCGCAACCAGGGCGCCTCGCTCACCGCCTGGGAGCTGGGCAAGCATGGCGTGCCGCATACCGTGATCGCCGATAATGCCGGCGGCCATTACATGCAGCACGGCGAGGTCGATCTCGTCATCGTCGGCACCGACCGCGTGACCCGCGCCGGTGATGTCTGCAACAAGATTGGCACCTATCTAAAGGCACTCGCGGCGCGCGATAACGGCGTGCCGTTTTGGGTGGCGCTGCCGTCCTCGACCATCGATTGGACGATCCGCGACGGCCTCTCCGACATTCCCATCGAGGAACGCGCCGCCACAGAGGTGACGACCATGACCGGCCGCGCCATGGATGGCTCCATCGCCACCGTGCGCATCGTGCCCACTGCCAGCCCTGCCGCCAACCCGGCCTTCGACGTAACGCCCGCGCGGCTGGTGAGCGGGCTGATCACCGAGCGCGGCTTGTGCGACGCCAATGAGGCGGCGCTCGCCGCGATGTTTACGGACCTTGCGTAGGCTTGCCCTTCTGCTGTTGTTGAGTGGCTGCGCCGTGGGAAACCACGCACCGCCCTTCGCCAACGTGCCCTACGCGCCGTTTTCGCGCAGCGCGGCGGTGGCGGTGGCGATGGATGAGTGGCGGCTCTGGGGCAGCCGCGTGGATGACAATGGCGGCCCCGGCTATGTGCAGACCGGCGCCACCATGGCCGAGCGCCAGCAAGGGCTGTGGCAGCGTGTCGGCGAATATTGGTGGGAGGGTATGAATGCGAGCGTGCCCGCCTCACGTTGGACCGGCAAGCATGACGCCGAGGGGCGTGTCTTCTCCGTGCCCGCCAATGGCGATTACGCCTGGTCGGCGGCGTTCATCTCTTATGTCATGCGCATCGCGGGGGCGGGGCGGGATTTCCCCTACGCGCCCGATCACGCCACCTATATCAATTACGCCGCCCGCGCCGCCCGGGGTGAGGTGCGCCATCCGCTGCTGGTGGCCGAGGACCCGCAAAGCTACGCCCCGCAGCTCGGCGATCTCGCCTGTTTCCCGCGCGACTGGGCAGGCGGCCTTAGCTTCGCCGCTCTGCCGACGAATTATAATTTTCCCGCCCATTGCGGCATCGTGGTCGATACCGCGCCGGAGAGCATCAGCATCGTCGGCGGCAATGTCGACGACGCGGTGGTGATGGAGCATCTGCACACCGACGCCGCCGGGCTGCTGCAGGGCAACCGCGAGAACTGGTTCGTGATTCTGCGCGTGAATTACGCCAGCCCGTAAGTCTCCAGCACCGCGCCCATCCAGCGCTCTAGCACGCCGCCCGGCTCCAGCAGCGGAGTGGATGAGGTGGTTATCGCCCATTTCAGCGCGCCGAACGCGATGTGATCGGCGTAATTCGGGGCCAACCCGGCCAGGAAGGGCTGCTTCTCCAGCGTCGCCTTCAGAGGCTTCAGCGTGGTGTGCAGCGCCGCCACCGCGTCCTCCCGCCGCGCCGCGAAATCCTCCAGGCTGCGCTTATAATACCCCTCGCGCGTCTGGCGGAAATAAGCCTGATCCGCAGGCGTGAGCAGGGTGTGGATGTCAGGCAGCAGCACCTGCACCAGCGCCGGGTGCAGCGCCGTCTCGGTCCACGCTTTGACGAAGCTGATGAGCTGGCGTGCCGGCGGCTCGCCGAACAGCGAGGCCTCGTTGGGGTAGGTGGTCTCCAGATATTCCGCGATGACCTGGCTGTCGCACACGACCTTCTCGCCGTCCACCAGCACCGGCACCTTGCCCTGGCCCGAGAAGGCGATTTTGTCCTTCTCCGTGAAGCGCCAGGGCACGGTTTCGAAGGCGAGATCCTTATGCGCCAACGCCAGTTTTGTACGCCAGCAAAATGGGCTGAAGCGGATGTTTTCATCCGCGCCAGCCAGATCATAAAGCAGGCGGCTCATCGCGCCGTTTGTCCGAACAGGATGGCGCGCGCCTCGTCTGTTTGGATGGTCGGGGTGGTGTTCACTTCCTGCGCCTTGGCATAGGCGCGTTGCACGGCCGGGCGCGCCGCCATGCGCTCAAACCACGCCTTCAGATGCGGGAAATCCTCCAGCTTCTGGCCCTGGCGCTCATACGGCACGATCCAGGGGTAGCAGGCCATGTCAGCGATTGAATAGGCCCCGGCGATATACTCCCGCCCCTCCAGCCGCTTGTTCAGCACGCCGTAGAGCCGGTTGGTCTCCTTCACATAGCGGTCGATCGCGTAGGGGATCTTCTCGGGCGCGTAGATGTTGAAGTGATGGTTCTGCCCGGCCATCGGCCCCAGCCCGCCCATCTGCCAGAATAGCCATTGCAGCGCCTCGTAGCGCGGGCGCGGTTCGCGCGGCAGGAACTGCCCGGTCTTATCGGCAAGATATTCCAATATGGCGCCGGACTCGAACACGCCCAGTGGCCCGCCGCCATCGGCGGGGGCGAGATCGCGGATCGCCGGGATGCGGTTATTAGGCGAGAAGCTAAGGAAGAACGGATCGAACTGCTCACCCTTGCTGATATTGATGGGGATGATCTTGTAGGGCAGCCCCGTCTCTTCGAGAAAAATCGTGACCTTATGCCCGTTCGGCGTGGTCCAATAATAAAGCTCGATCATGCATCCCTCGATTTGTGGTTCAGGCTAGTGCTTTCGACGCCATCTCATAAGTATTGGGGCTGAGTTTCCCGCGCGCAAGG
Source organism: Acidocella sp. KAb 2-4 (assembly GCF_020567705.1). Taxonomy (GTDB): domain Bacteria; phylum Pseudomonadota; class Alphaproteobacteria; order Acetobacterales; family Acetobacteraceae; genus Acidocella. The sequence continues at coordinate 9,642 of NZ_JAJDJU010000036.1, read as the reverse complement.
ATACGCTCCAGCTCGGTGCGCATCAGCGCCTGGCGTGCCGGGGCGAAGCGCCGCCAAGGCCCCAGGGCCGCTATCAGGCGCGCCGCCACTTGCGGGTTGGTCTCGTCGAGGCGCAGCACCATGTCGGCCAGCAGCCGGTAGCCGTCGCCCGAGGCGTCGTGGAATTTCGCCTGGTTGGTGGAGAACGCGCCGATCAGCGCGCGCACGCGGTTGGGGTTGCGCAGGTCGAACGCCTCGTGTTGCGTGAGCGCCCGCACCCGCGCCAGCGTGTCGGGGGCGTTCGCGCGCGCTTGCACCGAGAACCATTTGTCGAGCACCAGCGGCGTGTCCTTCCATTCATCATAGAAGGCCGCCAGCGCCGCCTCACGTTTTTCGCCCGGCTTGTCGGCCAGCTGCGTCAGCGCCGCCAGCGTGTCAGTCATATTGGCGCCCTGGTTAAACTGCTCCCAGGCGCGCGGGACATCACCCGCGGCGCAGAGATAAGCCAGCGCCGCGTTTTTCAGCGCCCGCGCCGCCATCGCCGGGCCGGAATGGTCGGCCGGGTTCACCTTGGCGCATTCCCAATACATGCTGTTGAAGCGGTCGCGCAGCGCCGCCCCCAGCGTCGCCCGCGCCGCCTCGCGCACGGCGTGGATCGCATCGGGGTCCACCACAGCCATATCGTCAGCGAGCAGGCTCTCGCTTGGCAGGATCAGCGCCTCGGCGGTGAAGGCCTGATCGCGCGGGGCTTGGCGCAGCGTGGCGGCGATCGCGTCCTGCAGCCCGGCATCGAGCTGAAAAATCCGTCCGGCCTGGTGCGCGGCCACCGCCTCCAGCAGCGCGGCGCTGGCATATTGCTGCAGCGCATCCCAGCGGTTGAAGAGATCCGTGTCCTTGGCCGCGAGAAAGGCGAGGCGCTCGCGGCTCTGGCCCTTGAGCTTCACCGGCGCCGAGAAATTGCGGAACAGCGACGCCACGGGCGGCTTGTCGATATGCGAGAACACGAAATTCTGCTCCGCCTGGTGGAATACCAAGGTCTCCTCCAGCATCTCGTTGCCGTTCTCATCCAACAGCCCCACCGTCACCGGCATCAGGAAGGGCAGCTTGCTCTCCTGCCCCGGCGTGGGGTTGGTGTGCTGGCGCAGCGTGAGCATGAAGCTGCGGTTGGTGGGGTTATAGGTTTCCTCGAACGTGATTTCCGGCGTGCCGGCCTGGTCGTACCAGCGCAGGATCTGCCAGATATTATGTTCCGGCACAGCGGCCTGCATGGCGGCGAAGAAATCCTCCACCGTGGCGGCGGAATTGTCGTTATCGCGGATGTAATTGTCCATCCCGCGGCGGAATGCCTCGCGACCCATCAGCGTGCGATACATCCGCACCACCTCGGCGCCTTTTTCATAAATGGTGGTGGTGTAGAAATTATTGATCTCCAGATAGCTCGCCGGGCGCACCGGATGCGCGAGCGGCCCGGCATCGTCGCGGAACTGTGTGGCGCGCAGCAGCCGCACATCCGCGATGCGCTTGACCGCGGCGGAGAACTGGTCGGCCATGAATTCCTGGTCGCGGAACACGGTCAGCCCTTCCTTCAGCGAGAGCTGAAACCAGTCGCGGCAGGTCACGCGGTCGCCCGTCCAGTTGTGGAAATATTCATGCGCGATCACGCGCTCCACGTTCTGGAAATCGGTGTCCGTCGCGGTCTCGGGGCTGGCCAGCACATAGGCGGTGTTGAAGATGTTGAGGCCCTTATTCTCCATCGCCCCGGCATTGAAATCGGCCACCGCGGCGATGTTGAACACGTCGAGGTCATATTCCAGGCCAAACGTGTCCTCATCCCAGCGCATCGCCGTCTTCAGCGATTCCATGGCGTGGCCGCAGCGGGTTTCATCGCCGCGCTCCACCCAGATGCCCAGTTCCACCCGCCGGCCGGACATGGTGACGAACTCATCCCTCACCGCCACCAGATCGGCCGCCACCAGCGCGAATAGATAAGAGGGTTTGGGGTGCGGGTCCTCCCACTCGGCCCAGTTTCTGGCGTTCTCCGTGCCTTCTGCCAGCTTGTTGCCATTGCTCAGCAGCACCGGATATTTTTGCGCATCCGCCGTCATGCGCACGCGGTAGCGCGCCATCACATCCGGCCGGTCGGGGAAGAAGGTGATCTTGCGGAACCCCTCCGGCTCGCATTGCGTGAAGAAGCCCGAGCCGGACATATACAGCCCCGAGAGTTCGGTGTTCTCCGCCGGGCAGATCTCCACCAGCGTCTCCAGGGTGAAGCGGTCCGGCACCTCATAGATGGTCAGCCCGGCCTCATCGACGTGGTAGCTGTTATCGCCCAGCTCCTCGCCGTCGAGCCTGATCTCCAGCAGCTTCAGCTTGCGTCCGTCGAGGTGCAACTGCCCCGCGCTGCGCCGGTGCATGTGCAGCCGGGCGCGCACCTGTGTCGCCTGCGGGTGCAGGTCGAACTCCAGCTCCACCTGGTCCACCGCGAAGGCGGGGGCGCGGTAATCGGCCAGATGGACCGGTTGGCGGGGGGCGGTGACGGCGTCGGCCATGAAAAAATTCTCCCGATACTGGCGAAACGCCCTCCGAGACGCATATTGGGCGTGTGGCGGACGAAACTCCTCTTACCCTGCAAGTTTATTCCCGGATTGCCGAGATCGGGCAAGCGGAATGGGATAGCTGCGCTGGATCGGGCAACCCCTTTGTCTCCTATGCCTTCCTCTCGGCGCTGGAGGATAGCGGCTCGGTGGGCCGGCGCACCGGCTGGTTCGCCCGCCACGCGGTGCTGCGCGACGCCGCGGGCGAGGCGGTGGCGGTGGCGCCCTGCTACGCCAAGACCAATTCCTATGGCGAATATGTGTTCGACCACGCCTGGGCCAACGCGCTGGAGCGGGCCGGGGGCAGCTATTACCCCAAGCTGCAAGTGGCGGTGCCGTTTTCGCCGGTGCCGGGGCCGCGCATCCTGGCGCGCCACCCGCGCGCGCTGGCCGCCATGGCGCAGGCCCTGCAAGGGCTGGCGGCGGAGCTGGACTGCTCCTCCGTCCACATCACCTTCTGCACCCGCGCCGAGTGGGAGGCGCTGGGCGCGCAGGGTTGGCTGCAACGCCTGGGCACGCAATTCCATTGGGACAATCAGGGCTATGCCAGCTTCGAGGATTTTCTCGCCGCGCTCTCCTCGCGCAAGCGCAAGGCCATCAAGCGCGAGCGGCGCGACGCGCAGGCGGGCCTCACCTTCAAGGCCCTGAGCGGCGCGGCGCTGACGCCGGAAATCTGGCGTATCTTCTACCGCTTCTACACCTCCACGGTGGACCGCAAATGGGGCGGCGCCTATCTCACGCCCGAGTTCTTCCCGCTGCTGGGCGAGCGCCTGGGCGAGCGCGTGGTGCTGATGTTCGCCGAGCGCGACGGCCGCCCGATCGCGGGCGCGCTCAACCTGCTGGGCGATGGCGTGCTCTATGGCCGCAACTGGGGCTGCGTTGAAGACGTGCCCTTCCTGCATTTCGAACTTTGCTATTATCAGGCCATCGACTACGCCATCGCCCACGGCCTCATGCGGGTCGAGGCCGGCGCGCAGGGCGAGCACAAAATCCAGCGCGGCTACCTGCCGCAGCCCACTTATTCCGCCCACTACATCCACCACCCCGGCCTGCGTCACGCCGTGGCCGATTTCCTCGCCGAGGAACGCCCGCACATGGAGCAAGCCATGGCCGCAATGGCGGACGAGGGGCCGTATCGGAAGAGTTCAGAATAGGCCAGAAAACATTGTGATTGTAGCGGACATGCCGGGTATGGCATTTATCCGGTTATGAATCGGTCAATAACGCCAAAGTTCGTTTTGTGTCAGGAATGTACACTTTGTACAAGACGACGACAAAACCCACTCCCAATCGAGATGGGCGTGAAACCGAACATTTAAGCTCTCCGAATAAATCTGTTGAGGATCGGTATAGGGGTCTTATTGCACTCTTCCTGCTGATTGCAGTTGCAACCTTTTTGGCTGCATGCGGCGCTTACGGTCTTTTCACGGGTGACTTCGCGTCCGTCAGAAATACATGGATGATCGCCGGTCCGTTTGTCGGGATGATTTCGACCCATTATTTCTCGGCGAAGCAGGTAAACGCCTGATCACGCCTGTTCCGAATTTTTCTGGAGCACGGCCAGGGGAAGGCTTACAGACTTGGCGAGGCGGAACTCATCCCACTCTTGCCGCCCCGTTTTTGCCAGACGCTCTATGCAATGAAGGAATATGACCATTGCGTTAAATTCATTTTATGGATCAAGGCCGGTTTCGCCGTGTTTTTTCTTCCCGGCCGGGCTTTTCAAGCCCGCCTCGGCCCGCTATACGCTGCCCCACCGCAGCGGCGCACGCCGCCCCGGCTTGATGGGTGCATAGCTCAGTTGGTAGAGCAGCTGACTCTTAATCAGTAGGTCCAAGGTTCGAATCCTTGTGCACCCACCATCAAACTTTCCAAATCAGACATACGCCAAAACGCGCTGGGGCTTCACTGGGGCTTCAAGCCCTGCCCGATAGCGTGGAACAAGACGGGACGCTCGTGCCCCTGATTTAGTCGCCGCGCGCATTTTCCTCTTTATCGTGATTCTTGTCTTGTTCTAGCTTCCTGGCGCCGATGCCTTGGGCGGCTTGGCGCTGCCCGTGGCGTGGCATGGTTCATGCCGTGGAGTTACGCCTTGAATATGCCCAAAGCTGGCCGCCCCTCGAAATACACGCCCGAGATTGCCGCCCTCATCTGCGCGCGGCTGGCCGAAGGGGAAAGCCTGCGGTCGATCTGCGGTGGCTTAAATCTGGCATGTGGCACGGTGTTGGGTTGGGCGCTCGATGATGTGAATGGGTTTCAGGCACAATATATGCGGGCTCGGGAACTCCAAGCTGATTTTCATGGTGACAAGGTTCTGGCCGTCCTCGAAACTGAACCCGACCAGATCGTGACCACGCGCCCAGACGGCACGACCGAGACCAAACGCGACCCGGCTCACGTGGCGTGGCTCAAGAACCAAGCCGACGGGTTGAAATGGCACGCGGGTCAGATGCGGCCCAAGGTCTGGGGCAACAAGGTGCAAGTCGATGCGGAAATGAAGGTCGATGTCGGCTCTGCGCTCGATGCCGCCCGCAAGCGAGCGCGTGGGGCACAGGATGCCTGACGGCATGGCCTCGCTCTCAAAGGGCGCGTTGAAGCTGCTCCGGCGCGAGGCCACGCTGCGCGAGTGGGTCGAGGATGGGCGCGACAATTACGAACTGGCCCGCGCCTTTCATGTGCCGATTGGCGATGTCCGCACGGTCATAGCCATGCTGGGCCTCACGCGGCCAGAGCAATATCAGGCACCAGCCGAAGCCCCCCGCCGCGCGCGGCGGTGCTGTGCATGTGGCCAGACATTCCAGGCCACGCGCTATCGGTTCCGGTGCGATGAATGCCTTGCGGCTCATGCGGCGCTGCCAGAGGGTGGCGCGTTGTCTGGGTGGGTGTGCAGGGCATTGTAGCTGGTGGGGCGGTCGAGCCGCTCAATTTGTTGAGGCCAATGCGCTGTGCGATGAATGCTGGGTCTATTTGAGGCCGGGCGTTTCGGTTGCCACATGGTTCAGCGGTAGGGCTGGTCACTGACTGTCATATTGCGCCTCTTGCGCCCCCTCGGTTTGCAGTCTGGCGTAACCTATCATGCCAACGGTAAAGCCCGCTGCGGCACCGCCAACGGCACCAGGGATAGCCCCGATACCACTCATAGGAACGCCAGCCACGGCGCCTACCACCGCGCCGGTTGCGGCCTCGGGGAGCGAACTGACGACCAACTGAGCAATACGACCAACTTGCCAGGCGGCCCGATATAGGGCGCCTTCTGGTGAGTTTGTCGCTTTACCGTAGCTCGACGCCCTGGCTTTACCAGGGTTTTGAGCTATGTAGTTAGAAACCACTATGTTCCAATTGGTGTCATCCGTTGCAATTTCGGAGGATAAAGTTGGCGGAAAAAAAAGATTTTCTATCCCAGAAATTGTAAAAGTACTTACAGCCAAAGCAATACATGGCGAACCAAAAACGGCCACAATATAGGCTACAACAAGCCCAATCAGTGGCTTCTTTCTGGGCTCTTCGTTTCCCCAAAGTATCCTACTTCTTGTTTTGTTGTCGTTTAGTTTCTGTGCGCATTCTTGAGGAATCTTAAAAGATAAAAATAAAATTATCAGTATGGCGACGATCTGTAAAAAATCTTCTTCAAAATCCATGAGAATAGATTGCGACGCAGCGGATATAAGCAATGAAAACCCAAACCCGACGATGAGCGCGGCGGGCAAGCCGCACACCACGCAGCAGAAAAATACCGGGCGGCTTTTGGCGCCGGAAAACAGACTGAACACGATGGGCATTCCAACAGCAAGCTGGAACGTAAACCTCACCCATGGGTCAAAATCGTCACCTCCTTGATACGGAAAGACTATGGCGCCGAGGAAAATCGAGGCAACCAAAATGGCCATGGCGGCACAGATTTTCTTGGTGGGAAAATTCATAATTTTCTCCTGGAAAGAACAGCGTGAACGAAACAATAGTGCATCAACGGGTGGTTGTGAATGCGCGTGCTGTGCACTGCTACCCTTAAGCCTCTCCTCCCGGTTGCTCCGGTAGAGGCTGTTCATCTCTTCATCCTAAATCCTCCAAGATTGCCTCGGCCATGGCCAACGCATGGCGCGCGGCGGCTTCGTCCTTGGCCAAGGTCAGGCTGGCGGAAAGCTCGGCCAGCGCCGTGTCTATGGTGCGCGTGGTGGCAAAGGCATTGCGCCGGGCGGTAATCAGGCCATCGCGGATGGCGCGTGTGCGCTGTTTGATGTCGGGGTTTGTCGAGGTTGCCAAGGTGGGGGGGCTTTCAGTTGGAGGTTTTCGAACAGTCCGCGCGGTGTGTGCGCGCTGGTTCGCGTGCGCGGGGCGTGGTGATGTTTGGCAGGTGGTCGAGTGCGTAGAGCATGATGGCGAGGGCATCGGCCTCGTTATCATCGGCTGGCGTGAAGCCTTTGGCACGCATGGCGGCTATCACGGCCTCCTTCCCCGCATTGCCTTTGCCGGTTGCGTGGGCCTTGATCGTGCCCACCGGCACGCCGCTGTAGGGAATGGCGCGGCCTTCGCACCAGGCGGTGAGGGTGGCCAACAAGCCGCCATAGCAGTGCGCGGCATCAACGCCGCGATGGCGCCGCACTTCCTCGAAATAGACGGCGCTGGGCGGGTCGAGGCTGTCGAGCCATTGAGCAAAGCGCAAGAAGCGCATCCCCGCGCCCTCATAGCGCCCCGGCTTAAAACTGGCGGTGCCTGAGAGCGTCATGCCATCAGCCCGGCGCATGGCCCAGCCGATGGCGGTGCCCAGGTCGAGGGCGAGAATAACGCCGGTATGTTGCCCCTGATTTTCTTCTTCGAGGCATGACACCGCCCGGACATCCCCACCCCCGGACAACCCAGACATCCCTAAAGGGATATGTCTGGTTTGTCTGGGTAGGGAGAGGGGATGCAATGTCTGGATTGTCTTGGTTGTCTGGGTCATGTCTGGCTGTCCTGTCCGGGGTGATCTTGAAGAACGATCCACACGCGCCCGGCATTCATGGCGATGATCCGGCGCTCTTGGAGCATGGCCGCCGCGCGCAAGAAGGCGCGCTGTTTCGCGCCCTGTTCCGCTCCTGGCATGGCGCAGGCGTAAAACTGCTCGCGCCATCTGGTATCGGTCACAGAGAGAAGGCGCGCAGGCACGCCGCTGAATCCGCCCTGGCCTTCTCCGGCCACGGTATCGAGCAAAACCTCGTAAGCCCGTCTGGCGTGTCCGGTGAGGCTGCGCACCGGGTCTTTGTGTGTGGCGTTCGGGTCGGCTGGGCGCACCACGCATGAGGTCACGGGTTTGCCACGCGAATTGGTGCCCAGCTCGACGCTCTGCAACTCGTAGCAGATCACGTCCCCGCCATCGAGATCACGCTGCTTGCGCACCTCCGCGCGGCGGCCCTTGTCGTCGGCAATGATCTCAATCTCGGTGTCCGTGGCGGCGCGCAGGCTTGAATGGCCACGCGCGCCGCGCGTCTCATCCTTGCCGGAATGGTGAACCCACATCACATGCGCGCCCGTCTCCTTGCGGATACGGTCGCCAGCCGCCACCAGGGCTGTCATGTCCTCTGGCGCGTTCTCATTGCCGCCAGCCATGGCGCGGCTGAGCGTGTCGATGACAATCAGCGCCACGGGGGCTTCGGCTTCGCTGGCCACCCGCGCGGTTGTGTTGATGATCGCGGCCACGTCCCCAGCCGGATCAAGCAGGTTGAGCGGTTGGGGCACGACAAAGAACGGCAGCCGCACGTCATCAAGGCCATGCTCGGCCCGATAGGCGACAATGCGGTTCTTAATGCCGCTGCCGCCTTCAAGCGCCAGATACAGCACAGGGCCTTGGGTAATTTCCCGGCCAAACCACGGCGCCCCCTGGGCGATGTGCAAGGCCAGATCGAGGGCCAGGAAGGTTTTGCCGCTGTTGCTCTGGCCGTACAGCACGCTCATGGCACCCGCCACAAGCAGGCGCTCCACAAAGTCATTGGTGGCCAATGCGGGCTCGACATCTTCAAACCGGATAAACGCCAGCGGCTCGGCGGTTTCGGGCGTGCTGAGTGCGGGCGCCACTTCATTGCCAACAGGGAATTGCCATGTGGGGTCTTGATCCATCATGCGGCCCTCCGTGGTTTGGCTGGCGCCCGGAAGCCCGCTGCAAGCGCCGTGAGGTCGGTATCGGTCAGATAAGGCCAATGGTCGGGAAACCCGGCGCGCGCGGCTTGCAGTGCCGCTATAAGGCGCTCGGTGCTGCCCGTGGCTTTGATGTGGCTGAGGGCAGAGATACGAATCTTTTCCCCCGCCGCCTTGGCCATATCCATGCCGATGCGCCACTCGGCTTCAAAGGCAATCCGGCACTCATCGGCGTTCAGGTCGTGAGCGAGTACGAGATTGATGCAGGCTGTAAGCGCCTCGTCCTTTGGGTCTGGTATCTCATACCCCGCGCACTCGGTTGGCAGGCGGAAGAACGTGCGGGCGGCAAGATTTTTGATGTAGCCTGACACTTTCTCGCGCAGCCACTTGATACGCGCTGGGCTATCCAAGCGCGCCAGGCGTTTCCGCTCTACGTCAACGGGATCAATTCTCACGCGCCGCCCCCTTGCGGCCCGTAACCGGCCATAGTCGCCATAAGCCGCAGCGTGGCGATGGTGCCGTCAATTTCAAGCACGACATCCTCGGCGGCGGGGACGGTGGCCAGCCACGCCAAAAGCGCACCGTTCATTGTGTGCCTGGTTGTATGAAACAGGCGGGCGCAAGGCGCAGTTTCCCGGCCCGCGCGCGGCGGGTTAAAATCGGTGGTCATGATGGGATTGCCTTTCGGCTAGGGCGCGCTACTGGCGCCGCGCATGAAGATCAGGCGGCGTCGGGGGCGCGGAAGGTCGCGGCTGGCAGGCTGTCGAGATAGGCACGCAAGCTGTCCATGCGGATTAAAGTACGTTTGTTCGATTTTACGGCACGCAGCTTGCCAGCGGCCAGCAGGCGGTAAACCTCACTGCGGGAGAGGCCAGAGAATGCAACGGCGTTTGGGATTGTCGCGGTGTGGGCGGTTTCACTCGTCATCGGCGGTCCTTTCGTTTCCAGGGGTGACTGGAAA
>NZ_JAJDJU010000035.1 GCF_020567705.1 Acidocella sp. KAb 2-4 | reverse complement strand
TGCTCGGTGACGACTCGGCCCCGCTGGTCCAGCGGGTGCCGGTGCCGATTGGCATGTGGCGGCCGTGGGCTGCTGACGGCATCGCCGCGAACCCCTTGGGTCGCGGTATCGGCCAGGTCGCCGGCCGGCGCGTGGCCTATGCCATCTGCTATGAACAGCTCCTGACCTTCCCCGTCCTGGTCAGCATGGCGCACCGGCCGGATGTTCTGGTGGGTGCAGCGAATGACTGGTGGGCGCGAGATACCAGCATCCCGGCTATCCAAGGCCAGGCGCTGGACACCTGGGGGCGACTGTTCCGGGTGCCCGTGGTCAGGGCCACGAACGCCTGAAACCACAAAGGCCGGGGTCCCCGGCCTTTTTCATTCCTTGGGCATCCACTCCTGCAGCGCGGCCAGGTCGGCACCCGCAGGCGCGAAAAACGCCTTCGCTTCCTTGTCCCAAACCGCCCCGGCGGCCTTGGCCCTGTCCTTGTCGGGAAAGGGCACGGTCAGCAGCAAGCGGGCGGCACCTGGCGAATCCTCGCCCCCGGCTTCGTCGGCGTCCACCATTACAAGGCCAGTTTCTTCCTCGGCCTGGTCATCGCCCATTTCTTCCAGCTTGGAAGAAATAACAGCCTTTCGCTTCCTGCTGCTGAAAGCCTTGTGCAGCTCGGAAATAAATCCTTCATGCCGGCGATTGCCAACTGCAAGGGCCGCCTCCTGGTCAATAACTTCAGGCGTGGCAATGAATTGGAATTTGGCGAGTTGGTCAATCAGTGCAATAACCAGCTGAATATCATCGCCAGCCCGATAAATCGCCTTGGCAACCCTTTTTCCAAGCTGGTCGATTTCTCCCTGGGTTCTGACAATCGACGCGGCCAGGCGGGCTTCCACCCCTTCTAACTCGGCCCCTAGCTTCTGGTCCTTGATATAGAGATCACAGGCCGCCCGGACCACGCCGGCAACCGGCATGTTCTTGGCATCGGCCAGCCCTTCGAGCTGGGCCATTGTTTCGCCGTCGAAGCGGACGGTCACGCGGTCTTGTTTGGTGCCCATGTGGCCCCCTCCTTCCGGTCAGCGTGGCCGCCTGGTGCCGGTATAGCACCCTCAAAACAGCCCCAAAACCGGCAGCTTTAAAGCTGCCATTTCGCCATTTTGGCACATTAACGGCAGACATGCAAAGCATTGATGTACAACGGAAAACAAGCAAAAACAGCCGATCACGGCAGCCACTCTTTATGTTCCCCTATGCATTGGTATTCGGGTCTTCTGGTTTGGTCTGCCCTCGAAGTTAGGCCGCTGTGATGGTTCCGGGGTGTCCCTGTCGCTTCGCGCCAGGTGGTTCCGGGTGGCCTGTGCGTCATTGGTTGGCAAAGTCACGGCGGAAAAACTGCACTTGCACTGCGGGACACTGCACAAAGACAGCGGGAAAACTGCATCAACACGCCACGAAACCCCGGAATAACTGCAATTTCACGGCATGCGGACTGCATCAGGGTTTGATTGACGCCAAAGGGGGGCATATCCGCGATGCTGGCATCGCTCGCTAGGTGGCACCGCTCCTGCCGTCCAGCTGTTGCCGCATCAATTACCCACCTGGTCAACTTTCCCAAGATTCACCTGTTTAGGCTCTTGAATGAAAAGACCAAATAAAAAGGCCAGGCATAAAGCCTGGCCGGTCTGCATCGCAACCTGTGGCGGGAAGCACGCGGACGCCTCCATGATAACGGCCATCATCCGGCCTTAGAACCCTTCGCCTCAAGTTTCCCGCGCAGCTTGGCCGCCTCTTCGCCGGCTGTCTTGGCTGCAGCTTTGGCCTGGTCTGCTTCCTTGTGGGCGGTTTCGAGTTGCGCGGCCAGGTCGGCAGCTCGCGCCTGGTTGGTTTGGATCGTCACGCGGGCGTCAGCCAGGGCTTCGGCCTGCTGTTCGGCGCGGGCCTGGGCCTTCTGCAGCTGCTCGCCGGTGCGCTCGGCTTCCTTCTTGGCTTCAACCAGCCGGCTTTCAAGGTCGGTTTTCTGTGCAGCCAGGACGGCCGCCTGTTGCTCCGCGTCGATTCGGCCCTGGCGCTCCTTCACCAGCTCGGCGCGGATCGCGGCCAGGTCCTCTTCCAGTCGCGGCATAGCTTCAAGGCGCAGCATGGCCTTTGCCAGCTCCGTGCGGGCCTGCTCTGCGGCCTGACGCTCGCGGGCGGCCTCGTCCTTCGCGCCGGCCAGGTCAGCGGCCAGCTGCCCGGCTTTGCCCTCTGCTGCTGCCTTCTCGGCCGCCAGGGTGTTCAGTTCGCCAGCCTGGTCCTCGATGGTGCCGGCTTGGCGCTCGTTCTCGGCGGCCAGGTCAGCGGCGGTTTGCTGCTGCTCGGCCAGCTCCGCTTCCAGCGGGGCACGTGTAGCGGACAGCTCGGCCGCCATGAAGTCCAAGACGACACGCTGCAGCCCCGGCGGTAGAACCAGCTCGGCGGCCGCCTGGCGCTCTTGGCCGGCCTTCCACTGCTGCAACAGCTTGGCGATGGTGCCCATGCTGCCGGTGCCCAGCCGCTCGCGCACGGCCCGCAAGGTGGGCTTGCCGCCTTCGGCTTTGATCGCGTCGGCGATGGCGTGGACTTGTTCGGGGGTAATGTTGGCTTCGCGTCCCATGTTGGCCTCTCTTTCGGTTGATATGATACGGTACGATATGAATGATATGATACGCTATGATATGGAAAAGTCAAGCGCCGGCAGGATCGCGGCGGCCACGCGGCAGGGCTGAACACGGAAAACCCACAAAAACGGCCCATAGGCGCGTTTCCGTGGTCGGTTCAGGGGGTAGGGTGCGGCCCGGTCGTTTTGACGCCTTGGCGGCGCTCCTGTGGCCTCTGTCGATGGCCTGGTGGTTGGCGCTCCCGGCCTTCCTTTTGGAGTCAACCCTTGGGCCTTCCGTGCGGCGATGCCGCTTGTTTGACGCCAAGGCGGTGGCAGACCACCCCCCTCCTGGCTAACCTGCAGCGGTGGCGCTCCACGGTCGCCAGTTCAACGCGCAGCTGGTGGCGCACACGGGGGACCTGTTCCGCCCCCTTGGGGGCCTCGATAGAGGGGAGGGGGAGCCGGCTTGTCCGGGGGAACCCCCGCAGGGGGTGCCACGGCCGCTAGGCCGCTTGAGGCTCGTTTTCCACAGAAAACGGGTCTCTTGCTACCAGTAAAACGTATAGGAAAAGACTACCGGAAACACCGTACCGGTTTAGGGGGGGTCTGATTTATCGACGCCGGGGGGGTCTGATTTATCGACGGTTTGGGGGGTGGGGGGGTCTGATTTATCGAAGGTGGGGGGGTCCGATCTAACGTGGACAACTTCAACAAATCACAGCCTTGTCCACCTGGCCAGCATGAAGGGAAGGCGTGTACACGCATCCTTTTTGGCGTGGTTGCCCCTGCGGCCGTGGGTGGTCGTGGCCGTCAGCCTCCCCGAAACCGCATGTCTTGGCTCCCAAGACGCTACGCGGGGGGGGTCCGATCTAACGGAATTCGGCTGACTGAATCAGCTCTTTTTGTAGCTGATTGGGGGGGGCGACGCCTGCAGCATCAGCCCGCCGGTGACTTGCTTCACCTTGGCCTGTGGGTACACGGCCAGCGCAGCCTGCAGAGCAGGGAGAAACTTCTTCTTGAAGTCCTTGTCAGGGTCTTTGCCCTGGTACTCCTGCGCGAACTGCTCCCGCAGTGACTTCCAGTGCAGGATCAGCGGCCGGCTCTCGATGCGGTGGAGACGATGCGCAAGCCAGGTGTACACGTCCAGCGCCAAGGCTGAGCCCTTCAACGCATGCAACGCCCGGTTGTCGAGTGGAACGCCATGCTCCACCAGCTGCTGAAAGTAGCCGTCAGACAGGAGCATGACGCCAGGCCATAGCGCCTTCTGCTTGGTTTCTTTGTTGTTCAGCCAGGCGTCGAACTGCTCCACGGGGTTGCCGTTGAATGTGCGGCCTTTCAGGCCCAGCTGCAGGCGACAGGCGGCCAAGGCGTGCATTTGCTTTCGCAGGGTTGCGTACCGTGCCCCTTGATCGTCCATGCCCATAAGCCGCAAGAACTCGGCCGCGCTCTCTCCGATGTGAATTTCTCGGGTCTTGTGGCGCATGGCAAAGGTGGACACCCAAGCCAAAGCCAGGCGGGGAACAGGTCCGTATGGGATTGGTTGCAGGACAGGCCCATTGCCTTCGTCCAGCACGCCGGCTTGTACGTTCAGCCAGGCGGCCCCTGATTGCCGCAGGAACTCGCGGCCCTCCACCTTAGCGCGAGGCAAACCGACCTGGCACAGAACAGAGTGCGTAAAGGCCATGTCATCAGGGGTCGGTGACTCGGACGCAATCGCTGTGCTTACGTCGATCAGCTTGGCTTCTCTCCTGGTCGATGGCCCCTCTTTAGGCTTTGCAGGAATTACGGCTGGCAGCGTGACGGCGGGCTTGGTGCGGGCGGCCGTGGCCGGCTTCTTCGGCTTTGCGGTTTCCGTAGGCGGTGGCGTCAGCTGGAACAGGTCCGGCGTTGCACCTGGTGGCTGGTACAGGTCCGGCCGGTATGCAACCTTTGCCGCGTAGTCGGCGGCATCCTCGGGGGGCATGCCTTTCGCCTCAAGGTGGGACCGGTAGCCTTCGCGCCAGGCGCGCATTTCTGCCGGCGTCAGCTCCTTCATTGCATCGGTGATTTTCTTCAGCATGCGCCCCTCCTTTTTGGCGTAAAACTGTATTTACGCTGTTCCGTATTTCTTCAAAAGCAGCTCGCGCACCTCGTCCGCGATCTTGGTGCCGTTCATGGCGCATTGCGACTTGATGCGACGGTGCAGGCCCTCGGTGATGTCGATGGTCAGCCGCTTCATCTTTTCCGGCTCATCTGCGGCACGGTTTTCCACCCAGGCATCAGCGCCGGCGGGCGCTGGCTTGTTGGTGGGCTTGGTTCCAATGGCGATCTTCTTGGTACTCATTTGGCGTACTCCATCAGCTCGGCGGCAACCGCCTGAATCTCGGCCGTTGCCGGCCCGTTGTGGTCAATCTCGAAAACGGCCTGCCCTTGCGCGGCCGCCTCGGCGAAGACGACGCGCTGCGTCACGGCCGCATTCAGCACGTGCACCGGGTAGGCGGCCAGGGCCTCGCGCACGTCGCGCCCGATTGCGGTGTTTGTGATTTTACGATTAACCACAAACGCGGATTTAATGGAATCCTTGTAAATGCGGGCCTCGTCGATCAGCTTCACAACCTCTTCGGCCGCCCAAATGTCATAGGGCGACGGCTGCACGGGGATCAGGACCACATCGGCGGCCATGATCGCGGAGCGGGCCAGGTCGGTGACGCGGGGCGGGCCGTCGATGACGATGTGGTCATAGCCCTGGCCGATCTGGCCGATTTCCTTGTGGATGGACGGCCGGGGGAAGCCCACCACAGAGAACAGAGGTTCGCCTTGGCGTGCTGCAGCCCAATCAAGGGCGCTGCCCTGGGGGTCCGCGTCGATGAGCAAGACCCGCGAACCGTCGCGGGCCAGGCAGGCGGCTAGGTTGACGCTAAGCGTCGTCTTCCCTACTCCGCCCTTTTGGTTCAAGACTCCGATAATCATGTTTTCCTCTTTTTCGCATTGCCGTATCTGTAATTTTACAGAAAACATGAACAGCGCACAAGATGCCGGCACCATGAAAAACGCCCCGGTGTCGGCCGGGGCGTCGGTGGGTTGGTGCAGCTGATCTGTCAGGGCAGCGTGACCAAGCCGGGGAAGGGCGCAACCTCAAGCATGGATGCCAGCGTGGACAGGGTGAACACCCGGCCATCGGTGTCACGCACCACGGGGCCAAGGGCGTCATTGATCCGTGCCCAGCCAA
Organism: Acidocella sp. KAb 2-4; assembly: GCF_020567705.1. Lineage (GTDB taxonomy): Bacteria > Pseudomonadota > Alphaproteobacteria > Acetobacterales > Acetobacteraceae > Acidocella. Next base: position 9,079 of record NZ_JAJDJU010000035.1, on the reverse strand, counting down.
TGCCACCCAGCACAGCGATAAGTGGAACGCCACCAAGGCGCACGGATTCCGCCTTGAGGCTGCGGAAGCGCAGGGCCTTGTCTCGGGCCGTGCCGCCGTTGTTGGTGCCCTTGCACTCAAGCATGGCCTTCAGGGTGTCGTCGGCCGGGTCGTACACCACGAAGTCAGGCGCCGGCGTCACGTGGACCTCGAAGCGCCTGGCAATGTCGGCCTGGTTGTGGCTCCCCGTGCGAATGAACGAGATACCGCGAGCCGTGAACAGCGCTTCTACAGCGTCCTCGATCAAGTCCCCGCGCAGGGTCGATGTGGCATCGAGGACCTGGCGGAAAGCGCCGCCATAGTGGCGCTGGTGCAGGAACACGCGCAGGGGCACGCCGTTGGCCGCGAAGTTGCGGACACTGGCCCACCCGCTTTCAGTGTCGGGCTTGCGCTGCTTGCTCTTGAGCCCGGCCGGTGCATCGCCGAACAGCTCTCCGTCCATCGCCATCGTGATCGTCTTGGCCCCGATTTGGGCCTGCGCTGTCGCCTTGGCCAGCGCGGCCGCCGTGTTGGGCCGCTGGTAGTCGATCGCGCTGCGCTCTAGCGTGTCGATCTGCGCCGCCGTCAGCGGGGCAAGCTCGTCAGGACCGCCAGCCAGCAGCGTCGAATGGGCGAACTCGTCTTTCGTCAAACCCAGCAGCGTGCGGAAGACCAACAGCGTGCGCGGACACTCCAAAAGGACGGCCTGCAGCTCGGCTTCGCTGACGCGGGTGAAGCCCTCGGTCAGCCTGGCCGCCACCTCGTAGGCAGCGAAGAAGTGTTCAGTCTCGTAGAACGGGGATTCGTGGATATAGGCGAAGTCCGGGGCCAAGTGCGGCATGTACAGCTCGCGGGCCACGGCCGCGTAAATCGTGCCGTGGTCCTCCGTGCCGTGACGCTGGGGCACAAGGCGGATTTGCTGAATGCGCTGGGTGAATGTGCCAGCTCCCAGGATGGCCTCAATAGTTGCTTCAACAGTCACCGGCTCATACCCCCATCGCGTTGACCAGCTGGCCGGGCGTGTCGTCGGCCAGGTCAGCCGCGATGCGGCGCAAACCTTCCTTCACGAAGTCTTCGTGCAGCTCGATGCCGCCGGCCTGGCGGCCAAGTCGGCGGCCAACAACTACCGTAGTCGCTCCACCCGCGAAGGGGTCCACCACGACGCCGCCGGTGGGGCTTGCGGCCTTAATGAAGAACTCGGCCAGGCCCTCGGGCATTGCGGCCGTGTGGGCCACGCCCCGGTGCTGGTTGTAGGTCTGCGAAACCGCCACTACGTTGCCAGGGTCAGCGCCGCCCAGGAGATAGGTCTTGGTCCGGTCGCGGCCAAAGCCGGCTTCCGTGCTGCGCCGGCCCAGCTTGTCCTTCTTGCGCCGCTCGATCTCCAAGGCGTCGGCCTTGTAGGGCACGCGCACGGCGTTGAGGTCAAAGAAAGGCTTGTTCCCGCGTGCGAAGTGATAGACGTACTCGAAGCTGTCTTTCGTCCTCGGGCCGAACTTGCCCGGCACAGCGTTGGGCTTGGACCAAATGTAGGTTTCGACCCACCGCCAGCCCATGTTTTGTAGTGCCAGGACCAGCTGATACACGTATGGGTGACGCTGGCCCTTCAGCGGGCCCCGGTTTGCTACCCGGTTCTTGATGTTGATGATGAGGCTGCCGCTGGGCTTGGCCGCGTCGTACATCGCACGTGCGAAGGGCAGGAACCATTCGACATAGCGATCAGGATGGATGCGGCTGTAGGCCCGTGCATCGGCATAAGGCGGCGACGTGAAAAACAGATCCACGCTTTCACGTGGCAGCGCCGGCAGGACGGCCAGCGAATCGCCCTCGATCACGCCATCATCAAGCATCTTGTCCAGCAGCAGCTGCCCGGTTTCGGCGGGCTTGGGCGGGCCCTTCGGCGCGGATACCTCCGATGCAGAACGGCAGGGCGCTTGCCCTGCCGCTACATGCACCAACTTCAAGGTTGGTTTTTTGGTCATTGTTTTTTACTCCTGTTTGGTGTGAAGGATACCCACGCCTGACGGGTTAGCCCGGCACTGCGCGTACTTGTAGAAGGTCGAGCGGCTGATACCCAGCGCCTTGCAGACTTCGGCAGGCGGCTTGTCGGCCATCGAGCGAATGACAGCCTGTTTCTCGGCCGGCAGCTCACGGCGGCCGCCTTTGCGGCCACGTGCGCGGGCTGACGCCAGGCCGGCATGCGTGCGCTCGCGGATCAGGTTGCGCTCAAACTCGGCCAGGGCGGCGAAGACATGGAAGACCAGGCGGCCGGCGGCCGTGGTCGCGTCGATCTTCTCGGTCAGGCTCTCGAAACCCACGCCGGCGGCGTCCAGCTCGCCCACCAGGCGCACCAGCTCAGGCAGGGACCGGCCAAGGCGGTCAAGTCGCCACACCACCAGCACATCGCCCTTGCGTGCGAAGGCCAGGGCTTCGGCCAGGCCGGGGCGGTCAACCTTCGCGCCGCTGGCCTTGTCCTCGAAAAGGCGTTCACAGCCGGCCGCAGTGAGGGCGTCCCGCTGCAGGTCTAGGGTTTGGTCGTCGGTCGATACGCGGGCGTATCCGATTTTCATTGGCTCTGTCCGTCAATCCGTTCGATAATCATTTTAATTCACGGACGGCAAAACGAACAGTTTTAACTGGCGAACCACGGGAAAGTGCGGGCGCTCGCCAATCGAACGTTTGGCGGACACCCTGCAGGCAGGCGAGGCAGTCAATCAGCAGCGTGTACACGCATCCAATCACACGAACACATAACCACAGAAACACATTTACAGGAAGGCGCAAACAATGAATGACGATTCAAGGCAGGCACTACGCGACGGCGGCAAGACAATCAGCCAGGCAAGGGACGCCCAACGCGCTCGGCTGCGTCACGAGCTGCAGGAGCTGGCGACGTTCTACATCGGCATGCACGACGGCAACCATCAGCAGGGCATGGAAGCCATGTGTGATGACTTCTTTGAACGGACGGCCGCGAGCCTGCACCCTGGCGGCTGGTCCAGCATGGTCCGGTACGCAATGAAGCGGGCCGGGTGAAGCCGCGCCGATAATCGGGGGGACTGCCCTTGTAGCGGCGTTTTCCTCCCTGATGCCCGCAGTCTTCAGCCTCGCCAGTCGGCGGGGCTTTTTTCCGTCTGCTGTCATGGCGTCACCTGTCAGGCTTGGACGCGGTACATGCGGCTGACCAGCTTGCCGTTGATCGTGCGGAACACGACGACACCGCCGCCGCCTTCCAGCTCGAAGACGCGCAGCGGCTCCGACACGTGGGCCACGTGGGCCACGTGGGCGGCAATCGGCGCGGGCGCGGCCGCCGGCATCATCGGCTGGGCAATGCCAGGCAGCGCCGTCGATGCCATCAGGAACAAGCCGGCCAGGCCGGCAAGGATGCTGCCCAAGGCAGCAGGGGAGGCGGCCACAGCGGCCGCCAGGATCAGGACGCCAAAGAAGGCATTCAGGGCTTTCATGCTCGGTGCCTCCTGCTCATTGCTTGGTGACGCGCTTGGCAACACGGGGGCCGCGCCGGTGGCCCACCTGGTCAACGTCGATGTTCAGCCAGAGCCACCAGCCATCATGAAAACGGGGGTCGTCCTGCAGGTCCTCAAGGCGCGACGAACGGGGCACCTTGCCCTTGTATTCGTCGGCGATCACTCCCTGCAGCCGGTCGGGAATCTCGACCACGGCCAAGGCCATCGTGTACAGGTTGAAGTCGGGAAGGGTCACGCGAAGGCCGCCGGCCCTCTCGCTCTTCACGTAGGTCAGGAAAAACATAGTCAATCACTCCTTCGGCGTATTTCCGTATTTCATTTATGACTCAAAAGCAGAATTACACATTTACGCTTTTGAAGTCGAAAAAAGATCACCAGTAAGCAGGACCCAGCTCGGCCCGTGCCCTGGGCGGCTCGGCCAAAGCGCCAAGGCGAAGGACGGGGGTAGGGGCCTCCGGGTCGTCATCTTCCAGAAAGTCCACCATCGCCAGGGGCGACACGATCATGTCGCCGGTGCGGTCGCTGCGGAACACCGCGAAGCGGTCCGCTCCGACCTCCAAAACGTACTTGAGCGGGCCGCCGTCCGGCTGGTCCACCTGGTCATCGAAGACATGCTGAATCGACATGATTTCTGTCATGCGATCCATCACCAGCGTCATATGTGCGGCCTGATAGCTCATGGTTTCTCTACTCCTGTGAAGAGGGTTCTTTGTCAGTCAAATGGGGCTTGGTGTACCCCGCCTTTGTGAGTTGGCGGCGCAGCTGCGCCATCCCTTCCCACATGCCTAAAGCCTGCCCGCCAGTGAGTGGGACACCTCGCATCACGTGGCCTGCGACGTTCTGCAGGCTGTGAGGTAGTCGGTCTATTTCCTGGGCGGCCAGAGCCTCGCGCTCCGCTTCCCGCTGCTTGTCCAGCCAGGCGGCGAACTCCGCTTTTTCTTCCTCGTTCATCTTGGCCGCCAGGTCGGGCGGCAGCTCGGTCGCTCCGCGAGCAATCGAGCCGATGAGCTTCTGCTTGGAGCGCTTCAGCTCCTTGACGTAGTAGGTGCGCAAGAACTGGGTGCGGCCCCGCACGTGGCGTATCTGCATTTAGGTGTTCTCCTGGTGGGGCGACATACAAAACAAGTGTACGTCTATCTAGTCGCTTCACGCAAGCACTAGACACACACTTTTTTTATCGGTCGTTTTGTTGACTGTAGACATACACTAGCATAGGATGACGACAAGGCCCAGCACGCGGCATGCTATGTAAACCGTTGATTTAGATAGATTTTTCTGACTAGTCAGCAAAAACAAGCCCAGCAAATCCGGCACAAAACACCGGAAAGACACACAATAAATAATGTATGTCTATGCTGTTCGGTTCGGATACAGCGCAAGCCATACGTGCAAAGCCTTATGAATCAAGGGCTTGTGTGACTTTCAGCCCTTGGAGTAGCCGCCGAAACCGCGTGTTTCGGCTTCCCAAAACGCAACTTATCGAGGTGCTGAGATGAACGGAAACAGTCAAGGGGTCGGCAAGCAAGCCGACAAGAAAACGTATGTGACGCGGGCCATGAGGAAGGCGGCCCTGATGGCCCTGGCCGGCAGCATGGTCATGTCCACCGCGAACGCCGGCAGCGTGGCCGGCAACGGCGGCGCGACGGAGGTGACGCAGATCCTGAACAACACCGAGCTGGTGCAGCAGTCAGCGCAGATGTACCAGGAGGTCCAGCAGACGCTGCAGCAGGTTCAGATGATGCAGTCTCAGCTGAAGAACCTCATCGCCGCCCCGCAGCAGCTCTGGGGCCAAGCGCAGTCGGACCTGGTGCAGCTGACGCAGTTGGTGGGCCAGACCCAGGCCATCAGCTATGCGGCGGCCAACGTGGACCAGCAGTTCCGGCAAGCCTTCCCAGGCTTCGCGCAAACCGCCGGGAATACGAGCTACGGCGCCAAGTACAAGGACCTGATGACGAAGGCCATGGGCGGCCTCAACACCGCGCTGCAGAACGCCGGCCTGGACGTTCAACAGTTCGACACCGAGCGCAACGCCATCGCGCAGATTCAAGGCATTTCGGCTGGCTCGCAAGGCTCTCTGCAGGCAATCCAGGCCGGCAACATGATCGCCAGCCAAACGGTGGACCAGCTGCAGAAGCTGCGCCAGTTGCTCGCCACCCAAGCCATGGCGCAGTCGAACTACCTGGGGATGCAGGCGCAGGTCCAAGCGGACCACACGGATGCCCTGCAGACGATGCTGAAGCAAGGCGACGGCACAGTGCGCCAGCCCGGCCAAAGCGGCTTCCGTGGCTACTGAGCCAACCGAAGCCCACCACTTCACCAATCAAGGACACCTAACCATGAAGCTCAATCACGCACAAAAGCGGGCTGTCTCGTTCGTCGCCGCCGTCCTGGTCGTCATGCTCGGCTCGATGCTCTTCGAGCCTGCGCGCCAGGCCGTCACCTCAACCCTCGCCGCCGCTGCTCTGCTCGGTCTACCGGCGGTCTTCGTGTTCCTGGTGGCTTTCGCCAGCGGCGCGCCCAGCAAAGACCGCGCACAGGATCAGGAGGCGAATCATGCGTAAGGCCAACGCCATCGCCGCGCTTGTCTTGATCGCACTGACCGCCGGCCTGGCCGGCTGCGGCGACAAGGCTGCAGAAGACGCTTCCGCCCACCAAAAGGCCCAAGACCAAGCCCTGCAAATGATGCTCAAGCAGTGCGGCAACACGCCGGCGAGCGGCCCCGCTGACTGCAAGCACACCGTTCGCAAGTCTGGCGAGTCCGGCATGAAGGGGTACTGACCATGAAGCATCGCAACCTGTGGCTAGTGGTGGCGGGCCTTCTTGTGCTCGCCGCGCCCGCGTTCGCCGACACCGGCGGCTATGACGTGGGCAACATCATGGACAAGTACCAGACGGCGGCACAGCAGTTCGGTACGGCCATCTCCGGCGCGGCGCTGAAGCTTTGCTTCACGCTCTTCACGATTGACCTGGTGTGGACCGTCCTGGGAAGACTCATCAAAGGGGCGGACACGGCCGAAATCGGCGTGGCCGTCATCTTCCGCGTCATGTGGATGGGCCTGGTCCTGTGGGTCATGAACAACCCTTCGGTGCCGCTCGCGTTCGTCAACGGCTTCATCCAGCTGGGAAAGACGGGTGCCAATACCAGCGTCATCAGTCCCGGCGATGTGTTCTGGCAGGGCGTTGACCTGGTCAATGTGATGATCAACAGCTTCGCGGATAACGCCACGGTCGCCGGCGTGCCTGTGCCTGCCGGTATCGCGGCGATGGCAAACCCGTTCGCCGCCGTTCTCATCGGCACGTCCTTGCTGGTCATCATCATCTGCTACGCCATGCTGGCCGCGCAGTTCGCGGTCGCCTGGATTCAGCTGTGGTTCTACCTGGCGGTGTATCCGATCGTCCTGGCCTTCGGCGCGATGAAGTGGACGAAGGACGTGGCGATGAAGGTCTTCACCACGCCCTTGGTCTATGGCGTTCGTTTCATGGCGATCTACTTCATCATCGCCGTGGGGACCACGCTGGCACAGGACTTCGGCAACGAGATCGCCCAACTGTCGCTGACCAACTTGAAGCCAATCTGGACCGTCCTGGCTGGTTCGGTGCTGCTCTTCATGCTGACGCTGAAGGTGCCCACCTTGGCGTCGGACCTCTTGAGCGGCACGGCGTCCCTGTCGGCCGGTGACGGTGCCGCCGGCGCGCTCGCCGCTGGTGGGGCTATCGGTGCGGCCGCCGGCGCGATGTATGCAGGCGGATCGACCGTGGCGAACGGCTTGGCCGGGGCAATCCGTGCCGGCCAGTCCGCCATCACGCAAGCGCGGGAGAAGGGCGCAACCGGTCTCGTCCCGACCGCTGCCGGTGCGGCCGGCGCAGTCGGTAGCGCCGTTGGCGAGGCCGCGATGGAAAAGGTCAAGGGGCTGGGTTCCGGCTCGGCGGGCGGCCGCCTGGCCGAGCGCATTGACAACCGGACCGCCTCGATCCGCGAATCTAACGCGGCGGCCAGTGTCGCGTCGGCATCCGTGCCGGGCGCGCAGCCGCCGGCCCCCGCCGCGCCTGCTGCGCCTACACCTTCGGGGACAACTGCCGCGCCGACCGCAGCAACGCCCACAGCGCCGGCAAGCGACACGGCTGCGCCGGAGGCCACACGGGAGACACCGGCCGCGCCCACAGCGCCGGCGGCCGCCCCCGAATCGCCGGCCGCGCCGGTCAGCGCGGAAAGCAGCGCGTCCGGTCAGCACGCTGTCTCGGCCTCCGTGTCCGGTGCAGCAAGCGCGCCGGTCGCCAGTACCAGCGCAGGCGCACCCGCACAGCCGGCCGCGCCTGCAGCAGCCTCCCCGACCAACAGCTCGACGCCGGCGACTATGCCCACAGCGCCCGCAAAAGCGCCTGCAGCATCCGCGCCGGCGCCCGAGGCACCGGCGGACGCCACCGAATCCGCAGCCGCCCCGATTGCTGACAGCGCCTCGGCTAGCAGCTCGCCCGCCGCTCCCGCAGCGCCCCCTGCGCCGTTACCTGAGTTGTCGGCAAGCAGTGCATCGCCAGCCGCTCCAGCTTCCTCGGTCGCGCCAGGTACAAACAGCAACGCCAACGCCAACGCCCAGGATGGTGCACAGCCGGAAGCGCCAAGATCGGCGGCATCCACCGCTATCGCTGCAGCCCAAAAGGCTATCAGCGAGGTCGAAAAGACCGGCGGGCAAACCGGCGGCAGCGTGAACATCAATCACGGCGGACATGAGTGATGAAGCGCGGCCTTCTTCTGACTGTCGCCGGCGCTCTTTGCGGCTTCGCGTGGGGACATGAGGGCCTGCCCTGGCTCGCCGGCCTGGCAGCCTTTGTGCCCCTGCTATGGAGCCTCGCCGGCTCCCGGTGGTGGGCCGGGGCGGTCGCGCTGGCCTACTACCTGGCCGCCAGCCGGGGCCTGCCCTTCGGGGCGGGAATCTTCTTCGCGGAATCGGCCCCCCTCTGGTTCAGCTGGGCACTGTGGGCGGCCGCTGGCCTGGTCAATGCGGTCCCCTGGCTTCTCCTTTGGAGTGCATCCCCACGCCGGCAGGCGTGGACCATGCCGGCGGCGTTGCTTCTGACGGCCCTACCTCCGATCGGCTTCATTGGCTGGGTGAACCCCTTGACGGCCGCCGGCTGGTGGTTCCCTGGCTTGGGCTTCCTCGGCCTGGCCGGCCTGGTCGCCTTGCTCGTCCTGGTCGTGCTGAAGCGTTGGCCAGCGGTCACGGCCCTGGCCAGCGTGGCCGTGGTGGCCAACATTGTCGCGCTGCAGGCCAAGCCGGCCGAATGGTCGGCTACCTGGTCAGGCCGTGACACCACGTTTGCGCGACTGCAGACGGCCGCCGCCCGCAACTTCCTGGCGGAAGGCCAGCGCATGGCGCAGGTCATGATGATGGCGGCCCAGCTCGAACCCGGCCGGGTTCTGGTCTTGCCGGAAACCGTGCTGCCGCCTGTACGCCAAGGGGATGCCTTCAATGCCTCGATGCTGGCCGATCTGTCGGCCCAGCTGAAGGCCAAAGGCAGCGCCGTCCTGGTCGGCGCTGAAGTCCTGGGCGCGGATCGCCAGCTGCAGAATGCGCTGGTCC
>NZ_JAJDJU010000034.1 GCF_020567705.1 Acidocella sp. KAb 2-4 | reverse complement strand
ACGAACGGGTTGCACCATTGCCACCTCGGACAATCTCTGCCCTGGCAGCAAGTGGAACAAATACATATGCATTAGTACGGCGACTGAATTTATAAGTGCTACGCCACAGCCGGCCCCAACTCCCATAAGTGTGGATAAGACTGCGAACCATATTTCATCGGCCCGCACAAGCGCCCTAATTAATCGAATCATTGAGCAACAACGCAATCGTTTCAAAACGTTGTTTGCATCAAGAGAAATATCTCAGCAACATCGTTTTGTATGATTTTATTTGTCCGATAGTAGCTATATATTTATATGTTGCGGTATCATATCTTAATGAGGTTTTTCGATTCAGGCTATATAAATCAAATAGTTAAATATCCTGGTTGCAATTTTTTGGGCGCAGGTCAAATTCGAATCTGAATTACCAGTGAATGGTACAATAATCGACCGCATTTAAAGTAAAGAACTAGTGCGGTATTGCAGAATTTCTAGGAAAACTTACGGTGGAAATTGACGTCTAGCCGCCAGAATCCAAAATTAAGATTTAGGACGAGGCTGTTACCTATGTCGTGCCGTTATCAACGAGCCACACATGGCAGCCTCTAACCAATTTCGCCGCCAAAAAATCTCCGAAATTCAAATAATATAATAATATCATGATATTACCATGATTTACCTTAATAAAATCATAAAATATTGATATGTTTAAAAGCAAAGAAAAGAATATTTTTGTGAAGTGTCCCAATATAAAAAGAACGCCAATGGGATCGATCCGGTCCGCAAAGAGCAATAAATGCGGAGAAGTGACGGCGACCTCAAGATCGGAAGCTAAAATTAAAATTTAGGGAGTAAAAATGTTCAAGAAAAATAAAATACTACATGCAGCAGTGGCTATTCTATCAGTGGCGCTTACTCATCAGTCGGAGGCGTTGGAATCGCGTCCGCCGATGCAGCCCGGAAACACTACTGGGTCGCCGCTTGGTGCGTTGCCACCTCCAGGTGTGTACGGCAATATCGAGACGTATCTTTCAGGAGGAAACATTGAAAATAGTCTCGGCAATGATACAGGAAATAAAATAGCTGGAGCTGGAATCGGCGCACAAATGCTCTACGTTCCTGGGCTACAAATCCTTGGGGCAAGCTATGGGATGTCCATTATCCAGCCGTTTAACTATTCAATATTTAACGGAAATAACACCGGACACGGAACAAACTTCTCGCTTGGTGCGTACAGCACAATAATTGTGCCAGAGATTTTGTCTTGGAATCTGGGCGGTGGAAATTTTATAGGTGAAGGGCTAGCTATTCATTTTCCAAATGGTCGTTTTGTCTACGTCTCGACACCTAATGGATATAAATCATCGCCGGTAAATGACACGAATCATTATTGGACGTTTGAACCTAATATTGCATATACATATTTGCACAATGGCTGGAATGTAACTCTAAATAATATATTTGATTTCAATGCCACAGACGAAAAAACCCATTATCACTCAGGGGACACTTATTACCTGGATTGGACTGTGTTGCGGAGGTTTGGCCCGATTGGTCTTGGCGTGATTGGAAATTATATACAGCAATTCACCAACGACACCAGATTTGGAAATTCCGTGCCAGACACTTCAGGTCCATGGTTTGGAAATAAATTTATGCACGTGGGTGTCGGACCCATAGTTACTTATCAGGTCGGTAAAGCCCAATTGATGCTACGTTATCTTTATGGGATTGCTGGGAAAAATGGCGGCAACCAATCTTTTCTCGACGTTAACGTTAATTTTCCAATCCTTTAGTAGCAGAACAAATACAGCCTTCTGAAGAGGTAATTGGTGGAAAAATCTTGTGTCAGATGGCGATAAGACACAAGAAGAACTCTATTATCGCTGCAGCATTATTGCTGTGTTTTACACAACTATGTAGGCATAATTCGTTTAGCGCAGTAAGATATGCTCTCTTGAGGTGGTCTCAAGATAAACTGGAAACTAAAAAGAGATGGAAATGAACAAGGCACACAAAAACAATGCAAAGAAAATTGCAAAATTCTCAAGGAAGTTTGGATCCCTGGCACTCATTGGTGCCTTGGCAGTAGCGTCGGGTGCCCGGGCTTCAACGACACTCGTGCTTAGCCCGTTGCAACCCCCACAGGATGACTTCAATACGAAGGTTATGGATCCTTGGGCCAAGGATGTTGCGACCGTGACCGGCGGACAGGTTACTGTAAAAATACTGCCAATGGACGTTGCGCCGCCAGCGCAACTTGTGTCCGCTGTTCAGTCTGACGTTGCAGATATGGCATATCTGTTTAATGGCTTAGTTGCGAATAAATTCCCACTCGTACAGATTGCGGGATTGCCATTCTTGTCCCCGTCGGCCGAAGCTTCTTCGGTGGCATTATGGAATACTTACCAAAAGTATTTTGCCGGAAAAGGAGAGTACAAGCAGGTTAAGTTGCTCGCACTGTATTGTGAACCCACTGGACAATTGTTCAGCATGGGACAGCCGTTTGAAAGTACTGACGATTTTAAGGGTAAAAAGTTACTGGCGCTTCCGGGGCCTACCCAGTTGTTGCTATCCAACGCCGGTATTGCGGTTCAGTCTGCTCCCGCAGTTCAGATGAGTGAGTTCGTATCCTCAGGCGCCGTTGATGGCGTTGCTGGTTTAAGCACGTACAATGCCAATGACTTCAAGCTTATGCCGTATATGAAGTCCGAAACAGTAATTCCGGGTGGTGTATCAGGGCCGTGTTTCTCTCTTGTAATAAATAAAGAAAAATGGGCTTCTATTCCGAAGCAATATCAGGACGCTATTGAGAGTATTAGTGGTGTAAATTTTGCCCACAGACTTTCTGCGTTAGATCAGGTGACGCAAGCGGATGAGAAAAATGCTGTAACTAATGGGTTCAAGCTGATATCGCCTTCACAGGATCTTATGGCGTCACTGCAGGCTGCAGCGAAGCCTCAATACACGAACTGGCTGTCGAGTGCCAATAATGCGGGAGTGAATGGCCAAGAGGTCTTGGAATATTTTGAGGCACAACTAAAGTCAGGAAAAGAATAAAGGAAGGTATCAATGGTGCATGTAGAATACGCTGATGCCCTCGAGAGTCCGGAGCCTGGTGAAGGAACCCCCGGTAAAAAAGCCCTCAAATACCGGCCTGTAGCTCTGATCAGAAAGGTGTTGTCATTTATTGTTGCGGCTTCAATTCTAGGTGTCGTTATCGTAACAGTGCTTAATGTTGTTATGCGAAACGTGTTTGGAAAGCCCCTCATAGGTTCTGATGACATTATTCAATTAATTCTTCCTGTACTAATATTCGCAGCACTTCCTCTAGTTACGGCGAATGAAAGTCATTTCTCTGTTAATATCCTTGTAGACAGACTAAAGGGCCGTGTCCGCAGCCTCCAGTCAAATATTGTTAGGGGCGTGACGCTGATTTCCGTCTGCTTAATTGTATACGAACTAATCGAGGAAACACAGAGCCTATACGCTGGTGGCGTTACGACCAATGTCCTTAATGTGTCTATGGGACCATTGTTCTGGATCTTAACAGGACTCTCTGTTGTGACTGGTCTTTTAGTTTTTATGAATATTTTGATTACCATTCTCGGAAAAGGTTCGTAACAATGTTAACGGCGGGAGTTGGTTTTTTTCTGGTGATCCTCCTCGCGTTCGTTGGATTGCCCTTGTGCTTTTCGATGTTTATCGTGGCGCTGGTTATGTTTTCGTTTGTTCGAGGGTTTGATCCGGCTATCTTTATGTCGGGACAGGCGATTTATGGATTGGCTACGAACGTCGGGTTTGCAGTTCTTCCCATGTTCATTTTCATGGGAATTATGATATATAAGTCGAACTTTGCTGAGGATCTTTATGATTTAGCATATGCATTTGTTGGGCATCGGAGAGGTGGCTTGGCATATGCAACAATCCTTGCAAGTGCAGCATTTGCTTCTATGTCAGGCAGTTCGATTGCAACCGCTGCAACCATGAGTCGGGTTGCCATTCCGCCGATGCTTAGTAGAAAATATTCCGATACCCTTGCGGGTGGTTGTGTCTCTTCGGCAGGAACTCTAGGATGCCTGTTGCCACCAAGCATACCTTTGTTAATCTATGGTATTGTTGCACAGCAAGATATTGGAAAATTATTTATTGCTGGTGTTTTTCCTGGTATTATATTGGCTATTTTATTCATGGCCTCTGTATGGCTGACGGTAAAACGAGATCCATCTAAAGGTCCTCCAGGAGCCCCTGCGACGTGGGCAGAACGGTGGCGGAATGTCAAAAAAATAGGCGCCCTTGCAGGACTACTGCTTGTGATTATCGGAGGGTTGTATGGCGGCTTGTTTACGGCCAACGAAGCTGGAGCAATTGGTGCAGCGGGCGCGCTTTTACTGTCGTTGATCCGAGGTAGACTTAATCGTCAAATTTTGATGTCTGCACTTGTAGAGGCGGGCGAAATCAGTGCAATGATTTTCGCCGTTGCTTTTGGTGGTTTGATGTTTGCAAACTTCATAACGATGACGGGATTGACGGATACCCTAACAGCCGTGATGACGAATGCACATCTTCCACTTTACGCCGTATTGCTTCTCATAGTTGCCTTGTATGTTGTTCTTGGGTCGGTCATGGAGGCTGTCTCTATGATGTTTCTTACTGTACCCGTATTAACCAATATCCTGCAACCACTCGGCGTAAATATGATTTGGTTTGGTGTTTTTGTTGTGATGATGATTGAGATCGGACTCATTCATCCCCCGATGGGAATGAATGTGTACGTCGTAAACAGCACAATGCCTTCGATGAAAGTTGGAAAGCTGTTTTGGGGAGCCGCGCCATTTCTTGTCTCTAGTGTGATAACATTGGCGGTCCTTTTGATTGTTCCTGGCATAGCAACCTGGCTTACACCTTTTGTGAAATAGAGGCTTGATCAAAGTTAAAGATATATATCGCTCGAGATGCTTATAATTGGATATTTCTATCAGTGAAGTATGCATTTTTAAAATGAGAGCTCGTGTTGGGTATGCTGAAATCATGTTTTCGGGAAGCGGAATGCCAATCGATTCAAGTCGATAATTAATCGGCATCTGCCTTCCTAGGTGTGCGCGTATGGCCGACAATGTGCCGCGTGATGGTGTCTCGGTAAGGAATAGAAATGACTAATAGAAAAAATGTCTTGTGGATAATGGCAGACCAACTCCGTTGGGATTATTTATCGTGTTATGGTCACAAATATTTAAAAACACCAAATATAGACTGGTTAGCGAGTCAAGGTGTGTTGTTTAATCGCGCCTACGTGCAGTCGCCGATTTGTGGGCCTAGCCGTATGAGCAGTTATACTGGTCGCTATGTAAGAAGTCACGGTTCCACATGGAATGGCTTTCCACTTAGAGTAGGTGAGCCGACTATCGGTAGTCATTTGCGGCGATATGGTATTAGATCCGTCTTGGTTGGTAAAACGCATATGGTGGCTGATACAGATGGTATGGAGCGTCTTGGTATTGGTCTAGATACGGACTTGGGTATCCTTGAATCGGAGTGTGGTTTTGAGCCATTTGAGCGCGATGATGGTTTGCACCCAGATGGCCCCTATGATCCTAATCCACGGTATAACGAATATCTTCGTGGACAGGGATTGAAGGCGGATAATCCTTGGGAAGATTTTGCAAACTCTGGCTATGACGAAAATGGAGTTTTGCGTTCTGGTTGGTATCTTAAATATTCGAATCTTCCAGCAAACATTCCAGAGCACTTGTCGGAAACGCCTTATATGATCGGGCGTGCTATGGACTTTATGGAGGAAAGCAGGGATGAATCTTGGTTCTGCCATCTATCACTGATAAAGCCGCATTGGCCATATATAGTTCCTGCGCCATATCATGATATGTATGGGCCAGAGCATATACAGGATGTTGTAAGGTCCGAAGAGGAGAAGCTTGATCCACATCCTGTCTATAAAGCGTTTATGGAAAGCCGAATTTGTCAGACCTTTGCGCGGCCAGGTGTGCGTGAAGTAGTTATTCCGGCTTACATGGGATTGATCAAACAAATAGATGACCATCTCGGACAACTATTTAAGTACATGAAGGATCGAAACTTATTCGAGAATACAATGATTGTGTTCTCATCGGATCATGGTGATTACCTGGGTGATCACTGGATGGGTGATAAGGATCTCTTTCATGAACAATCAGTGCGGATTCCACTGATTGTGTTCGATCCAAGCCAATCTGCAGATCGGACACGCGGAACAGTATGCGATAAGTTGGTAGAATCAATTGATATTGCACCAACGATATTAGACTATTTTGGTGGTGATGGCGTACCACATATTATGGAGGGTAGAAGCCTTTCTGGCATTATTCGTGGCGCTTTGGAGGAGAAAGAGGGGGCATTAGATGAGTGGCGTCAATATGCATTCTCAGAATATGACTATTCTACAAGAGAAGCGCGGTTCGCCCTCGGCGTTCAGCAGGAGGATGCTCGCCTAATTATGATTGCTGATGATAGATGGAAATATATCTACGCGGAAGGTTTTCGACCAATTCTATATGATATGAAAAATGATCCGCATGAATTTATAGATTTAGGTGGTATTAATACCCAAGAATTGGATCTAGTTCGGCAAAGATTCAAGGATGCACTCATTAGTTGGGCGACCAAACATCACAATCGGATTACTATGGCAAAAGAAAAAATTGATGCATTTGGTGGAAAGGAACCGCCAGGGGTGTTGATTGGGTATTGGGATGAAACGGATTCTGGTTGATTATTGCTTCATAGAGAAAAATGACGTTATGGCGCTTTTGATCGTAGAGGCATGTCTGGTGAGGCTTTTTAGGTGATGTAATTTAGCCTCGTCTTTATCGGCACGACGGCACAGAATATTTCTGATTTGTGGAGTTGGCATTTGTCTGTTTAATGCGAATTTATCGTTATTTTACGGAATTAGGTTCATTCGCCGTCCGTGATGGAAGCGTAGTGACCTTTAACTGGGGAGTAAGTAAACAATGGCTCATACAGGCATTTTGCGGCCTGGCTTCGTGCAGGTTCGTGTGCTCGACATGCCAGCCGCGCTAACCCACTATATCGACCGCATCGGCCTCGATAAGGTGACGGAAGGTGCGGATGGCCGCATCTATCTGAAATCCGCGTTCGAGTTTGACCACCACAGCGTCGTGCTGCGGAAAGCCGAGGCCGCGGGCATCGATGTCGTGGCCTTCAAGGTCCGCGCCGATGCTGATCTGAACGAGTTCGAGGCCAAGATCAAAGCGGCGGGTGTGGCGGTTGACCGTATTCCGGCGGGCGAGCAGCCAGGCATTGGCCGGCGCATCGGGTTCAACGTGGCGTCCGGCCACCGCATTGAGCTGTACGCGCAGGCCGAGCAATCGGATCCGAAGCCGCAGGTCATCAACCCCGAACTTTGGAATTACGAGCCGCACGGCATGGCGCCGAAGCGCTTCGACCACGTCCTGCTGTACGGCCCGGAGATTAACAAGATTGAGGAGTTCTTCGTCAACGTGCTCGGCTTCCTGGTCGCCGAGCGTGTCGATACGCCCGACGGCACCATCGGCATCTGGCTCACCGCCGGCATGAAGGCGCATGACATCGCCTTCGTGAAGCACCCGGAGCCCGGCAAGTTGCACCACATCTCCTTCCAGCTTGAAAATTGGAACGCGGTTGGCCATGCAGCGGATATTATCGCGCGTTACGAGATGTCGCTCGATATCGGACCGACGCGCCACGGTATCACCCAGGGGCAGACGATCTATTTCTTCGATCCCTCGGGTAATCGTAACGAGGTGTTCACGGGTGGCTACGACTACTACCCCGACAACCCGATGCGCGTGTGGGATGAGCGCCAGATCGGTAAGGGCATCTTCTACTATGAGCGCGAACTGAACGAGCGCTTCCTCACTGTTGTAACCTGAGTCTCATGACAACGACGGCTGGTGCATAACCAGCCGCCGGATGTCTATTGGCGCGTATGTCTCGGCGATAACCTTTTAGGTATCCATCCGGTGTGAACCGCCTGCCGCGACTTCGTAGTGAGCGCTCATAACGGCGCTTGTATGAGCGTCATTATGAGCATGGGACGGTTTGGAATGGGTAACCGTCAGCCGAGGATCGCCTTATAGGATTTCTGTGTGTCTGCCTCTGATCCGCTGATTGCCATCGGGGAGTGAGGCTGGTCGTTCTCTGGCGTCGACATCTTCCCGTCTGGTCGGTAGGTGTATGGTATATGTCGCGACTAAGGGAGAGAGATCATGGGGTTGAGTTTGGCATTCCGTCCTGGCGAGGATTTTTACGTCGGTGACGAGCGTTTCACGGTGGTTGAAGTGATAAGCCCCATCTCTTTCACCGTCCGGAGGGACCGTGATGGCCATGACTTCCCCCTGGCTAATGATGGCCGTCGGGTGGAGATTGCCCCGAACGTCCTGGTTCGCGTGGGTACACGTGGGCAGGGTAATCTGGCCCGCATCGCCTTTACCGCCCCGCAATCAGTTGTGATCCTGACCGGTAGGAATTATCGGGCTGGGCGGGAAAATTTAGGTTGATCACATGCTTGCCCGCTGGCGTGTGATATCGGCGTTTGATCCTGAGAAGCAGCGGGGGCGCGCAATTAATTGCACCGGGCTGGCGAGGCAGATCGCCCGTCTGTCCTTCTGCAAAAACATGCTAAAGCTTTAACTCGCTCTTCTCATAAACGGTCGAGATCGCTTCCCCGTCCCATACATAACAAAGGTGGCGTTCCTGGCGGCAGTTTGATAGCGCCTTCGGCCTGAATACGGCCACGCATTCTCCTCCCGCGTGCCGAACACTGTTGTAGGCGATGCCATACGATCCAGCTTCCCTTAGGTGGTAGGCTAAGACCTGTCCCGCGGCATAGTTGGTCGTGTGATAGACAGATGCCTGGGTATCCCGCTTGCCGCGAATGTCATGAAGTTCGGCATCCAGGTCCACGACATATCCCCCGCTTGGGGCGGGTCGGCGGCGCGTTTGCGTGCGCCGCCGTGCTCCGCCGTTAATTGCCGAGCAGCCCCTTGAGCTGGCCGCCGACACTGCTGCCGAGCGCGCCGCCCGTGTTCTTCAGTGTCCCGGTAGCGCCCTGCAGGGCGCCTGCGGCGGTGGATTGCAGCTCCTTGCTCAGCGCTGAGGATGCTGCTTGGCTCGCATCGCTGGTGATGGCGCCGAGCAGTTGCGCCGCGATCTGCGCCGGGGTGGCGCCGCCGCTGCCCTGGCCGATATTGGTCAGGTGGATATCTGGCAGCGGCACGGTCAGGCTGCGGCCGTTCAACGCCGTGGCGGCGACGCTGATCTGCCCGCCGGTCACATAAAGATCCTTGATGATCTCCTTGCGCGCGGGTGTGCTGCTTGGCTGCGCCGAGGCGGTTTGCGCGCCGCCGGCATAGGCCTGCACGTTGTTTTGGATGGTCTGCAGGTTGCTGGTGCCGCCCAGCCCCTTCACCTCGTAGGTCACATGAGGCTGTGTGATGGTTACGTTGCTGATGACGATAGGCCCGCTGCCAGCGATGCTGGAGGTGTCGACCTGCACGGCGGCCTGGCCCAGGGTGAGGGCCTGGTTGGCGGAGAAGCCCGCCGGGTTGCTGACGCTCACCCCCGTGATCGAGCCCGCGCCGGAGGTCAGGGAAAGGTGCACGCTGTCCACCGCGACCGTCGTTTGGGTTGCGGCTGAGCCGTATTTCTCAATCGCGGCCTTGATCAGGGAATCGAGGTTGGAGAATAGAAAATAAGCTGCGCCCGCGATCAGCAAGAGCAGCACGACGAGCGCGATTCCGAGTTTTTTCCACATGGGCGCGGTTCCTTTCCGGTTGGCAGTCATTCCGGAGCAGAGTCTAGGCCGCTGATCATGGCGCGGAAAGGGCAAAATCCGGCGCGGCCGGGGCGGTGGCCCGCGCCGCCAGCGTGTCGAGCAGCGCGGCGGCGGTGCTGGTCCAGCTGGGCGGGGTGAAATGCGCGCGGATGCGCGCGCGTAAGGCCGCCACCTCCTCCGGATGATTGAGCCACTGCGTGATGACGCCGTGGATGCTGGAGATGTCGTCGGGATCGAAATAGGCGCAGAAGGCGCCGCCCGCCTCGGGGATGGCGCCCCGGCAGGCGGCCGCGGCGGGCTGGCCGAAGCTCAGCGATTCGGTGACTGGCAGGCCCCAGCCTTCATAAAGCGAGGGGAACACGCTGAATAGGCAATGCTGGTACAGGCTGGCGAGTTCGGCGTCGGACGCGCCAGGGATATGGCGGATCTTGCCGCCCAGATAATCGGCGTTTTCCAGTTGTTGCAGCAGGTCGGTGGTGAGCCAGCCGGGTTTGCCGGCAAACACCAGCACCGGCAGGTCGCCAGGGCCGTGCTCACTGAGCAGGCGGCGCCAGACGCGGAGCATGGCGGCGTGGTTTTTGCGCGCCTCGATGGTACCGACCATCAGCACATAAGGCTCCGCCAGGAGCGGCGGCGCCTCGGGCGCGGCGTGGCGGAAGATGCCGCCCGGCGGCAGCACCACGGGCGGCGCGATGAACTGGCCGCGCGCCGCCAGCCAGCCGGAGAGGTCATGCGCCGTGTTGCGCGAAACGGCGAACATCAGATCGGCCTGCGGCACCGGCCCCTGCAGCCACGCGGCGAAGCTGCGAACCATCGCCGCGGTGCACCACTCGGGGAACAGGGCGGGGATCATGTCATGCGCGAGCAAGGCCACACCAGCGCCGGACGCGGCCAAGGCGCGGCGCAGCGCCGCCGGGTAGGGGCGCTCCCAAGAGGCGCCGAGATGCACCACCCAGTCGCCCGGTCCGGGGCGGATGTCGCCGCCCGGGCGGAACAGCGCTTCCCCGTGCAGGCTGGGGCGGCGTCTCTGGCGTTGGCTAGGCTGGCGATGGCGGCATCCAGCGCCGGGAAATCGACCTCCCGCAACCCGGTGCCGAGCGTGTTACGGGCGCAGAAACGGACCTCGCCGGGCTCGGCAATGGCGGCGGCGGCGCGGCAGGTTTCCAGGCTGAAGCGTTGGATGCCGGTGGGCCGCGCGGCGCCCTGGAAAAACCGGATCAGGTCCTCGACGTCGAACCAGATTGTCATGCCTCACTCCATCCAACTTATAGTTGCATCATATGGTCTGTGGCCGGGAAAGAAAACGGCAAGGTTGCGGCCGCCGGGCTGTGTGCGCGTTGCCTCCGCCCGTTGGTTTGGCTAGCTTGCCGGGCATGAAGCGGATTCTGATGATTGGCGTGGTGTTGCTGGGCGTGGCCGGCCCGGCCCTGGCCGATGGGCTGCCCGCGCGTGCGCCGGGGTTGTGGCAAAGCACCACCACGGTGGATGGACCGGACGGTCAGCCCTTGGCGAATGCCGTGGACGTGATGACGGTGAGCTGCGTGGACGCGCTCAACGACCAGAAATTCTTTCTCAGCAATCAGAGCGCCTGCACCAGCCTCACGGTATCGCAGAGCGGCTCCAGCTACCGGATCGACGGCGTGTGCAGCCAAAATGGCAAGCCCGCGAAGATCGACGAAACGCTCGATTATGCCGATGCCAAGGATGTCACGCTGACCGCGAAGCTGGGGCAAATGACCGTGCATTCGCAACTGCAATGGCAGGGTGAGTGCCTCGCCGGGATGGAGCCCGGCGATGAGGGCGACATCGAGAATGGCGCCTTCGTCAAGGCCGACAACATCAACGACCAGGCCAATCAGTAACGCCCCCGCCCTGGCGCGCCGCGCCGTCACCGCCGCCGAGGTCAGGCGACTGGCGATCATGGCGATGCTCGGATTCGCCTCCGGCCTGCCCTGGGCGCTCTCGGGGCCGACGCTGCGGATGTGGATGGCGAGCGAGCATGTCGGGCTCGGGCTGATCGGGCTGACCGCGAATATCAGCCTCGCCTATCTGCTGAAATTCGTCTGGGCCCCGGTGTTCGACGAGGCGCGTCCGTTCTTCCTCGGGCGGCGGCGGGGCTGGCTGATCACGGTGCAGATCGCGCTGGCCGGGGCGATCGGGGCGCTCAGCTTGAGCGACCCGGTGGCGCATATCGGGCTGACGCTGGGGCTGGGGGCGCTGGTGGCGTTTTGCTCGGCCAGCCAGGACATCATCATCGACGCCTGGCGCATCGAGAGTTTTGCCCCGAATCTGCAGGGCGCGGCGCTGGCGGCCGAGGTGTGGGGTTGGCGGGTGGCGTTTCTGGTCTCCAATGCTGGGGTGATCGCGCTCTCGGTGCAAACCGGCTGGCATGTGGCTGTGGGGCTGATGGCGGTGCTGGCGCTGCTGGGGCCGGTGGCGGCGCTGCTGGCGGCGGAGCCGGAGGTGGCGCGCGAAATCGTGCCGGCCGGGCTGGCGGCGCGTTTCGCCGTGGCGGTGAAGGAGCCGCTGACCGAATTCCTCTCCCGCCGGGGGGCGGCCGTGGCGCTCGGCTTCATCCTGCTGTTCCGCCTGGGCGGGGCGCTGGGCGCGCCGATGCTGGCACCGTTTTACACCTGGCTTGGCTATAACCGCGCCGCCATCGCGGTCGCCAACGGGCCGGTCTCGCTGGTTTGCGGTCTGGCCGGCACGGCGCTGGGCGCGGTGCTGGTGGCGCGGGCGGGGGTGGGGCGGGCGCTGCTGCTCACCGCGCTGCTGCAGCTGGGGGCGCTGTGCATGTATCCAGTGCTGGGGCTGTTTCCGCATGCGCCGCACATCTTGGTCGGGATTTCGGCTCTGGAGGCGTTCACCGACGCGTTCTCCGACACCGCGTTTCTCTCTTATATGTCCGGCCTGTGCCACCCGGAGCATACGGCGACGCAATACGCGCTGCTCTCCTCGCTGGCGCCGCTGGCGCTGCATACGGTGGCCGGGGCATCGGGGTTTCTGGCGGCACGGATCGGGTTTCTGCCGTTTTTCATCGCCTGCGCGGCGGCGGCGCTGCCAGGGATGCTGCTCTTGCTGCTGATTCTGCGCTTTTATCCGCCGGCGGAGCGACGCCGGCTGGCCGGGGTGTCGGCGGAGGCGGGGTGAGCATGAGGATGAGGAGCTAAGGCTCAGCCTTGCCGCGGGCGCACCCCCCTTGAGCCAGATCATGGTGTTGCCCATATTGGGCGGGCAAGCTTCTCGCCGCCTATCGAGGGACGAGACTTGGCGTTGCCTTTTCAAGGGACGGATAAGGGAGTTACATGATGGATTTTGAGAAATTCACGGAACGCGCGCGCGGATTCGTGCAGGCGGCGCAGACGATCGCCATGCGCGAATATCACCAGCAGATAACGCCGGAACATCTGCTGAAGGCGTTTCTGGATGATGAGGAAGGCGCGGCCAGCGGGCTGATCAAGATGGCTGGCGGCGACCCGGCGGCGGCGAAGCGCGCGGCGGATGAGGCGGTGGCGAAACTGCCCAAGGTGCAAGGCTCCGGCGCCGGGCAGCCGGCGATCACGCCGGATCTCGTGCGTGTGCTGGATGCCGCGCAGCAGGCCGCGACTAAGGCGGGTGATGCCTTTGTGGCGCAGGACCGCATGCTGGTCGCCCTGGCGGCGAGCGGCACGGCGGCGGGCAAGGCGCTGGCGGCGGCGGGGGTGACTGCCCAGGCGCTGGAACGCGCGGTGAATGAGGTGCGCAAAGGCCGCAAGGTGGACAGCGCCACGGCCGAGCAGCAATTCGACGCGCTGAAGAAATATGCCCGTGACGTGACCGAGCTGGCGCGCGAACAGAAGCTCGACCCGGTGATCGGCCGCGATGAGGAAATCCGGCGGACAATTCAGGTGTTGGCGCGGCGGACCAAGAACAACCCGGTGCTGATCGGCGAGCCGGGCGTGGGCAAGACCGCAATTGTGGAGGGGCTGGCGCTGCGCATCGTGAAGGGCGACGTGCCGGAATCGCTGCGCAACAAGCGGGTGCTTTCGCTCGACCTTGGCGCCATGGTGGCGGGGGCGAAATACCGCGGCGAGTTCGAGGAGCGGCTGAAGGCCGTGCTGAAGGAGATCGAGGCCGCGGAGGGCGAGATCATCCTGTTCATCGACGAAATGCATACGCTGGTCGGCGCGGGCAAGGCGGATGGGGCGATGGACGCCTCCAACCTGCTCAAGCCCGAGCTGGCGCGCGGCGCGCTGCATTGCGTGGGCGCCACCACGCTGGATGAATATCGCAAGCATGTGGAGAAGGATGCGGCGCTGGCGCGGCGCTTCCAGCCGGTGTTCGTGGATGAGCCGTCAGTGGCCGACACCATCTCGATCCTGCGCGGGATCAAGGAGAAATACGAGCTGCATCATGGCGTTCGCATTGCCGATTCGGCGCTGGTGGCGGCGGCGACGCTCTCCAACCGCTACATCACCGACCGCTTCCTCCCCGACAAGGCGATTGATTTGGTGGACGAGGCGGCAAGCCGGCTGCGCATGCAGGTGGACAGCAAACCCGAGGAACTCGACGAGCTCGACCGGCGGCTGATCCAGCTGAAGATCGAGCGCGAGGCGTTGCGCAAAGAGACGGACGCCGCCAGCCGCGAGCGGCTGGAGAAGCTGGAGCATGAGCTGGCCGAACTCGAGGAGCAATCCACCGCGATGACCGCCAAATGGCAGGCGGAAAAGGCGCAGCTGACCGATGTGCAGAAGCTGAAGGAGCAGCTGGAGCAGGCCCGCAACGAGGCCGAGATGGCGCAGCGCAGCGGCAATCTCGGCCGCGCCTCGGAGTTGCTCTATGGCAGCATCCCCGAGCTGGAGAAGCAGCTCGCCGGCAAGCAAGACGGCCATATGGTGAACGAGGCGGTGACGGAGGACCAGATCGCCGCCGTGGTGTCGCGCTGGACCGGCGTGCCGGTGGAGAAGATGCTGGAGGGCGAGCGCGCCAAGCTGCTGCACATGGAGGATAATCTGCGCCAGCGCGTGGTGGGGCAGGAGGCGGCGCTGGTCGCGGTTTCAAACGCCGTGCGCCGGGCGCGGGCCGGGTTGCAGGACCCGAACCGGCCGATTGGCAGCTTCCTGTTCCTCGGCCCGACCGGCGTGGGCAAGACCGAGCTGACCAAGGCGCTGGCGGAATTCCTGTTCGATGACGAGCGGGCGATGGTGCGGATCGACATGAGCGAGTTCATGGAGAAACACGCGGTGTCGCGGCTGATCGGGGCGCCGCCGGGCTATGTGGGCTATGACGAGGGCGGCGTATTGACCGAGGCCGTGCGGCGGCGGCCCTATCAGGTGGTGCTGTTCGACGAGGTGGAGAAGGCGCATGAGGACGTGTTCAATGTGCTGCTCCAGGTGCTCGACGATGGCCGCCTGACCGATGGGCAGGGCCGTACGGTGGATTTCAAGAACACAATCATCGTGCTGACCTCGAACCTGGGCTCCGACATTCTGGCCGCGCAGAAGGAGGGCGAGGATGTGCGCCTGGCGGAGGCCGGGGTGATGGCGCGGGTGCGCGAGCATTTCCGCCCCGAATTCCTCAACCGGCTGGATGAGATCGTGCTGTTCCGCCGGTTGCAGCGCGAGGATATGGGCAGCATTGTCACCATTCAGCTCAAACGGCTGGAGGCGCTGCTGGCTGAGCGCCATATCAGGCTGGATCTCGACCAGAGTGCGCGCGACTGGCTGGCCGAAGCCGGGTATGACCCGGTGTATGGCGCCCGGCCGCTGAAGCGCGTGATCCAGCGCAACCTGCAGAACCCGCTGGCCGGGCTGATCCTGGAGGGGGCGGTGAAGGACGGAGAAACCGTGAAGGTCTCCGGTTCTGAGGCCGGGTTGGTGATCGGCGGTCATCTGGCCGAGGCGGCGTAAGGTGTAAACTCCCCGGATCGGCAACTATCCGGGGAGTTTTTTATGGGCCAGACCGCTCTGCTCGTGATCGATGCGCAAAATGTTTATGCGCTGGAGCAATCGCCGCTTCGCGTGCCGGAGTTCGACGCGTCGCTGGCGCGGATCAACCGGCTGATCGAGGGTTTCGCCGCGCGCGGCAAGCCGGTGATTTATGTACGCCACATGCACCGGGCTGATGGGAGCGATGCCGGGCGGATGTTTGATTTCGCCGGGACGCCGGAGCCCGTGAGCTTCGTTGAGGGCAGCTTCGAGGCTGATTATGTGCCGGGCCTGCAGATCGTCGAGAGCGGGCTGCACATCGTCAAGCGGCGCTATTCGGCCTTTGAGGGCACGGAGCTGGAGGTGATTTTGCGCAGCTTGGGCGTCAATCGCCTCGCCATTTGCGGGTATATGACCAATTTTTGCTGCGAGACCACGGCGCGCGCGGCGCATGACAAGGATTATTTCGTGGATTTCGTGGCCGACGCCACGGGCGCGCCTGATCTGGGGCCGGATTTCACGCAAAAAAACATCATCGCCGCCGTGAGCGCGAAGCTAAGTGCTGGATTTGCAAGGGTTTTTTCGACGGAGGGCGAGATTGGCGAGCTATGCTGAAATTGCATATCGATCATGCTGCGATGCAAAAACAAGGGGTCTAGTGGGCTTCAGGCCGCAGAATGCCTGGGGAAATTGGGGGTTTTGGGGCTGGCGGGGCGTTTATGACCGTGCGTTGACAGCCTGGGCTGGTTGAATGTAGAACCCCGCTCACGAACTGAGCGACGGCGCTTACCGAAAGGTACCGGAAACGGTGCCTTTTGTTTTCGCCTCTAGGTTAGGGCGTACT
>NZ_JAJDJU010000033.1 GCF_020567705.1 Acidocella sp. KAb 2-4 | reverse complement strand
CATCGTCGCCAACTGAGCCAGGGGGCGCCAAGCCCCCTGCCCACGCTTTAAACGCACCCCCGGCTTGACGTTTCGGGGCGAAGGCACCATTAGAAGGGCAGGCCGTCCGTGCCGGGTGCCGCCCGCATTCCTGGGCCGGTGCATTTTCTCACACTCCTATCCGTGTTGCGGCGGCATCGCCGCGGCGATTCCATCGATCGGATTCCCATGCATCTCGCCGAATTAAAGGCAAAATCCCCCACTGACCTCCTGACCCTAGCCGAGGAGCTGGAGGTCGAGAACGCCTCCTCCCTGCGCAAGCAGGACATGATGTTCGCCATCCTGAAGGCCTTCGCGGAGAACGACCAGGCCATTTTCGGCGATGGCACGCTGGAAATCCTCCCGGACGGGTTCGGCTTCCTGCGCAACCCGGAAGCCAATTTCCTCCCCGGCCCCGAGGATATCTACGTTTCCCCCGCCCAGGTGCGCCGCTATGGCCTGCGCACGGGTGACACCGTGGATGGCGAGATCCGCGCGCCGAAGGAGGGTGAGCGCTATTTCAGCCTCGTGAAGGTTGACAAGATCAATTTCGAGGCGCCCGAGGCGGTCCGCCACCGCATCAATTTCGACAACCTGACCCCGCTCTACCCAACTTCCCGCCTGAAGATGGAGGTTGAGGTCGCCGAGCCCACGATCAAGGGCGCGCAGAAGGACTACACCTCCCGCGTCATCGATCTGGTGGCGCCGATCGGCAAGGGCCAGCGCGCCCTGGTGGTCGCCCCGCCGCGCACAGGCAAGACGGTGATGCTGCAAAACATCGCCGCCTCCATCACCGCCAACCACCCGGAAGTGTTCCTGATGGTGCTGCTCATCGACGAGCGGCCAGAGGAAGTCACCGACATGTCGCGCTCCGTGCGCGGCGAGGTCGTGGCTTCGACCTTCGACGAACCCGCCACCCGCCACGTGCAGGTGACCGAGATGGTGCTGGAGAAGGCCAAGCGCCTCGTCGAGCATAAGCGCGACGTGGTGATCCTCCTCGACTCCATCACCCGCCTCGCCCGCGCCTACAACACCGTTGTGCCGTCCTCCGGCAAGGTGCTGACCGGCGGTGTGGACGCCAATGCCCTGCAACGCCCCAAGCGCTTCTTCGGCGCGGCGCGCAACATCGAGGAGGGCGGCTCGCTGACCATCATCGCCACCGCGCTGATCGACACCGGCTCGCGCATGGACGAGGTGATCTTCGAAGAGTTCAAGGGCACCGGCAACTCCGAGCTGATTCTCGACCGCAAGCTCTCCGACAAGCGCACCTTCCCGGCGATCGACATCACCAAGTCGGGCACCCGCAAGGAGGAGCTGCTGGTCGAGAAGGGCGTACTCTCGAAGATGTGGGTGCTGCGCCGCATCCTCAACCCGATGGGCACCACCGACGCCATGGAGTTCCTGCTGGACAAGCTGAAATACTCCAAGACCAACGCGGATTTCTTCGACGCGATGAACACCTGAGCGGAACTGGGCCGGGGACATCCCCGGCCCTTCGTCTTTGGCGGGCGGGGCCGCTGTGAAAGAGGATAAACCTATGGTCTGGCGTTATATCGCGGCGGTGCTGGCCGGCTTGGTCGTGCAGCTCGGGGTGAAGCTGTTTCATCTCGTGCAGCTTCTGGCGTTCCAGGACCTCCCCAACACGCCGCCGGGCTTCCAATATCACAGCCTGACCATGGCGGGCGGCCTCAAGGCGCTGGCCGTGGGGCTGGTCTCGGGGTTTGTCGCCGGGACCATCGCCCAGCGGCGGGGGGTTTTGGTGGGCCTGCTCAACGCCACCGCCCCGCTCGGCTTCTACCTGCTGTTTTATCTCGGCTTCCTCGCCTTCGCCACCGCCACGGGCGGCCAGGGCGGTTTTGTCGGCGGCATGCTCACGCTGGCTTGGCAGAAGATGTGGCTGCGCTATGCGCTCGGCTTCGCGGTCACGCTCGCCGCCTCGGTGGCCGGGAGCAGCCTGGGCGCCACCCTGCGCCCCGCCACCCCCGGCACCGCCACCTGAGGCGGGCGGCTCAGGCCGCCTTCGCGCGCTGCTTCAGCCGGTAGGCATCCGCCGGGTAGGTGCCGAGAATCTTGATCTCGGTCGAAAAAAACGCCAGCTCCTCGAAGGCGTGGCGCAGCGCCGGCTGGTCCGGGTGGCCATCCACTTCGGCCAGAAACTGCGTGGCGGTGAAGCTGCCATTGACCATGTAGCTTTCCAGCTTGGTCATGTTCACGCCATTGGTCGCGAAACCGCCAAGCGCCTTATACAGCGCCGCGGGAACGTTGCGGACGTTGAATACAAAGGTTGTCATCAGGTTCGGCGTGTCCGGCGGCAAATGCAGCGGCTCGCGCGCCATTACATAAAAGCGCGTGGTGTTGTGCGGAAAATCCTCGACATTGCGGCGCAGGATGCTCAGCCCGTGCAATTCGCCCGCCAGCGACGAGGCAATCGCCGCATCCTCCGGGTTGTTCAGCTTGGCGACCAGTTCGGCGGAGCCGGCGGTGTCGTACTCCACCACCGGCGAGGCGCCGAGTTCGGCGATCAGCTTACGCACCTGCCCCAGCGCCACATGGTGCGAGTGGATGCGCTTGATGCCGCCAATGCTCGCCCCCTTGGGCGCCAGCAGGCAATGCTCGATGCGCAGGAATTTCTCGCCAATGATCGACAGCCCGCTCTCCGGCAACAGCGCGTGCATGTCCGCCACCCGCCCGGCGATGGAGTTCTCCGGCGGCAGCATGGCGAGATCGGCGCGGCGCTCATGCACCGCCTCCATCGCCAGCTGGAAGGTTTCGCAGGGCAGTGTTTTCGCCTCAGGGTAGGCCATGCGGCAGGCGAGGTCGGAATAAGCGCCAGGCTGCCCCTGGAAGGCGATGATGGTCATGGCTTGGCTCCCAGCAGCTTGCGGGCATGTTCGAGATCGGCCGGGGTATCCACCCCAAACGGCGCGCCGGGCACGCGCACGGCCCCAATGCGCATCCCCGCCTCCAGCGCCCGCAACTGCTCCAGTTTCTCACGCAATTCCAGCGCCGAGGGCGGCAGCGACACAAACCGCCCCAGCGCCTCGCGCCGGTAGGCGTAGATGCCGATATGGTGCCACAGCGGCCCCTCGCCGCCTGGCACCGGGTTGCGCGAGAAATACAGCGCCGGGGCGACCTCCGTATCTTCCGGGAAGGCGCAGACGCATTTCACCACGGAGGGCGACAGCGCCTCCTCCGCGCTCGTCACCGGCGCGACGAGCGTGCCGATATCGTAGCCCTGGTCCAGCGGGCGCAGCACCTTGGCGAGGTAGGACGGATCGATCGCCGGCAGATCGCCCTGCAGGTTGATCACCACATCATGCCGCCCGGCGGGGTCGAGCGTCTGCAACGCGGCATGGATGCGGTCTGACCCCGAGGGCAGCGCCGGATCGGTGAGCACCGCGATGCCCCCGGCATGCTCCACCGCCTCGGCCACCTCGGCCTCGGCGCAGGCCACGGCCACCGGGCCGAGCGCTGCCTCCTGCGCCCGGCGCAGCACATGCACGATCATGGGCAGCCCGGCGATATCCGCCAAAACCTTGCCGGGCAGACGGGTGGAACCGAGCCGGGCGGGGATGAGAATAATCGGTGTCACTTGCGCTTGGCCTCTATCCTTCTTGTCGCACCTGC
Organism: Acidocella sp. KAb 2-4; assembly: GCF_020567705.1. Taxonomy (GTDB): domain Bacteria; phylum Pseudomonadota; class Alphaproteobacteria; order Acetobacterales; family Acetobacteraceae; genus Acidocella. The sequence goes on along the minus strand of NZ_JAJDJU010000033.1, from coordinate 13,542 downwards.
CTAAAACGCTCTAGGGTCAAGCGCAATCACGATGACACAAGACCTTGGGGAGCGTAATGAGCAATTCTGGGAAGGATAGTCTGCTCGGCAATAAAATCGCCGCCGGCGTGCTGACGGCGGGGCTCGTATTGTGGGGCGCGAACCGGATCGCGCAGGTGCTGATCCCCGACGAGGCGCCCGAGAAACCCGCGATCCAACTCGCCGGGCTGGCCACCGCGGCGCCCGTGGCCGCCGCCGCCAACGCCCTGGAATCGGTCATCCCGCTGCTGGCCGGGGCCGATATCGCCAAGGGCCAGGCCTTCGTGCAGCAGCAATGCGCCGCCTGCCACACCCTCACCCAGGGCGGCGCCAACGGCGTCGGCCCCAATCTTTACGGCGTGGTCGGCGGCCCGATGTTCGCCCATGCCGGGTTCACCTATTCCGACGCCGCCAAGGCCAAGGCCAAGGGCAACTGGAATTACGACAACATGAACGCCTGGCTGGCCGCACCGAGCAGCTTCGCCAACGGCACCGGGATGTCTTATGCGGGCATCAAAAACACGCAGACCAGGGCGGATGTGATCGCCTATCTGCGCACCCTCGCCGCCAGCCCGCTGCCGCTGCCCACGCCGGACGAGGTGAAAGCCGCCACCGCAGCCGCCGCCGCGCCCGCCGCCAGCACCCCGGCCGCCGCTGCCGCCCCGGCCGCGCCCGCCTTCAGCACGCTGCTCGCCAGCGCCGATATCGCCAAGGGGCAGGCCGTGTTCCAGCAGCAATGCAGCGCCTGCCACACCATCGCCAAGGGCGGGCCGAACGGGGTTGGCCCCAACCTGTACGGCATTGTCGGCGCCAAATCCTTCTCCGCCGCCGGCTTCACCTATTCCAGCGCCGTGCAGGCCAAGGCCGGCCAGCCCTGGTCGCCCGACAGCTTGAGCGACTGGCTGAAAGCGCCTAACAGCTTCGCATCAGGTACGGCCATGTCGTTCGCCGGCATCAAGAACGACCAGACGCGGGCAGATGTCATTGCTTACCTCAACAAAAACGCCGACTCCCCAGCCAAACTCCCTTGAGGCATGGGTCGCCGCCGCCGAGGTGGCGCTGGATGCGGCCGGGGCGGCGATCCGCCCGCATTTCCGCGCCGGGGTGGCGGCTGACGACAAATCCGACGAAAGCCCGGTCACCGTGGCCGACCGCAAGGCCGAGGAGATCCTGCGCGAGCATCTCCTCGCCGCCTTCCCCGATTGCGGCATCATCGGCGAGGAATTCCCCGCCCACCGCCCGGACGCGAAATATATCTGGGTGATCGACCCGATCGACGGCACCCGCGCCTTCATCACCGGGCGGACCACGTTCTGCACTCTGCTCGGCCTGCTCGAAGACGGCGCGCCGGTGCTGGGCTTCATCGACCAGCCGATCACTGGCGAGCGCTGGATCGGCGGGCGCGGCGTACCGGCCCGCTTCAAGAGCCCGTTTGGCGGGCAGATCGGCACCCGCCAGCAGATCTCCCTGGCCGAGGCCGAGCTCTCCTGCACCGCGCCGGAGATGTTCAGCCCCGAGGAGATTACGCGCTTCCGCCGCCTGCAAGCTGCGGCCAAGCGCCTGTATTGGGGCGGCGACGCCTATGGCTACGGGCTGCTGGCCCTTGGTCAGGTCGATGTTGTGGCCGAATGCACACTCAAGGTCTGGGACTGGGCGGCCCTCGCCCCGGTGGTTGAAGCCGCTGGCGGCGTGGTGACCGACTGGCATGGCCAGAAGCTGCGCCTGGGCGCCGACGGCTCCGTGCTGGCCAGCGCCAATCCGGCCCTGCATGAGGCGGCGCTGGCGGCGCTGCGCTAGCGCGCTTGCAAACCGGGCGGGGCCTCCTAGTTAAGAGCGGAACATGTCCGGATTCCAGCCCAGGGTGAAGGCCGTCCTTGGCCCCACCAATACTGGCAAAACCCACCTCGCCATCGAACGCCTGCTGAGCCACGCCTCGGGCATTATCGGTTTTCCGCTGCGCCTGCTGGCGCGCGAGAATTACGAGCGCATGGTCGCCCGCAAGGGCATCCGAAATGTCGCGCTCATCACCGGCGAGGAGAAAATCCTGCCGCCCGGCGCGCGCTGGTTCTCCTGCACGGTGGAGGCGATGCCGCTCGACCGCAAGGTGGAATTCCTCGCGGTGGATGAGATTCAGCTCTGCGCCGACCCCGACCGCGGGCATATCTTCACCGACCGCCTGCTCAACGCCCGCGGGCTGGTGGAAACCATGTTCCTGGGCGCGGACACCATCGCCCCGCTGCTGCGCCGGCTGGTACCGGGCGTCGAGATCGAGACCCGCCCGCGCCTCTCCCAGCTCAGCTATGCCGGGCCGGTCAAACTCTCCCGCCTGCCGCCGCGCTCGGCCATCGTCGCCTTCTCCGCCGCCGAGGTTTACGCCATCGCCGAGGCCGTGCGCCGCCGGCGCGGCGGCTGCGCGGTGGTGATGGGGCGGCTCAGCCCGCGCACCCGCAACGCCCAGGTGGCGTTGTACCAGGAAAAGGAGGTGGATTTCCTGGTGGCGACGGACGCCATCGGCATGGGTCTGAACATGGATGTGAACCATGTCGCCTTCGCCGGCATGCAGAAATTCGACGGCCACAAGCCCCGCGCGCTCTACGCGCCCGAAATCGGGCAGATCGCCGGGCGCGCCGGGCGCGGCATGCGCGATGGCAGCTTCGGCGTCACCGCCGATTGCCCGCCGCTGGGCGAAGAGATGGTGGACGCTGTCGAGGAACACCATTTCGAACCGCTGGAGCAGCTCTGCTGGCGCAACTCGGCGCTCGATTTCACCTCCCTCGGTGCCCTGCTGGACAGCCTGACCATCCCGCCGAACCGCCCCGGGCTGGTGCGCGGGCAGGATGCGGCCGACGTGCTCACCCTGGCCGCGCTCAACCACGACGCCGAGATCCGCAAGGCCGCGCAAGGCCGCAACGCCGTGAAGCTGCTATGGGAAGCCTGCCAGATCCCGGATTTCCGCAAGCTCGCCACCGATGCGCATGTGAAACTCTGCGGCCGGGTTTTCACCCATCTGCGTGCCGCGGAAAAACTGCCCGAGGATTGGGTCCGGCGCGAGATCGAAAATCTCGACAAGATCGAGGGCGATATCGATACGTTGATGCAAAGGCTGACGGATGTGCGCGTTTGGGCGTATATAACGGCCCGGGCGGATTGGATGCGCGACGCCGACACCTGGGCCATGCGGGCCCGCGCGGTGGAGGACCGGCTTTCCGATACGCTGCACATAAAACTGATGGCGCGATTTGTTGATAAGAGGGCGGCACATTTGACGAGACGTTTGGAAGACGCCGAGGCGGCAGAGCTGCAGGCGGTCGTGGCCAGTAACGGCCAAGTGCTGGTTGAAGGCCATGAGGTCGGGCGCGTGGAGGGATTCCAGTTCCACCCCGATCCCTCCACCCAGGGCACCGAGAAGAAGCTGGTGCTGCGCGCCGCCCGCCGCGCCCTGGCGCAGGAGATGCCCCGGCGCATCATCCGCGCCGAAACCGCCGCCGATGAGGCCCTCACCCTCACCGATGACCGCCAGATCGAGTGGGAAGGCGCCAAGATCGCCAAGCTCAAGAAAAGCGAGACTTTTCTCAAGCCGGCCGTGGATGTCATCCACTCGGAATTCCTCGACGGTCTGGCCCGCGAGCGGCTGCGTGCGCGGCTCGCCGCCTGGCTCGCCACCGAGACGGAAAAGCGCCTCGGCGCGCTGCTGAAGGCCATGGAGAATCCGCCCGCCCCACTGCGCGGCATCGTGCACCGGCTGAGCGAATCGGGCGGCGTGCTGCCGCCGGAGCCGGTGGCGCCGGATTTACGGCAGGAGGCGAAGAAATTCGGCATCGATTTGGGCCGCTTCGCGCTCTATCTGCCCGCCGCGCTAAAGCCCGGCGCCGCCCGGCTGCGCGCCTTGTTTTGGGGCGTGTGGCACGACCGCAACCCGCCGCCCCTGCCCGCCCCCGGGCTGGTGAGCGCGCCGATGCCCGCCAATTGGGGCGCTGATTTCGCTCTGGCCATGGGCTGGGTGCAGGCTGGACCGCTGATGATCCGGCTCGACGTGGTGGAGCGCGTAACCCGCGAACTGCATTATCTGTTGCGCAAACACCCGATCCTGCTGCCGCCCAATATCGGCTCTCGCATGGGGCTGAAGCCGGAGCAGCTCGCCCCGGTGCTCAATGTGCTGGGCTTCCGCCTCATCCCGGCGGGCACGCTGGGTGACAAATATTTCGGCCCGCCCGCGCCCGCCATGCTGGCCAGGCGCAAGATGGAGCATCACACCCCGCATGCCCGCCCGGCGCCCGCCCCCGCACCGGCGCCCGCGCTGGCGGACAGCCCCTTCGCCGCGCTGGCGGCGCTGAAGACAACGGCCCGGCGCTGAATGGAGGACGAGGACTCCGGCTGGCTGAGGCTGGACAAATTCCTCGTCTTCGCGCGCTTCTGCAAAACCCGCAGCGTGGCGGTGGCGCTGGTGGCGCGCGGCGGCGTGCGCATCAACCGCCAAGGCACCGACAAGCCCCACGCCAAGCTGCATCCGGGCGATGTACTCACGCTCGCCCTGCCGCAGGGGGTCAAGGTCGTGGAAATCCTCGGCCTGCCCGCGCGGCGCGGCCCGGCACCCACGGCACGCGAGTTTTATCGCGAACTGGCCTGAACCCCCGGCAAGCGGCGGCGCAACTTGCACAAACCCGCCCTTGCGCGCATAGGGAAACCCAGAATCCAGCCTTGTTTATCTAGGAGTGCCTGATGACTTACGTGGTCACCGAAAACTGCATCAAGTGCAAATTTATGGACTGCGTGGAAGTCTGCCCGGTGGATTGCTTCTATGTCGGCGAGAACTTTCTGGTGATCAATCCGGATGAGTGCATCGATTGCGGCGTATGCGAGCCGGAATGCCCGGCCGAGGCGATCTTCCCCGATAGCGACGACCGCGCCGCCGCCTGGGCCGAACGCAACCGCGACCTCGCCAAGACCTGGCCGAACATCACCCGCAAAGGCACCCCGCCCGCCGATGCCGAAGACTGGAAAGGCAAGCCGGGCAAGGAAGCGCTGCTCTCCCTGGAGCCCGGCCAGCCCTGAGCTTGGCCGCCCCTGGGTGACGGGGGGCGAAAAATCTGTTACATAACAACCAGTGAGCCGGGTGCGGGGCGACCGCGCCCGGTTTTTGGCGGTTGGAGTAACGATGAGCGATAAGCAGAAATCCGGCGCGGCGAAGAAATCCGCCAAGCCCGTGACTGAAACCCTGGACGACATGACCGGAGCCGACACCGAAACCCAAAAGGCCACCGACAAAGCCGCCAAGCCCCGGCGCGCGCCCGAGAGCGAGGCCGAAGCGCCCGCCGCGCCGGCGCCGGTGATGCATGGCGGCGTTCCCGCCGGGCCGATCCGCCCGCTCTCCCCGCCCCGCGCTCCAGCCAAGGCGGAGAATTTCCAGCAGGGCGATTATGTCGTCTACCCCACGCATGGCGTCGGCAAGGTCGAGCGCATCGCGGTCGAGGAGATTGCCGGGCATACGCTGGAACTGATTCATATCACCTTCGACGAAAATCGCATGACCCTGCGCGTGCCAACCAACAAGGCCCGCACCGCCGGCCTGCGCAAACTGGCCTCGAAGAAGCAGTTCGACGAGGTGCTGAGCGTGCTGAAGGGCCGCGCGCGCGTCAAGCGCACCATGTGGTCGCGCCGGGCGCAGGAATATGAGGCGAAGATCAACTCCGGCGACCCCTCGGCCATTGCCGAGGTGGTGCGCGACCTGCACCGCAATGCCGGGCAGCCGGATCAGAGCTTCTCGGAGCGGCAGATTTACGAATCCGCGCTCGACCGGCTGGCCGCGGAATACGCGGCACTGGAGCAGATCGACAAAGCCACCGCGATCGAGCGGCTGATCTCGCACCTGAAGTCGGAATAATCCCCGCGGGGATTACGCCGCCGTGCCGCCGATGGTCAGGCTGGACAGCTTGATCGTCGGCTGGCCGACGCCCACGGGTACGCCCTGCCCGTTTTTGCCGCACGTGCCGATGCCGGGGTCGAGCGCGAGGTCGTTGCCGATCATCTCCACCTTGGTCAGCGCATCCGGGCCGTTGCCAATCAGCGTCGCCCCTTTCACCGGGGCGGTCACCTTGCCATCCTCGATCAGATAAGCCTCGGACGCGGTGAACACGAATTTGCCCGAGGTGATATCGACCTGCCCGCCGCCGAAATTCACGGCATAAAGCCCGCGCTTCACCGAGCGGATCATGTCCTCCTTCGAGGCCTCGCCGCCGAGCATGATGGTGTTGGTCATGCGCGGCATTGGCGCATGGGCGTAGGATTCGCGGCGGCCATTGCCGGTGGCGCGCATATTCATCAGCCGCGCATTCTGCCGGTCCTGCAAAAACCCGACCAGAATGCCATCCTCGATCAGCGTGGTGCGCGAGGTCGGGGTGCCCTCATCGTCGATGGTGAGCGAGCCGCGGCGGTTGGGAATGGTGCCGTCATCCACCACGGTCACGCCCGGCGCGGCGATGCGGCTGCCCAACAAGCCGGCGAAGGCGGAGGTTTGCTTGCGGTTGAAATCGCCTTCCAGCCCGTGGCCGATCGCCTCATGCAGCAGAATGCCCGGCCAGCCAGGCCCCAGCACCACCGGCATCTCCCCGGCGGGGGCGGGGACGGATTGCAGATTCACCTCGGCCTGGCGGATCGCCTCGCGCACCGCCGCCTGCCAGAATTCCGGGGCCACCACGGGGCCGTAGCCCGTGCGCCCGCCCGCCCCATGCCCACCGGATTCGCGGCGGCCATTCTGCTCCATCACCACCGAGACATTGAGCCGCACCAGCGGACGCAGATCGGCCACGCGCGAGCCATCGGCGCGGATGATCTCGATCACCTGCCACTCCCCGGCGATGCTCGCCATCACCTGCACCACGCGCGGGTCGGCGGCGCGGGCGAAGGCGTCGATCTGCTGCAACAACTCGGCGCGCGCGGCGAAAGGCGCCTCCGCCAGCGGGTTCAGCCCGGCATAAAGCGGCTTGCCCGCCGCCACCGGCCCGGCCGCCGCCATCGCCTGTTCACGCGCCTTGGCGGCGCGGATGGTCTCGGCGGCGCGGCGCAGCGCGGCGTCGGAAATCTCTCCGGCATGGGCGAAATAGGCGGCCTCGCCCAACACGGCACGCAGGCCGAAACCGCGGCGCGTATCGAAGCTGGCGGCGCGGATGCGCCCGTCATCGAGCGAGACGGATTCGGATTCGCGGTATTCCAGATACAGCTCGCCATCATCGGTGCCGTCCAGCGCCGGGGCGATCAGCTTCACCGCCTGCGCGGGGTCGAGGCCCTCAGCGCCATGAAACAGCGTGCTGGCGGTCTGCAAAGCCTCGGTCATGTCTCTCGTCTCCTTATTCCGCCGCCACCGGCAGGGGGTTCGGCATGGTCCGCGGCAAGGCGCCGCGCAGCTTGTGCCGGGCCGCGATGGCGGTGGCGAATAAAAGCACCGCGTTCAGCTCGTGCACATAGCCGAGCTGGACGCTGCCCAGCACGATGGTGGTCATGCCGAGCAGGTATTGCAACGCCACCAGCCCGGCGAGCAGCAGAAAATTATCGCGCAGCGCCGGGTTGAGCTTCATGCGCAGCCCCAGCACCACCGTAGTCAGCACGGTCAGCGCCGTCACCGTGGCCAGCAGGCGGTGGCAGAATTGCACCGTCGCCTTGTTCTGCACGAAGTTCAGCAGCACCGGATGCAGGCTGAGAATGCCGGGCGGCACCCAATGGCCATCCATGGTGGGGAAGGTGTTGAACACGGTGATCGCGTTGCTGGTGGCGACCATCGCGCCGAACCCCATCGTGCACCAGATCAGCACCGCGCTCGCCGTGGTTAGCTGCCGCAGATGCGCGGCCCCCGCCACCGGCGCGGGCTCCGGCGCGCGGAAGGTGAGCCCCGTCCAGACCAGCAGGAAAAAGATCAGCATGGCGGAGGCGAGATGCGGCCCGGCCCAGAGCGGTGGCGGCGAGAGCACGCCGGGCTGCATGCCAGTCTGCACCATGTACCAGCCATAAGCGGCCTGGAACGCGCCGAGGCCGAAGATGAACCCCATCCACAGCGCCCGCCGCCCGCGCAGCCGCCCGTTGATGAGGAACACGGCGAAGGGCACGAGGAACACCAGCGCCATCAGCCGCCCCCAGCAGCGGTCGAGGAACATCGGCCAGAACAACGCCTTGTATTGGTCCAGCGTGATCGGGTGGGATTGATAGAGCGCGGTCTTCTGGAACAGCCCGAACAGATAGGCCCAATCGGCGGCGCTATGCGGTGGAATCCAGCCCATGAAGGGCCGCCAGACCTGGATGGTGAACCCCGCGCCGATGGTGCGCGCATGGCCGCCGCCCACCGTCATGCCGAACACCATGCAGGCGAGGAGCAGCACCCAGTTGCCCAGAACCCGGTCGGGCTTCACGCCGTGGCTCCGCGCAGCCGGTGCAGCAAGGCCAGCAGCGCGCATAACAGCAGCACCGCGTTCATCTGGTGGATCACGCCGACATCAATCATCTTGGAGACCAGCGCCGTCACCCCCAGCACGAATTGCAGGATGACCAGCAGCCCGACCAGCGCCGCCGCGTCGCGCACCGGGGCGGGTGGCTCGTGCCGGATGGTCTGCACCGTCACCGTGAGAATGGCGATGGTGGCGAACACCGCCAGCAGTTGATGGTCGAAGATGATGGTCGCGGTGTCGGTGAAGATGCCGCTCATCGGCCAGTTCGCCGGAGGCTGGCCCGTGCCGATATTCTGCGCCGGGTTGAAGGCATCGATGCCATGAATGCCGGAGACGAAAGTGCCCCCGAACATCGCCAGCAGCAGCAGCACGAAGGCGAGCAGCGTCAGCCGTTTCAGGCCCTTGCAACCGGGGTGGCGGGCAGGCTCGGGGGATTGCACGGTCAGCGCCGTCCACAACACCGCGCAGAGCAGGAACATGGCGCCAAAGAAATGCAGGCTCAACCGCCAGGGCTCAACCGCCGTGCTGTCGGGGAAGAAGCCGGAGGAGACCATGAACCAGCCGATGAAGCCCTGCAGCCCGCCCAGCACGAACAGCAGCCCCAGCCACGGGATCAACCGCTTCTCCAGCCGCCCGGTGACGGCGAAGCCGATCAGCGGCACCAGCAGCACCACGCCCATCAGCCGGCCCCAAAGCCGGTGAATGTATTCCGGCCAGAAGAGCTGCTTGAACCCGCTCAGATCCATGCCCTGGTGCAAGAGCTGGTATTGCGGAATGGTCTTATACAGCGCGAACAGCTTGTTCCAGGCGTCGTCGTTCATCGGCGGCAGCGCGCCAATGATCGGGTCCCAATTCATGATCGAAAGGCCCGAACCGCTATCACGCGTGTAGCCGCCAATGCCGACCATGATCCAGATCATGAAGGCGAGAACGAACAGCCAGAGCGCGACGAGGCGGCGATTCTGCGGGCTGGCGGCGGTGGTCTGTGGCATTTTCGGCTCCTATCGCCCGAGGGGATATAGCGGCGCGCGAAAAATCTCCAGAGCATCGGCTCCGGGCTGGCGGGTGGCGCCCCTGATGGGGCGCGGCGCCGCCGCGGCCGCCGCTTCGCTCAATCCTCGATGGAGCTGCAGTTGCGGGGCTGGATGATCGCCAGGAACTCGCGGCGCGTGGAGGGATCCTCGCGGAAGGCGCCGAGCATCCGGCTGGTCACCATGCTCGCCCCCGGCTTATGCACGCCGCGGGTGGACATGCATTGGTGATTGGCCTCGATCACCACCGCCACACCCCGCGGTTGCAGCACCTCCTGGATCGTATTGGCGATCTGCGCCGTCAGCTTCTCCTGGATCTGGAAGCGCCGCGCATAGGCGTCCACCACGCGGGCGAGCTTGGAAATCCCCACCACGCGCGTGCCGGGCAGATAGGCGACATGCGCCCGCCCAATGATCGGCACCATATGGTGCTCGCAATGGCTCTCGACGCGGATATCGCGCAGCACCACCATCTCGTCATAGCCCTCGATCTCTTCGAAGGTGCGGGTCAGCAGCGCCACCGGGTCCTCGGCATAGCCGCGGAAGAATTCCTTATAGGCGCGGGCGACGCGGGCGGGGGTGTCGCGCAGCCCCTCGCGCGCGGGGTCCTCGCCCGCCCACAGCAACAAGGTGCGGATCGCCTGCTCGGCTTCGGCGCGGCTGGGGGTCTCGGGGCCGGATGCGGCGCGTTCGGCGGCTGGGGTAGGAACGTTCAAAGCGGTCTCCGTGGCAAAGCGGCTTGTTGAGTGACTCTCAATGGGTCGCCCGAGATATGGGAGGCACAAACCGGCCTGCAACCTGTCGGGACATTAATGCAGCTTGGTATTCTGATGCGGGCTGTCCAGGCTGAAGGCAGGGATGTCGATATCGAACGGCGCGCCGGAGGGCAGGACCTGCATGTGGTATTGCCCGGCCATGAAGCCCGATGGCGTGGCCAGCGGCACGCCCGATGTGTAATCAAACCGCCCGCCCGGCTGCAGCACTGGCTGTTCGCCCACCACCCCCTCGCCATGCACGGTCTGCACGCGGCCATGCGCATCGGTGATGCGCCAGCTGCGCCTGAGCAGCTGCACGGTGAACCGGCCGTTATTGGTGATGGTGATGTGATAGGCCCACAAAAACTCCCCGGAATCGGGTTTCGACTGGTCCGCCAGATAAAATACCTGAACCTCAACCGTGATATCGTGGGTCGTTGCCGTGAAGCCTGCGCTCATGCGCGAACCGTAACGCAGCCCCGAGACCGCCACAAGCGCGGGGGCTGAAAGCATATTTTGCGTTTTGCCGGGCGCGGAGGGCGCTGCTACACGGGGAGCATGAAGAAGACCTCGCTGCGTGGCCACCGTGCCGCAATCGCCGTTTGCGTCATGCTCTCGGCCTGTGCCGCGGCCCCCAACGGCGCCGCCAGCGCCGCCGATGGTGACAGCACCTATGGCGCCTTCCTCGCCGCGCGCTACGCCGCCGGGCAAAACGACCCCGGCGTCGCCGCGAAATTCTACGCCCGCGCCCTGCAAAACAGCCCGAACAACCAGCAGCTCATCGCCGAGGGTTTCCTGGCTGGCGTGCTCTCCGGCAGCCCGGAAGCCGCGCAACTCGCCCCCAAGCTGCCCGACAACACGCTGGCGACATTGCTGCGCGGCAACCAGGCCGCCGCCGCCGGAAATTTCGATCAGGCCAAGCAAACTTTCGACACTCTGCCGCATGACAACATCGCCGGGCTGATCAAGCCCTTGCTGTTCGCCTGGGCGCAGTTTGGCGAGGGCAATGAGCAGGCAGCCCTGCACACCCTCGGCGCCTATTTCAACGACTCCCTGTTCGGCCCGGTCTATGTGCTCAACGCGGCGCTCATCGCCGACGCCGCGGGCGACACCAAATCCGCCGCGCAATTCTATAGTAATGTCGACGCCACACAGCCCAATCTGCGCCTCGCGCAGATCCTGGCCAGCTGGCAGGCGCGGCAGGGGCAACTGCCCCAGGCCAACGCCACGCTCGACACGCTGGTCGCGACGCATCCCAATTTGCAGATCGCGATCCCGCAACTGCGCGCGCAGCTCGACAAACCGGTGATCTCCAGCGCCACTGACGGCATGGCCGAGGCCTATCTGACCCTGGCCGGCTCGCTGAACCAGCCGCAGGAGGCGTTTTTGCGCACGGTGCTGCTGCGCTTCGCCCTGCAACTCCGCCCGGACCTCGCCGCCGCCCGCCTGCTGCTGGCCAATACCCAGACCGGAGCCGACGACCCCAACGCCACCCCGACGCCGGTGGAGATGAACAACGCCCTGGCCACCCTGCGGCCGATCCCGAAATCCGACCCGCTCTACGCCCCGGCCACCGTGCAGGAGGCCAGCCTGCTGGCGGCGCTGAACCAGCCGGACCAGGCCGTGGCCCTGTTGCAAGGCCTGATCGCCGCCAACCCCGGCGATGCCGGGCTGCTGAGCGCCACTGGCGACGTGCTGCGCAGCGCCAACCAATGCGCGGCGGCGATCCCGTATTACACGCAGGCGATCACCGCCGTCGGCCAGCCCGCCCCCGCCGATGCCTGGACGCTGTTTTTCGACCGCGGCATCTGCGAGGACCAAACCGGAACCTGGGCCACGGCGGAACCCGACATGCTGCAAGCCCTGAAACTCTCGCCCGACCAGCCCTATGTGCTGAATTATATCGGCTATAGCTGGGCGCTGCATGACGAAAACCTGCCCCAGGCCAAGGCCATGCTGCAGCATGCGGCCGGCCTCGACCCGAATGACGGCGCGGTGATCGATTCGCTCGGTTTCGTCGAGCTCAAGATGGGCAACACCAAGAACGCGCTGGCGCTGCTCACCCAGGCGGTGCAGCTCACCCCCGACGACCCCGAAGTGAACGACCATCTCGGCGACGCGTTCTGGCAGAACAACCAGCCGCTGCAAGCGGCGTATCAGTGGCAGCGGGCGCTGTCGCTGCACCCCGACGCCAAGCTGGCGGCGGCGCTGAACAGCAAGATCCAGCAGCATTTCGGAGCCGCGCCCTGATGCTCAGCCTGTTCGCGCCGGCCAAGGTCAATCTGTTCCTGCACGTCACCGGTAAGCGGGAGGATGGCTACCATTTGCTCGACAGCCTGGCGGTGTTCCCGGCGGTGGGCGACCAAGTGCGCGTGGCGGAGGCGGCCGCGCTCTCGCTCGAAATTTCCGGCCCGTTCGGCGCCGTTTTGCGGGCGGAGGCCGATAATCTGCTCCTGCGCGCGGCGCGGCTGCTGGCGCCCACGCGCGGCGCGGCGCTGCATCTGGAAAAAAACCTGCCGGTCGCCTCCGGTATTGGCGGCGGCTCGGCCGACGCGGCGGCGGCCCTGCGCGCGCTGAGCCAGCTTTGGAACATGCAGGCCGACCTGCCCGCCCTGGCCCTGCGCCTGGGCGCGGATGTGCCGGTCTGCCTCACCTCCCGCCCGACGCGAATGCAGGGCATTGGCGAAATTCTCGCCCCCGCGCCGCGCCTGCCCGGCTTCGGCATGGTATTGGTGAACCCTGGCGTCGCCGTGCCCACCCCGGCAGTATTCAAGGCCCGCCAGGGCGGGTTTTCGCCGCTCGCCGAACTGCCGGAGGCCTGGGCCAGCGTGGACGCCATGGTGGCGGATCTGGCCCGCTGCACCAATGATTTGCAGACAGCGGCGATCGGCATTCAACCGGTGATCGGTGAGGTGCTGGCCACGCTTTCCGCCTTGCCGGGCGCGAAGCTGGCGCGCATGAGCGGCTCCGGCGCCACCTGCTTCGCGATTTTCGCCACCCCGGCCGAGGCCGCCGCCGCCGCCGCCGCGATCACCAATCCCGGCTGGTGGCGTTGGGGTGGGGGGCTTTACGAGCCGCCCCAACCGGACCTATGAGAGCGCCAGCGCATTGGGACGTCGCCAAGCGGTAAGGCAGCGGATTTTGATTCCGCCATGCGGAGGTTCGAATCCTCCCGTCCCAGCCAGCGCTTTGCTTTCTCACCCCAAACGGCTGAGAAAACCGATCACCCCCGCCGTGGATTGATCCCCCGCCGCCGCGCCAGCCACGCCAGCCACCGCTCCGCGCAACGCGGTTGCGAGTTCTTTT
>NZ_JAJDJU010000032.1 GCF_020567705.1 Acidocella sp. KAb 2-4 | reverse complement strand
GTTTAGGTGATATCCTTTGGCCGCGTCATTGGGAGTATCTGCCATGCACGGTCGATTTCAGCGCGCAAACCTCGCACCAGAAGGCTTCATTGTTGTTTCAGTACAGAACGTCGGCGAGGGTGTCGAAATCCTGCTGCGCTCACGGCATGGCTCTGGGGTTTGTCCCGATTGCGGGCGGCTAAGTCACCGGGTTCAGAGCAGATATATCCGTCGACCATTGGACCTCCCTCTGGGTGGTCGCCGCGCCGTTCTTGCGATCATGGCGCGCCGGTTCTGGTGTGACACGGCTGTTTGCAGGCGACGTATCTTCTGTGAGCAGTTCGATCATGGCGTTCTGTCTCGTTATGCTCGACGCACTCAGCGGCTTGAAACCATTGTCCATCATCTCGGGCTGGCGTTGGGTGGCAGACCTGGGGCGGCTTTCGCCACTCGACTCATGATGCCGGTTAGCAAGGACACCTTGCTGCGCGTGGTGCGCCGGCGTGCGGTTGATCAGACTGATGAGCTTCATGTCATAGGCATTGACGATTTCGCTTTCCGGCGGGGCCAGAGCTATGGGACGATCATTTGCGATCTGGAGCGCCGGAAGCCTGTTACCCTATTGCCGGACCGAGCGCTGGAGACGTCTCGAGCCTGGCTTGCCAAACGCCCTTCGATATCGATTGTTGCCCGTGACCGGGGCGGCGGATATGGCGAGGCGATTGCAAAAGGGCTGCCTGAAGCCCAGCAGGTTGCCGATCGTTGGCATCTCATGGAGAATTCGAGCCGAGCGTTTCTGGACGCCGTCAGCAAGTCCATGCGGCAGATCAGGCAGTCGGTTGGCAGCAACGACATCGATCCCAAGCTTCTCACCTATGCCGAGAAGCTGCAATACGAAGGCTATCAACGTCGGCAGGAAACAAACGAAGCGATCTTGAAACTGGCAAACAACGGGACCTCCATCAGGCAAATTGTCCGGCAAACAGGTCATAGCCGAAAGCTCGTTCGCGACGTTTTGCGCGGACAGCGACTGGACGTTTTCCGCACCCGGCCAAGCTCTCTGGACAGCTGGTTGCCGTGGTTGAACAGCAGATGGGAAAGCGGTGCCCGCAATGCTCTGGCGCTCTGGCGTGAGATGCGCGCGGAAGGCTTTGTCGGTCAGAGCGGTGTCGTCTCGCAATGGGCACAGCGCCGGCGCCTCGCTGAAAAGGCCAATCAAAGTGGATTTGCACGCACGCCCTCCGCCAAGGTCATTGCCCGCCTGATGACCTCGGCACGGGATGGACTTGCTAAATCCGAAGCGATCCTGGTGGCAGTCATCGAGGCAAACGTCCCTGAATTGGTCGCGGCGCGCAAAGCGATTGGGGACTTTCAATCCATGATCCGCTCAAAGTCAGCGGCAAAGCTCGATGACTGGCTTTCGATTGCAAAAGGCAGCCTCATCGGGTCATTCGCCAATGGCGTCGAAAAGGACCAGGCGGCTGTCAGCAACGCAATCGTCTCGCCATGGTCGAACGGACAGACCGAGGGGCAGATCACGCGCCTTAAGCTTATCAAGCGACAGATGTACGGGCGCGCGAAACTTGACCTGCTTCAGGCGCGCGTTGTCGGCGCATGAGCATCGCCAGCAGCAAATGTGAGTCAGAGCCAAATCTCAGTGGAATTCCCGGGTCACTTCTCACTGGAAATCAACACGCGGCATGTATTCGGACCGTATGGGCGATTTACTCCGAATATGGAGCCAGGAAGCGCCGCTCTAAAGCTAAACAGGCCACCGATTAGCAACTTTAGCAGCGATTAGCAGGTGGCCACCCCCAATTAAAAGCGGTGGAAAACCTGGGCTTTTGGCCCCGATTAGCAGGATTAGCAACTTTAGCAGGGGTACACCCTCAAATCTGTAAAATGCGATCCAGGGGCAAACGGGCCGTCTCTCATGCACGCGCGCGTGAAAAACAAGGAAAATAGGTCAGTATTACTTACTTATATATATTGTTATGATATAGCCGATATATACACCCTGGTACGCTCAAATACGCCCCAAGCCGGACGCTGAGTGTATCCATATAGGTGTTACCATAAATTTTGCCGATTTTGATTGTTGCTGTATTTTACCGCAACACCTCAAAGCCCGTGGCGGAGGAGATGGGATTCGAACCCACGATACGCCTTGACAGCGTATAACGGTTTAGCAAACCGCCGCCTTCAGCCTCTCGGCCACCCCTCCGTGCACGGCCAGGGGCGGGCTTGCGCGCGCCCCTTGCGTGGGGGCATTCATAAGCGGCGGCGGCGGGAAGGTAAAGCCTCCTAGCCCGGCAAACCGCCAGAAACACGCAAGATGCTGGTTTTATTTGTTTTCCTCCGCCCCGCTCCGCGCGCTTTGCTGCATTGCAAAATCTTTCTTGCAGTGCAGCATGGGTTTGGCCTACAAGGTTCGTGCAGGGTGAGTTTCTCCCCTGTTTCTTGGACGTTTCCTCCCTAAACTTGGCGGCGCTGCAATAGCGCCGCCTTTTTTTATTCCGCGGCGGCGCAGAAGCCGGGGCCGGCGGCCCCCCACAAGCGCACGGCCTCAGCCATCGCCCCGACAAACCCGCCGAGCCGCGCCTCGATACCGGCAAACCCGGCATGGCGGGTGAATTGGCGCTCATGCATGTAAAGGCTGCGGGCGAGTTCCAGCTGCACCACCTGCACCCCCTCGCGCGGGCGGCCGTAATGGCGGGTGATGAAGCCCCCGGCATAGGGGTCGTTGCGCCGGACCGAAAACCCCTGCCCGTGCAGCAGCGACTCGATATGCGCGGTCCAGCCCGGCGCGCAGCTGGTGCCGTGGCCGTCGCCCAGCACGATGTCCGGACGGCGCGAATGGCGCCCGAGCGGCGTGGGCATGGAGTGGCAATCCACCACGAAACAATGGCCGAAGCGGATCAGCGTCTCCTCGATCAGCTCCGCCAGCGCCTCGTGGAAGGGCCGCCAGCACGTCTCGATACGGGTTTTGGCCTCGGCGAAGCTCAGCTTGCGGGTATAAATCGGCTCGCCCGTGCCGACGATGCGCGCGATCGTGCCCAGCCCCGCCGCCACGCGCGGGCTGCTGCGGTTCACATAATCGGGCAGCTCGTCAGCGAACATCGCCGGGTCCAGCTCCCAGGGCTCGCGGTTGGCGTCGCACCAGGCGCGGGGAAAATTGGCCGCCAGCAGCGGCACCCCCAGCGCCGGGGCGGCGGCGAACAGCTCGTCGACGAAACTATCCTCCGAGCGGCGGATCGCCAGCGCGTCCAGCCGCGCCTGGGCCAGGAAGTCCTCGCCATAGCGCCGGCCCGAATGCGGCGAGGTGAGCACCAGAGGGGCGCTCTGGCGCGCGGGCCGCAACAGGGTGAAGGGCGATGAGTCGGTCATGGCGCCGGGCCATTGAACCAGCAAGGCGGCCCAGGGGCAAGCGGATTGCCGCCGCGCCTAGGCGAACAGGGCGCGGCGCAGGCGCTGGCTCATCGCGCGCAGGCGCTGCCGCGCCAGCGCCAACACCACCAGCCCGAACACCGCCGCCGCCGCCGCGCCGCCCAGCGCCAGTTGCAGTGGCAAGGCCAAGCCCGGCAGCGCCGCCAGCGCCGCCCAGCCGGCCAGCCGCGCCGCGATCAGCGCCGCGCCGGGCACCAGCAGCAGGCGTAGGATCGGCCCCGCCGGGCGCGCGAGCCCCTGGCGTAGGGCGAGCCCCAGCAGCGCCAGCGCCAGCCCGCCCCGCGCCGCCAGCGCCCAGGCCAGCGCCACCAACCCGAACGGCGCCACGAACCACGCGGCGGCGGCGATGGTGGCGGCATTCAACCACGCGTAATGCGAGACCAGCCGGGTGCGCCCCGCCGTGGTGAGCAACGGGTTGACCACGCTGTAAAGCGCCGCCGCCGGGGCCATCAGCGTCAGCACCGCGAAGACCGGGGCCGCCGCAGCCCAACGCGACCCGAACATCAGCAGCACGATCGGCTTGGCCGCCGCCCCGCACACGGCGCTAGCCAGAAAGATCACCATGGCCAGCAGGTCCAGCATCTGCCGCGTGGTCTCGAAACGCCGCTCCGGGTCGTGCCGCACCGCCACGAAGACCGGCAGGAACACCTTGCGCGCGGGCATGAAAGCGATCTCCTGCAACACCTCGAACAGCCGCTGGGCGATGCGGAACTCGCCCAGCGCCGCCACCGGCATGCGCAGCCCGACCAGCATCACATAGCCGGTGACGGCGATGTAATCGACCAGCGCCGCCTGCATGAGCGGAAAGGAGAAGCGGAACCCCTCGCGCAGCGTCGCGCGGCTGGGCGGGCGCGGCGGCACCCAGCGCGCGGCGATGGCGGCCGCCACGGCGAAGACCAATATCCCCACCGTGCGCTGGGCGATGAGCGCCGCCACGCCATGCCCGGCATAGGCACAGGGCAGCGCCACCAGCCCGCCGCCCGCGGTGCTGGCCAGCGAGATCAGCCCCGCCGCGCGGAAGCGGAATTGCGAGGCCAGCCGCGCCGCGGGCATCATGATGAACGCGGTCAGCACCACGTTGAGCGCCATCACCCGCAGCACCGCCGCCAGCACTGGCTGGGCATAAAGCCCCGCCAGCCAGGGCGCCAGCACGAACAGCACGGCCATGAACAGCAGCGAGGCCAGGAACTGGCTCCAGAAGGCGGCGGCCTCGACAACGCGGTCGCCGGGGCTGGCCTGCACCTGCTCACCCGCGCCGCTATTGGCGACCAGCCGGGCGAGATCGGAAACCGCCGAGGCGATGGCGATGAGCCCCACCACCGAGGCCGGGATCACGCGCAGCAAAAGGGCGAGGATGACGAAGCCGAAGCTGCGCTCCGCCAGCACGGTGACAAAATTCCACGCCGCCCCGCGCGCCGCCCCCCGTGCCAGATCCATGCTCGGCCTCCGCGCCAAGGCTATGGCAAGCGGCTCAGCTTGCCAACCAGAGCAGCGCCAGGGCCGTGGCCAGGGCGGGCGGCATCACCACGGCGCCCAGGCGCAGAAACCGCCACGCCGAAACACTCAGCCCGTGGCGGCGCAGCGCGGTGAGCCAGAGCAGCGTGGCGAGCGAGCCGGTGATGGAGAGATTCGGCCCGAGATCGACCCCGATCAGCACCGCCCCGGCCAGCTTCGGCCCGCTTGGCGCCGCCGCCAGGGCCTGCCCGGCCAGAAGCCCCGAGGGCAGGTTGTTGACCAGATTGCTCAGCCCCGCGAGACCCGGCCCCGCCGCCCAGGGCGCGGCGCGCAGCCACGCGCCCAGCACCGGCGCCAAACCGGTGCGGTCGAGCGCCCCGACCATCACGAACAGCCCCGCCACCAACGGCAGCACACCCCAGGAGATCTGCCGCCACAGCCCCCAGACCGGCACCCGCGCCAGCCCGCCCACCAGCGCCGCCGTGCCCAGCCCGGCGCAGAAGGTCGGCAGGCCGAGCCGCCAACCCAGCGCCGAGGCCGCCAGCAGCAGCGCCGCCATCGCCCCCAGCCCGGCCAGGGTCAGGCGCCCGGCGGGAGAGAGCGGCGGCACCGCCTCAGGCACCCGCAAGGGCTGCCGCAAGGCGTCGCGCTGGGTCAGCCAGAGCGCCAGAAACGTCACCCCGACCGCCGCCGCCGAGGCCGGGCCGAACAGCGCCAGCCAGCGCGGCAGGTCGGGCATCGCCGCCGTGAACACCACCAGATTGGCGGGGTTGGAGATCGGCAGCACGAACGAGGCGGCATTAGCGACGAAGGCGCAGATTAGCAGGAAGGGTAGCCGCCGCTCCGCCCCCACCGCCGCCGCCATGCTGGCCACCGCCGGGGTGAAGACGACGGCGGTGGCGTCGTTGGAGAGAAACACCGTGATCAGCACCGCCATCGCGTAGATGAGCACAAACAAACGCGCCGCCGAGCCCCGGGCCGCGCGCGCCACCAGCCCCGCCGCCCAGGCGAACACGCCCTGCGCCGCCGCCAGCTCCGCCAGCAGCATCATGCCGATAAGGAACAGATACACATCCGCCCCCTGCCCCACCGCGCGCCACGCCGCGGCGGGCGGCAGCGCCCCGGCCAGCACCAGCAGCGCCGCGCCGGCCAGGGCGCTGGCCCATTCGCGCAGCCCCCAGGGGCGGAGCAGAATGCCGGCCAGGCTGGCCAGCACGATGCCCCAGGTGAGCGCGCCGCTCAACGTGACACGCGCGCGTAATATCCCAGCGCCAGCAGCGGCAGCAGCGCGCCCAGCCCGCACAGGCCGGGCCACCCCGTATGCAGCAGCAGCGCCCCGGTCACCGCCGAGCCCGCCGCGCCGCCAGTGAAAAAGATGGCGATGAACAGCGCGTTGAGACGCGAGCGAATCTCCGCCGCCTGGGTGTAAATCGCGCGCTGGCCGACGATCAGGCTGGTCTGCACCCCGGCATCGAGCAGCATCGCCGCCAGCGCCAGCACCACGGCCGAATGCACCGCCGCGCCCAGCGCCGCCACGCCAAACGCGCAGGCGATGGCGCTCAAGCCGCCAAAGGTGGCGGCGCGGGTATGGCCGCGATCGGCCAGGCTGCCCGCGATCGGCGCCACCAGCGCCCCGGCCGCCCCCGCCAGCCCAAAAAGCGCGATGCCGCGCTGGGTGAAGCCGAAATCGCGCATCAGATAGAGCGGCGCGCCGGTCCAGAACAGCGAGAACGCCGCGAAACAGGCCGATTGCACGGTGGCGCGCTGGCGCAGGATGCGCACCTTGAACGGCAGCGCGACGAGCGAGGCCAGCAGCGCCGCGTAGCCCTGCCCTGTGGCGGGCTGACGCACAGGCAGGGTGAAGCGCAACAGCGGCGCCAGCCCGGCCATCAGCGCGGCGGAGATGAAAAACACCGCCCGCCAGCCGAACAGCGCCGTGACCGCCGACGCCACGGGCCGCGCCAGCAAAATACCCAGCAGCAGCCCGCTCATCACCGTGCCCACCACGCGGCCACGCCGCTGCTCGGGCGCCATATGCGCGGCCAAAGGCACCAGCATCTGCACCGCCACCGAGGTCACGCCCACCAGCGCCGAGGCCAGCAACACCTGCGCCCCGGACCGCGCCAGCCCCACCAGCAGCAGCGCCGGCAGACAGGCGGCGGTGGTCAGCACGGCAAGGCGGCGATTCTCCAGCAAATCGCCCAGCGGCACCAGCAGCAACAGCCCGGCGGCATAACCGAGCTGGGTGACGCTCATGATCAGGCTCGCCGCCCGCGCGCCCATATGCACATCCGGCCCGATCAGCCCGATCAGCGGCTGCACATAATAGATGTTGGCAACCACAATGCCGCAGGCGCTGGCCAGCAATGCAACCATGAACCGCGACGGAGTTTGTGAATCTTGCATGCCCCTGACTTAACGGCGGCGCAGAATTCTGCAATGCAGCGGCCGGCGCCACCGCCGCGCCTTAGCCGAACGGGGAGACCACATGGATTTCTTGCACGCCGTATTATTCGCGATTTTGCAGGGGGCGACGGAGCTATTTCCCGTCAGCAGCCTCGGCCATGCCGTGGTGGTGCCCAAGCTGCTGCATTGGGGCATCGATCAGGCGGGCCCGGACTTCCTGCCCTTCCTGGTGATGCTGCATCTGGGCACCGCGACCGGCCTGCTGCTGTATTTCTACCGCGACTGGCTGGCGATGGCGCGCGGCGTGCTCGGCCAGGGCTATGCCGCCGAAAACCACAGCGCGCGCGGCCTGCTGCTGCGACTGATCATCGCCACCATCCCGGCCGTGCTGGTGGGCGCGGTGCTGAAAAAGCCGATCGCGCATCTGTTCGGCAACCCGCTCATCGCGGCGCTGTTCCTGGTCGCCAATGCCGGGCTGCTGCTGGCAGGCGAGCGGCTGCGCGGGCGCGCCCTGCGCGGCGGTGAACTCACCAATGCCGACGCGCTGGTGATCGGCCTGTTCCAGTGCCTTGCCTTCCTGCCGGGCATCTCGCGCTCGGGCGCGGCCATCGTCGGCGGGCTGCGCCGGGGCATCAACCACGAACACGCGGCGCGCTTCTCCTTCCTGATGGGCACGCCCGTGATCCTCGCCGCCAGCGTGGCCGAGATCCCCAAGCTGCTGCGCGCGCATGAGCTGCATGCGCTGTTCGGCACGGCGCTGGTGGCCGCCATCGTCGCCGGCGTGGTGGCATTTGCCAGCACCGCCTTCCTGATGCGCTACTTCAAGGACCACGATTCCTGGGCGCTGCGCCCCTTCGCCTGGTATTGCGCGGCGTTTGGCGCGGGCAGCTTCGTCCTGCTGGGGCTGGGGCTGTGATGATGCGCAGGCTGCTCACCGCCCTCGCCCTGGCCCTGCCGCTCGCGGCGCAGGCGCGCGTCAACCTCGCCGAGGCGCCGATCGACCGGCTGGATCTGCCCATCTGGCAAAGCCATTGGGAGGGCACTCTGGACGACGCCCGCGACCACCCCGACGCCAAAATCGTCTGGCTGGGGGATTCGATCAGTTATTACTGGAAGCGCCAGGGCGGGCATGGCTACGACGACATCCTGCCGGTTTGGGACAAATATTACGCTCCCTATGACGCGCTGGATTTCGGCTTCATCGGCGACACCACCGCCAATCTGATCTGGCGGCTCGATCACGGGCAGGTGGCCGGGCTGCATCCGCGCCTCGCCATCATCCTGATCGGCGCCAATAATTTCGGCCGGGTGCATTGGGATGCGGCGATGACCATTCCCGGCATCGAGGCGGTGGTGAGCAACGCGGAGCGCCGCCTGCCGGGCGCGCATATCCTGCTGCTCGGCGTGCTGCCGTCGATCCGCTCGCCCTGGGTGGACGCGCAGACCAAAACCACCAACGCCGCCCTGGCCGCGCATTATGCGGGCGATCCGCGCGTCACCTTCATGGATGTCGGACATCTGCTGGAAACCAATGGTCGCACCGACCCCAGCCTGTTCGTCGATCCGCGCCTGCACCCGCCCGAACCGGCCCTGCACCCCGATGCCGAGGGCATGGGCCGCATCGCCGCCGCGCTGGCGCCGGTGGTGCGCCGATACGCGGGGAATTAACCCCGCGCGGCGCGCACGAAGGCGCGGATCAGCTCCGGCGACTTCACCCCTGGCGCGGTCTCCACGCCCGAGGACACATCGACCCCCGGCGCGCCGGTGCGGGCGATGGCCTCGGCGACATTGCCGGGGTTGAGCCCGCCCGCCAGCAGCCAGGGCTTGGCCGGGCGAAACGTGGCGAGCAGCGCCCAATCGGCCCGCACGGCGTTGCCGCCGGGCCGGGTCGCCCCCGGTGGCGGCTTGGCCTCCACCACATAACCATCGGCGCGCTCATCCGCGGCGGGGAAATCCGCAGCGCTGGCCACGCCGAGCTGGCGCCAGACCGGGCGGCCGAAACGATCGCGCAGCGCCGCCACGGTGGCGGGGGCGGCATGGACCTGCAAAATATCGAGCGAAATGGTCTGCAGCACGGCGTCGATCTCGTCGAAACCAGGATTCACGAACAGCCCCACGCGCAGCGGCCCGCCCGCCTGCCGCGCCGAGAGGATGGCCGCCTCGGCGGGGGTGACGTAGCGCGGCGAGGGCGGGAAGAACACGAAGCCCAGATACTCCGCCCCGGCCTCGGCCACGGCGTCAAACGCCGCGGGGCTGTTCACCCCGCAGATTTTCACCTTGGTCATGCGATGGACGCGGCGATCGCCGCCGCCGCCGCCGCCGGATCCGCTGCGCCGGTGATCGGACGGCCGACGACGATGTAATCCGCCCCGGCGGCCACGGCCTCCTCCGGCGTCATCACCCGCGCCTGGTCGCCCAGCGCTGCCCCGGCCGGGCGGATGCCGGGCACCACCAGCACCGGCTTGGCGCCAAAGGCGTCGCGCAGGCGCGAAATCTCATGCGCCGAGCAGACCAGCCCGTCCGCGCCGTTCTCCAGCGCGAGGCGCGCCAGCCGCAGCACCTGCTGCGCCGGACCGCCCGCCACGCCGGTTTCCGCCAGGGCGGCGGCGTCCAGGCTGGTCAGCACCGTCACCGCCAGGATTTTCGGGCGCTTCGGGGCCTCCGCCGCCGCCTTGGCCGCCGCCGCGATCATCTGGGCGCCGCCGCCAGCATGGATGGTCAGCATCTCCGCCCCCAACGGCAGCAGCGAGCGCACCGCCCCGGCCACGGTGTTGGGGATGTCGTGCAGCTTGAGGTCCAGGAACACCGGGTTGCCCTGGGCGGCGGCGGCAAATCCGGCCGGCCCGTGGCGGAGAAAAAACTCCAGCCCGAGCTTCACCAGCCCGCAATGCGGCGCCACGCCGCGCACCAGCGCCTGCGCCCGGTCCAGCTCGGGCGTGTCAATCGCGGTGATCAGTCGTTTCATGGGGTATCCTGTGGCGGGGTCAGTTGGGCTTCGAGTTCGGCGACGCGCTTTTCGGCGCGCTTGGCCCGGCGATGCGCGCTCAGGCGGTGCGGCAGATGGAACAGCAGCCCGGCCAGAAAGCCAACGCCCAGTGCGGCCAGCACCACCCCGCCCAGAGGTAGCGGCATGCTCCCGAACGGCCAGAAGCCGACCGGCGTAAAATCGCGGTTGGAAAGCAGGAAGATCACCAGCGCGACGAGAAGGACGAACCCGGCGATCGCTTTGATGATTTTCAGCTTTTCGCTCCCGCGCTCTTTTTGCCATTGGCCGGGGCCGGAGCGGGCTTGTTGATGCGCTCGCGCAGCTCCTTGCCAGCTTTGAAGAAGGGCACCGCCTTCTGCGCCACCTGCACGGTCTCGCCCGTGCGCGGGTTACGCCCGGCGCGCGCCTGGCGGGCCTTGACGGTGAAGGCGCCGAAACCGCGCAACTCCACGCGCTCGCCCCTGGCCAGGGCGGCGGTCATCTCGTCAAACAGGGTCGAGACGATGCGCTCGACCTCGGCGACGGTCAGATGCGGGTTGTCTTCGGCCAGACTGGCGATCAGTTCGGAACGTGTCATAAAGCTCTCCCACCCGGCGCAACGATGCCAGCACGGCCCGGTTTGGTCAATAAACACCTGCCAGACGTAGATTTTTTGGCGCGGGAAGGGGGAAAGTGGAGCCGCCCTGGCCGTTGGCGTGTACATCCTCCCAAGGCCTGCTTGTGCAGGTGGGTGCCAGGTAACCGGACCAGGGTCCGGACAGAGCCAGCTCCCGAGGGAGATGCTTAACGGCCCCGGGGATGATCTGCCTGACGCGCCGGGCAGCTCCTGGATGCTATCTAGGCGCAGCGCCCGCCCGGCGCAATGCGCTGATGGCGCGGTTCAGCCCTCCAGCAGGTCGGCGGCGATTTCCTCGGCCCGCGCCGCCACCCGGCGCAGCCGCGCGCGGCGCTCGCCATCGGGCTTGGCCGGCTTGGCGGCGTTGGCCAGGGCCTCGCGCATGTCGTGCAATTCATCGGCCAGCAGCAGCGAGGCCAGCATCAGCAGCCGCGCCTCGCCCGACTGCCCGCCAATCGCCTTGATGCTGGCGATCCGCTGCTCGATCTCGGCGGCCATCTGCTCCAGATGTTCCTCCTGCCCATCCTCGCAGCCGACGGTGTAGGCATACCCGTTGATGCGTATGGTAACCTGAGCCATCGTTTACTCCAGTTGTTCGGGCGGGGGAGCCGGATCCAGCGCCGCGCGCAGCCGCCCGATCACATGGTCCAGCCCATCCGCCAGCCGGGCGCGGTCGAAACCGTCCTCGCCGGCGGGCGCGGGCCTGGACAGGCTGGCGATCTTACGCAGCGCTGCCTCGATACGGTCCAGGATTTCGTCTTCAGATTCGGACTCGGACATGCGAAGTATTCAACCCGACCGCGCCGTGAGCGGTCAAGCAACGTTTCACGCCTGAACTATAGGATTCGCCGCTTATGGATGCGCCCCGCGCGGTCATCGTGCATGGTCTGGCCCAGGCCCGCGCCGCGTTGGCGCCGGGGCGGCCGGTCACGCTGCTCTCCGCCCCCGGCGCGGCGCTTTATGCCGGGGCGCCGTGGTGGCGCGAGTTGCTGGCCGCCTGCGGCCATACCGGGCCGGCACTGCTCGATTGCGGCCCCGCGCCCGGCCGCGCCTGGGAGGCGCTGCGCCTCGGCCTGCCCGGCGCGGTGCTGGCCCCCTGCCCGGCCTGGGACGAGGTGGCGGAATACGCCGCCGGGCTGGGGGCGAAACTGCTCCCCGCCGCGCCCCCGGCGCTGGACCTCGCCACGCCCGGCGCCGCGCGCCATCTGACGGCGTGGCTGGCGGGGGAATTTTCACCGCCACCGCCCCCGGCACCATGATTTGGCCGCATTTATTGCTCTTTTGTCACCCGCGGCGCGCGAGCCCGGAGTGGATGACATCCGCCCCGCCTTCGGCTAAATCGCGCACGGTTTTACAATTTAGCAGGTTGGGACACTCATGGCGATCACGCAGACGGTTAAGACGATCCTCTCGCATTACGAGAGCGACAATCCGGGCACCAAGGCGAATCTGGCCCGCATCCTCATGCAGGGCAAGCTGGGCGGCACGGGCAAGCTGGTGATCCTGCCGGTCGACCAGGGCTTCGAGCATGGTCCGGCCCGTTCCTTCGCCCCCAACCCCGCCGCCTATGATCCGTATTACCACTTCCAGCTCGCCATCGATGCCGGGCTCTCGGCCTATGCCGCGCCGCTGGGCATGCTGGAGGTGGGCGCCGCCGAGTTCGCCGGGCAGATCCCGACCATCCTGAAGGTCAACTCCTCCAACTCGCTCGCCACCGACAAGAACCAGGCGATCACTGGCTCGGTCTCCGACGCGCTGCGCCTGGGCTGCTCGGCCATCGGCTTCACCATTTATCCGGGTTCCGAGTTCGCCTTCGACCTGATGGAAGAACTGCGCGAGATGGCCGAGGAGGCCAAGGCCGCGGGTCTGGCCGTGGTCGTGTGGTCGTATCCGCGCGGCCCCAACCTCGACAAGGCCGCCGAGACCGCGCTCGACATCTGCGCCTATGCCGCGCACATGGCGGCGCTGATGGGCGCGCACATCATCAAGGTGAAGCCGCCCACCGACGTGATCTCGCTGGAAGCCGCGAAGAAATCCTATGCCGGGTTTGATGCCTCGACCATGGCCAAGCGCGTGGCGCATGTCGTGCAATCCTGCTTCGCCGGCAAGCGCGTGGTGGTGTTCTCGGGCGGCGAGTCGAAGAGCCTCGAAGGCCTGTACGAGGAAATCCGCGGCCTGCGTGATGGCGGCGCGAACGGCTCGATCATCGGCCGCAACACCTTCCAGCGCCCGCGCGAGGAAGCGCTGGCCATGCTGCAGAAGATCATCGACATCTACCTGAACAAGGCCTGATCGAGAGTTCTAGACGTTTACGGGAGCGGCCTTTTTCGCAAAGGGCCGCTCCTTGCTTTTGGGGAACCGCCCATGACCGCCAATTGCCGCCTCTATCTCATCACCCCGCCCGTGCTCCCCGCCGATTTCGAGCGCCAGCTCGCGAGCGCGCTGGATGCCGGGGATGTCGCCGCCCTACAGCTGCGGCTGAAGGACGCGCCGGATGACGAGGTGCTGCGCGTGATCGACCGGCTGCGCCCAATTGCGCAGCAGCGCGATGTCGCCTTCATCCTCAATGACCGCCCCGATCTGGCGGTGAAATCCGGCTGCGATGGCGCGCATGTCGGGCAAACGGATATGCCCATCAAGCAGGCGCGCAAGGTCCTGGGCGACCTCACTTTGGGCGTGACCTGCCACAACTCCCGCCACCTCGCCATGGAGGCGGCGGAGGCCGGGGCGGATTATGTCGCCTTCGGCGCCTTCTTCCCTACCGCGACCAAGGAACCGCCGGAGATGGCGGAGATCGAGACGCTGGAGATCTGGGCGCAGACCATGGAGGTCCCCTGTGTCGCCATTGGCGGCATCAACGCCGAAAACTGCGCGCCGCTGGTGCGGGCCGGGGCGGAATTCCTGGCCGTTGTGGGCGCCGTGTGGAACCATAAGGACGGCCCCGCCGCCGGGATGCGGGCCATGCTCAAGGCGATCGCCGAAGCCTAATCGCAGTCATTGCCCTTGAGGGTGAAGCCGCTCACCTTGCCATCCTGCACGGCGAAGGTGATCTCGCACGACCACACCTGCACATTCTGCGGCAGCGGCGCGTAGAACCCGCCATAATACGGCCCCCAGAACGGCCCAAACCCGCCCATCGCGAAACTATTGGCCAGGACCTGCTGGCGCACGCGGTCATAGGCCAGATATTGCACGCCATTCACGGCGATCTGCTTATCCGGCACGCCCATCTCCTGCACCAGCTTGGCCTCCGGCGCGCCAATATAGGCGGCCATGCGCGATTGCAGGCCCGGCCCGGTGGCGCACCCCGCCAGGGCCAGAACCGGCAGGATCAGCGCGGAACGCAAACGCGGCATCTTCGTCATCTCCCTTGTGTTGGCGGCATTATACACGGGCCGCGTAACGGTTTGATGACACTATTCCGGCAGCCAGAGCACATCGGCGATGCGCCGCGCGCCGGTGGCGAGCATGGCCAGCCGGTCGAACCCCAGCGCGATGCCCGAGCAGGCGGGCAGCACGGCCACGGCGGCGAGGAACTCCTCGTCCATCTCCCAATCCGGGCCATAGAGCGCGTGGCGGCGGGCGCGGTCGGCCAGGAAGCGCGCGCGCTGCTCGGCGGCGTCGGTGAGCTCGACAAAGGCATTGGCCAGCTCGATGCCGCAGACATACAGCTCGAACCGCTCGGCCACGCGCGGATCGGCCGGGCATTTGCGCGCCAGCGCCGCCTGCGCCGCCGGCCAATGGGTGAGGAAGGTGGCGCGGTCGCGGCCCAGATGCGGCTCCACCCGCTCCAGCAGCAGGCGGAAGAACAGATCCTCCCAATCCTCGCCCGCGCGCAGCCGCGCCCCCGCCTGCGCGGCCAGGGCCGGGGCGTCGCCCGCGGTGGCCAGCACATCGGCGCCCGCGTAGCGCGTGAAGGCCTCGGCCACGGTGAGGAATTCCGGCTCGTCGAGCCGCGTGGTGATGCCCCGGCAGGTGATCGCGGGCGGCAGCGTGGCGCGCAGCAGGGCGAAGGTTTCGTCCATCAGCGCCTGCATGTCTGCCCCCAGCGAATACCATTCCAGCATGGTGAATTCGGGGGCGTGGGTGTCTGACCATGGCTCGTCGCGCCACACGCGGGCGAGCTGGAAGATCGGCCCGGCGCCGCCGGCCAGCAGCTTCTTCATGGCGAATTCCGGCGAGGTGTTCAGCCATTTCCCCGCCCCGGCCGGAATGCCGCGCAGATGCACCTCCTCACCCGGCGCGGGCACGGCGTAGGGGGTTTCCACCTCGGCATAGCCGCGCGCGGTGAAGAAGGCGCGCACCGCGGCGGCCAGGCGCTGGCGGCGGCGCAGGAGCGGGAGACGGTCGGGCAATGTCTGCCAGGGTTGAGAGCGCATGGCGCACGTTCTACATCACGCCGATGCTGGATGGTATTTCCCCCAAGCCCCGCACCCTGCGCCGCCCCGCCGAGCTGGTGGCGGCCGGGCTGCTGCCCCCCGCCCGCCTGGCCGAGGCCGAGGCCGTGGCCGCGCGCTACGCGATTGCCGTGCCGCCCGCGCTGGCCGCGCTCATCGGCGCGCCGGACGACCCGCTCGGGCTGCAATACATCCCCGGCGCGGCGGAGCTGATCACCGCGCCGCATGAAAGCGCCGACCCGATCGCGGATGAGGCGCTCTCGCCCCTTCCCGGCATTGTGCACCGCTACCCCGACCGCGCGCTGCTGAAGCCGCTGCTGGCCTGCCCGGTTTATTGCCGGTTCTGCTTCCGGCGCGAGCAGGTGGGGCCGGATGGCGGGCTGCTCTCCGAGGCTGAATTGGAGGCCGCCTATGCCTATATCGCCGCGCATCCGGGCATCCGCGAAGTGGTGCTCACGGGCGGCGACCCGCTGATCCTCTCGCCCCGGCGGCTGGGCGAGATTTTACGGCGGCTGGAGGCGGTTCCGCATGTGGAGCTGCTGCGCATCCATACCCGCGTGCCAGTGGCCGACCCGGCGGCGGTGAGCCCCGCGCTGCTGGCGGCGCTGGAGACGCAGAAGCCGCTCTACATCGCCATCCACACCAACCATGCGCGCGAGCTCACCCCAGCGGCTGAAACCGCCTGCCGCCAACTCGCCCGGCTGGGCATTCCGCTGCTGGGCCAGAGCGTGCTGCTGCGCGGGGTGAATGACAGCGAGGCGGCGCTGGCCGATCTGTTCCGCGCCATGTTGCGTGCGCGCATCAAACCCTATTACCTGCACCAGCTCGACCCCGCCCCCGGCACCGCGCGCTTTTATGTGGACCCCGCGCGCGGGCGCGAGATGCTGCGCAATCTGCGCGGCCAAATCAGCGGCACGGCGTTTCCCACTTATATTCTCGATCGGCCCGGCGGGTTGGGGAAGATACCGCTGTAGGGGTAAGGAGGGAGGGCGAACGGAGACCGACCGCTTTCACGCGATGGGCACAAAAAGCCACCATCAACCTATATGCGGAACATTCAAAAACGGGCCACTCCATACTTCAGCCAAGAGTCGCCGAAAGTGGCGACGGTCGGCGCAAAGATTCGCATAATCGATTATGTACTACTTGACACAAGCCACGTACTTGGGGCTGTGCCATGATTGGGGTAATGTTCCTAATTGCCATTATTACCTTCTGGCATAGGACGAATATAGATGTTTTGAGATGAAACCGGCTGCCCAACCGTGAAAGATTCCATCAACCCTCCGTTTTTAGAGGATGGTTTTTTCCAAGCCCAATAGGCGAAAGTGGTTTGGAAATGTTCTTCTCCGACTTGTGGAGTTCTGAAGGTATAGTCGGCACACCCATATATTGTAAAATCAAAAGTATCTCCAATAGCTGGCGTATTTTGAATGCTGAATCCAACTATTCCAGCGTCGATTGCAGGAGCTTTATCATTTGGAAAGAGAATGAGGCCATATCCGCTTGGCAAAATGGCTTCATCGTAAGCCTGAGAACAGAGACGTTTTTGGACTGTGGTAAGGTCGACTTTTCCATCGCCATAAGCCGCAGTGACTACTGTGATGTTTGTCGCTGGAGAATGCCCCAAATTTTCGACATAGATTATCGGGTCCATGACACCTTCAGCAGCGATAGGGAGATTTGTGCTCAAAAATGGCCAAGTCAAATCTCCAGGAGTAAATATAATCTTTACCCAAGGTCTGTTATCATCAATCAAAGCTTGTTGAGCAATACCCGTCTGTTTCTGCGCTTGAGTAGCGGCAGTCCAGCCCGCCGTGGCTTCACTTTTAGCCGCATAGTAAGCCGAGACGGCAGCTATGGTACCAATTACTACAACGAAGAATGTTGCCCAATCCAGCGGATGTTTCCGCTCATATCCAGGGCGACCTTTATTACCGTTGGCTTCTATATCGAGATGTTTTCTGAGAAGCTCAGCCTCAAGATCTTCCTCGGCGTGCCTATTTGGATCGCAGCGTTCTTCATTATCTCTTTTCAAGACTCTATTGAATCCTTATTTCTCTCAGGCAGCAAGCGTTGGATGGGTGGAACGTAGCGCAACCCATCGCTTTGTTCCAGTTCCAGGCCGTTTGATGGGTTACGCTACGCTCCACCCATCGCTGCACGAGGAACGGTCTGGCAGCCAAAAATGGCCGCCGCAGGTTAATGGTTGATACGAAGGGCCACTTTCGGGAAGGCTCCCAGCCCCCGGGAACGACCACCATGGGCGCAGAGCCGTTGCAAACCAACGCCGACGAATCTCCACCCCCATCCCCTAAAACCGCGCCGACACCGCCGCCTGCACGCTCTGGGCCGACCAGTTCCCGGCGAAGCGTCCGCTATAGCCGAAATCGACCGACCAGCCGCCGCGCGCCACGCTCAGCCCCAGCCCGGCGAGGCCCGAAACCCGCCCCTGCCGCCAGGGGGTGAGTTCCAGCCCGGCGCCGCTGCGGGTGGTCACGCCGATCCCGGCGCCCTGCGTGCCGAGCGCGGTGTCCAGCCCCAGGGTGACGCGCGGGGTGATCACGATTTGCGATGCGGTCACGAAGCGCCGCCCGAGGTCGAGCCGCAGAAAAGGCGTGACCGCCATGCCCGAGGCCGCCGCCCCGCGCAACGCGAAGGCCTGGGCGGCGGCTGTCTCGGCAAACCGGCCGAGCGAGACATTGGTGACGCGCAGCCCGGCGGCGGGGGTAATTTCGACCCCGCGCCAGCGCAGCGGCAGCGCCATTTGCGCCGCGACGGTCAGCACATTGCCGTCCATTTTGGCCAGCGCCGCGCCCGCGCCGGTCTGGCGGGTGGTGTTCAGGCGGGCGATGCCGTCCAGCACATCGGCGCTCAGCACCGCCGCGCCGAGCGGCTGGCTGGCATACAGGCCGAGGCGCAGCGTCTCCAGCCCGGTGGTGCCGTCGGCATGGCCGCGCAGCGTGGCGGCATCATACCCCACGGCGAGGCCGACGCGCCCGCCCGTGGCGGGCACCGCCCGGTCCACCCCGGCGAGAAAGCCGCCACCCGCCAGATTATACGCCCCCGTGGCAAGATTGCTCCCC
>NZ_JAJDJU010000031.1 GCF_020567705.1 Acidocella sp. KAb 2-4 | reverse complement strand
AAAAAATTTCCGCCCCCCGGTGATCCGTCCGCGGCGTCAACACGTAATTCACGATGGAAAGCGTGCGGAGACTGATGATGCGGCGCCGTCAATGGATGTTGGGAGCGGCAGGGCTGCTTGCCGGCTTTGGCCGGGCCGCGGAAGCCCTGCCGGTGCCGCCCGCGGACCAGCTGGCTTTCGAGATCTGGCGCAAAGGCCGCCAGATCGGCACCCATACCCTCAGCTTCGCGCAGGCCGGTGACGCCCTGGCCATCACCATCGCCGTGCGTATCGCGGTGTATTTCGGGCCAATCCGGCTGTTCCATTACCGCATGGACGGCATCGAGCAATGGCAGGGCGGGCGCATGTTCCATATCGAGACCGCCACCAACAATAACGGCAGGGCCGACCACATGCGCGCCGATCTGTCGCCCGCCGGGCTCATGGTGCAAGGCTCGGGGACCGCGCGCTACATCGCGCCCGCCAACGCGCTGCCCTCCACCCACTGGAACATCGCGGAACTGAACGGCCCGTGGATCAACCCCGATAACGGCAAGCTGCTGCACCCGCATGTGGCCGCCTTGGGCGAGGAAACCGTGCCCGCCGCCAATGGCACGACAGTGGCAGGGCAACATTACCGGCTCTCGGGCGACGCCAAAATCGACCTCTGGTATGGCGCGGGCCAGAGCTGGTGCGCGCTTGGCTTCACCGGCAAGGACGGCTCCAAGATCCATTATCTGCGCCGCGATGTTTAACTCCCCCACGCGCGCCCGGCGGTGCCGCTTCGCGGTCGAGGCGCCTATTCCCTCTCCGACCGCCTCGCCGTCATCCGCCCCATAGGTAAAACCAATGCCCAAACCCGTTGTGTATTACGATGGCGCCTGCCCCGTCTGCGCGCGGGAGATCGGGTTTTACCGCCACCGCCCGGGCGCCGACGCGCTGGCCTGGGAGGATGTCTCCACCGCCGGGCCCCAAGTTGCGCCTGGCCTGACACGCGGCAGCGCGCTCGCCCGGCTGCATGCCCGGCGCGAAGATGGCGCGCTGGTCAGCGGCGCGGCGGCGTTCGCGCTCATCTGGTCCCGCCTGCCGGGCTTTCGCTGGGCGGGGGCGCTGCTCTCCCTGCCCCCTGTTCTGTGGGGCGCGGAGCTTGGCTACCGCGCCTTCCTGCGCCTGCGTCCGCTCTGGCGCCGCGCGGAGACACGCGCATGAGCCGCCCGGAAATCGCCGTGATCGGCGCCGGGGTGGCGGGGCTCACCGCCGCGCGCCGGCTGGCGCAGACCTGCGCCGTCACCGTCTTCGACAAGGCCCGTGGCCCCGGAGGCCGCCTTGCCAACCGCCAGCGTGCGGGATTCGCCTTCGATTTTGGCGCGCAATTCTTCACCGCCCGCGCCCCGCGCTTCATGGCCGAGGTGGGGCGGCTGCGCGCGGCGGGCATCGTGCAGCCCTGGCATTGCCGCTTCGCCGAGATCGAGGACGGACGCACCCAGCACCGCCGCGATTGGGCTGACGAACAGCCACATTACGTCGCCACCGGGCGGATGGCCGCGCTCGCCACCCATTGGGCGGCAGGGCTGGACGTCCGGCAAAACACCCGCATCGCGGCGCTGGAACGGGTTGGTCGGGGCTGGGCGCTGCTTGACGACGCGGGCCGCCGCTTCGGCCCCTTTGCGTTTGTCGTGCTGGCGCTGCCCGCCCCCCAGGCCGCGGCGTTGCTGCCCAGCGACTCACCCCTGCGCACCCGCGCCGCCTCGGCCGACATGCAGGGCTGCTACGCCCTCATGCTGGGCCTGACCGCGCCGCTCGATCCGGGGTTCGACGCCGCGATCATCCGCGGCGAGGTGCTGAGCTGGCTCTCGCTCTGCCAGTCGCGGCCAGGGCATGAGGGCGGCCCCGGCCTCGTCGCGCTCTCGCGCAACGACTGGGCCGAAGCGCATATGGATAGCCCCGCCGAAACCGTGCGCGCCGCCATGCAAGCCGAGCTGGAGACCATTCTCGGCCACGGCCTGGAGCCCGCGCATAGCGATCTGCACCGCTGGCGTTACGCCAATTGCCCACCCGCGCCCGCCGCCCCGCCGCTGGCGGATGGTGGCGAAACCCTGGCCGTGTGCGGCGACTGGACGCATCACGGCCGCGTCGAGGCCGCCTATCTCTCCGGGCTGGAAACCGCAGAGGCGGTGCTGCGCCTCTGCCCCGACCTCACCTCATCGCCGGAAGCTCACCCCGCCGCCGCGCCCTCATAACGCCAGACCATCCGCCCGCTCTCATCGAGCGCGAACAGATGCATCCAGCCATGATCAAACAGGGCGCGGACGCCATCGTGGCGGCGCAGGATCTCCACGATTGCGTCCTGAGGCGCCTCGATGCAGACGCTCAGGCGCAGCGGCTCGTGCATGTAGCGCTCGCCATCATGCACCGACTGCCAAGGCAGCCCCGCCCGCAACAGCCCGCCATTGCCCTCGACCACGCCGATACCACCAGTGACATTGTGCAGCAGCTTGTTGCCGCCGCCAAAGATCGCCGGGGCAACGGTCGCGCCGTAATATTGCAGGCTGATCCAGCTTGCGACCACGACCGGCGCCGTCAGGATGAGTTCCAGCACTCGGAATCCCTCATCCTGCCGCCAGTCATAATCATGCAGAAACGCCCGCCCGGCGAGATTCTTGCCCGCCGTCCGCGCCCGGGGCGCCGCGATGAAGGCCTGACACCCGGCAAGCGCCCATTCCGGGCGCGTCTCGGCCCAGTCCCGGCTGCGCTTGGCAAGCGCGCCGCCGCTCTGCGCCCGGGGCAGGCGCAATGCCCGCTCGCCGCGCGCCAGCTTACCCGCCGCCGCGAGCCAGTCCCGCGCCCGCGCCAAATCCTCAGCATGGGCGGGGGCGGGGTGGTCCTGCGCATACAGCGTCACCGCATCCGTGGTCGTGTCGTGCAGCGCCGCCACGAACAGCGTATCGGCGGGAATTTCGATCCCCATCGGCGCCAGCCCCGCCCGCACCTCCGGATCGTTGAGCAGCGCCGCCAGCAGCCTTGCATTCACCTCGCCCGAGTAGCCGCCGCATGCCCCGCAATGCAGCGCGCTGGCATGCGGGTTGTTGACCACATTCGCCCCATGCCCGACCAGCAGCACGAGCCGCGCGAAGCCCGCTGTCAGTGACATTGCGCGCAGCACGGCCCCGGCAGCGGCGATCCGGGCCTCAAGGCCGAGCGCGGGGGTGAGGCGCGGCGCGGGATCATGCGGTGCTGCGACGCCATGCAGGCTAAGCGCGTCGACCACCAGCTTGGCCGCATAGACCGGACCGGTTGCCTCAACGAAGGCGAAAGACGACACCGCCGCCAGCTTGAACCGCCCCCAGGCGCGCTTCGCCCGCGCCATGAAGCGGGCCGACTGGTCCGCCGCCGCGCTCTCCGGCCCGCCGGCGCAGGATCTCAGCGCCGGATTGAGCAGCACCGGCAGCCGCCGCTCCTCGGCATCCGAGGCGAAACGGCGATGCGATGTACCCAGGCCAAAGAATCCGGCGAAGCCCAGGGTCTGGATGCGCGGCTCCAGACGCTCCAGCGCGCGGCGGAACACCTCGGAGCGCACATCGATGCAAAACGCCGCTTGCAAAACCGGCGGCGCGGCCATTGCCGGAGCCGCATCCTGGGCGAGCGTAGCGGCCAGGGTCCGCTGCGCCGCGCGCTCGGCGGCGTCCTGCAGGATGGCATCGGTCACCAGCTCCGGCGTGGCCGCGATCGGCGCCTCGTGGCCCTTGCAGGCCCGCGCCCAAGCCTGCGCAATCCGCGCCTCATAACGGAGGAACAACGCTTCCTCCCACAGCAGCCGGATCGCCAGCAAATCCGTGATCGTCTCATCGGCTCCGCCACCGAGTTCCGCTTGCCAGAGCTGGTAACGCGCATATTGCGCCCAGCCGCCCAGCGTCATCAGCAGCTGATGGAAATAAGTCTCCAGCGCCGCCACGCTGAGGCCGAGCCGCTCGACGGCCCGCGCGATGGCCTGAGCCGCATCTTCGGGCGCCTCAAAAACATGCCGGGCGAAGCCGCCAAGTCCCGCGATCTCCGGGGTCAGATCATGCATGGCGACCGCGCGCCAGGCAGCGAAGGCGGTCTTGCCGCGCGGCGCCGCCCAGAGCGCCTGCCCCTGGTCGAAATACCCCGCCGCCCAGGCGCCAAACCGCTCGGCGATCAGCCCCGGCCAATCAACGCCCGCGGCCTCGGCGGCGAGATCCGCCACGCAGGGCAGCGCGTGGGGCGGCGGCGCATCGTGCGCGGCGGCGGCTTTCAGGGCGGGTAAATCGACGGGGCGCAGCCCGGCCGGCGCGTTTTCCCAGGCGGCCAGCAGGTCCGCGTCGGATATATCGCCCGAGGCGATCCGCCCCCGATACCAGCCCCTGGGCATGGTGACCGGCGCCCCCGCCACCCGCGCCAGCCGCGCGCCCGCTTCGGCCAAGCATTCCCCGGCCTGCCCGAGGAAGGGATTGACCGCGACGCTGGAGGCCAGGGGCCACATCGGCGGCACGGCGCGGGCGGCGCGGTCCGCCTTGTCCTTCACCATCTGCAGGTGCAGCGGCGAGGCGAAAGAGATTTGCAACATGAGCTTGCTCCAGATGGATCAGGATGCGCGGCGGACGGACCAGCCGCCAGTCAGGCGGTTGAACACGGCATTGGCGTAAAAGCCGTTGGAGAGATGCACCCGCAAACCAGCGGCAGCCGGGTGATAGGCCCAGAGCGGAAACATCGCCTGGACAATGGCGACGAGGCCAAAACTGACCACGGCCAGCCCAATCAGCGCCCATTGCAGCGCCTCAGGCGATGGCGGGGGCGGCAGACACCCGGCGGTGAGCCCCGCCGCCAGCATCTGGAGCGCGAAATAGGCGCTGGAGGTGGCGACGGCATAAACGGCGGTGCGCCGCGTCAGCGCCCTGGGCGCGGCATCGGCGAAGCCTTGCGCCAGCATATAGGCGACGCCGAAGATCAGGATGGCGCCGAGCGCAATCGCCTGCGGGGATTTATGCTGAAAGCCAAACGCGCCGCCGATCGCGAGATAAATCCCCACTGCCACCATAAAAGCCCGGCCAACCGCGCGCGCGCCCGGAATGGCGACCGGCCCTGGCCGGCCGATCGCGGCAACCCGCTCCACCGCGCCGCCGGACGCAAGAAAGGAATGCGCCTTATAGAGCGAGTGGGCGACGATATGCAGCAGCGCCAGCGGAAACAGCGCCAGCCCGCACTCGAAGATCATAAACCCCATCTGCGCCACCGTGGACCAGGCGAGCGACGTCTTCACCGCGGGCTGCGTGAGCATCACCAGGCTGCCGAACAACGCGGTGAAGCCGCCCACCACCACCAGCGCGGCGAGCACGCCCGGCGCCAGCAACATCACATCGGCGAAACGGACCAGCAGAAACCCGCCCGCATTGACGACCCCGGCATGCAGCAGCGCCGATACCGGGGTGGGCGTCTCCATGACTTCTGTCAGCCAGCCATGAGTGGGAAATTGCGCGGATTTCAGCCCCCCGGCAAGCGCGAGACACGCCGCTGCCGCAACCGCCAGCCCCCCGCCAGCGCCACCGCGTGCGGCGGCCAGGATGCTGCCGATATCCGTGGTGCCATAGGCCGCCGCGAGCAGCGCGGCGGCGGCGGCCAGCGCGGCATCGCCCAGGCGCGCGGTGATGAATTTTTTGCGCGCGGCGCGCCTTGCCGCCACGCGTTCGGGATAGAACAGCAGCAGACGATGCAGAAACAGGCTGGTCAAAACCCAGGCGCCGAGCAACTGCACGAGATTACCCGCTGTGACCAGCAACAGCACGGACGCCAAAGTCAGACACAGATACGCCGTGAACGGGCCTTGCCGGGCCTCGCCATCAAGATAGCCGCCCGTATAGCGCACCACCACCCAGCCGATGAACGTGACCAGGAGCAGCATGGCCACACTCACCGCATCCAGCCGCGCCGATAGCGCTGCCCCGCCCATGCCAAGCCACGGGCTCTCCCCCGCCCCGCGCCAGCACAGCGCCAGCAGCGACCCCACCGCCACCAGGAATGAGAGCAGCGCCGCCGCCTCGGCCAATTTCGGCAAATGCCGCGGCCGCGGTCCAACGGCGCGAAACCCCACCATCGCCGCGAGCAGCAACGGCACAGGCGCCAGCAATGGCAGAGAGTCGATCAGCACGGATGGGTCCCCTTCAACGCTTATTCAGTTCAGGGGTCCTCGTACCCAAGCCAGATCATTTATAAAAATTCATTGTTTAGAATATATCGTTCTATTAAACAGAATATGATGCGCGACCTGAACTATAACCATCTGCGCTATTTCTGGGCGGTCGCTCATGAGGGCAGCCTGACCCGCGCGGCCGCGCAGATGCATCTGTCGCAATCGGCGCTGTCGGTGCAGATCCAGAAGCTTGAGCACCAGATAGGCCACAAGCTGTTCGAGCGCCTGGGCAAAAAACTCGTGCTGACCGAGGCCGGGCAGATCGCGCTCGACTACGCCGACACGGTGTTCAAGGCGGGGGACGAGTTGATGAGCACCCTGCGCGGCCAGCCGATCGCCAGCCGGCAGGTTCTCCGAGTCGGCGCGTTGACGACGCTATCACGGAATTTCCAGATCGAGTTTTTGCGCCCGCTGGTGGGGCGCGCGGATGTGGACCTCATCGTCCGCTCCGGCAACATGCGGGATTTGCTGACCCAGTTGGAAGCGCATGCGCTTGATGTCATTCTGGCCAACAGCGCCGCGCCGCGCGACGCGCACTCCCCGCTGCGCAATCATCTGCTCAATGAACAGCCGGTCAGCCTCGTCGGCCACCCGCGGCCCGGCGGACGCAAATTCCGGTTTCCCGACGATCTACACACGGAGCCCGTGCTTCTGCCGAGTCTGGACAGCGAAATTCGCGTCAGCTTCGACCGGCTGCTGGACCTCGCCGGGATCCGGCCCGTAATCCTGGCCGAGGTTGACGACATGGCAATGCTCAGGTTGCTGGCCCGTGAGCGCGACGCCCTGACGCTGGTGCCGCCGATCGTCGTGCGCGACGAATTGGCGGCGGGCGTACTCGTCGAGCATTGTCGGGTGCCGGACCTGACCGAGACATTTTACGCGATCGTGCAGAAGCGGCGGTTTCCCAACCCTCTGCTGGGCCAGTTACTGCTTGAGCAGCCCAACGCCGTGGGCAGCGCACTCATGCGGCGGCCCTGACGCCTCGGTGCCGCCGCAAACGCTCTCCACACCGGCGAATGCCATTTTTCCGCTACAAACTGCGCCTTGTTTCGGCACATTGCCCTGGCAAACACACAACTGTGCCCAGGGTTCGGCAATCGATGCCGGACGGGCGCAGGAGGTGACCATGACGCTTAAATCTCTGGCCGGCGGCGCCGCCGTCGCTCTGCTTCTCATCGGCAGCGCCAACGCCGCCAAGGCCGACGAAGATGGCGGCCTGCGCGTATTTTTCGGGTTTGCCGCTCCCGCCTATTATCAGCCGCCGCCGCCGCCACCGCCGCCTGCGTATTACTACGCGCCACGCCCCGTTTACACCGCCCCGCCCGCCTATTACGGCGCCCCACCTTACGGCTGGCGGCACCATGAGGACGATGACGACG
Source organism: Acidocella sp. KAb 2-4 (assembly GCF_020567705.1). GTDB lineage: Bacteria > Pseudomonadota > Alphaproteobacteria > Acetobacterales > Acetobacteraceae > Acidocella. Next base: position 11,444 of record NZ_JAJDJU010000031.1, on the reverse strand, counting down.
AAGGCGATGACGATTAATGGCGGGCGGGACGCCTCGCTTTAGGGCGTCTCGTCACCCCGCCACCGCGCCACTGGCGCGCGCCAGCCCCGATACATCGCCATCAGGCGCAGGAACACGCACAGCGCCGCGCCCAGCAGCATGGAGGGCGACGGCGCCAGCCCCAGCCCATGCCCGAGCGCCACCACCGCCCCCGCGGCCAGCGCCGCGATGGCATAGAGGTCGGCCCTGAGCACGAAGGGCACGTCCCCAGCGAGCACGTCACGCAGAATGCCGCCGCCAATGCCGGTGATCATGCCCAGGATCGCCGCCATCAGCGGGTTGATGCCATAGGCGATCGCCTTCTGCGTCCCCGTCACCGCGAACAGCGCCAGCCCCACCGCGTCGAACAGCAAAATCGATTGTTTCAGCGTCGCCACGCGCGGATACCACCAGAAGGTGACGAGCCCGCCCGCGATCGAGATCAGAAAATAATGGATCTGCGTGATCGCCGCCGGCGGCACCGCGCCGATCAGCACATCGCGCGTCATGCCCCCCGCCACCGCGACCACAAATGACAGAAACAGCACGCCGAACAGATCGAACCGTTTGCGCATGCCCACAAACGCGCCGCTGAGCGCGAAGGCGAGCGTACCCACCCAGTCCAGTACCGCCATCAACAAAGGCGGCATCGCCCCATGCAGCAGCGCCGCGGGTGAAATTGCGCTCATACCGCCTCCGCCGGGGCGGGTTGCAGCCAGGCGGCGGCGGCGGCCAGCATCGTCTCGATGCCCGTGCGCAGCGTAGGGTCGATCACCGGCGCAAAATTGGGCGCGTGGTTCGCCGGCAGTTCATCCAGCTTCCCCGCCGCCTGCGCCTGGCGGAAAATCTCCGGATCCGTTCCACCAACAAACCAGAACACCGAGGGGACATTCCACGCCGTGCCAAACAGCCCGAAATCCTCGCTCGCACTGGCGGTGCCGATTTCCATCATGCGCTCGCTGCCCAGGCTCTGCTCCAGCGCCTTCACCACCCGCCTTGTCGCGGCCTCGTCATTGCGGGTGAGCGGAAATTCGCTGAGAACCGAAAAGACGGGAGGCTGCGGCGCGCCAGAGGCCGCGGCCTCGGCATCCAGGATGCGTTTTATCGCGCCTAACACGCGCGCACGGACATCCTCCTTGAAGGTGCGCACATTCAAGCGCAGCAGCGCGCGGTCGGGGATGATGTTCTCATTCGTGCCCGCTTGCAGCGTGCCCACCGTCACCACCGCCGAATCCGTCATCGCAACCTCGCGTGACACCACGGTTTGCAGGCGCATCACCGCCGAGGCCGCCATCACCACCGGGTCCACGCTTTTTTGAGGCATCGAACCATGCGCGCCCCGGCCGAACAGCGTCACCTCCCAACTATCGCCCGCCGCGAGCGCCGTGCCGCTCCGCCAGCCTATATCCCCCGCCTTCACCGGCATCACATGCTGGCCCAGGCACACCTCGGGCTTGGGGAAGCGCTTGACCATCCCGTCCTCGATCATCGCCCGCGCGCCCTGGCCGGTCTCCTCGCCGGGCTGGAACACGGCCATCACCGTGCCGCGCCAGGCGCCGCGGTTTTCGGCCAGGATGCGCGTTGCCCCCATCAGCCAGACGACATGCATATCATGCCCGCAGGCATGGGCGATCGAAGTTGCTTGGCCGAAACGGTCGATGCCGGTGCGCGCGCTCGCATAGGCAAGCCCGGTGCTTTCACGAATCGGCAGCGCGTCCATATCGGCGCGCAGTAGCACCACCGGGCCGTCGCCGTTGCGCAGCAGCCCAACCACGCCCGTGCCACCCACGCCTTCCGTCACCTCGTAGCCCTGCGCACGCAGCCAGGCGGCGGCGATGCCGGCCGTCCGCTGCTCCTGCATCGATAATTCCGGGTTCGCATGCAAATCGCGATACGCCGTTTCCAGTTCCGCCAGCAGCGCGGGCGAGGGGGCGGGCAAGCGCTGAAACATAAGCTCTGCGGACATTTCTCTCTCCTATGCCATGGCCGCCACGGCGTCGGCGGGGATCGCCATCGCCTCGCAGCGGAAACGCGGTGCCGCCGCGCCGGTCCAGGCCAGCAGCCCGCTGGCGATGCGCAGCGCATCGTCGCGCGGCAGCGCGTCGGGGTGTTCGAGCAAAGCCAGAAGCTGCAACACGCGGGCATGCTCCTGCGGCAGTTGGAAGGCGCCATCAGCGCAGTTTCTACACATGAACGGTACTCTCCTGATATGGACGCCCCTAGAGATAACCCCGGCCAGAAAAAATTGGCCAGCGCAGCCTGGGCAGGATTGCCCCGCGCGCGGCGCGCCTCCCGTGCTTGCCCCCGCCGGTGAAAGCCGCGTACATGTTTTATTCGATTATGTTAAACACGCGGTTCCCTGTGCCACAAAACGTCTGCCAAACGCCGGCGCGTGACACGGAGCCGCCGCCCCTGGGCCGCGAGGCCGGGGGCGGCATGAACGCCTGAGGGAATGATCATGGACTCATCACTCGCCCCCGCCACATCCGGCAAGCTGAAGCGCGACGTGCATTTTTTCGGCCTGCTCTTCGCCAGCACCACCAGCATCGTCGGTTCGGGCTGGCTGTTCGGCGCCTACCACGCCGCGCGCCTGGCCGGGCCGCTCAGCATCTGGAGCTGGGTGGTTGGCGCCGCCATCATCATGCTGATCGCCCTGTGCTTCGCCGAGCTGGCGGCGCTGTTTCCGCGCAGCGGGGCGCTGGTGCATATGAGCCACGCCAGCCATGGCGAGGGGCTGGGGCGCATCTGGGGGTGGATTTTGTTCCTCGCTTATGTCCCCGTCCCGGCGGTTGAGGGCGAGGCGATCGTCACTTACGCCAATAACTACCTGCCCTATTTCATCCAGCCCGGCGGCAGCGGCCTGCTCACCCTCACGGGCTTCGTGGTCTGCGCGCTGCTGCTCGGCCTGCTCGCCTTGCTCAACCTGCTCGCCGTGCGCCTGCTGCTGCGCATCAACTCCACCGTGACCATCTGGAAGATCGCGGTGCCGCTGCTCACGGTCGTCGTGCTCATCGCCGCCAGCAGCCGCTGGAATGTGACCGCCGCCGCACCGGGCACCTACCAGTTCGACGGCATCTTCACCGCGCTGCCGGTGGCGGGCGTGATCTTCAGCTTCCTCGGCTTCCGCACGGCCATCGATCTTGGCGGCGAAACCGCCAACCCGGGCCGCAACATCCCGCTGGCGGTGATCGGCTCGGTGCTGCTCGCGGCGGTGCTTTATGTGCTGCTGCAGGTCGCCTTCCTGTTCGCGCTCAGCCCGGGCGACCTCGCCAATGGGTGGGATCATCTCAGCTTCAGTGGCCAGGCGGGCCCGTTCGCGGGCATCGCCGCGGCGCTCGGCCTCGGCTGGATGGCGACGCTGCTTTATGTTGACGCCTACATCTCGCCGGGCGGCACCGGGCTAATGTATCTCACCGCGGGCGCGCGCATCCTGTTCGCCCTGGGCGAGACCGACACCGGCCCGAAATGGCTCACCGCGCTCAACAAGGCTCAGGCCCCCTGGCTTGCTGTGGTGGTGATGTGGGCCGTTGGCGTGCTGTTCCTTCTGCCCTTCCCAGCCTGGCAATTGATGGTCGGATATATCACCTCCACCACCGTACTCACCTACGGGCTGGGGCCGATCGTGCTGTTGGTGCTGCGCCGCAGCCAGCCCACGCTGACGCGCCCGTTCCGGCTCAAGGGGGCGGAAATTCTGGCGCCGCTCGCCTTCGTATGCAGTAACTGGATCATCTATTGGACCGGTTTCCGCACCAATTCCGTGCTGTTCCTGGTCATCGCCGGAGGCTTCTCGCTTTATGCCGCGCAGCACCATTTCATCGCCAAAAAAGCCGCGGCGGATTTCGGCTGGCGCTATATTGCTTGGTTGCTGCCCTGGTTCGGCGGCATCTGGCTGATTTCGGCGCTCGGCGGCATTGGCGGCGGCTACGGCCTGCTCGGCTTCTGGCAGGGCGTGGCGCTCACCGCATTATGGAGCCTGCTCGTGATCGTGCTGGCGCTGCGCTCGGCCCTGCCCGCCGCGGAAACGGCGGAGCTGATGATCCGCATGGAGCGGACCATGTGACATCGCGCCACAGACGGCACGAAAGCAGCAAAGAGTGGCCCTCGGCACGCAGAAGCGCCTTTAACCCATTGATTTTGCTGGCGTCCCCGGCGGGAGGGGATTCCCACCGACCGACAACGCCATGAAACCATTGAATTTCAATGGCATCTGATGGTTGACCTGTATGGGCGAACCTGTATGGGCATTGCGGTATGGCACCGACTACAGATCAACGCTGGCTCCTCCTCCGTCACCGGACATGGTGGGCCGTCCTCGACGTCCCCCGAAAGCTCCGCAAGACCATTGGCAAGCCGCGCTTCGCCGCCAGCCTGCAAACCCACGACCTTGCTACAGCCCAGGCACGGCGCTGGTCATACCTCGCCAAGTGGCGCGCCCAAATCGACGGCCAAGAAGCCGGAACCACTGAGGCGCTGGGAATCGTCGAGGAGGGTCTGGCGTGGCGCGATACCCTGCAACGCATTGAACGGAACGACCCGGACATGGTCAGCGCCTTCCGCTCCACCGCTGGTCCGTACCCAAATGAGCCTGAGCGCCCCTATACGCCGCAGGAAGACGCCCTTGAGGTGGCCCGAACGGCGTTGCATGACCGGCTGGAAGCCCTCCACTTCCACCAAGGCCGGACCACGGAGGCCAGCACCTTGGCCGGTCTCGCCCATGGTACGGCAACGCCGCTCACAGCTTTTGTCGAGGAATGGCTGGCCGAAGGCGGCAAGCGTGGGCCGTACCCTACGCGCACCATTCTTATGTACCGGGCCGACGTTCAGCGCCTTACTGACTGGCTGAAGGCCGAGGGCATCCCCCTGCTAGTCGAAAGCGTGACCCGGCAGGTGGCGGGCCGGTGGGTGCTGGCACTGGACAAGGCCGACCAGCGACGGGGGACCACCAACCGCCGCATATCCGCTGTCAGTTCCTACTGGAATTGGCTACGGCGGCGGCGTGGCATCGAACTTGATCCCTGGTCCCGGCAAACCCTGGCCCTGGCGCACCGCAGCACCGGCGAAGATGACCACCATCGCGCCTACACCGATGCCGAGATGCTGTGCCTGCTCTCGGGGGAAGCCGACGCCGAGATGCACGACGCGATGCGGCTCGCGGCCCTCTCGGGAATGCGTCTCAACGAGCTGTACCAGCTCAAGGTGGCCGACTGCCAAGACCAGCGCTTCTTTGTCCGTAAGGGTAAGACCGCCGCCGCGCGTCGCTCCATTCCCATTCATTCCCACTTGGCGGCCATCGTCGCGCGGCGGCTTCAGGGCAAAGCGTCGGATGCCTTTTTGATGCACGAAGCCGAGCGCACCGACCACGGACGGTCTGCGCCGTTCTCCAAACGCTTCCGCCGCTATCGCCTTGCCCTGGATGTCACCGACAAGGCCAATGAGGACGACCGCCAGGACCGCATCAACTTCCACTCTTTCCGCCATTGGTTCATCACCCAGGCCCGCCGCCATACTGACCAAGCGGTGGTGGCCCGCATCGTCGGCCATGCCCAGCAAACCATCACCGATGGCCGGTACAATCATGGCCCCGGCGAGGACATCGAGCGGGCCTGTGTCGAGGCTGTGAAACTGCCCACCGCCTAGAAGCCCTCCAGAACCGCTCACAGACTCGCCCAGCCCAGCCGCTACCCCACACCGCCCAGGCGGCCCACCGACTCCAGCAAGGCTCTGTGAGTCGGGAAACGGCTTCCCGTGCCATCTCCGTCACTGTGGGTGGTGTCTCAGTTCGAATTTTTCGCTTTGGGGGGGAAATCGGAACGGCCGTGACATTTCTTATACTTTATACCGCTGCCGCACGGACACGGAACATTCCGCCCCGGCTTTTTGGCCTTCACAGGAGCGACGACATGCTTCGGCTGGCTGAGCTTCACCCCGCGTGCGGGTTGGGCCATTCGCGCGGCATCCGCGTAAATGTGGGCGTTCTCTTCCGTTCTCTCTGTCGGCACGTGAACCGCGAAAGACTGCGCCTCGTGATAGGTTCCGTCTGCACTAACCTCTGCGACGACGCCGATGACGCTAGAAGCCTTAACGGCCAACGCAACTGCACTAGCCTTGTCATTTACTCTGGTCCAGTCAATCTGGTGGTCGTGTTGTTGAAGCCAAACGAAGAGCGGCTCACTGTCGCCGACCAAAGCAAAGTAGCGAGCGGGATGCTGGTTCAGGGTTTGGCGAAGGTCGGACAGCATCTTGGCCAGATTACTCCGGCCTTCATCTCCAAGGTCACGGATATGGCTATCTGCCGAAAGCCACCCGCGTGCTCTGGTGGCATCGAGCGCCCCAAGCAGCTTCAGCACCTCCTCCGGGAAGTCCTGCGTCGGAAACGGTCTGCTTTCCCAGTCCTCACCCTCGAAGCTCCTGTCGACGATGTCGCTCATGCCGTCCCAGATAAGCATATTCACCTTGCCGCCCTTCAGTTGCTCGGCAATGTCCTGATCGAAACGGTTCTTCTTCAGGTACGCGCCCAGGTGGTCGAACTCGTCGAAGAGATAAGCGCGGCGCATCCCCGCCACGGCCTGCCGCACCTCCATGTAGTGGACGAACTCGCCGGGTGTAGGCAAAAGACGCTTGAGCACGAATAGCTCGTCGATGGACAGCGAGACGAAGGCATGCCTTCCAAGTAACGGAACAACCTGCGGCAGCTCCTTGCAATATGTCGAAAAAGGCGAGAACGACTCGACCGTCAGCCCGATCGGCACCATCACGCGGTAGTCTGAGCGGCGGACGCGGCCGCACTCTTTGTGTTTGCCGTCCACCAAGTGGTAGAGTGGCACTTCATCCGCCGAATTCAGATAATTGAAGAAACGCTCACATTGCTTGTAGGCCTTGAGCACCAAGTCCTGCAGGGATTGGGCGTGGCGGCCGAAATCAAGCGCTGGCGATGCGATGGTCGCAGCCGCACCCGCCTTGGCTTCAACCAGGAACAGCACGTCATCGACCAGAATGAGGGTGTCGTTTTCGGACCACTGCTTGCTGGCGGGGTCTTTATAATAGACCTCCTGAAAAACCGTGGCTCCGGGAAGCTGGGCGGCAAGAATGTCGGCGAAGGCAGCTTCGCCCATCGTCTTCTGCCGACCCTCAAAAATTTTCTTGTAGTCCGGCTTTCGCTGCAGAAGGTTGTAAAGAAGCGCACGATACCCCGCGTCGCGGGTGAAACACGGATCGACGGCGTAGTAGTCTGATCCTAGCTGTATTAGGGGCTTCTTCCGGGCGGGCAGAGTTCGGTAGGGTGTCCCCGAAAAATCGCCCGCTGCGAAGAACTCTGTTTCTTCTCCGCGCCGATACGCCAAGTCCGCCAACAGTGTCGAGGGCAGCTTCGTGTGACGGCTCACATTGGCGATGCCGCCCCGAAACATGTCGTCCATTGCCCGCCCGGCGGCTTTTGATTGCTCCGAATTGGCCGCAACCCATGCCTCCATGACGTCTTCCAGAGGCTTGTCCTGCGCAGTAGCGAAGGCCTGAGCCGCCTCAAGCTGCTTCATCATCTCCGTGATAGCTTCGGCATGCCCAGAACGCGTGGCGTCGGCCATGGCCTGGAAACCTTCCGCCATATCGGAAGAGCCGACGCCGTACACTTCTTTCAAGGCATCATCGTGAGGCATCAAAACGTAGCGGTAGAACTCGCCTTCCAAGACTTGGTAGCGGTTCCCACGTAGCATGACCCAGGTCGATTTCGCGTGCAATTCAATGTCGGCCGTATCGGGGCCAAAGACGCCGTCCTTGGTATTGGCGGACGTGGCCATGGCAAAAAATATGGCCTGCTCTCGCAATTTGCGGCCAAGTTCAAACAGCTCAGCGCATCGGGCTTCGTCGAATGTCACGTCCGCAGGAGCAGCGTCTGACGCAAGCACCGCGTGCACGTACTCCAGCAGGAACTGGTTGTCGTTGATCAAGTCGTCCGGGCCGTCCGCTTCGCTTTGATTGTCGGCGACGCTTTGGTCTGACATCGCTTTTATCATGTGCTGGGCGTAGATATAGCCGAGCAAATCATACGGAGGCATGGCGACGATCAGCTCGCGCATTCGAGCTGCTGTGGCCTCCATGTCTTTCAACAAAGACGCAGAGATTTCCTTTTGCTTTTGCTCATCCATAATTGCATATTCTCATTCTTCTATGGCGACCATGATACGCAACTTGCGTAAATTAGGGAACATTCAGTGAGCTGGTCCCGGATCATTGGGCGCCCGTCGATGCAGCATAGCGAACCCGAATCAGCATCCGCTTCTGAGTAGCCCTGCCGAGGCGATTGTCGTCTGTTTGGGGTCGATCCCAGAAATTCAAACTGAGACACTACTCACTGTGCGGACAATCGCCCCATTGCAGCGGACACGATATGCCATCCGCAAGTCCGCCTCGACCATCCGCGCGGCGGCCTGGGGGACAATAATGGAGTCGTGGACCGGGACAGCGGGAATATCCCGGCCCCAGGCATGGCCCAAGGCGGCGGTGATCGCGTCGGCCTCCAATGCCTGAAGCCGCAACGCCACGACCTCCGGGGCCACGCCAAGCACCGCGTGGGGCTGCTTCAGGAACGGAAAGCGCGCCGCTAGGGCCTCCGTGATGTCCCCCAGGCGCACACTGTTCGGCACGCCCAGCCTGCCTTTCATGCCGTTGGGCCAGCGTGTGGGCAGCTTTCCTGCGCCAAGGGCGGCGACGACCAAGCTCTTCACGATCTCACGTGCATTTGGCAGGCGGTTCCAAGGCGCATCTGGGAAGCTGTAAGGATCATCAAACGTCAGTTCCTTCACCCCGGCACAGGCGGCGAGGATGCTTAATTGGCTGGCTTTCACGTCCACCTCGACCACGGGATGGTCGTCAATCCGTATCTTCAGCCGCGCGGCGGCGCTCATTTGCTGGATAGACATCGTTCCCGCCGTGATCCAACGCCCGCCAAGGCCAAAATCCCCCCGGAAGGCTCGATATAGCGCGGGCGGCGTGCAGCCTTCAAAGCTGTGCTTGGCCAGGACAGCATTGGCGGCCTCGACCTCGTCGACCAGCTTCCGCACCTTGGCGTCCTCCATGTCGAGCGGAATAGTGGCGTTCCCTCGCTTCGCCCGCTCGCCTGGGAGCCTCGAGGCCAATGGGCGCAGGATGACGCTTGCCCGTATCTTGGGCGGCCTGACCGGCCATCGGATATCGAAAGCCGCGCCGACATTATCCTGGGCGATGCCATGGGACGCCGCCAGAGTCTTCAGCGCCTCTGTGGCCCCGAAACGGGCAGCAATGCCCTCCCAGCGCGCCGGGCCATCAAGTTCCGCGCCCCACTCGTAGCGCACGCCGGAATAGCGCCGGATCAGCCCTAGCGCCTCCAGGCCATTTAATGCCGCCTCAGCCTGCCGATAGGCGACTACTTCCCCGACGAAGCTATTCTTGTTCATGGAGCGGTACACCAGCCCCTCGGCCTTCCACGCGACGGTCAGAACACCGCCAAGGACAGCGCCAACCGCCTCTTGGAGCTTGCCCGTCTCACCGGCACCACGGGGCCGCTTGCGCTGCTCCTGAGCCGCAACCTGCGCCGTCACGGCCTCGACCAGCGCCAGGGCTTCCAGCGTCTTAGGAAAATGCAGCAAGGACAGCGGACGGGCCTCATAGGCGTCTGCCAGGGTCAATTCGTACTTCGTATACGCCTCGGTGCCGTCGGGTGTCTCTGAGCCGTCCATCACCATCAATTCCTAATAATCCATACCCTGATAGACAGGCCGCATGATGATTTGAAGAACCGGCTACTGCCTCCCTGGTTATCTTCAAGCCCCATGCGGCCAGCCTTCGCCCCTCCCTCATCGGGGGATGACCAAGGATGAGGACGACTCCAGCGAAGCTCAGGGCACCCCAAGCCCCCGCCGATGCCGTCTCTGTGTTCTGCTTATGCGTCAGCCAGTAGCGCCGCCGCGCGGGCCTCACGGATTGCTGTCAGAGCATCGGCAAGCGTGTTGTGGGTCGCAAGGGAGGACGGGACATGGACTTCTATGTAATTCCAACGCCCGGCGTCGCCCACGATCCAGCGACCATCCTCGGCCATTGCAAGGGACCAGCGGGCCGGAATGAGGTCGTCTTCCTCGGGGAACTGCGGGGCCGTGTCGGGGACACTAAGGTAATCATAGTCATCCTCGAGGCAATAGGTGACGGGAAGGCCCATGCCATTCGCCATTGCCGTGGCCCGACGCAGGACCAGCATGGGCATGGTCACGGTATCAGATGCAGAATTGTGCATTTTGCTTTTCACTTCTCTTGTTACGGCACGCAACATAACGCCTATATCTTGACATCACGTCGCAATTCGACCGCAAGATATAGTGTTGGCTGGTGTCAGGCCCCAACATGTGGGACCACAGCCGCCCCAGCCACGGCGGGCTATCCTTTTGCGTGGCGGTCCAGCGCCCGCTTCACAGTCATTGCCACCCACGCGCCGCCGCGCGCTGTGCGTATCTGACGCTCATTAAGCCGAGCTGCGATTTCCCCGAGGCTGAGGCCCTCCGCCTTCATGCCCGCAATCATCGGCCCCACTCTGGCGGCGAAGTCGTCGGCCCGCTTCACTAGCGCCGCCGTCCCCTGCCTATGATCCACCTTCGGACCTCCACGGAAGCCGCCAAGGACCGTCCCGCGTTCCTTTGCCGCCGCCAGGGCCGCTTTGGTACGGGCTGAGATCATCTCACGCTCGCCCTGGGCAATGACGGCCATCAAGTGGACCGTGAGACGGTTCGCGTTGGGCATATCCACTGCCACGAACTCAACCCCGGCCTTGTCCAGCCCGAGCAAGAAATGGGCGTCTCGGCTGAGGCGATCCAGCTTGGCGATCAGCAGCTTGGCCCCCGTCAGGCGGCAAGCCTCGAAAGCGGCCACCAGCTGGGGCCGGTCATTGTCTTTGCCGCTCTCGACCTCGACAAACTCCTGCAACAGCGCCCACTGACCGCCGTTCAGGTAGCCAGCAATGGCCGCGCGCTGCGCCTCCAAGCCAAGCCCCGACTGGCCTTGCTTCGCCGTCGAGACCCGTAGGTATGAGATGAACTTACCATCCGCCATAACGTCTCACCATTCAGCCATCGTTCGATGTCAGGGTTGTGACACGACCGAATCTGGCTGACTCGAGTCGAAATGGAATCGGTGGGATTCCGGGAACGCATGACTCGGCTCCACTGGCTGGCATGGTCACTGCTACGCGCCCGAGCGCGTCAGCTATCGCCGCCGTCAGCGTCTGCCGCAACAGCGATCACACCCACACCGAATGCGCCGATGCAACACCACGTCAGACACGCAGCCGCCGCGCGCAAACCGGCGAGACGCGGTGAGATTCCGAGCGACGGAAAACGACCCCACCGGGTGTCCGGGAAAAGCATTCCAAAAAACGGGCTTAAGGTTGTTGTTGTAGTTGTCTATTG
>NZ_JAJDJU010000030.1 GCF_020567705.1 Acidocella sp. KAb 2-4 | reverse complement strand
AGTCCATTCTCCATCACCTGCCGCTCCTTCGCGTCCAGCCCTTCCACGCCTTTCTGACGGATGGCTTCACGCACGTTGTAGAGGCCGGTGAGGGTGAGGTTCTTGCCCTTGTCCGCAAGAACGGATTTGCGGTGCGCGTCCAACTCCTCCGCGATGGCCCGGATTTTGACCCGTTGCGCTTCCGTGGCGTTGGGGAAGGGGAACGGGTCGAAGCATTGAGATTTCACATAAACAGGGTCATTCCCTACCCCCAACCATCCACCCGCTCGAAGCGCCCAAACGGTGTGAATCTGCGATGACAGCACGCCAAGGTGAAAAGCGTCGCCAGAGCCAACATTAATTAACTTGTTGTCAGGTAGAATTGATATATCGAGAAACTGAAAAACCCGATGCTTGGTGGTTTCCACTGTGGCGATGTAGCGGGGCAGTCCTTCAAGTGCGGGCCGAAGCTCCTGGCGCGGTTTTCCGAACAGCCACCATAATTTGAGATATGCCTTGGCATCCGTAGTCGGGGACCTGTCGCATTGCTCCTGGCGTGGCCCCTTCACCATTAGAAGGAGGTGCTGATAAACTTCTGGGAAACGTACCCGGACCTCATCTTCAGAAAGGCCGAACAGGTCGATAACCATGACGCCCCTAGCGTGCGCCGTCAGGTCACGGCCATTCCGGTAGTCGCGGATATGTTCTTCAAGCCCGGTGCGTTTGCCAAGGCCAAGCTCTGCTGCCTTTTCCGGGGAAACGATGAAACCATCCCCATGTAGCTTGACGCCGGGGGAGCAAAGTCCCGCATTGGCCTTCAATTCCTTGGTGCGGGTGATGTCCACGCCTACGGTTAAATCCGCATTGATCGCACCGCGCGCCTGGGAAAACCTGATAACCGGCGCATCGGTATCTAGCCCGGATTCCTCGATGGTTTCCTCTAACAAGCCCTCTTTCTTGCCAAGCTCCGCAACTGTCATGGCGATTCTGACGGCGGCTGAATCCGGCAGAGCCTTTGTCCATGGATGATCGGGAATCGCATAAACCAGACTTACCGGCTTACGCGCGGTCAAATGCCGCTCCACCACGCGGCGCTGGAAAACTTGGGTGATGGAGTTTGTGGTCACAAAGCCAAAACGGCGAAGAGGCGAGCCTTTATGTGCCAGCAAGGTGGCGGCATGGTCCCACCAGTACATGACGAAATCGGCACTGTCGTTCATGTCCTCGTGCGCAGCCCAGAGGGCTTCCGTGTATTCATCCCCCAGCCGCGCGCGGATATCCTTGCCCCCGATAAAAGGCGGGTTGCCGACTATAAACTCCGCCTCCGGCCATTTGGGGCGCTTGGGACGGGTGCCGGAATTGTCCAAAACAGCGTCCACCCGCACGATGTTCTTGAAGTCGCGCAAGATCGGCTCGCCGGGGAAACCGCCCTTTGTGCGGAGGTGCCATTGCAGGTAGCCAATCCACAGCACTAGCTCCGCGATGCCCGCCGCGCGTGGGTTCAACTCCAGCCCGAGAAACTGGTGCGGGTCCACCGTAGCGCCGGTAAGTTCCGCCAGCTTTTGCTGCGCGCCGAAATTGAACAGCGCGTCCAGTACCTCACCCTCCAGCCGCTTCAACAATTCGAGTGAGACGTAGAGAAAGTTTCCGGTGCCACAGGCGGGGTCCAGAATCCGCAATCTGCACAAATTTTCATGGAAGGCCTGGATGGTGGCGATGGCGTCTTTTTCACGCCCCTCGTTCTGCTGGCGCTCCGCCGTGGCAAGCGCCTGGTTCCACTCCACCCGTAAGGGTTCGATGATCGTGGCCACCACAAGCCGCTCCACATAAGCGCGGGGCGTGTAATGCGCGCCAAAGGATGCCCGCTCCTTCGGGTCAAGCGCCTGCTCCAGCAGCGTGCCGAAAATGGAGGGGTCAACCTCTTTCCAGTTATATCCTGCGGCCTTGCGAAGCGCCGTGATTTGCGCGGGTTGCAGAGGCAGCACCTCGCGTTTCTTGAAAAACGCGCCATTAAAGCGGCGGACCTTCTGCTTGATGGCGAAAGCAAACTCGCCCTTGTCCATCGCCTCCCATAGCTGCTCCACCATCGGCACGAAGCTAGCGGGGGTCTGCTCGCACTCGGTCAACAGGGCTTTGAAGGATTCCTCCGGCAGAAGCTCCGTGTCCTCAGCGAACATGGTGAACAGGCAGCGCATGAGGAACATGGCCACGCGGTCGGGCTTGTAGCCCTCACCCTCCAGCGCGCGGGAAACGCTGGCAAGTTCCTTGGCGATGTCGCGCGTCACCCTGGCGGTTTGCAGGGCGGGGTCCAGCGCCTTCGGGTCGGTCCAAATAAGCCGCAGCCGGTCGCGTATCTCCGGGCGGCGGAGGTCGTCCATCGTGATGCGGAAACCCTGGCGGTCGGGGAATTGAGCGTAATTCTTGCCCTGGCCGGAGAAATCGGCCCGCGCCTCGATCACCCGCCCCACGTCGCACACCAGGATGAAGGATGGCCAGCCGTGCTCCACCGGCAGGGCGCGGGCATAAGCCTCCGCCTGGTTGCGGGCGTTCATCATCATCACGTTGGAGGCGTTGTCCTCCTGCTTCTTGGAGCGGCGGGAAGGGGTGTCACCGGAGAACAAATCCCCCTGTAGCGCCTTGGCAGCCCCCTTCAGGCGGGACTGCTTGGCCTCCAGCACGAAGCAGCCTCGCTTGTAGAGGTCGATGCGGCCATTGCTGGCGGTGTCATCCTGGCCGATGAGCTTCACCGCGCGCTCGAAAACGTAATCGTTTTCCGCCGTGGTGGCTTGGGCTGGGTCTGGCCGGGGTGCGCCGATGATGTCGCACAGCTCGGAGAGGAAGAGGGCGTAATTGGCCCGCTCGGCCCCTCCCTCCTGGCCTTCCCAGCGGTGGATGAATTTTTCAACCGGGTCAGGCGTTTGGCTCATGCCGGGACGTTAACGGGATTTTATCCCGTGTCGCAACCGGCCCGGTCGTAAGACCCTTACACCTTGAGTAGGTCTAAAAGAGGGTCAAAGGCATACATCGCGGCTCGCCGCCCCGATGCGGGTTCAATGACCCGAAGTAACCCAGCTTCAACGAGGCGACGCGAAAACGTGCGGGCCGATGTGGCGGGGATGCCGGACCTATCAACAAAACGATCATTGCGGAAAATCGGGCTGGCAAATACGAAATCGAGGGCTTGGTCGTGGTATTGGGAGTTCAGTTCTTCGCGGAACCGCTCTCGCATGACCGTATAAAGCTGGAAAATCGCGTCCGCCGTGCGGATATTGACGCTGGCTTGCTTATGTAGCGCGTGCAGGAAGAAGCCTACCCAGCCAGTCCAATCGCCAGATGCTGAAACCTCCCGCATTCGCTCGATATATTCGTCCTTGTGCGTCTCGAAGTAGCCTGACACAAAGAAATTGGGCTGGCTCAAGACCCTCAGCTTCCAGAGCATCAGCGTGATGAGCATCCGTCCGATACGGCCATTACCATCCTCAAACGGGTGCAGCGCCTCGAATTCCACATGGGTAATCGCCGTTCGGACAAGTGGCCGGAGCGGGCTTTCATTCATAAAGTGAACCAACTCAGCCATTGCAGGCGCAAGTTGCTCCGGGGCAATCGGCACATAGTAAATCTTCCCGCGCCCGTTATCGCCAATATAGTTCTGCTCGATTTTGTAGCTTCCGGGACGCTTATGTGCCCCCCGCCCGAAGGAGAGAAGCTGCTGGTGGGCAGTCCGAATCAGGGCCTCACCCAGGGGAAAGCCGTCCGCGAGAGCCTGTTGAGCGTTACGCATGGCGCGAGAGTAAAGGAAGGTCTCGACATCATCGTTTCGAGCCTCCCGGTAGGGGTCTGCGCTACCCGCGTCCTCCTCGGCCTCAAGCCGGTACACCTCCTCGATGGTGGAGATGGTCCCCTCCATGCGGGATGATGTCACGGCGTCTTGGCGGCGCAACGGAGCAAGGAAAAGCTCGGCGTTCACCATTCCAGACATCTTGGCGTCATAACGGGCCAGGGATGCCGCCGCTTCTTCGAGGGGGCCAAGAAGGGCCTCGTAATCGAGCGTTTTCGGTGGAAAGGCTCCGGTGTGATAAGTTACAGCATCCGATAAATCAAAGGGCTTGATAGCCATATACGAGCCTATTCTGTCGCCAAATCAGTTTGACGCCACCCTAGTGTCGTCTAATCACGTTGACAACAGAAAATAGCTCTATTCAGTCGCCAAGCTGATTTGATGTTGGCGTAGTATCGTCAAATGTCATTGATAACGGAAATTTTCTAAATTCTGTCATCAAAAAATGACCCCGTGTGCCTACCCATTACACGGACGACAAGACGCTGTTCCTCCCGTGGAACTGCCTCGTGCGACGCCAAGGACGAGGGGTAAGTGGAGGGTGATTTTTGCGGCTGCTGCCTATGTGCTGCCTGTTTTGAAATTCAGGCTGCGGGAGAGCGTGCTAAGCCATTGAAAACCTGGCGGACCCGGCGCGATTCGAACGCGCGACCTTTGCCTTCGGAGGGCAACACTCTATCCAGCTGAGCTACGGGTCCTTGCCGCCGGGTTTAGCCGTATTCCCGCCCGGCTGCAACGCCGGGCGCGGTCAGATTTTTCCGTGGCAATATTTATACTTCTTGCCCGAGCCGCAGGGGCAGGCCGCGTTGCGGGGGGTGGCGCCCCAGGTTTCGGGGCGGGCCGGGTCTACTTCGTCCTCGCGGTAGGGGCGGGCGCGGTCGCTCTCATGCACCACCGGGTCGGCGAGCGCCATTTCCGGCGCCATATGGCCGGGCAGCGGGTGGCTCTCCTGCATCTGCACCGGGGCGGGCGGCGGCGGCGCGGCGGGGGTCTCGGCGGCGATCACATGCGCCAAGGTGCCGCTCACGCGCTCCTTCAGCTCCTCCAGCATGGCGGCGAACATGGCGAAGGCCTCGCGCTTATACTCGTTCAGCGGGTCGCGCTGGCCATAGCCGCGCAGGCCAATCCCCTGGCGCAGATAATCCAGCGCCAGCAGATGCTCCTTCCACACATGGTCGAGCGTCTGCAGCAGGATCGATTTCTCGACATAATTGGTCAGCTGCTCGCCGAATGTCTCGGCCTTGGCCTTGGCCGCCTCAGCCGCCGCCTGTTCGATGCGCTCGCGCAGATGCACCTCGTCGATGCCCTCTTCCGCCGCCCACTCCGCCACCGGCAGCTCTAGCGCCAGCACGCGCTTGATGTCCTCGGCCAGCTCCGCGCTCTGCCATTGCTCGGCAAACGCCTTCTCGGGGATACGGTTGGCGACCAGCGCGGCGATCACATCCTCGCGCATTTCGGCAACGATATCCGACACGCTCTCGGCGCTCATGAACTCGCGGCGCTGGGCATACACCTCCTTGCGCTGGTCGTTCATCACATCGTCGTATTTCAACACGTTCTTGCGCATGTCGAAATTACGGATCTCGACCTTCTTCTGCGCCTTCTCCAGGGCCTTGTTGATCCAGGGGTGGATGATCGCCTCCCCCTCCTGCAGCCCCAGGCGCTGCAGCATCCCGCCCATCTTGTCGGAGCCGAAGATGCGCATCAGATCGTCTTCCAGCGACAGGAAGAAGCGCGACGCGCCGGGATCACCCTGGCGGCCCGAGCGCCCGCGCAACTGGTTGTCGATGCGCCGGCTTTCATGGCGCTCGGTGCCGATCACAAAGAGCCCGCCCGCCGCCTTCACCTTGGCGTGGTTGGCGTCGATCTCGGCCTTCAGCGCCACCGGGTCCACCCCCGGCTCCAGCGCCAGGCGCATCTCGTAATTGCCGCCGAGCTTAATGTCGGTGCCGCGCCCGGCCATGTTGGTGGCGATGGTGATCGCCCCCGGCGCGCCGGCCTGGGCGATGATCGTGGCCTCCTGCTCATGGAAGCGCGCATTGAGCACGCTATGCCGGATCTTGCGCTTCTTCAGCAACTCCGCGATCAGCTCGCTCTTCTCGATGCTGGTGGTGCCGACCAGCACCGGCTGCCCGCGCCCCTGGCATTCCTCGATCAGCTTGATCACCGCCTGATATTTCTCATTGGCGGTGCGGTACACCTCGTCATCCTGGTCGTCGCGCGCCACAGCCACGTTGGTCGGGATTTCCACCACCGAGAGCTTGTAGATCTGCTCGAACTCGTCGGCCTCGGTCATCGCCGTGCCGGTCATGCCCGCCAGCTTGGGGTAGAGGCGGAAATAATTCTGGAAGGTGATGGAGGCCAGCGTCTGGTTCTCCTGCTGCACCTGCACCTTCTCCTTGGCCTCCAGCGCCTGGTGCAGCCCGTCGGAATAGCGCCGCCCCTCCAGCATGCGGCCGGTGAACTCGTCGATGATCACGATCTTGTCGTCGCGCACGATGTAATCCACATCGCGGGCAAACAGCGTGCGCGCACGCAGGCTCTGCTGCACATGGTGCACGATCGAGACATTGCCGAGGTCATACAGCCCGCCCTGGGCCAGCACCCCGGCGGCGCGGAGCATCTCCTCAACGGTCTCGGCGCCCGGCTCCGTCATCGTCACGGTGCGGGCTTTTTCGTCCTTCTCATAAAATTCATGCTTGCGGTCCTCGCCCACCCGGCCGCGGGCCAGGAAGGCGGCCACCACCTCGTCCACCTGGGCATAGAGGGCGGTCGGCTCGTCCGAGGGGCCGGAGATGATCAGCGGCGTGCGCGCCTCGTCGATCAGGATGGAGTCCACCTCGTCCACAATCGCGTAATGGAACGGCCGCTGGACCATGTCCTCCAGCCGGTACTTCATGTTGTCGCGCAGATAGTCGAAGCCGAACTCGTTATTGGTGCCGTAGGTGATGTCGGCGGCATAGGCCTCGCGGCGGGCGGCCTCGTCCAGCCCCGGCACGATCACCCCGGTGGACATGCCCAGGAAGCCATAAACCTGCCCCATCTGCGCGGCGTCGCGCCGGGCCAGGTAGTCGTTCACCGTCACCACATGCACGCCCAGCCCGGTGAGCGCGTTGAGATACACGGCCAGGGTGGCGACCAGCGTCTTGCCTTCGCCGGTCTTCATCTCCGAAATCCTGCCGTCATGCAGCACCATGCCGCCGATCAGCTGCACGTCGAAATGGCGCATCCCGAGCACGCGCCTGGCCGCCTCGCGCACCACGGCGAAGGCCTCGGGCAGCAGGTCGTCCAGCGTCTCCCCGGCGTCCAGCCGGGCGCGGAAGGCGGCGGTCTTGCCGCGCAGCGCCTCGTCGTCGAGCGCCGCGATCTCGGGCTCCAGCGCGTTGATGGCGGCGACGCGGCGGCGATACGCTTTCAGCGCACGGTCGTTACTAGTGCCGAGGACGGCGCGGGCGATGCGGGCAAACATGCAGGGCGGAATCCGCTATTAGAGATAGGAAATCTGCTCGTTCACATAGTCGCGGGGGGGTAACGGGTCAATTCAGCCCTCCGGCGCGGTCCGCCCGCCGGGCCAGTCTTGCCGCTCTTCCCGCTTTGCCGCATAGGAAGCGCACCATAAACCGAAGGTTCCGCCCGTATGCGCCGTCACACTTTGCGTTCCCTGCTCACCGCCGCCACCCTGCTCGCCGCCCCGGCCGCCCTCGCGCAATCCGGCTCCGCCCCGGCCCCGGCCGACGCCAACCCGGTGGTCGCCACCGTCAACGGCATCAAAATCTACATGAGCGACATCCAGGCCGACGCGCAGAACGCCCCGCCGCAGGTGCAGCAGCTCCCGCCCGACCAGCTCTTCCCGCTGCTGGTCAACCAGGAGATCGACCGCAAGGCGCTGCTGATCGCCGCACAGAAGGAAGGGCTGCAAAACAACCCGGACGTGGCCAAGGCCATGCAGGCCGCCGCCAATATCCGCCTCGAAAACGCCTATGTGCAGGAGCAGGTCGCCCCGCAGGTGACCGATACCGCCGTGCAGGCCATTTATAACCGCGACTACGCCGGCAAGCCCGGCCCGGCCCAGGTCGAGGCCCGGCACATCCTGGTCTCCACCCAGAAACAGGCCGAGGACATCATCGCCCAGCTCAACAAGGGCGCCGATTTCGCCAAGCTGGCCGAGAAATACAGCATCGACCCCGGCGCCAAGAATGGCGGCGAGCTCGGCTGGTTCTCGCAGGATGAGATGGTCCCGGCCTTCGCCAACGCCGCCTTCGCGCTGAAGCCGGGCCAGTACACCAAGGCCCCGGTGCAAACCCAGTTCGGCTGGCACGTGATCCTGTGCGAAGGCAAGCGCACCGCGCCGACCCCGGCGCTGGCCGACGTCTCCGACCAGATCAAGCAGAAGCTGGCCGACCAGGCGGTGCAGAAAGTGCTCGACCAGGCCCGCAGCCAGGTGAAGATCCAGACCTTCGACGCCGCCGGGGCGCCCGCCGCCGCCCCCGCCGCGGGCAGCCAGTCCAAGTAACATGGCTGGCGCGCTGCCCGTCTCGCCGCTGGCGCTGCCGCTGCCGGCCGAGCTGCCCCCCATCGCCGGGGTGCGGCTCGCCACGGCGCAGGCCGGCATCCGCTACAAGGGCCGCACCGACGTGCTGCTGGCCGAATTCGCGGAGGGCACCACCGTCGCCGGTGTGTTCACCCGCAATCTCTGCCCGGGCGCGCCGGTCACCTGGTGCCGCGAGGTGCTGGAAGGCGGCCTCGCCCGCGGCCTGGTGGTGAATGCGGGCAACGCCAACGTGTTCACCGGCGCCGCCGGGGTGCGCGCGGTCGAGGAAACCGCCCACGCCGCCGCCGCCACGCTGGGCGCCACGGCCAACACCATCTTCCTCGCCTCCACCGGGGTGATCGGCGAGAAATTGCCGGCCGAGAAGATCGTCGCGGTGATGGACGAGCTGAAGGCCAATCTCGCCGCCGACCGCTTCGCCGAGGCGGCGCGCGCGATCATGACCACCGACACCTTCCCCAAGGCCGCCACGCGCACCGCGCGCATCGGCGGGGCGGAGGTGCGCGTCACCGGCATCGCCAAGGGCAGCGGCATGATCGCGCCAGACATGGCGACCATGCTGAGCTTCATCTTCACCGACGCCGCGATCCCCGCCCCGGCCCTGCAAGCCATGCTGGCCAAGGGCGTGGACGGCACCTTCAACTGTGTCACCATCGACTCCGACACCTCGACCTCCGACACCGTGCTGCTCTTCGCCACCGGCCAGGCGGGCAACGCCCCCACCGAGGACCCCGGCCAGCTCGCGGATTTCCGCCGCGCGCTGCACGAGGTGCTGCACGAGCTGGCGCTGCTGGTGGTGCGCGACGGCGAGGGCGCGCAGAAGCTGGTGACGATCAATGTCGAGGGCGCGGTCTCGCACCATTCGGCCAAGAAGATCGCGCTCGCCATCGCCAACTCACCGCTGGTGAAAACCGCCATCGCGGGCGAGGACGCGAATTGGGGCCGCATCGTCATGGCCGTGGGCAAGGCCGGCGAACCGGCCGACCGCGACAAGCTCGGCGTCGCCGTGGGCGGAGTCTGGATGGCCAAGGCCGGCGGCGTGGTGCCGGGCTATGACGAAACCCCGGTGGTCGCGCACATGCAGGGCCGCGAGATCGAGATCACGGTCGATATTGGGCTCGGCGAAGGCCGCGCCACGGTTTGGACCTGCGATCTCACCCACGGCTATATCGACATCAACGGCTCCTACCGGAGCTGAGGCTTATTCCGGCGGCAGCCTGGGCGCGCGCCTGGGCTCCCGCCGCTTCGGCAATGCCGGCAGCGGCGCCTGCGCCTCCACCAGCGCCAGCAGCCCCTGCACGATCTGCGCCGGGCTGGGCGGGCAACCCGCGATCACCAGATCCACCGCCACCACGCCCCCGGCCCCGCCAGCAATGGCGGGCGAGCCCTTGAACACCCCGCCATCCACCGCGCAATCGCCCACCGCCACCACCAGCGCCGGCTCGGGCATGGCGGCGCGCGCCTGGGCCAGCGCCTCGCGCATGTTATGCGCGGCCACCCCGGTCACCAGCAGGATATCGGCATGGCGCGGGCTGGGCGTGAAGCTCAGCCCGTATTGCGTCAGGTCATAAACCAGGTTCTGCGTCGCCCGCAGTTCCAGCTCGCAGCCATTGCAGCTGCCAGCCGACACCACGCGGATCGCCAGCGAGCGCCCGAGCGCCGAGGCGCCCACCCGCTCGCGCAGCGTCTTCACCAGCGCCGGGTCGGCCTGCCGCGCCGCCGGAGCGCGGGAGAGCAGATGCTGCGCCACGGTCTTCCACATTACAGATCCACCCCCGAATAGGACGCGTTGATCGATTTGTTGATGAGCGGGAAATCGGCCAGGATCGCCGTCGCCGCCGCGTGCTCGACGAGCGGCCAGTGCAGCGTGCTGGGGTCGGCGATGAACACATCGGCGATCACGCCGGATTCGATGCGCAGCCAATACCACACCGGCCCGCGGAAGCTCTCCGCCGCGCCCACGGCCGCGCCGCTGCCCGCTTGCGGGGCGATGGCGATCGGCGTTTCCGGCAGGCTGTGCAGCATGTCGCGGATCAGGCGGATGCTCTCGGGGATCTCGGCCAGCCGGATGCGGATGCGCGCGGCCACGTCACCCTCCTGCTCCACCGGCACGAACAGCGCGAAATTGTCATACGGCGCGTAGCCCGGCAGCAGGCGCGCATCATGCGTCTGGCCCGAGGCGCGGCCGGCATAGCCCCCGGCGGCATAGGCCGCGGCCAGGGCGGGCGGCACGATGCCGGTGCCGACCACGCGGTCCTGCAAGCTGGCGTAATCCTCGAAGATGCGCTTCAGGCTGGGCAGCTCGGCCTCCAGCGCCGTCAGCGCGTCCAGCACCGCCGCCGCGCCGCCCGTGGAGATATCGCCCGCCACACCGCCCGGAATCACCGCGTCCATCATCAGCCGGTGGCCAAACGCCGCCTGCGCCGCCGCGCAGAGCCGCTCGCGCGCCAGGGCGAAGCGGGCATCGAGAAAGGCGAACCCGGCATCGCCCGCGATCGCCCCGATATCGCTGGTATGGTTAGCCAGGCGCTCCAGCTCCGCCATCACCGCGCGCAGATACACTGCCCGCGCCGGAACCTCGAGGCGCAGCGCCGCCTCGGCGGCATGGGCGAAGGCGCTGGCATGCGCCACCGTGGCGTCGCCCGAGACGCGCGCCGCGAACCGCGCGGCGAGGCGCGGCGATTTGCCGCGGATCAGCCCCAGCGTGCCCTTATGCGTGTAGCCGAGCCGGGCTTCGAGCTTCAGCACCGTCTCACCGCGCACCGAGAAGCGGAAATGCCCCGGCTCGATGATCCCGGCATGGATCGGCCCGACCGCGACCTGATGCACGCCCTCCACCTCGGGGGATTTAAATTCCGGCCACGGCCCGGTGCCATCCGCCGCGCGCCCGTGGTCGATGGCCGGGCGGGTATCGGTGGCGCCGAGCGCGGTATGGCCGTTGAGGTCATGCGCCAGGCGCTGAAACCACGCCGCGCCGGCATGGGACAGGGCAGGGTAGGCGCCATCCACCAGCTCCACCGCCACCAGCTCGCCGGGCTGATACAGCGCATAGGCGTGGCGCGCATCCGTCCACAGCGCGATGAACCGCCCGCGCCGCGCCACCCAATCCTCATGCGAGAGCAGAATCATTGCAGCGCCTCCGCCATGTGCGAGAGCAGGTGCACGGGCAGCGGCGGCATGGCGAAGGCCAGCACCACCGCCAGCACCAGATGCAGAGTGACGAGATGCGTCTCCAGCGTGGCGCGGCCGGGCTTGGTGCGCACCGGCGCCGGGCCGAACACCAGCGGGCCGAGATTGCGCAAGATCGCCACCGCGCAGAGCAGCAGCCCCAGCCCCAGCGGCAGCGAGGCCCAGGGGCTGCGCTGGATGGTCTGGCTGATGATGATGAATTCCGAGGCGAACAGCCCCGAGGGCGGCAGGCCGGAAAGCGCGAACATCGCCGCCCCCAGCACCCAGGCGGTGTATTTATTCGAATAGATCAGCCCGCGCAGATGCGAGAAACCGTAATGCCCCGGCGCGGTGGAGCCGCGCAGCGCCGCCGCGCGGATCAGCACCTGCAACAGCGCCGATTTGATGAGCGTGTGCAGCAGCATATGCAGCAGCCCGCCAAACACCGCCGCCGCCCCGCCAATGCCGAAGGCGAAGGCGGCGACGCCGGAATGCTCGATGGAGGAGAAGCCGAAGAACCGCCGCGCGTCACGCCGGCGCGAGAACGAAAACGCCGCCAGAAACAGCGAGGCCAGGCCCAGCGTGAGCAAAAACGGCCCCGGCGGCAGCGCCGCGCCCCCCGCCGTGAAATTGGCCTGCAACAGATGGCGGAAGCGCAGAATGGCGAGCAGCGCCACGTTCATCAGCGGGCCGGAGAGGGCGGTGGTGAGCGGGGCGGGGCCCTCGGCATAAGCGTCCGGCAGCCAGCCCTGCAGCGGCGCTAGCGCCGCCTTGGTGCCATAGCCGAACAGGATGAACACGAAGGCCAGGGTGAGCAGCGAGCCGTCCATCCCCGCCGCATGGGCGGTGAGCGCGCGGAAGCTCATGGCCGCGAAGCCCGGCCCCAGCGCCGGCTGCGCCGCCAGATAGACCAGCATGGTGCCAAACAGCGCCAGCCCGATGCCGACGCCGCCGAGGATGAAATATTTCCACGCCGCCTCCAGCGCCGAGGGCGTGCGCGGCATGCTCACCGCCAGCGTGGCGGCGATCGTGGCGCCCTCCACCGCCGCCCAGAGCAGGCCGATATTATCGGCATAGAGCCCGAGCAGCGTCGCCCCCAGCACCACCTGGCACATGGCGTGATACACCCGCCAGCGCCGCAGGCTGAGGCGCGGCTCGGCCTCGCGCACATAATAGATGTTGGTGATCGCGGTGGTCAGCCCGGTGAAGCCGGTGATGGCGCCGAAGATCAGGCCGAGATCATCGGCATGCACCAGCCCGGCGCCGGGCGCGGCGAACACTGCCAGGGTGAGCGCGAACACCAGCCCGGCGAGCACCGCATTGGCCTGCGCCCCCTGGCGCGGCGAGCCAAACAGCCCGAGCAGCGGCGCCGCCAGCAGCGGCAGGAAGATGGTGAAGAGGATCATCGGCCGCGCCTCTCGATCTCTTCCAGCCCGGAGAGGTCCAGCGTGTCGAAATGCTCGCGGATGCGGAACAGGAACACCCCGACCACCAGAAAGGCCAGCAGCACCAGCAGCGCCACCGAGAATTCCGCCACGAAGGGCATGCCCGGCATGCCGATGGCCGCCAGCACCAGCCCGTTTTCGGTGGAGAGGAAGCCGATGATCTGCGCCAGCGCGTTGCGCCGCGTGGTCATCACCAGCAGCCCGAGCAGCACCACCGAGAGCGCGATGGCCAGATCCTCGCGCGTCAGCGACACCGCGCTCAGCGTGCTCGGCAGCACCACCAGCACCGCCACGCCGATCAGCCCGACGCCCAAGATCATCGACATCACCACCGGCATCGCCGTCTCCACGGCGCGGATCATGTTGAAGCGCAGCACGATCTGGCGCAGCCCGATCGGCAGCAGCACCGCCTTGATGCCCAGCGTGATCAGGCCGGTGAGGTAGAGGTTCACCTCGTGCTGGGCGAAGCCCTGCCAAAACGCCGCGGCCGAGAGCACGAAGGCCTGTAGCTGGTAAATGGTGATCATCGCCGCCAGCCGCCGCTGCGAGAGCAGCGAGAAGCCAAGCACCAGGATGATGCCGCCCATCAGATGCGCGAGCGAGAAGGTGAGGTTCATGCGCCGATCCTCGCCGCCACGAACAGGAAGATGCCCGCCAGCATGCCCAGCAGCATCGCCACGCCGAGGAATTCCGGCACCCGGAACACGCGCATCTTGGCGCTGGAGACCTCGAACACCGCCAGCGCCGCGGCCATGGCGCCGAGCTTGAGCGCCCAGAGCAGCAGCCCGCCGGGCCAGGAGAGGATGTCCGCCGCGCGGGCCATGCCGAAGGGCAGGAAGATGCTGCCGATCAGGCTCATCCACAGCGCCAGGCGCAGCATCGCGGCGTAGTTCAGCAGCAGCAGGTTGCGCCCGGAATATTCGAGCAGCATCGCCTCATGCACCATCGCCAGCTCCAGATGGCCCGAGGGATTATCCGTGGGGATGCGTCCGGTTTCGGTCAGCCCCACGGCCAGGATGGCGGCGAGCGCGAAGCCGAGCGAGACCGAGATGCCAATATGCTGGGTAGCGAAGGCGAGGGCGATGCCGTCCACGGTGACAGTATGCGCCAGCAGCCCGAAGCAGAGCAGCACCACCAGCAGCGCCCCCTCGGCGAACACGCCATACAGCGCCTCGCGCCACGCCCCGGCGCCGCCGAAGCCGGAACCCGCCTCCAGCCCGCCGAGCATGGTGGCGGCGCGCGCCAGCCCGAGCAAGCCGAGAATGGTGATGAGGTCGGAGAGCGGCGCGGTGAGCAGCCCGGTGCTGAAGCCCGGCACCAGCATCGCCGCCACCGCCAGGGCCAATACCCCCGCCACCGGCCAGGCGGAGAAGAGCTGGCTCGCCGTGTCGGGCGCCAGCGTCGCCTTGCGCAGCAGTTTATAAAGGTCGCGATAGGGCTGCACGAAAGCCGGGCCGCGCCGCCCGAGCGCCCAGGCGCGCAGCGTGCTCACTACGCCCATCAGCAGCGGCGCGAGGCCGAACATGAGCGCCGCATGCAGCAGCGTGGCGAGCAGCCGAAGCAGCAAGGTGAGCAGCATCAGCTACCCTCCCCAAGGCCGAGCGCGAGCAGAAACACGACCAGCGCCGCGAACACGAAGGCGAGACGCTGGCGGATGGTGGCGCGGCGGATGCGCTCGGCCAGCCGCACGCCCCGCGTATGCAGGCGTTGCAGCGGTGCCAGCAGGAAGGCCTCGGCCGGGTCCGCGCCGCCCGGCGCGAGCAGGCCGCGCCCGATGGCGCGCCCGATCGGCTCGGCGAAGCCGGTGGCGGAAGGCTGCGCCGCCGGGTCGCCAAAGGGCAGCCAGGGCGGCGCCTTGCCGAAGCCGCCATTCCAGGCCGCCACCTCGCGCGTGCCGCGCACGCCGTAGCGGCGCAGCGCCAGCCAGCCAGCCCCGGCCACCAGCCCGGCCAGCACCGCCAGCGAGAGCGGGGCATAGGCCAGGGGCGGCGTTTGCGCCTGCGGGGCGAGTTCCAGGATCACCGGCGTCAGCAGGTTCAGCACCAGCCCGGGCAGTAGCGCCACCGGCACGCAGAGCGCGCCCAGCAGCGCCATGCCCGCCAGCGGTCCGCGCCGCGCCTCCTCGGCCGCCGCGGCTTGCAGCGTGCGCGGGCGGCCCAGAAAGCCGATGCCGAACAGCCGCACCGCCGCGCCCAGCGCCAGCGCCGCGCCCACGCCCAGCACCGCCAGCAGCGCGGTGAAGCCGATGCGCGCGATGATGCCGCCCGACCCCGCCGCCGCGATGGCCGCGTGCAGGAGCAGGAATTCCGGCGCGAAACCCGGCCCGAGCGGCATGGCCGACATGCCCGCCGCCCCGGCCAGCATCAGCAGCCCCAGCTTGGGCATGCCGCGCACCAGCCCGCCCAGCCAGTCCAGCGCCGTGGTGCCGACCCCGTGCTTCACCTCGCCCGCGCCGATGAACAGCAGCGGCTTATACAGCCCGTGCGCCACCGCATAGAGCAGCGCCGCTTGCAGCCCGAGCCCGGCCATGGTGGCGTCGTCCATCGCCTTGCCGCGCAGCGCGATGCCCAGCCCCACCGTGATCAGCCCGACATGCTCGACCGTGGAACAGGCCAGCACCGTTTTCAGCTCGCCTTCCAGCATCGCCCGCAGCGCGCCGATGAGCACCGAGGCCGCGCCCGCCGCCACCAGCACCCCGCCCCACCAGGGCTGCGCGGCCGGAGCCAGGACCACGAAGGCGTAGCGGATGATGACATAAAGCGCGACCTTGACCATGCCGCCGGACATCAGCGCCGACACCCCGGCCGGCGGCGCCGGATGCGCGCGCGGCAGCCAGAAATGCAGCGGCGCCAGCCCCGCCTTGGCCCCGGCCCCCAGCACGATGAGCAGAAACGCCAGCGGCCCGGCGGGCAGGAACACCGCCGGGATCAGGCAGGCGGCGGAAAAAATAGCGGTGCCGACATAGAGCGTGGCGGGTTTCTGGTCGCCGCGCAGCACCAGCAGCCAGGAGGCCGCGCTCATCAGCTCGAAGCCGAAGATCAGGGTGAAGGCATCCGCCGCCGCCAGGGCCAGCCCCATGCCCAGGGCAAACACCCAGAAGGTGACGGATTTGCGCATCCCCGCCATCGCCCCGGCCACCACCTGCGGCAGCAGAATGCCCAGAAACAGCAAAGACAGCGCGTCGAGATGCAGGTGCATCCCCTGGCCCGGCAGGCCGACATAAAGGGCGAAGGACGGTGTCACGCCGGCAGGCTAGCAAACCCGCCCCCGCGCCGGGAAGCGCGCGGCCCATAAAAACCCGGCCATGAAAAAAGGGAGCCCGCGAGGGCTCCCTTTGCCGTGACAACCGGAAACCGGCTTACTTCAGCAGATCGGCGACCGCCGCCTGCTCCTCGAGCAGTTCGTTCAGCGTGTGCTGGACGCGGCCCTTGGAGAACTCGTCCATCGCGATGCCCTTGACGCGGACATATTTGCCGTTTTCGCAGATGCAGGGCACGCCGAACATCACATCCTCGGGCACGCCGTAATCACCGTCGGAGGGCACGCCCATGGAGACCCAGCGGCCATTGGAGCCGAGCACCCAGTCGCGCACATGGTCGATCGCGGCATTGGCGGCGGAGGCGGCGGAGGACAGGCCGCGCGCCTCGATGATCGCGGCGCCGCGCTTGCCGACGGCGGAGAGATAGGTGTCGCGGTACCAGGCTTCGTCGTTGATCACCTGCGGCATCGGCTTCCCGGCGGCGGTGGCGTTACGGTAATCGGCATACATGGTCGGGGAGTGGTTGCCCCACACGGCCACCTTCTCGATGTCCTTCACCGCCACGCCGGACTTCTCGGCCAGCATGGAGACGGCGCGGTTATGGTCGAGGCGCAGCATCGCGGTGAAGTTCTCCTTCGGCAGATCCGGGGCCGACTTCATGGCGATATAGGCGTTGGTGTTGGCCGGGTTGCCGACCACCAGCACCTTCACGTCGCGTTTGGCGACATCGTTCAGCGCCTTACCCTGAACCTTGAAGATCTCGGCATTGGCGGCGAGCAGGTCGCGGCGCTCCATGCCCGGGCCGCGGGGGCGCGAACCGATCAGGATGGCGATGTCCACGTCCTTGAAGGCGACGCGCGGGTCATCGGAGGGGGTGACGCCAGCCAGCAGCGGGAAGGCGCAGTCGTTCAGTTCCATGATCACGCCGGCCAGCGCCTTTTGCGCCTGCGGCAGGTCGAGCAGGTTCAGGATCACCGGCTGGTCCTTGCCCAGCAGGTCGCCATTGGCGATGCGGAAAAGGATGGCGTAGCCAATCTGGCCAGCGGCGCCGGTGACGGCAACGCGCACGGGGGTTTTCATGCCTGGAACTCCTTATATTGGGCACGCTTCCCTTAAAACTTCACGGGGCGAGGTCAAGCCCCGGCGCGGTCTCAGCCGACGATCAGGGAGAGCGGGGCTTCGGCGTCGTAAAGCGCCAACGGCGCGGCCGGCAGCGCGTCGCCGTCGCATTGCGCCATGATGGGGGCGTTGCCCAGGAATTCGACATGCCTGCCCGGCACGATGCGCACCCCCGGGCAGCGCGGCAACCGCCCCAGCGGCAGCGCCGCCCCGGCGCGCAGCGCGGCCAGCGGGCCGGGCTGCTCAAACAGCACCACCTGAAACCCCGGCGCGCCGGGGTCGGCCCCGGGCGCCAGCAGATACGGCCCGCCATAGAGCCGCCCCTTGCTCACCACCACGCTCGCCGCCTCATAGGGCGCGCCATCTATGCGCAAGCGCAGCGGCGGGAAGCCATAGGTGAAGCTCTCCCACAGGCTCTGCCAGACATAGGCGCCGCGGCCGCAAACGCGCTTGAGCAGCGGCGGCAGGCCATGCACCACCGCGCCGTCAAACCCCAGCCCGGTCATCTGCACGAACAGATGCTCCCCCTCCGGCAGCCGGGCGAGGCCGGGCCAGAGCGGCCGGGTGCGCCGGTAGGCGAGCATATTGGCCAACGCGCGCGGGCTGGCGGGCAGGGCGTATTCCTTGGCCAGCACATTGGCTGTGCCGAGCGGGATCACCCCCAGCGCCGTGTGCCCGCCGCGCAGCCCGTTGGCCACCTCGGCGATGGTGCCGTCACCACCGGCGGCCACCACCATGTCCCGCCCCGCGCACGCCGCCGCGCGGGCGATCTCGGTGGCGTGGCCGGGATATTCGGTCTCCACCACCTCCAGCTTCACGCCATTGCCGGCCAGCACGTCCAACACCCGCCACAGCCGGGCCACACGCCGCCGCCCGGCCATCGGATTAAAGACGATCAACATCAAGACATTCCCCCGGCTGTCAGCGGAACCGTGCCTTTTGCCGCATGACCGTGACCGGCGCATGGCAATCGGGTGACGGCCGCGTGACAATCGCGCCACCCGCCGGTTTTGCGATTCTTTTGCCCGCGTCACGGAATCTTCACTGTCATCGGCCCGCCGGTCCGGACTATCCGCCAAGGCATGACCGCAACAGGGCCGCGCCGCGACATGGAAAAAACCCCTTACCGCAGCGTGTTCATTTCGGACACGCATCTCGGCACCCGTGGCTGCCGCGCTGAATTCCTCGCGGATTTCCTCAAATCCATGACCTGCGAAAATCTGTTCCTGGTCGGCGACATCCTCGATGGCTGGCGCCTGAAACGGACCTGGTACTGGGACCGCTATCACGACAAGGTGCTGCGCCGGGTGATGAAGCTGGCGCGCGGCGGCACCAACGTGGTGTATGTGCCCGGCAACCACGACGAGATGCTGCGCAAATACGTGGCGCTGGGCATCGAGATCGGCGGCGTGAAGATCCAGCGCGAGGCCGAGCACACCACCGCCGACGGCAAGCGCCTGCTGATCGTGCATGGCGATGATTTCGACTCCGTGGTGCGCCATGCCCGCCTGCTCGCCCTGCTGGGCGACTGGGCTTACACCGTGGCGCTGGGCGTGAACCGCTATTTCAACATCGTGCGCAACCGGCTCGGCTATCCTTACTGGTCGCTCTCCGCTTGGCTGAAACTGCAGGTGAAGGAGGCGGTGAAGGCGATCGACCGCTTCGAGACGGCGCTGGCCGACCACGCCAAGGCCCGCGGCTTCGACGGCGTGGTCTGCGGCCATATCCACCATGCCGAGATGCGCATGGTGAACGGCGTGCTCTATCTGAACGACGGCGACTGGGTGGAGAGCTGCACCGCGCTGGTCGAGCATCCTGACGGACGGCTGGAACTGGTGGACTGGGTGGCGCG
>NZ_JAJDJU010000003.1 GCF_020567705.1 Acidocella sp. KAb 2-4 | reverse complement strand
GTCTATTGTTCCGTGCTGGGCGGCATAATGTTGCAGTCCAGAACGGAGAAACATGACGGCAAAGAGAGACAATGGGATGAAGGCTGACGAAGGTGGAAATAGCTGCCTGTGCCCTGTCTGCGGTTATGCCAACAATGAACCGCCTTGGAATGGCGAGCGTCCGTCATTCGAAATTTGCCCACGCTGTGGAATTCAATTTGGCTACGACGATTTTTGCGGGGGGAACGCACATCTTCGACCGTCCCTATACGAAAAATGGCGCGTAGCAGCTAAAAACCCACCCACCGGATAGGCCCCGGCCCTCTTACAGAGACACCGGGCGGCCTTTTAGTACCCGCACACCAGCCCCAGGCGGACCTGCTGCGTTTGACCCACAAGTCTGAAGTGGGGGTCTAAAACACCGGACGCTTCCGTGCTGCTAGGCTTAAAGCGGATTTAACCCAGCCGCGAGATCGCGGAGCTGACCGGGAAGCGCCACGACCATGTCATGCGTGACATCCGCCAAATGCTGGTGGAACTGTACGGGGAAACCGACCTCCCCAAATTTGGGGGCGTCTATCCAGGCGGAAACGGCGAGGTGCGCCCCTGTTTCCTCCTACCCAAGCGCGAGACCTTGATCCTCGTCTCCGGCTACAGCGTAGAACTCCGCGCCCGGATCATCGACCGCTGGCAAGAACTTGAAGCCCGGCAGGCCCCGGCCATCCGTAAGGACGGCGAGGTCAGCACTGTTACTGCGGTTCGTAAATTACACCCCGACGAGAAAGCCACAAAGCCGATTTGCGGCTATTCAGGACGCCGCGCGGCAATCGACCTACAGCACCGCCATGCGCCAGCTCTCGTCCTATGGGATGCCCGAAGCCGCCCAGGCGGTGTCCGACGCCCGGCACGTAAGCAACGCCGAGACGCGGGCCGCGATCCTCGACGCCCTCGCCCCAGTGCAACGGGCCAAGGTGCGCGCGCTACTCGGGGCGCAGCTGTACGGGCGATAAGGCTGCAAGCCGCTGCTATTGGTGCCCTTGGACGCTGCTAGTGGCGGCTGTTTTTTGGCCTGCTACAGGCGCTTAAAACCTGTGTGGAAGCTGTATGAGCAACTGTATGGGCATTCCATAATCAGATTGAATATTCCCTTGTCTTTTCAACAGCTTAATCATACATATGTGGATTGGTGTCCCCGGCGGGATTCGAACCCACGGCCCCAGGATTAGGAATCCTGTGCTCTATCCTGCTGAGCTACGGAGACAGTCCATGCGCGTGATTTAACCTATCCCAGGCCCGGGGCAAAGGCTAGGCGCGGCGCGGCCAGCGCGGCAACAGGGCCGAGGTGCGGGCTTGATAGGCGCGATAGGTCTCGCCCCGGCGCGCCAGCATCGCCGCTTCAACCGGCGGCACGCCGGTGAGGTAGCGCAGCACCAGAAACATCAGCACCGGCGCCACCAGCGCCAAGGCGGTTGCCGGTTGCGATGGCACGAAAGCGATCACCGGGTAGGCCAGCCAGCCAAGCGCCTCGAAGAAATAATTCGGGTGCCGGCACAGCGCCCACAGCCCGGCCTCGCAGATGCCCCCGGCATTGGCCGGGTTGGCCCGCCAAACCCGTAATTGGTTATCGGCCAAGGCCTCCCCGGCCAGGGCAGCCAGCAACACCGCCGCGCCCAGCACATCAGCCACCCGCAAACCCGGCGCCGGCTGCGCTGCGGCCAGATAAACCGATACCGCCAAAACACCCGAGACCGGCCCCTGCCCGATGATCAGCTTCAGCATCCGGCGCTGGAAGTCGGCACCGGCCTCCTGGCGCATCATGGCGTAGCGCGTATCCTCGGGGCCGGTGGCGACGCGCCAAACAACATACCCGCCCAGCCGCCCGGCCCAAATCAGTATCAGCGCCGCCAGTAGCACATGCCGCCAGAGCGCCCCAGGCGCGGCCAGCGCCACCCCGGCCAGGGCCAACCCGGTGGAAAACGTCCAGAACACATCCACCCACCCGGCATTGCCGACGGCGCGCTGCACCTTCCAGGCGACCAGCATCGCCAGCGTCACCACCACCGCGGCCGCCAGACAAAGGCTCACGGCACCGGCGCCAAGCGGTAATGGCTCACGCCCCAAGACTCCCCGCCGGCATGGCCGAACAACCCCGCCGTCGCCAGAAAGAATAACCGCCAGCGCCGCTCCCACACCGCCGCCTCCGGCCCGTACACATCGGCCAAAATCGTCCTGACCGCCCCGGCATTGGCGTCGTAATTGCGCAGCCAGCCGCGCGCCGTGCGTTGATAATGCGTACCGCTCCAGCGCCATTCGCGCTCCAGCGTGAACAGGTCGGGGAATTCTCCGATCAGCCCATGGCTGGGCATGATGCCGCCGGTGAAGAAATGCCGCGCGATCCAGTCGCCCTGGGCGGTATGGTCGAAGCGGTAGGGTCGAGTGGCATGCGCGAACACATGGATAAACAGCCGGCCATCCGGGCGCAGCCAAGTGCGCACACGCTCCAGCAAGCCGCGCCAATTCGCCATGTGCTCAAACATCTCCACCGACACCACGCGGTCGAAGCGCTGCTCAGGCGTGAAGCGGTTCATATCGGCGGTGATCACGCGCAGGTTTTGCAGCCCAAGCGCCGCCGCCCGTGCCTCGATATAGCGCCGCTGCGGCGCGGAGTTGGACACCGCGACGATCCGCGCGCGCGGGAAGCGCTCGGCCATGAACAGCGTCAGCGAGCCCCAGCCGCAGCCAAGCTCCAGAATCTCCTGCCCATCGGCAAGCTCCGCATGCGCCACACTCTCCTCCAGCGCGTGCAGCTCGGCCTCCTCCAAGGTTTCGGCCCCGGTTGGGTACAGGCAGCAGGAATATTTGCGGCGCGGCCCGAGGATCAGGCCAAAAAATTCGGGAGGCAGCTCGTAATGCTGGCGGTTGGCCTCGTCGGTATGCACGGCAATCGGGTGCGTCACCATGCCGCGCGCGAATTCCGTCTGCCCCGCCCCGCCACGGGACAATTGGCGGCGCGTGCGCGCCACCATGCGGTTGATCCCGAGGCTCAACAGCGCATCGGGCACGGGCAGGCGCTCCGCCGCCTGGGCCAGAGCGAGTCGTGTGTCAGCCATCAGCCATGCCTCCTGGTTGTGCGCCAGCCGCGCCAGGGCAGGCGCAACCCGCCCTCCAGCGCCGCCAGACAAATGCAGCCCTCGGGGTCGGCGGCGGGCTGATGCGCCAGATCATGATCGGCCTCGGCCATGTCGCCAGGGCCGTAATGGCCGGTGCTGTCGGTGAACCCGCCATGCAAAACCTGCGTGAACTCCGCCCCGCCATGGCTGTGCGGAATCACCCGCCGGCTGCCCCCCACGCGCAGCAGCATCACGTTTTCATTGGGGGCCCAAGGCAGGCGCACGCGGCTGTAGCGTATGCCCGGGCCGACCCACAGCCAGCGCCCGATTTCCGCTCCGTGCAGCGCGGCAGGCAGGCGGAGCCCGGCGGGCAAGCCGAGATCGGCTTGGCGCGGCGGCGCGGGCGGCTTCGGCGCCGGGGCGTCCAGCCGGTCCAGCACAGCGGCGAAGGCTTCAGCGGCCAGCGGCTCGGGTGCGAGCTCATCCAGCACCGCGCCGCCCAGCGCTTCCAGCCGGGCGAGTTCGGCGCGGCAGGCGCCGCAGCCCTGCACATGCGCGGCCACCACCAGGGCCTGCCCCGCGGGCAGGGTTCCGGCGGCATGGGCGAGCAAGGTCTCGGCGGATGGGTGATGGCGGATCATCGCACCTCCTCCAGCGCGGCGCGCAGCTTGGCCAAGGCCAAACGAATGCGCGATTTCACGGTGCCCAGCGGCAGGTTGAGCTCGCTGGCGATGGCGGCATGGGGCGTGTCGGAGAAAAACGAAAGTTTCACGATCTTTTGCTGTTCAGGGGCAAGTTGGCCGAGCGCGCCGCGCACGCGCGCCTCCCGCTCGGCGGTCAGGGTCAGGGTTTCGGCGCTGGGGGCAAGCTCATCCTCCGCCTCCTCGGGCTCCGGCGCGCCGGGCAGGCCGTGATTGCGGCGGGCGCGGTCGATGCGCGCATTGCGGGCGATGGCGAACACCCAGGTCGCCGGCGCGGCGCGGGCCGGGTCGAAACTCTCGGCCTTGCGCCAAAGCGAGAGCAACACCTCCTGCGCCACCTCCTCCGCCTCGCCCGGCTCCAACCCGGCGCGGCGCAGATACGCCTTCACCCTCGGCGCGAAATATTTGAACAGCGCGGCAAAGGCCTGCCTGTCGCGCGCGGTGGCCACGCGGCGGATCAGCATGGCCTGCGCCTCGGCATCGGGCGCCGGAGTATCCAGCGCCGTCACCGGCGGGGCGAGCGCCCGGCGCGCGGCCAGGCGTGGAAGGGGGGCATCTGGTGCATTCACGTTCCACTATACGCGGCGCCAGTTATTTTGGATCACCGGTTGATCCAATTCCCGCATGGCCTCGTATCAGAAATATGCCATTTTCGCCCGACACACCGCCCCGCCCCGCCTCCGCCCCGCTGCGCATCGCCGTGATCGGCGCCGGCATCTCCGGCCTCGCCTGCGCCTGGCTGCTGAGCACGCGCCACGAGGTGACGCTGTTTGAGGCCGCGCCGCGCCTGGGCGGGCACAGCCATACGGTGGCGGTCGATGGCGTGCCGGTCGATACAGGCTTCATCGTTTACAACGAGCCCGCCTACCCCAACCTCACGGCGCTGTTCGCGCATCTTAACGTCCCCACCCAGGCCAGCGAGATGTCGTTCGCCGTGTCGCTGCGCGGCGGCGATCTCGAATATGCCGGGTCGAACAAGCTGCGCGGCGTGTTCGCGCAGCCCGCCAACGCGCTGCGCCCGCGCTTCTGGTCGATGCTGCGCGACATGCTCCGCTTCTACCGCGAGGCGCCGAACGCGGCGGCGCGGCTGGGCGAGATCAGCCTGGGCGAATATCTGCGCGCGGGCCGCTATGGCGCGGCATTCCTCGAGGACCATCTCTACCCAATGATCGCGGCTGTCTGGTCCTGCCCGGCCGGGGCGGCGGGTGAGCTGCCCGCGGCGGCCTTCATCCGGTTTTGCGAAAATCACGGCCTGCTGAAACTCGCCGGGCGGCCGGTGTGGCGCACGGTCACGGGCGGCTCGCGCGAATATGTGGCGCGGCTGCGCGCGGCCTTCAAAGGCGAGGCGCGGCAGGCCACGCCGGTGAGCGCCCTGCGCCGCCTGCCCGGCGGGGTGGAGCTGCGCACCGCCAGCGGCGAGACCGCGCGGTTCGACCATGCGGTGCTGGCCTGCCATGCCGATCAGGCCTTCCGCCTGCTCGCCGACCCGAGCACCGCCGAGCGCGAGATCATCGGCGCCTTCCGCACCACGCGCAACGAGGCGCTGCTGCACACCGACGCCAGCGCCATGCCGCGCCGCCGCGCCGCCTGGGCCGCCTGGAACTATACGGGCGGTGAGGACAGCGTGTCCGTCACCTATTGGATGAACCGGTTGCAGCGCCTGCCCACGGCGCGGGACTGGTTCGTCACCCTCAACCCGGCGCGGGAGCCGCGCGGCGTGGCGTTGCGCCAAAGCTTCAACCATCCGGTATTCGACATCCCGGCCCTGCGCGCGCAATCGCGGCTCTGGGAGGTGCAGGGCGCCAGCCGCACCTGGTTCTGCGGCGCCTGGTGGGGAGCGGGGTTTCACGAGGATGGTTTGCAGGCCGGGCTGGCGGTAGCCGAGGCGCTGGGCGGGGTGCGCCGCCCGTGGCGTGTGCCCGGCGAGTCGGCGCGCATTCCCACCCCGCCGCCGGTCTGGCAGCGTGCGGCATGAGCGCGCTCTACCCCGTGCGGGTGACCCATACCCGCCTCCGCCCCCGCCACCACGCCTTGGCCTACCGCGTGCCCTACGTGCTGCTCGACCTCGACGAAACGCCCCGCCTGCGCTTGTTTTCGCGCGAGCGCTTCAACCTGTTCAGCCTGCCCGCGCGCGACCACGGCGCGGGCAGCGCGGATCTGCGCGGCTGGGTGGAGCAGCAACTGGCCGCCGCCGGGTTGGCCGAGGCGGGCGCGCGCATCACGCTGCTCGCCATGCCGCGCTGCCTCGGCCTTGGCTTCAACCCGCTCAGCCTGTTCTTCTGCCATGAGGCCAGCGGCGCGCTGCGCGCCGTGCTGTACGAGGTGAACAACACTTTCGGCCAGCGCCACACCTATCTCTGCCCTGTGGCGGCGGGCGCGGCCGCGCCGCTGCGCCAGGGGGCCGAGAAAATCTTCTACGTCTCGCCGTTCATGGACATGCAACTGCGTTACAGCTTCAGCCTGCAGCCCCCCGGCGCCGGGGTGGGGCTGCATATCGCGGTGGAGGATGCCGAAGGCGTGGTGCTGCACGCCACCCTGGCCGGCAAGCGCCAAGAGCTGACCGACGCCGCCCTGCTGCGCCTGGCGCTGACGCAGCCTTTTCTGGGGGTCAAAGTACTGGCCGCCATCCATTGGCAGGCCGTGAAGATCTGGCTGAAGGGCATCGCGCTGCGCCCGCGCCCGCCCGCCCCGGCGGCGCCGGTCAGCCTTGGCTATGCGGGAGAGAGGAAAGCCTGATGCACGAGATCGCCGAAGCCCTGCCTCTCGCCCCCACCGCCCGCACCGGGCTGCGCGAGGCCATGCTCCGCCGTGCCTTGGCCACGCTGCGCCACGGGCGGCTGCGCTGCACCACGCCCGAGGGGCGGCTGATCGAACAGCGCGGCCAGTTGCCCGGACCGGAGGCGGAACTCACCCTGCATGATTGGCGCATGCCCTGGGCGTTGCTGCTGCAAGGCCAGCCCGGCTTCGCCGAGGCCTATATCGACGGCGCCTGGAGCACCCCCGACCTCACCGCCCTGCTCACGCTGGGGGCGCTCAATTTCGCCGGCCCGGCCGCGCGCAGCCCGCTCTCCGCCCCGCTGCGCGCCCTGGGGCGCCTGCGCCACGCCGCCAACGCCAACACCCGCGCCGGGGCGCGGCGCAACATCATGGCGCATTACGATCTGGGCAACGAATTCTACCGCCTCTGGCTGGACCCGGAGATGCTGTATTCCTCGGCCCTTTATGAAACGCCGGAGGACACGCTGGAAACCGCCCAGGCGCGCAAGCTGGCGCTGATCGCGGACTGGCTGGCCGTGCCGCCGGAGGGGCGGGTGCTCGAAATCGGCTGCGGCTGGGGCGCGTTGGCACGGCATCTGGCGGCGGCGGGGGCGGATGTCACCGGCCTCACCATCTCCCCGGCCCAGCTCGCCCATGCGCGCCAAGTGATCCGCACAGCCGGGCTGGATGACCGCGCTAACCTCGCCCTGCGCGACTACCGCGACGAGACCGGCCACTATGACCGCATCGTCTCCATCGAGATGCTGGAGGCGGTGGGCGAGGCTTATTGGCCAAGCTATTTCCGCACCCTGCGCGCGCGCCTCAACCCCGGCGGGCGGGCGGTGCTGCAGGTCATCACCATCGCCGCCGAGCAATTCGCCGATTACCGGCGCAACGCCGATTTCATCCAGCGCCGCATCTTCCCCGGCGGCATGCTGCCGACCAAGGCGGGCCTCGCCGCGCAGGCCAGCCTGGCGGGGCTCAAACCCGGGCGCGTGCATCATTTCGGCGCCAGCTACGCCCGCACCCTGGCCGAGTGGCGCGCACGCTTCACCGCCGCCTGGCCAACGCTGGAGACGCTCGGCTTCGACACCCGCTTCCGCCGTCTGTGGAATTACTACCTCTGCTATTGCGAGGCGGGGTTCGCCACTGGGCGCGTCGATGTCGGGCTTTATGAATTTCTCGGCTGACGGAAACACCACATGACAACTTGGATCACCGCTTACATCGCCACCGCCCTGGCCTTTTTGGGGCTGGACGCCGTCTGGCTCGGCACCATGACTTCCCGGCTCTACAAGCCGCAACTGCAAGGGCTGCTGGCGGGACATTTCCGCCCCGGCCCGGCGCTGCTGTTTTACGCGCTGTATATCGCGGGCGTCGTCGGCTTCACCGTGCTGCCCGCCGGGCGGCCCAGCGAGGCGCTGCTGCGCGGCGGCGCGTTTGGCCTGGTGGCCTATGCCACTTACGACCTCACCAACCTCGCCACGCTGCGCGGCTGGCCGCTGGCGGTCACGGCGGCTGATCTCGTCTGGGGCACGCTGGCCACCGGCACCGCAGCGGCGCTCGGCTGCCTCGTGTGCCGCTGGCTGCTGCGGTGAGCGCGCCCCTGCCCTGGCGGCGCGTGGCGGTGCTGGGCGCGCGCGGCGCCATTGGCGGCGCGCTGGTGGCGCAACTCGCGGCGGGCGGGGCGGAGCGCGTCTATGCCCTGGCCCGCGGCACGCCCTGGCGCGAGGACGGCCCGCTCTGCCATGGCCCGGTGGATGTACTGGACGAAACCGCCCTGGCCGCCGCCGCCGCGCGGCTGGCGGACGAGGGGACACTGGACGCTGTGATCGTCGCCACCGGCGCGCTGCACGCGCCCGGCATGATGCCCGAGAAATCGCTGCGCGACCTCAACCTCGCCGCCCTGCAACAAGCTTTCACCATAAACTGCGCGGGGCCGGCGCTGGCCTTCAAACACTTCCTGCCGCTGCTGCCACGCCAGACGCCCGGCGTGATGGCCTCGCTCTCGGCCCGCGTTGGCAGCATCGGCGATAATCGCAAGGGCGGCTGGTACGGCTACCGCGCGGCCAAAGCGGCGCTCAACATGGTGGTCCGCTGCACGGCCATCGAGGCGGCGCGGCGCTACCCGCAAGCGGTAATCGCGGGCCTGCATCCGGGTACGGTGGACAGCCCGCTCTCGCAGCCATTCCAAGGGTTTGTCCCCGCCGGACAGCTCTTCACGCCGCAGCAATCCGCTGCGCGGCTGCTCGCCGTGCTGGCGCGGCTGAGGCCAGAGGATAGCGGCAAATGCTTCGCGCATGACGGCGCGGAAATTCCGCCCTGAGCGGATCGGATGGATGCGAAACGCTGGCGCGCCCTGATGGATTCGAACCATCGGCCCCGAGATTAGAAGTCTCGTGCTCTATCCAGCTGAGCTAAGGGCGCTTGGCCAAGCCCGCCCGTGGTAACGCGGGCGTTTTAATGCGTCCAGTTTTCCTTGCGGTCGGCGCGGAAATTATCGGCGTAAGCCTTGGGCTTGCGGGTGCGCGCCGGGGGGATCTCCAAATCGTACGGAATGCCATGGGCCTCGGCATACGCGATGGCGGCTTCCTGCGTCTCAAAGCTTAGGCGGATCTGCTGGCGCATATCGTCGGAGCCGGTCCAGCCCATCAACGGGTCGAGCACTTTGCGGCTCTCCGGCTCATATTCCAGCATCCAGCGATGCGTGCGCGCCATGCCGGACTGCATGGCGGATTTTGGCGGCAGATAAATACGTGCCCGCATATGATCGTCCTTCCAACTGGTCGGGGCGCCCGGATTCGAACCGGGGGCCTCTTGTACCCAAAACAAGCGCGCTACCAGGCTGCGCCACGCCCCGAACTTGTGCGCCGGGATTACCCGCCGCCAAACTGCTTGGCAATCACCTTATCGCCAACATTGATATCATCCGCCGCCGTGGCGCCCCCGGCCAGCTCCAGCACCGCCGCCACCGGCACATTGCTGGAGATGTTGCGCAGGCTATACGGCACCGTGTTTTCAGCAATGGTCTTCACCGTGCCGTCGGCGCCAATAAACACCATGTCCAGCGGCACGATGGTGTTCTTCATCCAGAATTCCTGCACCGATGGCGGGTCCACCGGAAACAGC
This sequence comes from Acidocella sp. KAb 2-4, assembly GCF_020567705.1. Taxonomy (GTDB): domain Bacteria; phylum Pseudomonadota; class Alphaproteobacteria; order Acetobacterales; family Acetobacteraceae; genus Acidocella. Next base: position 197,566 of record NZ_JAJDJU010000003.1, on the reverse strand, counting down.
ATGCCCGTGCCCGCCGGCACCGCCGGACGGAACATCAGCCCATAGGCTTGCTCCTGCGGGGTCGCGGCGACCTCGACCGTGAAATCATAGGTCTTGCCATTATCCGCCTGTATGCTGAGCTTTTCAGTCGGCAATTGCGGCTGCGGGCCGGTCGGGTCGTCGTTCACCTGGGCCATCGCGGCGCCGCCAAGCAGCAGGCTGGCAGCCAGAACCGGAGCAAAAATCCTCATGCACCCCTCCATGCTGGCGCCTCTCTTGCCCGGCTGCGCGCGCCCTGGCAAGCATCGCCCTCGTGAACCGCGCCTTCCCCGCCCTGGTCCTGCTCGCCGCCTCGGTGCTCACGCGCCTGCCGGTCCTGCACCGCTCGGTGCTGGACTGGGATGAAAGCCTGTATTTCCTGATGGCGCAGCAATGGCGCCTCGGCCACCTGCCCTACACCACCATCTGGGACAACAAGCCCATCGGCATCTACGCCATTTTCGCGGCGTTCCAGGCGGTCATCCCCGGCGTGGCGGCGATGCGCGTGGCGAGCATGGCGTTCGTCGGGCTGCTGGCGGCCACCGTTTACGGCATCACCGCGCGCCTCACCGCCAGCCGCGCCGCTGCCTGGGTGGCTGGCGCGGCGCTGGTGCTGGGCTCGCTCTCCAATGACGGCCTCTCGGCCAATACCGAACTGTTCATGGCCAGCTTCACCGCGCTCGCCGTGCTGGCGGTGCTGGCCGAGGCGCCGGCCTGGGCCGCCGGACTGGCGCTGGGCTGCGCGGTGATGGTGAAGGAAGTTGCGGTGACCGAAGCCCCCTGCATCCTGCTTCTGCTGCTCTACCAGCGGCGGGACTGGCGGCTCGCCTTCCCCTTCGCCCTCGGCGTTGCGGCGCCTTTGGCGGCCATCCTCGCCCTGTATGCCGCCAATGGCGAACTGCCTCTGTGGTGGGCCTGCAACGTGCAGGCCAATCTGCGCCGGGCCGGGAGCACGTTCACGGCCAGCACCCTGCGCTGGGCGGCACAGACCCAGGCGGCGCGCTGGGGCGGGCTCTACGCTGCTTCCCTCGCATTGGCGGCGCTGGGGGCGCGGCGGCGGCGTCTGGCCCTTGTCTTCCCGCCGCTCTGGCTGCTTTGCGCCCTGGCCGGCGCCGCCGCCGCCAAGAGCTTCTACGACCATTACTTCCTGCAAGCCCTGCCGCCGCTCTGCGTCTGCCTCGGCGCGCTGTATGCGGCGCTGCCGCCGCGCCCAGTTTGGCGCGCAGCGCTGCTGCTGGCCGCGCTCGCCCTGCCCCTGCGCGCCGCCCAGCACGCGCTGCGCGACGCCACCGTGCCCGACACCGTCGCCACCGCGGGGGCCGACCTCGAAGCCCGACATCCCGCCAGCCTGTATGTGTTCGACAGCCAGCCAATCCTCTACGCGCTCACCGGCACCGCGCCGCCGACGCGCTATGTGCTGCCCTCGGTGCTGACCCGCAAATTGCTGCCTGGCGTGGCCGGGGTCGACGCCGTTGCTGAAATCACCCGCATCCTGGCCAGCCAACCTCAATTCATCGTCCGCCGCGCGCCAGCACCGCAGGACCCACTAACCAACCCCGCCGCCTATGCCTTGCTCGACGCGGCTCTGGCGCAAAATTACACGCTCTGGCGCAGCTATCCGGGTATTGCGGTCTATGCCCGCAAATAGAGCCTACCCCGCCAGCAGCCGCTCCAACCGCAGATAAGCCGCCTCAGCCTCCTCCGCGACGCGGCGCAGCTCGGCATGGCCAAAGTAGCGGTGCTCGCGCAACTCCTCCAGCGCCACGGGCAACCCCATGGCCCGCATGGTGCGCCCAATCTCGGCCATGCGCGCCGCCGTGGCCGCGCTCACCAGCTCCTCGCCGACAAATTCCAGCCCCATTTTGCTGCCCGCCGCCCAGCGCCGGCGGGCGTTGTAGGACGGACCAGAATTCATGTGCAGCACCAGCTCCTCGGGCAGGGTGAAGGCCGACCCGAGATCGACCATCGCGCCATTGGCGGATTCGTCGAGCACCAGACAATTAAACACGCTTTGGCTGATGCGGCCGCCGACCACCAGCTTGGCGCTCTTGATCACGGGTGAGCGCGGCGCCGCACGCCGTTCCGCCGGAACGCGGCGTGCAGCCGCCGCACCATCCTGCGTGCGCGAGTTCTGGAAGTTTTGTTCGAGCATATCCGTTCACCTTACCGAAATGTAAGGTAATGATCGCCTGAATTGATTAAGGGTCTCTTGCGATCGCGCCCCGGCCCGCCCGAACTGCACCTCCCTTGATCCACATCAATGCCCGGCGCGCGCCAAAGCGCCTAACCGCTGCGGAGTTTCGCATTCCGGACCCGGACCACCTACATGTCATATCTCGACCTTGAGGCCTTCCTGCAAGCGCCGATGGCCACTGAGCCGTTCCAATACAGCATTACCCAGGGCTTCATCCGCCCGGCAACGGCGCAGCTCGTGCGTGCCGATTTTCCCGAGATCGAACATTCCGGCCTGCTGCCGGTGGAGGCCACGCAGCCCGGCCCGCATTTCCGCGCCCTGATCAGCGAACTCACCGGCCCGGCCGTGACCGCCGCCTTCTCGCGCAAATTCGGCCTCGACCTCACCGGCCGCCCGACCATGGTAACCCTGCGCGGGCGCTGCGCCGAAAAGGACGGGCGCATCCATACCGACAGCGAGGCCAAGCTCGTCACCGCGCTGCTCTATTTCAACGAAAGCTGGGAAGCCCAGGGCGGCCGCCTGCGCCTGTTGCGCGGGCCGGATGACATCAACGACGCCATCGCCGAAGTCCCGCCTGATCTCGGCACGCTGGTCGCCTTCCGCCGGTCGGAGAAATCCTTCCACGGACATGAGCCCTTCGTCGGCGTGCGCCGCTACGTGATGATCAACTGGATGGCCTCGGGCCTCGCCGCCCAGCGCGAGCTGATGCGCCACAAGATCTCCGCCCAAGCCAAGAAGATGATGCATTATGCTTGATGCCACGCCCACGGCCGCGCATTTTCTGGCCAGCCTGGACGCCGCGCGCGAGGAACCCGCCCCCTACCGCCATTGGCTGCTGGACAACATGCTGCCCGACCGCATGGTGGAGCAAGTCGTCGCGCTGCCCCTCGCCCCGCCGCGGATTGAGGACACCCAAGGCCGGCGCGAAACCAACAACTCCACCCGCTGGTTCTTCGGCGCCGCGCAGCAGCGGGACTACCCGGTCTGCGCCGAACTCGCCGCCGCGCTGCAAAGCCCGGCGGTGGTGCAGAGGCTGGCGCAACGCTGCGCGGTCAACCTCAAGGGCAGCTATCTGCGCATCGAATACTGCCTGGATACGGACGGCTTCTGGCTGGAGCCGCACACCGATATCGGTGCCAAATTCTTCACCATGCTCATCTACCTCACCGACTCGGCGCCGGGCGAGAATTGGGGCACGGACATCTTCGCCTCGCCCGCCGCGCATGTCGGCGCCGCGCCCTTCCTGCGCAATCACGGGCTGATCTTCATCCCCGGCAGCGACACCTGGCACGGCTTCGTCAAGCGCAAGATCACCGGCATCCGCCGCTCGCTGATCGTGAATTACGTGACGCCGGAATGGCGCTCGCGCCACGAGCTGGCCTTTCCCGAAACGCCGATCGGCTAACCCCGCCGCTCAGACCGGAAGGGCGTGGGCAACCTCGTGCCACCCCTCCCAGATCATCTTCAGCGCCACATAAAAGATGATGGCGATGCCCACCCAGGCCAGCCAATGGAAGCGGGTGAGCAGCCGCGCCACCAGATTCGCCGCCAGCCCCATCAACCCGATCGAGAGCACCAGCCCCACCGCCAGCAGCACCGGATGCGCGCGCGCCACCCCGGCCACGCCCAAAACATTGTCGAGGCTCATCGAGACATCCGCCACGATGATGCGCCAGACCGCGCCGCGCAACGTCTGCACCGGGGCGTCGCTCAGCGTACCCGCCTCGCCGCCCTTCAGCTCGCGCGCGGTCTTCCAGGCCACCCAGAGCAGCAGCACGCCGCCCGCGAGCGTCAGCCCGATCACCGCCAGCAGCTGCACCACCACCAGCGCGAACAGGATACGGATCACCGTGGCCCCGATCGTTCCTGCCAGGATCGCCTTGCGCCGCTGCGCCGGAGCCAGCCGCGCCACCGCCAGCCCGATGACGATGGCATTATCCCCCGCCAGCACCAAGTCGATGAGTAGAATCTGCGCCAGCGGCACCAGCAGGGACAAAATATCCATGCCCTGCGCATAGGCGCGGGCTGCCCTGCCTTGTCAATGCCGGGGGACGGGGCTAGGGCGTGCCTGAATTTCCGCCGCTGAGGAGCCCGCCGATGATCCCCCGCTATACCCGCCCGCAAGCCGCCGCCATCTGGACCCAGGAGAACAAGTACAAAATCTGGTTCGAGATCGAAGCCCTGGCCTGCGAGGCGATGGCGCAATACGGCTCGATCCCCGAGGCCGCGGCCAGGACCATCCGCGAGAAGGGCGACGCCGCCATGGCCGTGTTCACGCCCGACGACACCGCCGAGATCGACGCCATCGAGGCCGAAACCCGCCATGACGTGATCGCCTTCCTCACCTGGCTGGCCAAGCGCGTGGGCGAGGATAGCCGCTTCGTGCATCAGGGTCTCACCTCGTCCGACGTGCTGGACACCTGCCTCGCCGTGCAGCTCACCCAGGCCGCCGACCTGCTGCTGGCCGATCTCGACCTCGTGCTGGCGGCGCTGAGGAAGCGCGCCATCGAGCATAAATACACCCTCACCATCGGCCGTTCGCACGGCATTCATGCTGAACCGACCAGTTTCGGCCTGAAGCTCGCTGGGCATTACGCCGAGTTCGCCCGCAACAAGCAGCGCCTGATCGCCGCGCGCGCCGAAATCGCCACCTGCGCCATCTCCGGTGCCGTCGGCACCTTCGCGCATGTCGATCCGCGGGTGGAGGAATACGTGGCCGAGAAGCTCGGCCTCGCCGCCGAGCCGGTCTCCACCCAGGTGATCCCGCGCGACCGCCACGCCGCCTTCTTCGCCACACTGGGCGTGATCGCCTCGGGCGTCGAACGTCTGGCCACCGAGGTGCGCCACCTGCAGCGCTCCGAGGTGCGCGAGGCCGAGGAATTCTTCCATGCCGGGCAGAAGGGCAGCTCGGCCATGCCGCATAAGCGCAACCCGGTGCTCTCCGAAAACCTCTGCGGCCTCGCCCGCCTCGTGCGCGCCGCCGTCATCCCCGCCATGGAGAACGTGGCGCTGTGGCATGAGCGCGACATCTCGCACTCCTCGGTCGAGCGCGGTATCGCCCCGGACGCCACGGTGACGCTGGATTTCGCCCTGGTGCGGATGGCCGGGATGATCGACAAGCTGACCGTCTACCCCGAGCAGATGGCCGCCAACGTCGAGAGCCTGGGCGGGGTGGTGCATTCCGGCGAGGTGCTGCTGGCGCTGACCAAGGCGGGCATATTGCGCGAGGACGCCTACCGGATCGTGCAGCGCAACGCCATGGCCACCTGGACGAAGCTCGGCCAGCCGGAGGCGAAGACATTCCGCGAAAACCTGCTGGCCGACCCTGAGGTGGCGGGCCGCGTCTCCGCCGCCGCGATCGACGCCGCGATGAGCGCCGAGATGCACCACGCGCATGTGGACACCATCTTCAAGCGCGTGTTCGGCTGAGCCGGCGATGCTGGTCGCGTTCCTGTTCGGCGGCGTGTTCGGTGCCTTCTTGCTAGCCCTGCTCATCGGCGGGATGGTCGGGATGGCCCGCAACGCCCCGCCACGCCGCCGCAAGCCGGCCAAAGCCGCGCACGCTGCCCCGCCCCAGGCGCAGCCGCAAGCCATCTGACGCCCCGTGACCGAGATCATCCATGACCACATGCTCGTCGATCCGGCACTGAAGGCCGAGATCGCGGCGCGTTGCCGGGCTGGGCAATTTGGCGATGACCCCGCCCAGGCGGTGCATGAGCTGGGCAGCCTCACCCTGCCCGACGGCACCACGCGGCGCGCGCATCTGCGCCACGCCGCCGATGCCGTGCTGCTCGACGATCACGGCCAGGTCGCGCTCATCACCCGTCTGCATAATCCCGGGCGCGGCAAGCTCGCCGTGCCGGGCGGGTTCATCGACGAGGTCAATGGCAAGGTGGAATCCTCGCGCGCCGCGGCGCTGCGCGAGGCGGTGGAGGAGACCGGCATCGCCCCCGCCCTGCTGGCCCAGGCCGAGATCCGCCAGATCGGCCACCGCCTCTTCGACCGCCCCTTCGACATACGCTGCGCCTGGAACAACATGCCCGGCACCGATATCCGCCAAGGCGAGTTCTTCACCGTCTCCACCCTGGGTTTCCGGGTGAAGCTGCGCGGCGATCTGCGCGAAATGGATTTGCAGGCGGGCGACGACGCGGGCGCGGTGCGGGTGCTGCCCATCGCCGCGCTGCGGCGCGAAGACTTCGCCGTGCCCGATCATCTGGACATGATCCTCGCCGCCGCGCGAGACTAAGCCATGTGCTCGATCATCCTGCGCCTCGCCCCCGAGGGCGTGTTCATCGCCGCCAACCGCGACGAGATGGGCAGCCGTCCCTGGGAGCCGCCGGCCGAATACTGGCCCGGCATCTGCGGCGGGCGGGATACGCTGGCCGGCGGCACCTGGCTGGCCGTCAACCGCGCCGGGGTCGCCGCGGCGGTGCTCAACCGCGAGGGCACGCTCGGCCCCGCGCCGGGCAAGCGCAGCCGGGGCGAGCTGCCGCTGCTGGCGCTGCGCGAGGCCAGCGCCGCGCACGCCGCCGCGGCCATCACGGGCCTGGATGCCGGGCAATACCGCGCCTTCAACATGGTGCTGGCCGATGCCGGCGCGGCCTATTTCATGCGCGGCCTTGGCGCCGGGCGACCCGAGGCGCTGCCCCTGCCGCAAGGGGTAAGCATGATCACCTCCGGCGAACCCAACGACATCACGATGCCCCGCATCGCCCGGCATCTGCCGCGCTTTGCGGCCGCGCCGGTCGCCGAGTGGGGGGCGCTGCTCGCCGATTCCTCCGGCGAGCGCGCGGCGCAGCTCAACATCCTGCCCCCCGATCCGGGCGGTTTCGGCACGGTGAGCGCCACGCTGCTCGCGCTGCCGGGCGGTGGCGTGCCCGCGCATCATTTCGCCGCCGGGCCGCCGCATCTCGCGCCATTCGTTCCGGTCTGCCGCTAACCCGCCCGGCTTGCCAAGCCCGGCACGCTGCTCCATGTCTGCCGCCAGGGGGGCGAAAATGATACGAATTCTGCTGTTGCTCATCTTTGTGCTGGCGCTGGCGGTGCCGTTCTTCAACCGCGCCGCGCCCAGCCTGTTCGGCTTTCCGTTCTTCTACTGGTATCAGCTGCTGGTCGTGCCCCTGGGCTCGGCGCTGATCTACATCGTCTACCGGGTGGAAGACCGCCAGCCCCGCAAGGAGGCCGAGTGATGCAGAACGCCACCGCCTCCATCGTATTTTTCGCGCTCGTCGCCGCGGTGTTGGTGCTCGGCTTCGCCGCCAGCCGCTGGCAGGCGGGCGGCAATCTCGGCCATATCGAGGAATGGGGCTTGGGCGGCCGGCGCTTCGGCACCTGGGTCTCCTGGTTCCTGATCGGCGGCGACGCCTATACCGCCTACACCTTCATCGCCATTCCGGCGCTGATGTTCGGCGCCGGGGCGGTCGGCTTCTTCGCCATGCCCTATACGGTGCTGATCTACCCGATCCTCTACGTCGTCTTCCCCCGGCTGTGGCGGGTGGCCAAGATCCGCGGCTACATCACCGGCCCGGAATTCGTACGTGGGCGCTACGGCAATCGCTGGCTGGCGCTGGCCATCGGGCTCACCGGCATCGTCGCCACCATGCCCTATATCGCGCTGCAGCTCGTCGGTATGCAGACAGTGATCGGCGCGCTCGGCCTGCCGGGGCATCTGCCGCTCATCGCAGCCTTCGCCGTGCTCGCCGCCTTCACCTGGACCGCCGGGCTGCGCGCCCCGGCGATGATCTCCATCGTCAAGGATCTGCTGATCTACCTCACCGTGATCGCGGCGGTCATCGTCATCCCGGCCGAGCTTGGCGGGTTTAGCGCCATCTTCGCCAAGGTGCCGGCGCAGAAATTGCTGCTCGCCGCGCCGCCGCCGGGCTCGGGCGGGGCCTATACGGGCTACGCCACGCTGGCGCTGGGCAGCGCCATGGCGCTGTTCCTCTACCCGCATACCATGACGGGCATCCTCTCCGCCGCCGGGCCGCGCGTGATCAAGCGCAATGCCGTGCTGCTGCCCGCCTATTCGCTGCTGCTCGGCCTGCTGGCGACGATGGGCTTCATGGCCATCGCCGCCGGGGTGAAGGCGATGCCGCAATTCGCCGGGGGCTTCGCAAAATACGGCGCCAGCTTCGCGGTGCCGGCGCTGCTGCTCAACGCCTTCCCGGCCTGGTTCGTGGGCGTGGCCTTCGGCGCCATCGCCATTGGCGCGCTGGTTCCCGCCGCGATCATGGCCATCGCCTCGGCCAACATCTTCACCCGTGACATCTGGACGCAATTCGTCCACGCCCCCTCGCAACAGGGCGAAACGCTGGTCGCCAAGCTGTTCGCCATCGTCACGGTGGTCGGGGCGCTGGCCTTCATCCTGGCCATCCCCGCCACTTACGCCGTGCAGTTGCAGTTGCTCGGCGGCATGTGGATCATCCAGACCTTCCCGGCCATCGTGCTCTCGGTGTTCACCCGCTTCTTCAACGGCTGGGCGCTGCTCGCAGGCTGGGTCGCGGGCATCGCCAGCGCCACCTGGCTGGCGGCGGCGAACCATTTCACCGGCTCCATCTGGGCCTTCCATGTGCTCGGCTTCACCCTGCCGAGCTACATCGCCTTCGCCACCGTGCTGCTCAATATCGTGGTCGCGGTGGTGCTCAGCCCGGCCTTCCACGCCATCGCCGATGACCGCGCCCGGGACGAAACCACCGCGCTCGATTATCTGTAACCGGCCCGGCGGCGGGGATCAGTCCACGATCCCCTCGCGCCCCTCGATCACCATCATGGTCGCGGTCAGAAACGCGACCAGCCGCTTACCGCCATTGCTGTCGGCGAACACCTCGGCCTGGGTGAGAATCAGTGGCCGGCGCGGCATAGGAATGACCAGCCCGGCCGCGCGGTGTATGCTGGGGTCCAACCCGGAGGAACGGCATGTCAGGCTACGCCACGCATGAAGTCCGCAACCAGCCGCCGCCGCTGGAGAATTTCAATGGCTGGGAAAGCGATGCGCCCCTGCGCGACGCGGTGGCTGCGTTTGGCGCGGGTTGGGCGGCGGAGCGCCTTGGCGCGTGCGGGGCGCGCATCGGCGCGGCGCATGTGCAGGAGCTGGCACGGCTGGCCAACCGCTACCCGCCGGAACTGCGCACATATGACCGCTACGGCCACCGCATAGACGAGGTCGCCTTCCACCCCGCCTGGCACGAATTGCTCAGGCTATTGCGGTCCGACGAGGTGCATGCGCTGGGCTGGACGGAGCCACGCCCCGGCGCGCAACTGGCCCGCGCCGCGCTTTCCTATCTCTGGGCGCAGGGCGAGGCCGGGGTGGGCTGCCCGGCGGCGATGACCTTCGCCGCGCTGGCGGCGCTGCGCCACGCCCCCGCCCTGCTGGCGGCGTTTCAGGACAAAATCCTCTCACCGCTTTACGACCCGCGCCCGCTACCGCCCGGGCAAAAGCGCGCGCTCACCGTGGCCATGGCGATGACCGAGAAGCAAGGCGGCTCGGATCTGCGGCAGATCAGCACCGAAGCCCGGCCACTCGGCGGTGGCTGGTATGCGCTTACCGGGCATAAATGGTTCTTCTCAGTGCCGGTGGCCGATCTGTTCCTCACCCTGGCGCGCACCGCGGCCGGGCCGACCTGCTTTCTGGCGCAAGGCTGGCGCGATGATGGCAGCCGCAACTTCCTGCGCCTGCAACGGCTGAAGGAGAAAGCCGGTAACCGCTCCAACGCATCGTCCGAGGTGGAGTTCAGGGGACTGGAGGCGCGCATCGTCGGCGAGGAAGGGCGCGGCATCGCCATCATGCTTGAGATGGCGCATCTCACCCGGCTGGAATGCGCGCTGGGCAGCGCCGGGCAAATGCGCCAGGCGCTGCGTCTGGCCCTGCACCATACCTGGTATCGGACCGCCTTTGGCCGCCGGCTGGTGGAGCAGCCCGCCATGGCCAATGTGCTGGCCGATCTGGCGCTGGAGAGCGAGGCCGCCACCTGGCTGGCGATGCGCGCGGCCGCCGCGCTCGATGCCGCGCCGCGCGATGAGGGCGAGCTGGCCCTGAGCCGCATCCTGGCGCCGCTGGCCAAATACTGGGTGTGCAAGCGCGCCCCGGTGATGATCGCCGAGGCGCTGGAATGCCATGGCGGCAACGGCTTCATCGAAGAGTTCGACATCGCCCGGCTGTATCGCGACGCGCCGCTGAACGGGCTGTGGGAAGGCTCGGGCAATGTCATCTGCCTGGATGTGATGCGCGCCCTCGCCCGCATGCCGCAAGGCGCGGCACTGCTGCGCGGCGAGATCGCCCGCGCCCAGGGCCTGCATCCGGCGCTGGACGCATGGCTGGCCACCCCGCCCCCCGCCGCCGAGGAGCGCGATGCCCGCCGCCTGACCGAAGAGCTTGCCCTGGCTCTGGCGGCGAGCCTGTTACTACGCCACGCGCCGCCCGCCATCGCCGCGGCCTATTGCGCCACACGGCTGGGGCGCAGGGGCGGGTCTGCGCTGGGCACGCTGCCCGGCGAGATCGACCCGGCGCCGATCATCCTGCGCGCCGCCGCCCGCGCGGGTTATTGATCCCGCCCCGCGGTTGCGCCTAGGGTGCGCCGCCGGCCGCCCGGCGCTCTCCATCGCCTTCGCCGGCCCTCCCGGGGGCTGGGTCTTTGCCGGAATACGCATGAAAATCCTCTTCGCCTTCGAGAATGTCCTGCCCAATGCCGAGGCGGATGCGGAAGTGTTCATCACCACGGCCCGCTACCTGGGCGCGCATTTGGAGACAAGCTGGCTGCATGTGCCGGTGGCGCGGGAAAATTTGGGCACCGCTACGGCGCTGGCGGGCATGCCCATTTTGCGCGCCTTCGCCCCGCTGCGCCCCGCCGCGCTGCGGCACTTCATGAGCGGGCTGACGATCGGGCTGCGCCGGGCGTTCCGGCAGGCCGATCTCGTTTACACGCGCAATCTCTGGGTCGCGTGGATGTCCATCCTCTGCGGCCAGCGCGTGGTGTTCGACCATTACCGCCCCTGGCCGGACCAGATTCCGCCGCTGCAACGCTGGCTCTACAAGCTGTTCTGCCACCCGCGCTTTCTCGGCAGCATCTGCCACTCGGAGTACACGCGCCGCAAATATATCGAGCTGGGCGTGCCGGCGGCGAAGCTGCGCTGTGTGCATAACGGCTTCGAGCCGCGGCGCTTCGCGGCGCCAATTCCGCTGGACGAAGCGAAGCGGCTGATCGGGGTGCCGGAGGACGCGAAAACCGTGGTCTACACCGGCCGCGTAAACCACAAGAAGGGGCTGGAGCTGGTGATCGAGGCGGCGAAGCGCCTGCCGCAGCTCACCTTCCTGTTCGTCGGCTCCTATGGCGAGGGGCCGGTCGAGGCCCTGGCCCGCGCCGTGCCGAATATCATCATCGTGCCCTGGCAAAGCGAGGCGACGCTCGGGCGCTATATCTACGCCGCCGATGTGCTGCTGATCCCACCCTCGTTGCAGCCTCTGGCCAAGTTCGGCTCCACCGTGCTGCCGCTGAAGCTGTTCTTCTATCTCGGCTCCGGTCGCCCCATTCTGGCAGGCAACACGCCGGATGTGGCGGAGGTGCTGAAAAGCGGCGAAACCGCCTTGCTCTGCCCACCAGATTCGCTGGACGCGCTGGTGGCCGGGCTGAAGGCGCTGACCGAGGATGACGCCCTGGCGGCGCGGCTGGCCGCGGGCGCGCGCGAGGACAACAAGAACTACACCTGGAGCGCCAGGGCGGAGAAAATCCTCGCCACCATCCAGGCCTGGCGGGCGGATGAGGCGACGCCCAAGCCCGGCCATTGGGGCGATGCTCAGGCCGGAATCTGGAAACGCGAATCGCGGCGCTGGTTCGCGCATTTCGCGCGCACGCGCTCGATCATCCTGCCGCCGGGGGGTTAACCAAGCACCCGCCGCGCGGCGCGGGCGGGCTTCCACCAGCGCAGCGCCGTGGCATCCAGCAGCGTCTCGCCGCGCAGCGTGCGCCAGCCCTCGCGCGGGCCGGGCGGCTGGGCGTAGAGCGTCTCTGCGGTCGGCCAGCGATGCAGGCGCGGCCAAGTCCAGACCCCATGGCGCAGGTAAACCCCGCGTAGCCGCCGGGCCAGCGGCAGATCCGGCGCCACGGCGCGCTTCTCCGCCCAGAGTGGCGCGGCGCCCAGGGTTTGCGCCAATGGCCAGGTGAGCGGCGCGGCATAGTTGGAGAACCACAGCCTGAACCCAAGCTCCCCCTGCAGGGCGGCGACGGCGCGATAGACCTGGATATGCTCGGGATGGCCGTATTCGCCCCAGGGATTATGGGTGTAAACCTCATCCGCCCCGGCCAGAAGCGGCCGCAGCCGCGCCACCAGGGCGACGAAATTCGCGTCATACCGCGTCTGCCCTTCGGCGCTGGAAATCGCAATGCCCGTCGGCGTGAGCGCGGGGTTTCGCCAATCCACCAGCTTGCGCGTGCCGCTCTCCGGCAGCGCCAGATACGCCAACGCCTTCAGCCCCAGCGCCGCCACCGCCCGCGCCCGCGCCGCCGCCATCCTGGGCTTGCCCAGCGCCGCGCCGAAGCACAGCACCACCAGATCGGCCCCGGCGAGCGCCGAACTCAGCCAGAGGATTTCATCATCCGGGTGCGCGGCGACGAGCACGGCGCGGCTCATGCCCCGCCCTCCAGGATTTCGTCGTAGAGATCCTCCAGCGCCGCGGTCTGGAGGCGGATGTCGAAACACGCTGCCGCCCGCGCCCGCGCCGCCGCGCCCATGCGCTGGCGCAGCACCGGATCGGCGAGCAGCGTGGCGAGGGCGGCGGCCAGCGCCTCCGGGTCGCGTTCAGGTGCCAGCAGCCCGGTCTCGCCCTCCGCGATGCCTTCCGGGATGCCGCCGACGCGCGAGCCCACACCCGGCACGCCGGTCGCGGCGGCTTCCAGCATCACCATGCCCAGCCCCTCCTCGCGCCCCGAATCCGTCCGCACGCTAGGCAGCGCCAGCACGGCGGCGCGGCGCATCCAGGCCAACACCTCGCCATGCGCCCGCGCCCCCAGAAACGCGACGCGCGGCGCGATGCCGGCCTCCCGCGCCAGCCGCTCCAGCGCGGGGCGCAGCTTGCCGTCACCGATGATCACCAGCCGAACGGCGGGGAATTGCGCGGCGATCCGGGCGAAGGCGCGGATCAAAAACGCCGTGCCCTTCACCTCCTCCAGCCGCGCCACATGCAGGATGACCGGTTCCTCCTCCGCCAAATCGCGCGGGGTGATGGCGCCGGTATCCACGCCGATATAATGCACGCGCACGCGCTCAGGCGGAAACCCCAGCGCCAGCAGCCGCCCGCGCAGAAAGCCCGAGGCGGCGAGGAACAGCGCTCCCCGCCGCGCCAATGCCCCGCGCCCCAGCGCGTAACGCGCCCAGGCCGGGTTGGCGAGCAGGCCGGGGGTGGAGAGCGTGGCGTCGAACCCATGAAAGGTAGTGAGCAGTGGCACGTCGAGCCTGGCGGCCAGCTTCAGGGCATACACGCCCTCAACGCCAAAATGGGCGTGGATCAGGGCCGGTTCGCGCCCCGCCAACAGGGTTAGATAGGGGCGCGGATCAGCGGAGAGCATGTGCCATGCGGCGGGCAGCAGCCGGGCGCGGGGCGTCCGGTCCTCCAGCGCCAGCACCTCCGCCCCGGCCGGGGCGGCGCCATAGCGCAGCCGGCCGAGATAAAGCGGCTGGTAGCGGCTAAGGCGCTGCGCCTGCTGGGCGATAAACGGTTCCGACAGCTTGAAGAGATTATGGCGGAAGATCCCGACCCTGCGCATCCGCCCTCCTTCGGCCTGGGGCGTGGCTACCGCGCCGCCGCCAAGCCCGGCGCCCCCGCCAGCAGCCCGAGCGCCTGCCCGACCTCGGCGAACAAAGCCACGGCGCGGTCGATCTGCGCCGGGGTATGCGCGGCGCTGACGCTGGAGCGCAGCAGCGCCAGCCCTTTCGGCGTGGCGGGCGGCAGGCTGACATTGGTGTATAGCCCGGCCTCCAGCAGCGCCGCCCAGAAGCCGAACGCGGCCTCCGGCGAGGGCATGATGGCGGAGACCACCGGGCTCGGCTCCGGCCCCAGCGCGAAGCCCAAAGCCTCCAGCCCGCGATACAGCCGCAGCGCGTTGGCGTTCAGCCGCGCCTGCAATTCGGGCTGGGCGCGCAGCTCGTGCAGGGCGGCCTCGGTGGCGGCGATCACGCCGGGCGGCAGCGAGGCGGTGAACATATACGGGCGGCTGACGACGCGCAGGATATCCGCGCCCTCCATGTCGGTGACGCAGAAGCCGCCGACCCCGCCCAGGCTCTTCGAGAAGGTGCCGACGATGAAATCGACATCCGCTTCCACCCCCTCCCGCTCCGCCAGCCCGCGCCCGGTCTCGCCCAGAACGCCGAGCGAATGCGCCTCGTCCACCACCAGATAAGCACCGTATTCGCGCTTCACCGCGGCGAATTCGCGCAAGGGGGCGGTGTCGCCCAGCATCGAATAAATGCCCTCGACGATGATCACCTTGTCGCCCGGCTCGTCCGCGAGGCGGCGCAACCGGTTGGCGAGATCATCGGGGCTGTTATGCCGAAAGCGCGTGACCTGCGCATAGCCGAGGCGCGAACCATCATAGATGGAGGCGTGGGAATCGGCATCGAGCAGCAGATGATCGCCCTTACCCGCCAGCGCCGAGATGATGCCGAGATTGGCTTGATAGCCGGTGGAGAAGACGAGGCCATGCCGCCGGCCGTAGAATTCGGCCAGCGCCGCCTCCAGCCGCTTATGCCCGCCATAGCTGCCATTGGCGATGCGCGAGCCTGTGGTGCCGGTGCCCGCGGCGCGCGTGGCCGCCACGGCCGCCTCCACCACCGCCGGGTCATAGGTCAGCCCCAGATAATTATTTGTGCCGAGCAGCAGCGTCTTGCGCCCGGCGATCAGCGCCTCGGTGGGTGAGAGCACCTCATCGAAAGTCACGTTGAACGGATTCGCGCCAGCCAGTTCCAGCTGGCGGTACTGCTCCGCCACCGGCGCGTATTTATCAAGCAGCGCCATGAGGTTACGCGGCTTGCTTGAGGCGCTGCACGGTGGCGATCAGATCCCCCAGCGTGACCACCTCGGCGATCTTGTCCAGCGGTACGGTGATGTCCAGCTTGTCCTCGATCTCCATCACGAAATCCATCACCGCGACGGAGTCGAGCCCCAGATCCTCGATGATATGGGTGGAGTCGGAGAGCGGACGGTCCTGAGGCAGGGCCGCGCGCAGCGTGCTGAAGATGGTCTCCCGGATTTCATTGGCCTGGTCAGACATGTGGCCCCGCGCAGCTCCTTTGCTGGTTCCTGCATGCCCATTTGGCGAAAGCCGCCCGGTGGCGGGCGCTGATGACAGTCATGCAAGAAAAACTATACAATTCATCTGCCTCTCTATTAAAGAGCGGGCACCGCGTTGTCACGGGCCTAATGGGCGGCTGAGCTCCTTGGCGCCTTGGGGGTGGCCGGCCATCTCAGACAGGCCGGAGAGAATTGGTTTGGCGTCTTGAATATAGACAGATATCTGCTTCGTGAGATCGCGCGGCCCTTCATCGTGATCTTGGCCATCCTGGCCACGTTGTTTGGCGGCTATGGCTTAGCGGGAATCCTGTCTGACGCCGTGAACGGCTTGCTGCCAATACATGTCATTGCCGCTCTCACCGGGCTGAAACTCCTGATCGCACTCGATGTGCTGATCCCGATCTCGCTGTTCATCGCCGTGGTGGCGGGGTTTGGGCGGTTGCAGGCCGATGGCGAGATCACCGCCATGCTGGCGCTGGGCATCGGGCCGCCCAGGCTCGTGCGCCCGGTGCTGGCGCTGGCCTTGGGGCTGGCGCTCGGGGTGGCTTGCCTCTCGGTATTCGCCCGCCCCTGGGCCTATGCCACCTCGCACGACATCTCCCGCCGCGCGGCCATCATGCTCAACGTGAACGCGATGGAGGCGGGCACCTTCTATGCCAGCGCCGATGGCTCGCGCGTCATCTTTCTCAGCCAGCGCGCCGGGCCGCACAGCCAGGCGCGGGGCGTGTTCGTGGCGCGGCGCAGCGGCGGGCATATCGAGGTGATCTTCGCCGACAACGCCGCCCCCGCAGCCCCCGATGCCAGCGGGCAGCGCAAGGTGCATCTCACCGGCGTGCATGTTTATGAATTCGACCGCGACAACCCGGGCAACGACCAGTCTCTGGAAGCCGCGGCATTGAACGTGACCCCCGATGGCACCGTTCCCGCCGCGCCCGGCTATAGCCCGGTGGCGGCAAGCACCGCGCATCTCATCGCCTCCGACCTGCCCGCCGATGTCGCCGAACGGCAATGGCGGTTCTCCACCGGCATTTCCACCCTGCTGCTGGCGCTGCTGGGCGCCCTGCTCAGCCGCGGCCGCCCGCGCCAAAACCGCCACGCGAAATTCGGCCCCGCCATTTTTGCCTATTCGGCCTATTACCTGCTCAGCACCACGGCACGAACCTGGGTGCAGCACGGCGCGGTCGGGCGGTTCCCCGGGCTATGGTGGGCGCCCGCCCTGCTGGCGCTGATTGTCGCGCTGCTCTGGTATGGTCCGGCGCTGCGCCGGCGCTGGCTCGCCCCGCCTGCCAACCCGCCCCGCCCCCGCCTTGCCCAGCCCGCCGGGAGCCGCGATGCTGCTTGACCGCTATATCGGCTGGACGGTAGGCCGCGCCTTCCTGCTCATCACCACCGGCCTGACGGCGCTGTTCAGCCTGCTCAGCTTCGTCGAGCAGCTGGGGCTCATCGGTCAGGGGCGCTACACGCTGCGCGACGCGCTGCTCTACACCCTGCTCACCGCGCCGGCCCGGCTGCTGCCAATCGCGCCCGTCTCCATGCTGCTGGCCACGCTGCTGGGGCTGGGCGGGCTTGCCAGACACTCCGAACTCACCGCCTTCCGCAGCTTCGGCGTGTCGCAGGCGCGCCTCATCGGCGCCGTGGTGCGCCTATGCCTGCCCATCATCCTGGCCCTGTTCATAATCGCGCAATTCATCATTCCGCCCGCGCAGCAGGCGGCCCAGCGCCAACAGGCGGCGGCGCTGGGCGACGCGCTCTCCGGCCTCTCCAATGGCGGCTTCTGGGCCCAGAAAAACGGCGTGTTCCTCAACGTGCAGAGCTTCGCGGGCGGGGCCGACCTGCGCGGCGTGGCGATCTTCACCTTCGGGCCGGATGGCGGGCTGCAAAGCCTGATCGAGGCCGACACCGCCGCCCCGCAACCCGACGGCACATGGGCGCTCAGCGGCATCACCCGCGATACCATCACCAACGGCCAGCCGGTGGCCGACAAACCAGCCAGCCTGATCTGGCAGCCTTTTCTCTCCAGCAAGCAGTTGCAGCTCCTGGCGATCCCGCCCCAAACCATGCCGCCGCTCGCCCTCTACGCCTATGTGCGGCAGTTGAAACACCTGCATCAGGCGGCGCTGCTCTATGAGCAAGCCTTCTGGAGCATGGTGGCGGTTCCGCTATCGCTGATCGGCATGGCGCTGATCGCGGGGCCTTTCGTGTTTGGGCCGCAGCGCGCGGGCGGGGCGGGGCGGCAGCTCGTGATCGGTGCGCTGCTCGGCATGGTGTTTCTCCTGGCACAGGAGATCACCGGCTATGCGGGGCTGCTGCTGGCGCTGAACCCGGCGGTGTCGGCACTGGCGCCGTCTTTGCTGCTCTTGGCGCTGGGCGGCTGGCGGCTGACGCGCGAACTTAACTGACGCGCACGCGCGCCAAAAAGGCGCGGTATTGCGCCCGCTGCGCCTTGAGCAACAGGAGCAGAAGGGCGCTGAAGCCGAAGATTTCGAACAGGAAATACAACGCCGGCAGCTTCAATAGCGCCGCGATGCAGATCCCGAGCGTACGGTAATTGGCGCAGAGCACGCCCCAGCGGCGCACCAGCGGCGCGAAAGCTTCGCGGTAGGCGGCGCGCAACCCGGCCTCGCGCGCCGGCTGAGCCGCCAGCACGGCGCTGAACGCCGCGTGGAATTCCGCCGCCCCGCCAGCGGCCCAAAGCTGCACCCGCGCATAGAGGTGATGCAGATGCCCGGCGACTCCCTGGGGCATGGCGTCCAATTTGGGCAAGGCGGCGGATTGCCGCCCCCAGCCCCAGAAATTGTAATCCTGCCGCTGCATCTCATACGCCGCCGACTGCACCGCATGCGCCACGCCCGACACCGCCACCAGCACCCAGGCCCAGCCGCCCAGCGTGGCGCTCATCGCCACCGCCAGCCCGGCATAAACCGCGGTGAAGGTCACGTAGTCGCAGATACCGTCCAGCACCTTGCCGAGTTCGGAGTAACTCTTGGTCAGCCGCGCGAGTTGGCCATCGGCGCCATCCATCACATGCCAGGCGAGCATCAGCAGAAAGCCGAGGCCCGCGCTCCATGTCTGCCCATAAAACCGGTAGGCGAGCCCGGCCAGAATGCCGCAGCCCATGCCGATCAGCGATACGGCATTGGGCGTAACCCCGAGCTTGGCGAAAACCGGCACCAGCCGCGCCGAAATCGGATGGATGAAATAGAGGTTGGTCGGGTCCTCGATCTCATAGGTGCGCCGCACCGGGTCGGCCCCGGCCAGCCCGGCGGCGTCGCTCATGGTCAGAGGCGGCCTTCGTCCAGCAGCGCCTCGGCCTTGCCGAAGGCGATCGGGTCGTCCACATCCACCCAGAGCCGGTCGCCGATGTCGAACACCCGCGCCTTGCCCCATTCGGCCAGCACGTTCATCGCGCCGGAGATGCTGTCATCGCCGCGCGCCTGAGATTCCTCCAGCGCCTCGAACATCACGGGCGTGCAGCGGAACACCCCGGTGTCGAAGCAATTAAAGTCCCGGATGACCTTACCGATATGCATGAGGCGCTCGCCCTCGCATTTCACGCGGGTTACGTCCTCGGGGTCGTTCAGCGGGTTGGTAATGTTGAAATCCACGCCCAGCGTCACCGTGTCCGGCTCCTGCGGGGCCTCGATCAGGCGGCGCAAAATCTCCGGGTCGACCAGATGGTCGCACAT
Source organism: Acidocella sp. KAb 2-4 (assembly GCF_020567705.1). Taxonomy (GTDB): domain Bacteria; phylum Pseudomonadota; class Alphaproteobacteria; order Acetobacterales; family Acetobacteraceae; genus Acidocella. The sequence goes on along the minus strand of NZ_JAJDJU010000003.1, from coordinate 178,389 downwards.
GGTGAGCAGAAACGGCTCATCCAGATATTGCTTGGCGGAGAGCACGGACACACCGTTCGCCCGGTCCCAGGCGCGGTTGAAGATACGGGTGATATGGATACCGGCGCGGCGGGAGAATTCCCCCAGCCGCTCCTGCAACTGCTCCGCGCGATAGCCGGTGACGACGATGAACTCGTCAATCCCCGCGCGCGCACCGTTGGCGATGACGCGCTCAATCAACGGCACACCGCGAATGGGGATCAGCGGCTTCAGCTCGCCCTTCTCACGCAGGCGTGTGCCCTGCCCGGCGGCGACGATCAGGCACTTCATTCGGCGGCGGTCACCGCCAGCGCCGGACGGGTGCGGATGAACGCCTCCGTCATCTCATAGGCCACGTCGTCGGTGTATTGCACCGGCGGATGCTTGCAGAAATACGCGCTCGGCCCGGCCAGCACGCCGCCAATGCCGTTCTCCAGCGCCAGCTTGCAGCAGCGGATCATGTCGATCACCACGCCAGCGGAGTTCGGGCTGTCCTGCACCGAGAGGCGCAGTTCCAGATCCATCGGCACGTCGCCGAACAGCAGCCCTTCCATGCGGATGAAGCAGATCTTGTTGTCGTTCTGCCAGGGCACGTAATCGGACGGGCCGATATGGATATTCTCGTTCTCCATCCGCGTCTTGGCCACCGACTGCACCGCCTCGGTCTTCGACTTCTTCTTGGAGGCCAGACGGTCCTGGTTCTTCATGTTCAGGAAGTCGGTATTGCCGCCGGTGTTGAGCTGGTAGGTGCGCAGCAGTTTCACGCCGCGCTTGGCGAAAATATCGGTCAGCACGCGGTGGGTGATGGTGGCGCCAAGTTGGGATTTGATGTCATCGCCGATGATCGGCAGCCCGGCCGCGGCGAAGCGGTCGGCGAACGCCTTATCGCTGGCGATGAACACCGGCATGTTGTTGATGAAGCCGCACCCGGCCTCCAGCGCGCATTCGGCATAGAAGCGCGCCGCCTGCTCGGAGCCGACCGGCATGTAATTCAGCAGCACATCGGCCTTGCTGTCCTTCAGCAGGGCGACGATCTCGGCCTTGCTCAGCTCGCGGGCGTCGGCGCGGACGAAGGTGCGGTCCTCGTCGTAATTCGCCATATGCTCGGAGATGCCGTCCAGCACCTGGCCCATCTGCACGGTCACGCCGCAATCGGGGATGTCGGCCTGGAACACCTTGGTGCAGTTCGGCTTGGCGAAGATGGCGCGGTTCACGTCCTGGCCGACCTTGCGGGCATCCACGTCAAACGCCGCCACCACCCGGATGTGGTTCGGCTGATAACCGCCGATCTCGGTGTGCATGAGGCCGACCACGCCATCGGCGCAACGCTCCGGCGTGTAATAATAGAGCCCCTGAATCAGGGAGCTGGCGCAATTGCCGATCCCTGCGATCGCAATGCGGATGCCGCCGTTCTTCGCCATCTTCAACCTCGTCTATCTCAAAATTCTGCCCGCGGGCAGCATGTCCTCACAGCCCCTGGCCCTAGAGAAAGCTACACGTCACGGCTCTCGACGGACTGCGGGAAAATCGGGGTGAATCCGAACTCTGCGCGGTAAGTTAAGTCAGCGTGGTACCGCTTTCCGCCATGTGTCGCAAGTGTTACACGCTGGCGAGGTCCGGCAGCAGCTCGCAGACCAGCGCGCTGTAAAGCTGGGTTTGCCGGTGGGCGCGCACATAATCAGGGCTGATCTGCGCCACATAAGGCTTGGTGCGGACCGAGCCATACCAATGCACGATCCGCGTCTCGGGCCGCAGCGCCTGGCGCAGGGCGGCGGCGGCATTGCGGCAGGAGCGGAACCAGTGCTCCGAGATTTCCGGGGCGAAGGGGTAGAAACAGGGCGGCGCATGGATGGCGAGGTCCGGCATTGGCGAGGCGGCCAGCAACGCCTGATAAAGATCCGGCCCCAAAGCATAGGCCCCATGCGCTTGCTGCTCAGGCAATGCAGCCATCTCGCGTAGAGCGGCGACGATCAGAGGGGCGCCGGCCTCTGCGCCCATCACCGCATTATTCACGGCCGGTACATACCAGCCCTCCACTTTACGGAATGCACGCCATCCGCCGGGAGTCAGACGCAATAGCTTGCGCAGCACGTCGAGCCCCAAATGCCGCCCCCAGACCAGCGGCGAGCGGGAATGATAGACCCAGTGCGGCCACACGATCCGCTCTGCGCCCATGAACTGCCGCGCCACCAATAAAGGCATCAGGGGGGCAACGGTGAGAGTATCGACATCCAGATAAATGCCGCCTTGCTGGTGGAGAATCGCGGCCCGCAAAATATCGGCTTTTTGAGCCGGACTTTGCGCACGCCCATACAACCCGCTCAACGCCTCGCCCAGCCCCAACTCAGCCCCCACCGGCCCAAGCAGCGCCGCGGGGTCCAGCCGCGCCAGCCGCACGCCGGGCGCGGCGCGCAAGGCTTGCGTTTCCGGCCCGTCCGCCAGCTCGTCCGTATGGTGCAGGATCACCTCATCCACTCCGGCATGGCGGGCGGCGGAGAGCACGGCGAACACATATGCCCAGGGAAAATGCTGACCAATCCAGCAGAAATGCACGCGCTTCGGAATGGCCATGACAGGGTGCCCAAATGTTACGTTGCGCGGCTGCTAGGCGGCGGCGCGCGGCACTGTCAAGCACCCATGCGGGCAAGCCATTGCCATTCCACCGCGACTCTGTTAGCGGCGGCGGATGGCTGCCATTGTAACTTCCAGGCAATATGACTGAGCCGACCCCGACTCGTCACGCGGGGCTGGTGAAGCGTCTCGCCGATTTCGGCACCATCGCCGAGGCCCTGGACTATGCCGCCCAAGGCCCAACCGGGCTTAATTTCTACTCCGGCAAGGGGGTGCTGACCGAGGCATTGCCCTACGCCACGCTGCGCACCCAGGCCAAAACCCTGGCGCGCCGCCTGCTCGGCGCGGGGCTGAAGCCTGGCCAGCGCGTCGGCCTGCTGGCCGAGAGCGACGGTGATTTCGCCCGCGCCTTCTTCGCCTGCCAATATGCCGGGCTGGTGCCCGCGCCGCTGCCCCTGCCCGCGGCCTTTGGCGGCAAGGCGGGGTATATCTCCTTCCTGCGCCGGATGATCCAGGCGGCCGACGCGCATGCCGTGTTCGGCCCCGCGGTGCTGGCCGAATGGCTGGCCGAGGCGGTGGACGGGCTGGACCTGCGCTGCTCCGGCACCATCGCGGCGCTTGATGCCGCGCCGATGGTGCCCGAGGCCGATCTGCCCGCGCCTGAGTCGCTGGCTTATCTGCAATTTTCCTCCGGCAGCACGCGGTTTCCGCTGGGCGTGGCGGTCACACAACCGGCCTTCATGGCCAACGCCCATTACATGGCCAAATACGGGCTGCAGGTGAATGATGACGACCGCTGCACCACCTGGCTGCCTTATTATCACGATATGGGGCTGGTCGGCTTCCTGCTGATGCCGATGGCGTGCCAGCTCTCGGTCGATATCCTGCCGACGCGCGAATTCGCGCGCCGCCCGCTGCTCTGGCTCTCGCTCATCACGCGCAACAAGGGCAGCATCTCGTTCAGCCCGTCCTTCGGCTACGAGCTTTGCACCCGCCGTGCGAAAACCGCCTCGACCGAGGGCATCGACCTCGCCTCCTGGCGCCGGGCAGGCATTGGCGGAGACATGATCCGCCCCGCCGTGCTCACCCGCTTCGCCGCGCGGTTTGCCGAAAACGGCTTCAACGCCGCCGCCTTCATCCCCTGCTACGGCATGGCGGAGGCAACCCTCGCCCTCAGCTTCAGCCCGGACGGCCAGGGCGCGAAGGAAGACGCGGTGGACGGGCTGGCGCTGGAACACGAGCACATCGCCGTGCCCGCCGATGAGCACAGCGAGCGCGTGCGCCATTTCGTGGTCTGCGGGCGAATGCTGCCGGCGCACGAAATCGAGGTGCGCGGCGATGATGGCGCGTTGCTGCCTGAGCGCGCGGTTGGCCGCATCTTCGTGCGCGGGCCCAGCCTGATGCTCGGCTATTTCGGCGCCCCGGAGGAGACCGCGCGCGTGCTCTCCCAGGATGGCTGGCTGGATACCGGGGATCTCGGCTACCTCACCAACGGGCAGATCGTGATCACCGGGCGGGCGAAAGACCTTATCATCGTCCATGGCCGCAATGTCTGGCCGCAGGACCTGGAATGGGCCGCCGAGGCGGAAATCCCGTCGCTGCGCAGCGGCGATGTCGCGGTGTTTTCCGTCGATACCGGCGAGGAGGAGGAGGTCGTCGTGCTCGTCGAATGCCGCCTCACCGCCCCCGCCGCGCGCGAGGCACTGGCCATGGAACTCACCAATTTCTTCCGTGGCCGCCAGGGTCTGGAGACGCGCGTGGTGCTGGTGCCGCCGCATAGCCTGCCGCAAACCTCCTCGGGCAAGCTCAGCCGCTCGCGCGCCCGGCTGATGTATCTGGAGGGCGCCTTCGAGCCCCGCGCTGCCGCCACCGCGGCGGAATGAGCCAAGCACCGCTCGCCGCCGTCACGGGCGGCACGGGGTTTCTGGGGGTTCATCTCGTTACCGCCCTGGCGCAAGCCGGGTTCCGCCTGCGCCTGCTGGCGCGGCGCGCCCCTGCGCATCCCGCGTTCACGGGCCTCACCTTCGCGACATTGCGCGGCAGCCTGGAGGATGAAGCCGCCCTGGCCGAGCTGGTGCGCGGCGCGGATGTGGTGATCCACGCGGCGGGGGTGATCAAGGCGCATCACCACGCCGCCTTCCTACGCGCCAACCGCGACGGCACGGCGGCCATGGCGCGGATGGCGACACAGATTGCGCCAGAGGCGAAATTCATCCTGATCTCCTCGCTAGCGGCGCGGGAACCGGAACTCTCCGGCTACGCCTTCAGCAAGCAGGCGGCGGAGGCGGAGGCGCGGCAGGGCCTCCAAGCCGCGCGGCTGGCGATCATCCGCCCACCCGCCATCTATGGGCCATGGGACAAGGAAACCCTGGCACTGTTCAAGGCCAGCCTGCGCCCGGTGGCGCCGCTGCTGGGCAACGGCAAGGCCGCCGTGATCCACGCGCAGGACGCGGCGGGCGCCATCGCCGCCCTGGCAGGCGAAAAATTTCGCCCCGGCCTGTTCAGCCTCGCGGATGAACACCCGGAGGGCTACACCCTGCGCGCCCTGCTGGAGGAAGCCGCCCGCGCCACGGGCGGAAAACCGCGCTTTCTGCGCCTGCCCGCCGGGCTGGTGATGGCGGCCGGGCTCGCATCCGAATTATGGGGCAGGACACGCGCCACGCCACCGATCTTCACACGCGGCAAGGCGCGGGAGATTTTGCACCCGGACTGGTCGGTGCGGCCCGATGAGCTGCTGCCGCGCGAGATTTACACGCCGCGCTTCGGGCTGGCCGAGGGGTTTGCGCACACCGCCGCGTGGTACCGGGCGGCGGGCTGGCTGCGCTAGCTCAGACCGCCGTCTCGTACACCCGGTAGGTTTTGTACGCCTTGGCGTCGAGGCTCTCGATCATCCGGCGCATCGGCATGTTGTCCTCGAGGATCCAGGACAGCTCGATATGGGTAAAGCCCATCTGCAGCCCCTCGCGGCGGACCATGTCGATCATCAGATAGGGCAGCAGGCTGCCGATCATGTCCTTGGCGGCGGCGCGGCGCACGCCCATCAGCGGCACGCGCGCGGTCTTCACCCCCGCCACCTTCAGCCGCCAGAGCAGCTTGGCCCAGCCGAAGGGCAGCAGCTTGCCGTCCAGCCCCTTGATCGCCTCGTTTAGATTCGGCAGCGCGATCATGAACGCCACCGGCTCGCCATCGCGCTCGACCAGGCTGGTCATGCGCGGGTTGAGCAGCGGCTTCAGCGATTTGGCGAGGTAATCGGTCTCCGCCTCGGTAAGCGGGACAAAGCCCCAATTATTCGCCCATGCATCGTTGAAGATGGCGGTGACGTTGCGGATTTCCTCCTTGATCCGCTTGAGGTCGAGCGGGCGCACCGTGACCCCCGGCGGCAACGGGCGAGAGAGCAGGCGGCGCACGCTGGCGGGCAGCTCCACCCGCGTGTCGTACAGATAAGCGAAGACATCCTTGGCCTTGACCAGCCCCAGCCCTTCGAGCCGCGCGCCGACATAGGGCCGGTCATGCGGCATCAGCAGCATTGGCGGCGTGTCGAAGCCATCCACCAGGGCGCCGGTTTCCTCGTTGATATTGAGGTTGAACGGCCCCTGCATGCGCGTCATGCCGCGTTCGCGCAGCCAGGCGCGCGCGGTGTCGAGCAATGCCGTGAAAATCTCGGGATCATCCTCGGCCGCCAACATGCCGAACATGCCCGGCGCGTCGGGCCTGAGCGAAAGCGCCAGCTTGTCGATCTGCGCGCTGATGCGCCCAACATCGCGCCCATCGCGCACCGCCAGCCAAAACTGCGCCTCGGCATGGCCGAAAAACGGGTTCTTCGGCCCCAGCGCCTCCTCGCGCTCCATATGCAGCGGCGCGATATAGGCCGGGTCGCCGCAGTGCAGCCGCTCGGGTAGCAGGATGAAGCGCTTCAGTTCTTTCTTGCCGGAAACCGGGATGATCTCGATCTTGCTCATCAGGCCGCGCGCCCCCTCTGCTCCGTCATGGCGCCGGGGGGCTTGTCGCGCGGCGGGGCGCCGGTCAGTTCCATCACCCAGGGGAAACGTGCCGCCTCATCGAGGTCATAGCCCAGGTTGAACACGGTCGGGCTTTTCGGGCAGTCCTTGGCGTTCGGGTGATACGTGCCAAGCATCTTGTCGGGCAAAAAGCTGACGATGCCGTAATTCACCGTCTCGCTGTGGAAATGGTGCAGCAGATGGTCGCGCTTGAGCCGCTGCACGAAGGCGTTTTTCGGCTTGTAGTTGAGGTGCTGGATGCAGTGAAAGAATTCATATACGCAGGTGGTGATGAGCGCCGTGGCGAAGGCCGCCGCCGCGCCGGTCCAGCCCGCCAGGGCGTAGCCGATTGGGCCGGTGATGAGCGCCATGGTCGGGATGGTGTTGAGCGGATCGCCAAACAGCACTTCCAGCTTATGCGGGTCCTGGTGATGGTCGAAATGGATGCGCTTCCACAGCCCCGCGCTCCAGCGCATGCGGTAGAGCCAGCGCCCATGCAGCACATAGCGGTGCAGCCCATACCAGACCAGCGGATAGACGATCAGTACCGCGAGCGCCGGCATCGCGATCTCCAGCCCGCGCCGGGCCTCCAGCACCGCATAAGCGCCAGCAAGCAGCGCCAGTGCCACGTAAAGATTGATGGCGGGATAGGTGAGATACGCCACCCAGAGTTCGGGCAGCGTCATCCGCCCCAGATCATAGCTGCGGCCATGCCAGGCCCGGCCCCAAACGAATTTCTTTGCCATCGCCTTATTTCGCCCAGGCCCCTGAAAATTTTGAAGAATCTCGGGAAAATGCCAGCCAGTGCCAGCCCGCTTTGCATAGCATGCGGGGTCCGGCCAAGGCAAACCACCCCCCGGCGCGCCTGGGCCTCTGGCGGCTGGCGCGCGAACAGCGGTATAGCGAAACCCGGCCACGGGCCGGTTTGTAAGGAGTATCATTCTGGACAGCGAGGTTCCCTCGATCATCCGCACGGTCTGGCGGGCGCTGTATCTGCGCCCGCGCCACCCCCGCCCCCGCGGACGCCCGGCCGATCCGCGCCGGATTTTGGTGGCGCCGCATCTGCGGCTTGGCGACGCGCTGATGGTGACGCCGCTGCTGGCCAAGCTGCGCGCACGCTACCCCGCGGCGGAGATCGTACTCATCACCCCGCTGCCGATGATGCCGCTCTACGAGACGCGCCCTTACGGCGTGATCGCCTGGCCCTATCATCCGCGCCAGTTCGAGACCGTGGCGGCGATGCTGCGCCAGGACGGCTTCGACCTCGCCATTCTGCCCGGCGACAACCGGCATAGCTGGCTGGCACGGGCCTTGCGGGCGAAATGGATCGTCGCCCATGCGGGGGACAGCCCAGTGGTGAAGAGCTGGCCGATCGATGAATTGGTCGAATACCCCCAGACGCCAACCGCCACCGGCGAAATCTTCTCGGCCCTGGTGCCGGGGCCGGAGCCGGAAGCCTTCACGCCGGGGGACTGGCCAAAGCCAGCCTGCACGCCCTTTGCGCTGCCCGCCCGCCCCTATGCGGTGCTGCATGCCGGCGCCAGCACCCCGTTGAAATTCTGGCCCGCGCAAAACTGGCGGCAATTGGCGCAATGGCTTGGCGCGCAGGGGCTGGACGTGGTGTGGAGCGGCGGGCCGGGCGAAGACGGGCTGGTGCGCGAGATCGACCCGGAGGGGCAACACCAATCCTATGCCGGGCGGCTTGATCTCGCCCAAATCTGGCACCTGATGGCGCAAGCGCGCCTGTTCGTCTCGCCCGATACCGGGGTCGCGCATCTGGCCCGTCTGACCGGCGTGCCCGCCGTGGCGCTATTCGGGCCGGGCGCCCCTGCCCTGTTCGGCCGGGGCAAATTCTGGCGGAACACGCCCTGCGCCGAGGTGATGGTCGAGGATATGCCCTGCCGCGATCAGGACGATCTGTTCAAGCGCCGCCGCCCTTGGATCCGCCGCTGCGGCCGCGCGCCCCGGCAGTGCCACTATAACGCGCGCTGCATGGCCGGGCTCGGCGTGGCGCAGGTCATCACGGCCATCGGGCGGCTCTGGGCCGCTCACGAGACCTTGGCGGCGGCTGAGGGGCGCTGAATGGACGCGCCCCCTCCGGCACAGCCCGGCGCCGATGCCACGGCGCATCACCGCCGGCATCTGGCGCGCGGCTTCAACTGGCTGGGCGGCGCCACGCTCGTCGCCAAAATCACCGATTTTTCCACGATCATCGTCGTCCTGCTGTATCTCACGCAGCAGCAGGTCGGCATCGGCTCGCTGGTCATCTCCTTCGGCATGATGATCGAGGCCTTTGACGGGCTGGGCACGGGCGACGCCATCGTGCAGGCGCAAGAGCTTAGCCATCGCCATCTGCAATCGCTGTTCTGGTACATTCTCGGGATCGCGGTGATCGTCTCCGGCCTCACCCTGGCCGCCGCGCCGCTGGTGCAGATGTTCTACAACGTGCCGGGCATGGCGGCGTATTTCATCGTCATCGCGCTCAAGCAGCCGATCGTCGGCGGCGCCGTGATCCCGATGGCGCTGCTGAACCGTGAATTGCGCTACGAGCGCATCGCCGCCATCAACGTCGCCTCAACCTTCGGCGCCGCGCTCACGCGCCTGGTCATCGCATTGCTGGGCGGCGGCGCCTGGGCACTGGTTGGCAGCTTTTTGGCCAGCGGCGTGTTCATCCTGGCTGGCAGCTTATGGGCCAGGCCGTTCCGCCCATCGCTGCGCTTCTCCCTGGCCGAGATCCGGCCGCTCGCGCATTTCGGCCTGCGCTCGGCCACAGCCCATATTTCCGACCAGATCTTCAAGAATATCGACTATCTGCTGGTCGGCTGGTTCTACGGGCCGACCCCGCTGGCGCTGTATCGCGTGGTGTTCGATCTGGCGATGGAACCGGCGATGGCCGTGGGCACGCTCGTCAACCGCACGGCGCTGCCAGTCTTTGCCCGCGTGGCCGCGGTGCCCGCGCATCTGCGCGAGGCGCTCTTATGGTCGCTGCAACGGCTGACCACGCTGGTCGCGCCATTCATGGCCGCGCTGATGCTGGTGGCGCTGCCGCTGACCTCGCTGCTGCATGACAGCCAGGGCCATAGCTACGCCGCGGGCGCCTTGCCTTTGCAGATCCTGGCCGCAGCGGCCATCCTGCGCGTGACCTCGCAATTACTGCCGCCGGTGCTGCTCGCCTCCGGCAAGCCGGGCACCGCCGCCAGCCTCTCCACCATCACGCTGACAATGCTCACCCTCGGCATTCTGGCGGTCGGGTTCAGCTGCCATACGCAGATCGGGCTGATCGCCGTGGCCAGCATCTGGTTCGCCGTCTATCCGCCGCTGCTGGCCTGGGGGGCGCATTATCTGTGGCGGCATTGGCAGATCACGCTCGCCCAGCTGCTGCGCCCATTCCTGCCGCCCGCCATCGGCATCGCCGCCATGGTGGCGATGGCCTCGGCGCTGCGGCTGCTGCCCTGGGGCGATGCGCCCGTGTTCCGTATCGCCAGCGTGGTGATGGCCACCGGCCTGACCTATGCGGGGCTGCTGCTGCGCAACCGCCACCCGCCAGCCCTGGCCAAAGCCGCCGCCAGCTTGGCGGGAACCTGGTCGGCGCTCCGGCGCGGGGTGAAATCGGGCCCGCGCTGAGCCGCGCCCAGCATGGTCCGGGGGGCTTTCGCCCTCCCGCCGCGCTCAGAAGATTTTATTGATGATGTCTTCGCCGATGCCAAACCCGGCGCCCATTTCCAGCGCCCGGCCGAAGCCGGAATTGAGGAACGCGCCCAGCAGCCCGCCTTGCTGCGGCTGCGCGTAACCCTGCGGCGGATAACCGCCCTGCTGCGGATAACCTTGCGGCGCGCCCCAAGGCGATTGCGGCATGGCCTGCGGCACTGATTGCGGCACAGGCTGCGCGGCCAACATGTTGTGAATCGCCTGCAACAGATTGGCCACCTGATCCTGCTCAGCCTTGATCGCCAGCGCGACGCCACGCAGATCGAGCAGCCATTCCCGCGCGTCCATGTTCCCGGCCTGCGCCGCGGCTTGCAGCTTCTGGGCCAGCCCCTGCAACTCGCCCACCGTCTGCTGTGAGCGCGTCTGCAACTGGCCGTACTGATTGTCGATGGTCTGGATATCCATTGATGACCCTCCTTTTCGAGGGTCATTATGTACCCGATTGCGGCGGGATTCCGGCGCGAAGATGTGTTTCGTTCGGTAACGCCGGACTTACTTGCGCTTCGCCGCGAACTCCCGGCAGGCCTCGCCAAAGGCGTTGAACAGGCGCAGCCGGTCGGGGAAATGGGTCACTTCCCACTCGGGATGCCATTGCACGGCGATGGCGAAGGCTTTCGCGCCTTCCACGCGCACGGCCTCGATGGTCCCGTCCGGCGCCATCGCCTCCACCGCCAAGCCGGGGGCGAGCTGGTCGATCGCCTGGCCGTGCAGCGAGTTCACCTGGATTTCCGCCGCGCCGAGCAGATGCGCCAGCTCGCCGGTGAGCGACACGCCGTGCTTGAGATCGAAGCGGTGCTCGCCCTCGGGTGAGCGGTGGTCGAGGCGGCCGGGGATCTTGTGGACCTCCTGATACAGCGTGCCGCCCAGGGCCACGTTCAGCTCCTGCAGGCCGCGGCAGATGCACAGGATCGGCATGCCCATATCCAGCGCCGCGCGGATCATCGGCAGCGTAGTGGCGTCGCGGTCGGGGTCGTGGTCGTCGGGGGTGGCGTCGAAATCCGCGCCGTAGCGCATCGGCGCCACGTTGGAGGGCGAGCCGTTGAACATGATGCCGTCGAGGCGCTCCAGCAACGGCAGCATCGCCTCGCCCTCGGGCGGGATCAGCACCGGCATGGCGTTGGAGGCCGCCACCAGCGCGGCGCCATAACGGGCCGGGGTGGCATGCTGGACATAGCCCGACACGAATTTGGTGCAGGCGGGAATTCCGATGAGATTGGGTCTGGACATGTTTTCTTGATCACTCCGCAGGACTGAAGCTTAAGCTGGGGCGCCTGCGCGCCGCAAGCAGCGCCACGACGGCGCAACCCAGCATCGCGAATGCCATGGGGCGGGAGGTGCCATCGGCCAGCACGCCCACGGCCAGGCCGGCGATGGCGCCGCCCGTATATTGCATGGTGCCGAGCAGGGCCGCCGCGCTGCCCGCATGGGCCTGGTGCCGCGACAGCGCCCCCACCATGGCGCAGGGTGTGAGCAGCCCGAACCCGATCTCCGCGATCAGCAACCCGCCCGCGATGGGCAGCGCCCCGAACGGATGCAGCGCCAACCCGGACAAATAGAGCGACGCGGCAAGCTGCACCGCCACGCTGGCGGTGATCACCGGCGCCAGGCCGAAGCGGTTCACCAGGAGCGGGTTGATCTGGCTGTAGGCGATATAGGCGGTGGAGTTGACGCCGAACAGCAGCGCGTAGCCGGCGCTGCTCCAATCATATTCACCGATGAAGATCTGCGGCGTGGCGGCCAGATAGGCGAACAGGCAGGCCGAGGTGGCGGCGCCGATCATCGCGTGGCTGAGGAACGCGGGCTCGCGGAAAATATGCACATAGCGCAGCAGCACCGCCCCGGCGCCGATGAGCGTGCGCCGCTCGCGCGGCAGCGTATCGGGCAGATAGCGCCAGGCCAGCACCACCGCCACCACGCCATAGAGCGCGCAAACGGCGAAGATCACCCGCCAGGAAAGCCAGCCCACCACCGCCGCGCCCAGCATTGGCGCGGTGATCGGCGCCACGCCCATCACCAGCATCAGCTTGGAGAACAACTTCGCCGCCTCCGGCCCGTCGGCCAAGTCGCGCACCATGGCGCGCGGGATCACCGTGCCCGCCGAAGCCCCGAGCGCGGTGAGAAAGCGGAACACCACCAGCGAGGACACGCTCCAGCTCAGCCAGCAGCCAATGGTGGCGAAGGTGTAGAGCACCAGCCCGGCGAGCAGCGGCACGCGCCGCCCCAGCCGGTCGGAGAGCGCGCCCTGCGTCATCTGGCCGATGGCAAGGCCGACGAAATAGGCCGCCAGCGAATATTGCGGGGCAGCCGCGTTGTGGAACTCGCGTGCGATCTGCGGAAAGGCCGGCAGATACATGTCGGTCGAGACCGGCCCGATCGCGATCAGAAACCCGAGCAGCAGCGGCAATCTGGTGGTAACGCGGCGGACCATGAGCCAGCTTTACCGGGGCGCCACGCCCGCGGCCAGAGCGCAAAACCGCAACCGAGCCTTGCCCGCGCCGCCACCTCGCGCCAATCCGGTTTAACTTCGCGCGCCTTTGTTGTAGGCGTGAGACATGACACGCACATCCGAACTCAGCCGCAAAACCTCCGAGACCGACATCCTGATCCGGCTCAACCTCGACGGCACGGGCAAGGCCGATATCAACACCGGCATCGGCTATTTCGACCACATGCTGAGCGCCTTCGCCCGGCATGGTCTGTTCGACCTCACGGTGCAGGCCAAGGGCGATTTGCATATCGACGCGCATCACACAGTCGAGGATGTCGGCATCGTGTTCGGCCAGGCGCTGTGCAACGCGCTGGGCGCCAAGCGCGGCATCCAGCGCTTCGGCCATGCCGTGGTGCCGATGGACGAGGCGCTGGTGGAAGCGGCGCTCGACCTCTCTGGCCGCGCCTTCGTCGTCTGGAATGTGAGCTTCGAGCGCCCGATGCTGGGGCAGATGGACACCCAGCTCGTCGAGGAATTCTTCCGCGCCCTGGCCGGCAACGGGCTGTTCAACCTGCATGTCATCCAGCGCGCTGGGCATAACGCGCACCACGTGGCCGAGGCCTCGTTCAAGGCCGTCGGCCGGGCGCTGCGCGCGGCCGTGGCCATCGAGCCGCGCGTGGCCGGTGAGATCCCCTCGACCAAGGGCGTGATCTAACCCCATGCTCGTCACCGTCATCGATTACCAGAGCGGCAATCTCGCCTCCGCCGCGCGCGGGCTGGCGCTCGCCGCCACGCTGCGCGGCATTGCCGCCGATGTGCGCATCACCGCCGACCCCGATCTCGTGGCCAAGGCCGACCGCATCGTGCTGCCCGGCCAGGGCGCCTTCCCCGATTGCGCGCGCGGGCTCGCCAGCGTTAGCGGGCTGGAGGAGGCGATGCTCGGCCGTGTCGCCCAGGGCGCGCCGTTTCTGGGCATCTGCGTCGGCATGCAGCTGATGGCCGAGCGCGGGCTGGAGCATGGTGTCACCCAGGGCTTCGGCTGGGTCCGGGGCGAGATCGCGCCGATGCAAGTCGGCAATGCCCGGCTGCCGCATATGGGCTGGAACGAGCTGCGCTTCACCCCCGGCGCGCATAAGCTGTTGGAGGGGCTGCAACCCGGCGACCACGCCTATTTCGTGCATTCCTACGCGCTCACCGGCGGGCGGGCCGATCAGATCATCGCCACCACCGATTATGAGGGCGATGTCGTCGCCATGGTCGCCACCGGCAACATGGCGGGCACGCAATTCCATGCCGAGAAGAGCCAGCAGGTGGGGCTGCGCATCCTCGGCAACTTCCTCACCTGGGAGCCCTGAACGGGCCGCAGCCCCGGGGGGAAACGCCATGATCAAAAAGACGCTCCTGAGCCTGGGGTTCCTGGCCGCGCTAGTCTATGCCAGCATCTGCGGCTACCTGCTGCTCAACCAGAACCGGCTGCTCTATGTGGGCACCGCCCTGGCGCCGCATGACGCCCCCATCGCCCTGCCCCCGCTCACCGACGCCGCCGGGCACACGATCGGCTGGATCGACGCCCCCGCTGGCACGCCGGTGGGCACGGTGCTGTATTTCCACGGCAATAACGAGGAAGCCTGGGCCGCCGCCAAGAATTACGGCCCGTTCTTCACCGCCCGCGGCTGGCGCGTGGTGTTCGTCGAATATCCCGGCTACGACATCCGCGCCGGTAAAATCCCGCGCCATGACACCGTGATCGCCGAGGCACGGGCCCTGGCGCGGCGCATCCAGCAGGCCTATCCCGGCACGCCTTTCTTCATCGCCGGCAATTCGCTGGGCGCGGGCATCGCCGCCCAGGCCGCGTCGGCGGCCGATCCGGCGCGGGTGATCCTGTTCGTGCCGTGGGACCGGATGAGCGCCGTGGCGCAGGAGCGCTACCCCTATGTGCCGGTGCGCCTGCTGCTCGATGCCGATGGCACCGACTATGATTCCTGCGCCGCCCTGGCCAAGCTGAGCGCGCGCGTGTTCATCGTCTATGCCGGGCAGGATCATACGATCCCCCCGCATCACGCGCAGGCGCTGGCGGCCTGCCTGTCGCTGCCACCGGCGCAGGTCGTCGCCCTGCCCGAAGCCGGGCATGACGACTGGGACACCCAGCTCTCCGCCGCGCAATGGACCGCCCTGCTCGCCCCGCCGCAAAATGCGCCGGGCGGCTTGATCGCGGGCGGAGATGAGGCCAAGAGGCAACCGTGAGCCAAGCTTTACCCCCACCCACCACCCTGGTTGCCGAACGCCTCGAACGCTTCGAGGACGAGACCGATCTGCACGCTTTGGCCGAGGCCGCCACGGCGGCGATCCTCGATGGCGGCGGCTTTGGCTGGGTGCGCCCGCCCAAGGCCGCGGTGGTCGAGCAATATTACCGCGGCGTGCTGCTGGTGCCCGAGCGCGAGCTGATCGTTGGGCGCATGGACGGCATGGTATATGGCGCCGCGCAGCTGCAGAAACCGTCGCGCAACAACGAGGCCCAGGCCTTCGCCGCGCAGATGATGCACCATTTCGTCGCCCCCTATGCGCGCGGCCATGGCTTGGCGCGGATCATTCTGCGCAAGGCCGAGGAACGGGCGCGCGCGCTCGGCTTCGCGGTGCTCAACCTGGATGTGCGCGACACGCAAAAAGGCGCGATCTCGCTCTACGAATCGGAAGGCTTCATCCGCTGGGGCACGCACCCGGCCTATGCGCGCATCCGTGGGGCGATCGTGCCCGGCCATTTTTATTATAAGTTCCTGAAATGACCCTCACCCTTTACCCCGCCATCGACCTCAAAGACGGCCATTGCGTGCGCCTGCTGCGCGGCGAGATGGACCAGGCCACCGTGTTCGGCACCGATCCGGGCGCGCAGGCCGCCGCCTGGCAGCGCGCCGGGTTCGCCTGGGTGCATGTGGTGGACCTCAACGGCGCCTTCGCCGGCAAAACGGTGAACGAGGACGCGGTGAAGTCGATCCTCGCCCATGTCTCAATCCCGGTGCAGCTCGGCGGCGGCATCCGCGACATCGCGGGGGTCGAGCGCTGGCTGGCGGCGGGCATCACCCGCGTCATCCTGGGCAGCGCCGCGGCCAAAAACCCGGCCCTGGTGCGCGAGGCGGCGAAGCTGTTTCCCGGCCGCGTGGTGGTGGGCATCGACGCCAAGGGCGGCATGGTGGCCACCGAGGGCTGGGCCGAGACCTCGGACATCCCCGCCCCCGAACTGGCCAAGCGCTTCGAGGATGCCGGCATCGCCGCCATCATCTACACCGATATCGCGCGCGACGGCATGAAGACCGGGCTGAACCTCGGCGAGACCAAGGCACTGGCGCGGGCGGTGAACATCCCCATCATCGCCTCGGGCGGCGTCGCCTCGGTGGCGGATATCGTGGCGCTGAAGGCCGCCGCGGCAGAGCAGCCCAACCTCAACGGCACCATCCTCGGCCGCGCGCTGTACGATGGCTCCCTCACCCCGGCGGAGGCCCTGGCCGCATGCTGAAACTGCGCGTCATCCCCTGCCTCGACGTGAAGGATGGCCGCGTCGTCAAAGGCGTGAATTTCGTCTCGCTGCGCGACGCCGGAGACCCGGTGGAGCAGGCCGTGGTCTACGACGCCGCCGGGGCGGATGAGCTGACCTTCCTCGACATCACCGCCTCCTCCGACAACCGCGACACGATTCTCGACGTGGTGCACCGCACGGCGGAGAAGGTGTTCCTGCCGCTCACCGTGGGCGGGGGCATCCGCTCGGTGGCCGATATGCGCCGCCTGCTGTTGGCCGGGGCGGATAAATGCTCGATCAACTCCGCCGCCATCGCGCGGCCCGAGTTGGTGAAGGAAGCCGCCGAGAAATTTGGCAGCCAATGCGTGGTCGTGGCCATCGATGCCCGCCAGAGCGCCCCCGGCAAGTGGGAGGTGTTCTCGCATGGTGGGCGCACCAATACCGGGCTCGACGTGCTGGAATGGGCCAAGCGGATGGAGGCCTACGGCGCGGGCGAGATCCTGCTCACCTCGATGGACCGCGACGGCACCGGCAAGGGCTTCGACCTCGAATTACTGCGCCGGGTGTGCGATGCGATTCGCCTGCCGGTGATCGCCTCGGGCGGAGTCGGCACACTGCAGCATTTCGTCGAGGGCGCGCAGGCCGGGGCCACCGGGCTGCTGGCGGCGAGCGTGTTCCATTTCGGCCAGTTCACCATCGCCCAGGTGAAGCAGGCTTTGGCGGCGGCTGGCTTGCCGGTGCGCCAGCCCCGCGCGATACTGCCCGCGTAAGGAGTCTGTTATCCGCCATGGCCAAAAAAGCCGCCAAAACCACCCAGACCACGCCGAAGAAGAAGCTCGCGGCCAAACCCGCGCCGGTGAAGCGCGCGGTGCGGGTGCCACCGCCGTTCGACGCCCCGGATGCGCGGGTGCTGGACCGGCTCTGGGCCACCGTGCTCTCACGCAAGGACGCCGACCCCAATCAGAGCCATTCCGCCCGCCTGCTCTCGCGCGGCACCGAGAAGGTGGCGCAGAAATTTGGCGAGGAGGCTGTGGAATGCGTGATCGAGGCCGTCGCTGGCAAGACCACGGCGCTGATCGGTGAGAGCGCCGATGTGCTGTATCACCTGATGGTTCTGTGGGTGAATGCCGGGCTGCGCCCCGAGCAGGTCTGGGCCGAACTCACCCGGCGCGAGGGCATGAGCGGCATCGCCGAAAAAGCGGCGCGCAAGCCGCTGGCGCTCGGCCTCCCCACCAAGAAGATCCCCTGAGGAGACTCCGCATGGCCTATGACGAGAACAACATCTTCGCCAAGATCCTGCGCGGCGAGATCCCCTGCACGAAGCTCTACGAGGACGAATACGCCCTCGCCTTCCCCGATATCCGCCCGCAGGCGCCGACCCATGTGCTGGTGATCCCCAAAGGCAAATACATCTCCATCGCCGATTTTGGCGCCAAGGCCAGCCCCGCGGAGATGACCGGCTTCTTCCGCGCCGTCAGCCTGGTGGCGAAGCAGCTGGGCGTCGAGGATACCGGCTACCGGCTGATCTGCAATGCCGGGCCTGACAGCCTGCAGGAAGTGCCGCATTTCCACGCTCATATCCTGGGCGGGCGGGCGCTCGGACATCTGCTCGTTCCCGGCTGATGGCCAAAGGCTCGCCCTTCGAGGTCTTCCGGACGTTCCTCGTCCTGGGCCTAACCTCGTTTGGGGGGCCGATCGCGCATCTCGGCTATTTCCGCCGCGAATTCGTGGAAAAGCGCGGCTGGATGAGCACCGAGGAGTACGGCGCGCTGCTGGCGCTCTGCCAGTTCTTGCCCGGCCCAGCCTCATCACAGACCGGGTTCTGCATCGGGCTGAACCGGGCCGGACTGCTCGGCGGCGTGGCCGCTTGGCTCGGCTTCACCCTGCCCTCGGCGCTGCTGATGGCGGCTCTGGCCCATTACGCGGCACTGTTCCAGGGCCATCCCTTGCTGCATGGCGTGCTGCACGGGTTGCAGCTGGCGGCGGTGGCGGTGGTGGCGCAGGCGGTGTGGCTGATGGCCCGGAGCCTCTGCCCGGACACACCACGGCGCGCCCTGGCGCTGTTGGCCACGGCGATTCTGGCCATCTTTCCCGATACGGGCGGGCAGGTGCTGGTGCTGGTCATCGGCGGTGTCATCGGCTGGCTGGCGCTCGACGACTCCAGCCTCGTGCGGCACCGCGAGACGCGCCGCCTCGCCCGCGAATGGCCTGACGCGCAACGTGAATTACGGTTGCACGGCCCCGCTTTGCTGGCTGTGGCGCTGTTCGGCCTCTTGCTGCTGGCCGCGTTCATCGTCCCGGCCTCGGGGCCGTGGGCGCTGGCCGGGGCGTTTTACCGCTCCGGCGCGCTGGTGTTTGGCGGCGGCCATGTGGTGCTGCCGCTGCTGCGCGATGCCGTGGTGGTGCCCGGCTGGGTCTCGCCGCCGGTGTTTCTGGCCGGATACGGCGCCGCCCAGGCCGTGCCGGGGCCGCTCTTCACCGTCGCCGCGTTTCTCGGCGCCGTCAGCGCCGGCTACAAAGGCGCCGCCATCGCCACGGTGGCGATCTTCCTGCCTGGATTGCTCATCGTCTCCGGCGCTTTGCCCTATTGGCAGCAACTGCGCACACGCCCGCATATCGCCGCGGTGATGAAGGGGCTGAACGCCGCCGTCGTCGGGCTATTGGGCGCGGCCTTCATCAACCTGCTGACCCTGAGCACCGTGCGCAGCCTTTGGGATTTGCCGATCGCGGCCGGGGCGCTGCTGCTGCTCACCGCCGGACAGGCGAGGCCAATCCTGGTCGTGGCATTCTGCGCCGCGGCGGGAGCCGCGCTTTAAGCGGCGAACTGGATGACCTCGCGCACCAGCGGGTAAATCTCATTCTGCCAACGCTTGCCTGAGAACACGCCATAATGGCCGACGCCGGTCTGCACGTGGTGGCGCTTGAGGGTGGGGCGCAGCCCCTTGCACAGATCGAGCGCCGCCATGGTCTGGCCGAGGCCGCAAATATCGTCGCGCTCGCCCTCGACGGTGAACACGAAGGTCTTCTTGATCAGCTCCGGCCGTACCCGGCGGCCGCGATAATACAGCTCCCCGGTGGCCAGCTCGTGCCTCATGAAGATGCGCTCCACGGTCTCCAGGAAGAATTCCGCCGGCAGATCCATCACCGCCAGATATTCATCATAGAATTCGCGGTGATTGGTGGCGGTTTCGTAGTCCTCGGTGGCCAGGGAGCGGAATTGCCGGACATGCGCGCCGATATGCTTGTCGAGATTCATCGACATGAAGGCGGTGAGCTGCATGAAGCCCGGATACACCCGCCGCCCGGCGCCACGGTAGCGCCACGGCACGATGCCGATCATCTTGTCCTCGAACCAGCGTATATCCTTGCTCTTGGCCAGCACGTTGACACGGGTGGGGTTGCGGCGCGTGTCGATCGGCCCGGCCATCAGCGTCATGCTGCGCGGGGTGGCGGGGTTGTTATCCTCCGCCATCACCGCCACAGCGGCCAGCACCGCCACGGTCGGCTGACAAACGCCCACCACATGGGCGCGCGGCCCAAGCTGCTCAAGAAAGCGGATCACATGCTCGACATATTCATCGAACCCAAACCGCCCGGCGGAGAGAGGAATGTCCCGCGCATTGTGCCAGTCGGTAATGTACACGTCATGGTCGCGCAGCAGGGTCTCCACCGTGTTGCGCAGCAAGGTGGCGAAATGCCCGGAGAGCGGCGCCACCACCAGCACCTTGGGCTGCTGGCGGGCGCAATCCTTCTTGAAGTGCAGCAGCGTGCCGAACGGCGTGGAGAACACCGACTCCTCGCGCACCGCCACTTCCTCGTTACCGATCAGGACGTTGCGGAACCCGAAATGCGGACGGTCATGGGTGGTGCCGGCGTAGCCGAAGACCTCAAGCGCGGCAGTGACATGGCGCAGCATCAGCCCGTAGGGCGATTTTGGCGTCACCGCACGCAACAAACGGCCCGTATGCCGCGCCACCTTGCGCCACGGATCCACAAAATCGGCTTGCGCCTGATAAAGCTGGTAAATCATACTTTTAATCTTACCCCAAAGCGGTATCCTGCCGCTTAACGGGGGATAACTCCCATTGTACGGCGGAATCCGGTTTGTTAATCATGGGTTCATTTGAGCAAAAAAGAAAGGGCGAACATGGCTGAGGCGACTTTGCTGATTAGCAGCAAGAACTATTCCTCCTGGTCGCTGCGCGGGTTCCTGCTGGCCAAGCTCTCCGGCCTTTCCTTTACGGAAGAACGGGTTTCGCCCGATGACCCACGCGCCCGCGAGGAGCTGCTGATGCGCTCTTCGTCCATTTTGGTGCCCTGCCTCATTCATGGCGATGTCACGGTTTGGGACACTATCGCCATCGCCGAATACCTCAACGAGCTTTACCCCGAAGCGCATATGCTGCCCGCCGATACGGTGGCGCGCGCTCGTTGCCGCTCCATCTCGGGCGAGATGCATTCCGGCTTCGCGGCGCTGCGCTCCTCGCTGCCGATGAATCTGCGCTTCCGCAAGCCGGGCTTTACCGTCTGGTCCTCGGCGCAGTCGGATATCGACCGCATCACCGCGATCTGGCGCGATTGCCTGACCACCTGGAAAGGTCCGTTCCTGTTCGGCCATCAGCCGACCATCGCCGATTGCATGTATGCCCCCGTGGTCACCCGGTTTCAGTCCTACGACGTCAATGTCGGCCCGCTTTGTCAGGAATATTGCGACACCATCCTGTCATGGTCGCCCCTGAAGGAGTGGATCGCCGACGCCAAGGACGAGCCGCAGGAAATCATCGAACTCGACCTGGATTTCTGACCCGGACACCTCTTTGATCTACGCAAAACGAGGTTTTTTCAAGGCCTCGTTTTCAAGATTTCGTCACAATCTGGTGTGCTGGCTACACGTCTTCGCGCTCGGCCCGCACCAGCACCTCGCGCTTGCCGACATGGTTGGCCGGGCTGACGATGCCGTCGCGCTCCATCTGCTCGATCAGCTTCGCGGCGCGGTTATAGCCGATGGTCAGGCAGCGCTGCAGATAAGAGGTGCTCGCCTTGCGGTCGCGCGCCACGATGGCCACGGCCTGGTCGTAGAGCGCGTTTTCTGAGCTGGTGTTGCCACCCACCGCCCCGGCGGGCATTGCCGGGCCTTCCTCGTCCTCGGCCGGCTCCGTCACCTCGTCGAGATAGGCCGGCTCGCCCTGCTCGCGCAGATACTCCACCACCGCCTCCACCTCCTGGTCGGAGACAAACGGCCCGTGCACGCGGGTAATGCGCCCGCCGCCCTGCATGTAGAGCAGGTCGCCCTGCCCCAGCAGCTGCTCCGCCCCCTGCTCGCCCAGGATGGTGCGACTGTCGAATTTCGAGATCACCTGGAACGAGATACGGGTGGGGAAATTCGCCTTGATGGTGCCGGTGATCACGTCCACCGAGGGGCGCTGCGTGGCCATGATCACGTGAATGCCCGCCGCGCGCGCCTTCTGCGCCAGGCGCTGCACGCAGATCTCGATCTCCTTGCCCGCGACCAGCATCAGATCGGCCATTTCATCGATGAACACGACGATGAAGGGCAGCGGCTCGAGCGCCAGCGGCTGCTCCTCGAACACCGGCTTGCCGGTCTCCGAGTCGAAGCCGGTCTGCACCCGGCGCGTCACCACCTCGCCGCGGGCGCGGGCTTCGTTCACCCGCTCATTGTATCCGGCGATGTTGCGCACCGCGAGCTGGCTCATGGCGCGGTAGCGGCGGTCCATCTCGCGCACCACCCATTTCAGCGCCGCCACCGCCTTTGGCGGCTCGGTCACCACCGGGGTGAGCAGATGGGGGATGCCGTCATAGACCGAGAGTTCGAGGATTTTCGGGTCGATCAGGATCAGCCGGCATTGCTCGGGCGAGAGCCGGTAAAGCAGGCTGATGATCATCGCGTTCACACCCACCGACTTGCCGGAGCCGGTGGTGCCCGCGATCAGCAGATGCGGCATGCGGGCGAGATCGGCGACCACGGGCGCGCCCGAGATATCCTTGCCCAGCGCCAGGGAGAGCGCGCCGTGCTGCGTCTCCCACAGCGAACTGCCGAGCAGTTCGGAGAGATACACGGTCTCGCGCTTAGCGTTCGGCACTTCGATGCCGATGACATTGCGCCCCGCCACCACGGCGATACGCACGGCGATGACCGAGAGCGAGCGGGCGATATCCTCGGCCAGCCCAACCACGCGGGCGGAACGGATGCCGGGGGCGGGCTCCAGCTCATACAGCGTGACCACGGGGCCGGGGCGAATTTCCACGATCTTGCCCTGCACGCCGTAATCCTGGAGCACGGTTTCGAGCAGACGGGCATTGTTCTCCAGCGCTTCCTCCGAGGGGCCGGTGCCTGAGCGTTGCGGCGCCGGGCGCAGCAGGTCGAGAGAGGGCAGCGCCCAGCTTTCGGGCAGAGGCAGGCGCTCCTGCCGCAAGGCCGGGCGGACCGGGGCCACCGGCTTCACCGCCACCGGCCGGGCCTGCGGCTGCGGCGCCACGGGGGCGGAAACGGGCAGCATCGGCGCGGCGAAATCGGAATCGTCGTCATCATCCTGCGGCGCGGGCACCCAGGCGCTATGCGATGCGCTCTGCTGCTCGGCCGCGCTCTGTAGCACGCTCAACCAGGAGGACACAGCCTCCGCCCCGCGCCGCCCCTGCTCCACCGAAGCCGCCGCCGCGCGTGCCGCGCGCTGCCCGCCCGCGCGCCATTCGCCGGGGCTGATACCCAGCGCGTAGCCAAGGCACCCCAGCCCGAGCACGAGCGAAACCGCCATGGCAATGGCGACGAACAGATGGCCGCTGGCGGCGCGCAGCAGCAGCCCAGCGAGGATATCACCCGCCGCGCCCCCCGGCCCGGCCGCGGTCGGCCAGGCTGTGGCGGGGCCGGGAATCGTCTTGATCGCCAGCGCCAGGGCCATCGCCAGCAATGGCATGCCCAGCGCGCCGAAAGCGAGGCGCGTCTTCAGCCGCCCAATGCCGCCACCCGCGCCAAGCCGGTAGGCCCAGGCCAGCAGCATGAGCGCCGGCATCGCCCCCGCCGCGCCGAAGCCCTGCAGCAGCAGATCGGCCAGGAACGCCCCTGGCGGCCCGGCGAGATTGGTGGTCGACGCGCCGCTCGCGGTGTCAAACGACGGATCAGCCGGATTATAAGTAAACAGCGCCAGCAGTAGCGCGAGCGCGAGCAGGGCCAGAAACAAGCCCGAGAATTCAGCCATGCGCCGGCGCAACTGCGCGCGCATGGCCGGAGAGATCAGCCGCTGGGCCCCAAGATCAACCGCCATGTCTGCGATTATACTTGGCAGGCGCTGATTCTGAAAGTTTTTTGCTGGCGCGCGCCACCTCCCGCCTCACCCGGCATGGAGGGCGGTGAAGGCGTATAGCGCAAAATCGCGGGCATGCAGACGCTCGATGCGCTGGCGAACAGCGGCCGACACCTCGCTCACCTCGCGCTTTCCGGTCTTGTTCTCCCACGGGAAGGCGAGCGGCTTGCCCATTTTCTCCGACAACCCGGCGGCGAATCGCTCCTTCCGCTCCAGCACCCCGGCATGGAACACATGATCGGCGAAGAAGGCTGCCAGCGGCTGCGCGCCATCCCAGCCGAGAAAAGTGCTGGCGATGTTGCCATAGACATCCGCATGCTCCAGGAGCCAGTCGAGATACCCCTCCAGGCTGTAGCGCCCTGCCATCTTCGCGCTCAGCCCGGAATCGAAGCGCCGCCAGGGCAAACGGCGCAGATAGCCCTCGCGCGCGTAATTATAGTCGGACACCGCCCGCGCCACCGGATCGCGCAGCAAGGTGATGATCCGGCCCGGCTGGTGGATGAGGCGCTGGATCTCCGGGTAGGAGAAATGCCCGCCGTCGATCAGATCGCCCGGCTTCGCCTCGCGGTTGATCAGCGCAATGGCCCGCGCCAGATCGGGCTGGCCGTAGAGCCGCCGCGTCACGCGCCTTTGCGAGCGGCGCAGGCGCCAAGCCTGGAAGCGCGAGAGGCTGGCATCCAATTCGGTGAGCTTCGGCACCTCGAACACGCGGTGCCCGGCAAAGGCGGCATCCAGCAACTGCCTCAGGCTGGAGCTGCCGCTCTTGGGCACACGGATACAAAACACCACGAAATCCAGTACACTTTCCTCCCCTTCGCCACCTCCCGGCGCGCCGCTGGCGGCGGCGCAGCAAGGAAAAAGCTGGTTCGGACCGGGATAGGGGATGGTTCGCGGGTTGTCGACCCAAACGCCGGCGCCTACGGCGCGGCCTTGGCCAGCAGCGTGAAATTCACGGTGACGTTGAGCCCGACATAATCGCCGCTCGTCCATTGCCCCTGCCCCACGCCGTAATCAGTGCGGGTCAGGCTGATCTGCCCCTTGGCGGTGGCGGTGGCGCCCGACACGTCGAGGGTGAAGGGCAGCGTCACCGTCTGGCGCACGCCGCGAATGTCGAGCGTGCCGGTGGCGGTGAATTTATCGCCACCCAGGCTGGTGAAGCCGGTGGCCTCGAACACCGCCTGCGGGAAGGCGCCGGCATCAAACCAATCGGCGCTGGGCATGGCTTCGTCGCGCTGCGTGTCGCCCGAGGCGGCGCTGGCGGTGTCGATGACGATGCGCACATGGGCGGCTTGCGGATGCGCCGGATCGTAGCTGATGGCGGCGTTCCACTTGGCGAAATGGCCGGTGAAGGCAGCGCCGGTCTCGGTGCCGGAGAAGCTCAGCGTGGAGCCGGGCTGCATCGTCCAGGTCGCGGCGGCGGCGGGTGAGGCCGCCAGCAGCAGGGCAGGAAGCAGGAAACGGCGCATAGGGTTACTCCTTGAATAGCGGCAGCATGCGGCGCAGCATGCCGTCACGCAGCAGGAAGTGGTGGCGCAGGGCCGCCAGCGCATGCAGCCCCACCAGCCCAAGCGCGCCATAGGCCAGCCAGGCATGCGCATCCTCGGCCCAGGGCTCGATGGCCGCCTTGTCGGCCAGGGCGGAGAGCCAGGGCAGATCCGGCCAGGGGAGCAGCCCATACAGCACGGTGGGGATGTTGTAGGGCGAGAGCGAAACCACGGCCCACCCGGTGAATGGGATGGCCAGCATCGCCAAATAAAGCAGGTGATGCGCACCCGTGGCGGCCTTGCGCTCCAGCGCGGGCATGGTGGCGGGCAGCGGCGGCGGCCTATGCGTGAGCCGCCAGAGCACCCGCGCCGCCACCGCGAACAGGATGGTGATGCCGACGGATTTATGCAGCTGGTAGATCACGAATTTCAGATGGATGGGCAGATGAAAGCTCGCCATCCACCAGCCCACGCCGATCTGCGCCAGGATGCCCAGCGCGATCACCCAATGCAGGGTGATCGCCACGGCATCGTAACGCGCCTTGTTCACTGCACGAAGGCGGCGCTGATCGTCAGCGTCACCTCATCGCCGATCAGCGGCACATAGGTCGTCTGGTTGAAATCCGAGCGCTTCAGCGTGCCGGTGGCATTGAAGCCGACCGTGTACTGCTTCGACAGCGGGTTGATGCCCGCGGCGTTGAAGCTCACCTTCAGCGTCTCCGGCTTGGTCACGCCGTGGAAGCTCAGCTCGCCGGTCACCAGCGCGGTGTCCTTGCCGGTGCGCACCACCTTCTCCGACTTGAACTCGATGGTCGGGTATTTGGCGGTGTCGAACCATTCCGGCGAGTTCAGCTCACCGTCCAGCTTGGTGTTGGTGGTGCTCACCGAATTGGCCGGGATGGTGATATCAAACGCGGTCTTGGCCAGATCCTTGGGGTCCAGGGTGAGCGAGCCGGTGACGCCGGTGAAATTGCCGTACCAGGTGGTGAAACCCATGTGGGAGACCGCGAACAGCACGCGGGTATGGGTGGGCTCAACCGTATAGGCGCCGGGCTTCACATCGGCCGGGTTGGTGTCGGGCGCGGTGGCTTGGGCGAAGGCGGCGGCGGGGGCCAGGCTCAGGGCCAGGGCCAGGGCGGTACGCTTCATGTGCTTATGTCCTTTGGGGTGAGGGTGATCAGGCCAGGGCCGCGATCGCGGCTTCGGCGGTGGCGATGGCGGCGGGCTTGAGGTCCGGCACGGCCACGCCCTCGGCGCGGACAACGGTGATGTCGGTCAGGCCGATGAAGTTGAGCGCCGCGATCAGGTGCGATTCCTGGTGCTCCATCGCCGCCGCCGGATTACCAGGGCTGTAGAGCCCGCCGCGCGAGGAGGCGATGATCACCTTCTTGCCCGCCGGCACCAGCCCGATTGGGGCGCCGTTTTCGCCGTATTTGAAGGTCTTGCCCGCGACCAGGATGCGGTCGATCCACGCCTTGAGCTGGCTGGGGATGCCGAAATTATACATCGGCGCGCCGATCACGATGACATCGGCGGCAAACAGCTCGTCGAGGAACGTGGCGCCGGTGGCGATGTCGGCCTGCACCGCGGCGTCGGCGGGCGGATGCCCGAACATGGCGCCGATATGCGCGGGCGAAAGATGGCGCACCGGCGAAGCCGCGAGGTCCAGGTGACGCACCTCCAGCCCCGAATGCAGGGCGCGCTGGCGCGCCACGATCTCGGCGGTGAGTTTGCGGGAGACGGAATTTTCGCCCAGCACGGACGAGTCGATATGCCAAAGCCTCATGGGATCACTCCTGTTAAGCGCCGTTTTCCGGCGTGACGGCGTGTAATTAAGGCTGTGCGTCCCCCTAAAGAAGCCTATATAAAAATATGGATACCATCTGTTTTACCGATAGGACGCTCCGATGCTCGAAGGTGTGACCGTTGACCAGCTCCGCATGTTCATCGCCGCGGCGGAATTGCAGAGCTTCTCCGCCGCTGGGCGGCGCCTCAACCGTGCGCAATCGGTCATCAGCCAGGCCATCGCCACGCTGGAGGGGCAGTTGGGCGTGACGCTGTTCACCCGAACCGGGCGGTTTCCGGAGTTGACCGAGCAGGGCAAGCTGCTGCTGGCCGATGCCAAGGCGGTGACCGCCAGCCTCGCGGCGCTAAAGGCGCGGGCCAAGGGCATGGCGGCCGGGCTAGAGCCGGAGCTGGCCGTGGCGATCGACGTGATGTTTCCGATGAGCCTGCTCACCCGCGCCGCCGCCGCGTTTGGCGAGCATTTCCCCACCACCCCGCTGCGGCTTTATGTCGAGGCGCTGGGCGGCGTGGCCAAGGCGGTGCTGGAGGGCCAATGCGGGCTGGGCATCATGGGCTCGCTGCCGCTCAGCTCGCCCTCGCTGGTCACTGAGCGGCTACTGCCGGTGCAGATCGTGTTCGTCGCCGCCCCCGGCCACCCGCTGGCGCAACTCGGGCGCGGCATCACGGCCGAGGATCTGGCGGCGCATGTGCAACTCGTGCTCACCGACCGCACCGATCTCTCCAAGGGCCGGGAGTTCAGCGTGATGTCACCGCGCAGCTGGCGGCTGGCGGATATGGGGGCGAAACACGCCTTTCTGCTCGCCGGGCTGGGCTGGGGCGGGATGCCGCTGGAGATGGTGGCGCGCGACCTGCGCGAGGGCGCGCTGGTGGAGCTCACGCTGCTCGACACCTCGCCGCGCGTGCAGATGGCGATGTCCGCCGCCTATCGCGCCGACGCCCCGCCAGGGCCAGCGGGGCGCTGGTTTGTCGAGCAACTCAAGCACCATGCGGGACGGCAGGACCGCCCCGGCTGAGGTTCACATCGCGGCCAGGGCGGCGCTGTCGGGCAGGTAGGTGCGCAGATAGGCCTCGATCTGGTCGCTGTCTTCGTCGATCGCCGCGGCGGCGACATAGCCATCCGGGCGGCCGAGCCAGATCGTGCGCGGGCTGATCGGCGCGCGCAATTCCGGCTCCAACAGGGCGGCGAAGTCCCGGCGCAGCCGGTCCACACGCGGGCCGGGGGCGGCAAACAGGGCGAAGCGCGGGGCATTGCCGCTGCCAAGCGGTGGCTCGTCGGGCCGCGGGGGCAGGCGCTCGCCGGGGCCGGGGCCGGGCAGCGCCCGGTCATTGGTGCCATTGATCGGGCTGTGGCGGTAGCCGTGCGAGACCTCGCTCACCGTCTCCGCCAGGGCCTTGCGCGCCGGTTCCATGCCGAAAAACAGGCCGCCGAACAGGTTGCGGGCGAATTGCAGGGTCGGGTTCTTCAGCATCGCCAGCGCGGCGGCGCGATCGAGTTCATTGACCACCGCATCCGCCACGGCGTGGCGCTCGGCGTTATAGCTTTCGAGCAGCGCCTCGGCATTGGCGGCGCCGCGATAGACCAATGCCAGCTTCCAGGAGAGGTTGACGGCATCATGGATGCCCATGTTCAGCCCCTGGGCCCCGACCGGGTTGTGCAGATGCGCGGCGTCGCCAGCCAGAAACACGCGCCCCACGCGATAAGTCGAGATGTTGCGCTGATGGATGCGGAAGGCGGAGAGCCAGACCGGATCGGAGACGGTGACGCCGCCGGGGCCGCGCGCATCCATCATCGCCTGCACCTGCGCCAGCGTCGGCGGTTCGGGGTGCTCGCCATGCACATCGTGCAGATCGCCCACCACACGGTAGCGGC
Source organism: Acidocella sp. KAb 2-4 (assembly GCF_020567705.1). Classification (GTDB taxonomy): domain Bacteria; phylum Pseudomonadota; class Alphaproteobacteria; order Acetobacterales; family Acetobacteraceae; genus Acidocella. The sequence goes on along the minus strand of NZ_JAJDJU010000003.1, from coordinate 149,676 downwards.
CGGATGGCAGCGGGAAGATGCCGAAGAACCCATCCTCATGCCAGAAGGAATGCAGTTCCGTCGGCGCGCCGTCGAACCCTTGCAGCGTCACATCCGCCAGCAGCCAGTCGCTCTGCTGCGCCGGGCCGGAGGAGGACAGGCCAAGAGCCTTGCGCACAACGCTGCCGCCGCCGTCGCAGCCAACGAGATAGGCGGCCTCGACCACCTCCTCGCGGCCATCCGCATGCTGCAACGTGACGCGCACATGGTCCGGGCCGCTGGTGAAACCCGCGAGCGCGGTGCCGAACTCGACCCGGCCGCCCAGCGCCTCTAGCTGCGCGGTGATCAAGCGCTCGGTCTCCGCCTGCGGCAGCATCAGCGCATAAGGATGGGTGCTGTCGACCTCCGATAATTCGATGCGGCCGATGCGCTTGGCCCCGGCCAGCAGGTTCACCGCGTCGATCTTGCGCCCAGCCGCGATCAACTCGCCGCCCAGCCCGGAGCGGTCGAGCAATTCCAGCGTGCGGGTCCACAGAAACAGCGCGCGGGACTGCCCGGAAGGCTGTGCCGCCTTTTCGATGATGCGCACCGGCACGCCGTAGCGGCACAGCGCCGCGGCCATGCTCAACCCCACTGGCCCCGCCCCAACCACCAGAACCTCGTTGCTCATGAAACTATTCCCCCCTGACCACCGCCACGCCATGCGGCGGCATGCCTTTGCTAAGGATAAGCCTGGGCACGCGGCAAGATCTTGTCTTTGACCTGGATCAACCCGCCCCGCGCCTAGGCGATGGAGCGGCGCACCATGAAGGTCGCGGCGATGAGCAGCACCAGGGCGATGAGCGCCATCGGCCAGGATTGCGCCAGCACCACGCTGGCGGGCAAGGCCTCCAGGAACATCCCGCGCGCGATCACCAGCATGTAGCGGATCGGGTCGAGCAGGCTGAGCAGCTGCATGGCGCGCGGCATGTTCTCCACCGGCGTGGCGTAACCCGAGATCATCACCGCCGGGGCGACGAACACGAACACCCCCAGAATCGCCTGTTGCTGGGTGCGGGTGAACGCCGAGATCGCCAGCCCCACCCCGACCCCGGCCAAGCTGAACAGCGCCGTGCAGAACTCAAACACCGGCAGATTGCCTTTGAACGGCAGGCCAAACAGGACCAGCGCGGCGACCAGCACGATATTCGCCTCCAGCAGCCCGACGATGAGCGAGGGGATCGCCTTGCCGAGCATGATCTCTGCCGGGCGCAGCGGCGTCACCAGCATCTGCTCATACGTGCCCAGTTCGCGCTCACGCGCCAGCGAGAGCGCGCTGACCATCGTGGTCATGATCAGCGACAGGATGGCGACCAGCCCCGGCAGGATGAACCAGCGGCTTTGCAGCTCCGGGTTGAGCAGGTCGGTGAGCTCGATATCCACGGGCGGCGGCGTGTCCGGGTGCAAGCTGGCGGCATAGGCGGCGGTGATCTCGGCGGCGTAATTGCCGATCAGCAATGCGGTGTTGGAGCGCCGGGCGTCGATCAGCAATTGCACATGCGCGGCGCGCCCGGCCAGCATGTCGGCCGAGAAATCCTGCGGGACATGCAGCACCGCTGCGGCGGTCTTGGATTCCAGCATGTGCTGCGCCTGGGCGGGGCTGAATACGTCGGGCGCCGGGGCGAAGGCGGGCGAACCGGAAAACCCGCGGATATACTCGGCCGATTGCGCGCCGAGATCCTCGTTCCAGACGGAGAGCGGCACATGCGAGACATCGTAGGTCGCCGCGTTGGCGAAAATCACCACCTGGATCAGCGGCGGGATCAGCATGACGAAGCGGGTTTTACGGTCCGACCAGAGGGAGATCAGTTCCTTGATCACGAGGGCAATGATGCGGGCGAGCATGGCGGGTCAGTCCAGACGGCGATGGGTCACGGCCAGCGTGGCGGCGACGGTGAGCGCCGCGGCGATGGCCAGGCCGCAGAGATTGGGCAGCAGCACCGACCAGACATCGCCGGCGAGGAACAGCGTCTGCACCGCCGCGACGAAATAGCGCGCCGGGAACACATAGGTCAGCCATTGCAGCCAGCGCGGCATGGAGGCGATGTCGAACAACATGCCCGAGAGCATGATCGCCGGCAGCATGGTGGTGATGAAGGCGAGCTGCGCGGCGACGAACTGGTTGCGCGCGAGGGTGGAGATGAACAGCCCCTGCGCCAGGGTGAAGACCAGAAACAGCGCGGCGGTGAGCCCCAGCGCCCCGAGGCTGCCATGCAGCGGCACCCCGAACACGAACACGGTGATGAGCACCGACATCGCCATCGAGCCCATGCCCAGCACGAAATAAGTGCCCAGCTTGGCGCCTACCAGCTCGCCCATGGCGGCGGGCGAGGCGAGCATGGATTCCATCGTCCCGCGTTCCCATTCGCGCGCCACGATCAGCGCGGTGAGCAGCGTGCCGGTCATCGACATGACCAGCGCGATCACCCCGGGCACGATGAAATCGGTCGAGCGCAGCTGCGGGTTATACCAGTAGCGGGTTTCCAGCACCGGGCCGCCGCCGGGGGTGAGAGCGCGCTCGGTCGCCACATCTTGCAACCAGACGCTGAACGCGCCAGTGACATAGCCCTGCAACAGCCGGGCGGTGTTGGGGTCGGTGGCGTTCACCGCGAGCTGCGCGACCGCGGGCCAGCGCGCAGGGCGGGCCAGCTTCGCCGCGAAATCCTGGCGCAGGGTGAGAATGCCGCGCACCTCGCCCTGCTCCAGCGCGCGCCGCGCGGCTTGCCCGCTCGGCGCCCATTCCACCGCGAGATAGGGCGAGGCATCCAGCGCCTGTTCGATGCTACGCGTCGGCGCCGCCCCGGCCTCGACCACCACGGCGAGTTTCATGCGGTGCGCATCCAGTGACAGGCCGAAGCCGTTGATGATGAGCAGGATGAAGGGCAGCAGGAAGGCGATTAGCAGCGCCGAGGGATCGCGCAGGATCTGCCAGACCTCCTTGCGGACCAGGCCGCGCAGCCTTTGCAGGCGCGGGCTCATGCGGCGGCGCCGTCGATGAGGGAGATGAAGGCGTCTTCCAGGGTCGGGTCCGGCAAGTCCGGGCTGCGCACGCTGGCGCGCAGGGCGGCGGGCGTGTCGGTGACCAGCACCCGCCCGGCATTGATGATGGCGAGCCGGTCGCAATACTCCGCCTCATCCATGAAATGGCTGGTGACGAGCACGGTGACACCGCGCGCCGCCAGCTCGCCGATGCGCGCCCAGAAGGCGCGGCGGTTGAGCGGATCGACGCCCGAGGTTGGCTCGTCGAGAAACAAAATCTCCGGCTCGTGCAGCAGCGCCGCGGCCAGGGAGAGGCGCTGCTTGAGCCCCAGCGGCAGCGCCCCGGCCACATTGCCTGCCACCGCGTCCAGCTCGAACCGCGCCAGCGCATCGGTGATCGCCCGTTGCCGCGCCGCCCCGCGCAGCCCGTAGCTGCGGGCGAAGAAATCCAGGTTCTGGCGCACCGTCAGCTCGCCATAGAGCGAGAATTTTTGCGCCATGTAGCCGAGCTTGGCGCGCGCCTCGGCGGCGGCGGTGAGCAGGTTTTGCCCAGCCACCAGGGCGCTACCCGCGCTCGGGCGCAGCAAGCCGCAGAGCATGCGGAAGGTCGTGGATTTACCCGCCCCATTCGGCCCGAGCAGGCCGAAGATCTCGCCCCGCGCGATGGAGAAGCTGACATGATCGACCGCCACGAAATCGCCGAACCGGCGGATCAGGTCGCGCACCTCGATCACCGCGCCATCCGGCGGCGGCGGCGCGGCGGGTGGTGGCGGCGCTGGCGGGTCGGGCGGCGTGGCGGCGAGCAGGCGGTCGATGAATCCGTCCTCGAAGCGCGGCGGCACCAGGCTGGTCTCACTGCCGCCAAGCAGCGCCGCCGCGGGCGGGGTGGCGCCGGGGGCGAGCACCAGGCGCAGGCTGTCGCCCTGCACCAGCGCATCGAGCACGCCGGGCAGCGTCTTGGCCAGCGCCACGGCGCGGCGGCGCTGCGCGGCCGGCAGCGTCACCCGGCACACCCGCCCGGCCAGCGGCGCCAGAAACTCTGCAGGCGGCGCCGCCGAGAGCAGCCTGCCCTCATGCAGCAGCAGCACCTTGGCGCAGCGCTCGGCTTCGTCGAGATAAGAGGTCGCCCACACCACGCCCATCTCGGCGCCTGCCGCCTTCGCCTCCGCCATCATGCGCTCGACGATGCGCCACAGCTCCCGGCGCGAGGCCGGGTCCACGCCGACCGAGGGTTCGTCGAGCAGCAGCAGCCGGGGGCGGGCCAGCAGCGCGCAGGCGAGGCCGAGCTTCTGCTTCATCCCGCCCGAGAGCGCCCCGGCCTGGCGCGCGGTGAACGGCGCGAGGCCGGTGAATGAGAGCAGCATGGCGCTGCGCTGCGCGCGCGCGGCGTCGCGCAGCCCGTGAAGATCGGCGAACAAGGCGAGGTTTTCGCCGACCGTGAGATCCTCATAAAGCCCGAAACGCTGCGGCATGTAGCCGATGAACGGATGCGCGGCGGCGGCGGCCATGGCCATGTCATGCCCCAGCACCTCGACCCGCCCGGCGCTCGGCCGCAGCAGCCCGGCCAGATGCCGCAGCAGCGTGGTCTTGCCCGCGCCGTCAGGCCCGACGACGCCGGTGATCACCCCCGGCGCGATCTCGGCGGTGATATTGTCGAGTGCCCTGGCCCCGCCCGCCTTGCCAGGGAAGACATGGCTCAGCCCCTCGGTGCGGGCGAGCGCGGTCATGGCAGCGTCACGGTCACCGGCATGCCCTGGCGCAGCCCGTCATCGGCGTCGCTCACCCGCACACGGAAGCGATAGACAAGCTGCGTGCGCAGATCGGGCGTCTCCACCGTCTTGGGCGTGAATTCAGCCACCGGCGACACATAGCCAATGATGCCGTGATAGATCTTGCTGCCCGGCGTGTCGGTGGTGATGGTCACTTTCGTTCCCGGCGCGACGCGCCCCAACATGGTCTCGGGCGCGAAGGCGCGCACCCAGGTCTCCGCCGTGTTGGCAAGCGAATACACGGTGTTGGTGGGCAGCACGACGGTGCCGGGCTCGATCACGCGGGTCATCACCACCCCATCCACCGGGGCGTAGAGTTTGGTGTCGTCCTCCCCGGTCTGCGCCAGCGCGACCTGGGCCTCGGCCTCCTGATAAGCGGCGCGGGCGGCATCGATTTCCTGCTTGCGCGGGCCGTTGATCAGCTCGGTCAGCTGCGCCTGGGCGCCGTCCTGCTGCGCCTGGGCGGAGTCCAGCGCCATGCGGGCGTTATCCAGCGTTTGCTGCGGCGTCGCGCCACGGCCGATCAGCGCCTGCTGCCGGGCATAGGAGGCCTTGGCGTTGGCAAGCTGCGCCTTGGCGGCGTCGAGCGCGGCGCGGGCGCGGTCGATATCCTCATAGCGCGAGCCGGCGAGCAACAGGTTGAGCTGGGCCTTGGCGGCATCGCGGCGGGCCTCGGCCAGGGCCAGGGCGTTGGCATAGGTGGCGTCGTCCAGCGTGGCCAGAAGCTGCCCGGCCTTCACCTTGTCGCCCTCCTGGCAGAGCATCTGGCTCACCCGCCCCTCGGCGTTGAAGGCGAGGTCCACCTGGCGGATCTCGACATCGCCGTACAGCGTGTTGGTTTCGCCGCCAGGGGCAAGCAGCCACCAGCCCCCCAGGGTGATGACGGCCACCGCCGCGACGAGCAGGATGTATTTACGCCTCGCTTGCATGCCCTATGCCTCCTGCCCCGCCCGATAGCCGCGCCGCCGCCGCCGCACATTGACCCTGATCAATGCCTTTGGCGAGCGGCGGCTTGACGCGAGCGGCTCCGGCGTGCCTCCCTCGCGCCATGTCACCCGCCCCGCCCCTGCTGGCCGACGCCCCGGACGCACGGGAATGCCCGCAATGCGGCCAGCTTTGCCGGCTGGGACCGCGCCGCCCCGGCATGGTGGCCGAATGCCCGCGCTGCGCCGAGCCGCTATGGCGGATGCGTCAGTTCGATGCCAGCTTCCCTTTGGCCTGCGCGATGGCGGCGCTGCTGTTTTACCTGTTCGCCCTCGCGGCCCCGTTTCTCGAAATCGAGGCCTATGGCCGCTTCGCCCAGGCGCGGCTGGATACCGGCCCGGCCCAGTTGCTGGCCCAGGGTTGGGGGCTGGTGGCGGCGCTGGTGTTTGGCGTCACCCTGCTCGCGCCCGCGGCCAAGCTCGGCATCTTGCTGCTCGCCCTGGGCGGGCGCCACAGCCTGCCGCCGCGCCTGCTGAAGGCGGCGCTGCGCTGGTACCGGCCGCTCTCGCCCTGGGCGATGCTGGATGTGTATCTGCTCGGCTTTCTCGTCGCCTATACGCGGCTGACCGGCATGGCGAGCGTGCATCTCGACACCGCGCTCTACGCCCTGATCGGCTGCATGCTGGCCACCGCCGCCGCCGATGGCAGCCTGGACCTGGAAGGGCTGTGGCGCGCGCTGGACCAGCGCGACACCCCGCCCCCGCCCGGCGTGGGCGATGAAATAATCGGCTGTGAGGCGTGCGGACTGCTCAACCATGCCACGGCGGAGGGTGAGCAATGCCGGCGCTGCCACGCGCCGCTGCGCCGGCGCAAGCCGCACAGCATCAGCCGCGCCTGGTCGCTGGTGCTGGCGGCGGCGCTGCTCTATGTCCCGGCCAATCTTTATCCCTTCATGGTCGTCACCCAGCTGGCGCGCACGCAGAGTTTCACCATCATGCACGGCATTGTCGAACTAGCCCAGGCGGGGCTATGGCCGCTGGCACTGCTGGTGTTCTTCGCCAGCATCACCATCCCGCTGGCGAAACTCCTGATCATGGTGGTGATCCTGGTGACGACGCAGCTGCGCCGCCCGACGCTGCTGCCGCTGCGCGCCCGCGCGTACCGGATCATCGATTTCGTCGGCCGCTGGTCGATGATCGACGTGTTCATGGTCTCGATCCTGGCGGCGCTGCTGCGCTTCGGGCAATTCGCAAATGTGCGCGCCGATCTCGGCGCCTCCTGCTTCGCCGCGGTGGTGGTGCTGACGATCTTCGCCGTCAACGCCTTTGACCCGCGGCTGATGTGGGACGCGCTGGACGCAGCGCAGGAGCCAAGCGCATGAACGAGACCACGCCTCCCCCAGCCGCGCCGCCGCCGCGCGCCAGGCTGCGCCGCCCGCGCTTTCAGTTCGTCTGGCTGATCCCGATCATCGCCGCGATGATCGCGGGCTATCTCGGCTACCGCACGCTCATCGAACAGGGGCCTCTGCTCACCCTCACCTTCGACACCGCCCAGGGGCTGGAGGCCGGGCAAACCCAGCTCAAGTTCAAGGACGTGGCGCTTGGCACGGTGGAGAGCATCGACCTCGCCAAGGATAACAGCCATGTCATCGTCAAGGTGCGGATGAACCATGTCGGGGCGCGCTTCCTGACCAGCCATGCGCGTTTCTGGGTCGAGCGCCCGCGCCTGAATTTCGCCGACACATCAGGCTTCGAGACGCTGGTTTCGGGGGCCTATATCTCTGTCGATCCCGGCCCGCCCGGCGGCGATTACCAGGATAATTTCATCGGCCTCGAACAGCCGCCCGGGGTGCGCTCGGACGAGCCGGGCAGCACCTTTGTCCTCACCGCCAGCCGCATCGGCTCGCTGCAATCGGGCTCGCCGGTGTTTTACCGCGATGTCGCGGTGGGCGAAGTGCTGGGCTATGATCTGGGCGACGGGCTCGGCCCGGTGAAGATCAGCGTGTTCATCCGCGCGCCGTTCGACAAGCTGGTCCGCCCCGATAGCCGGTTCTGGAATTCCTCGGGCATCGCGCTCGGCATCCAGGGCGGGGTGCTGCAAATGCAGCTGCAATCGGCACAGGCGCTGCTGGCGGGCGGCATCACCTTCAACGTGCCGCCCGCGGCGATGAGCGAGGCGCCCAGCCCGAGCGGGTCGAGCTTCACGCTCTACGCCTCGCACCAGGAGGCGGACGCCGCCTCCTACCGCACGCAGATCCCGCTGGTCGCCTATCTGCGCGCCGATGTGAACGGCCTCACCCCTGGCGCGCCAGTCAACATGCTCGGCATTCAAGTGGGCGATGTCACCGATGTGAGCCTGCAGATCAACCCCGCCACGGGCGCCGCGCAAGTGCGCGTGGGCATGCAGGTGCAGCCCGAGCGGGTCTTCGCCCTGACGCGGGCACAGCCGGGCCTCGACCCCGAGGCGGTGTTCCAGCACCTCGTCGACCAGGGCATGCGGGTGGAATTGGCCTCGGCCAGCTATGTCACCGGGCAGAAAATGATCGCGCTGGATTACGTCGCCAACGCCGCCCCCGCCAAGGTGACACGCGAAAACGGCGCGCTGGTGTTGCCGGTGCAGCCCGGCGGGCTGGATCAGGTGATGGCCAATGCCGCTGATATCACCACCAAGCTGGACCAGGTTCCGTTCGCGCAGATCGGCGATAACCTCAACAAGCTGCTGGCCACCGCCAATGGCACGCTGGGCGGCAAGGCGGCGCAGGAAAGCCTGGCCCAGCTCGCCGCCACGCTGAAGAGCGCCAACACCACGCTGCAAAACCTCAACCAGGGCTTCGGCACGGATTCTGATTTCCAGCGCAATATCCAGCAGGTCTTGCAGGAGACCGATGATACCATGCAGTCGCTGAAGGCGCTCACGGATTATCTCAGCCGTAATCCGCAGGCGCTGTTGCTGGGGAGAAAGAGCCAATGAACCGCCGCGCCTTCGCCCTGTTGCTGGGCGCCAGCCTCGCTGGCTGCGCCGCCCCCGCGCCACGCTATTACCGCCTCGCCGCCGTGCCGGGCGCGGTGCGCGCGGGCGGGGGCCGGCGCATCGGGGTGCGCAATGTCGGCATCCCCGGCGATTTGGACCAGACCGCCCTGCCCCAGCCCGGCAGCGCCTATGAGTTGAACAGCGACGCCAACACCGTATGGGCATCGCCGCTGGTGGGGATGCTGCAAAACGTGATGGTGCGGGACCTCGCCCAGCGCCTGCCGGGGGATACCGTGCTGGAGGATGGCGGGGCGATCGGCGCCGTGCCGGATGTGTATGTCGAGATTCAGGTGCTCCACTTCGCGCCGGATGCCGCCGGGGTGGTGACGCTGCAGGCGCAGCTCGGCCTGCGCCCCGCCGCCGCCGCGGCGTTCACACTGCGCGACTTTACCGCGAGCGCGCCGGGCGGTACCACGCCGGAGGGGCTGGCCGCGGCGATGAGCACGCTCTGGGGCCAGGCGGCGGACGCCGTGGCGGCGCTGCTCTAAACCGCCTCGGCGACGAAGCTGGCGGTGTCGATCGTGAAGCTGCCATCGGCGGCGACGGCGAAATGCGCCCTCACCGCCTCCGGCGCTCCGGTTTGCAGCGCGCGGATCGCGGCGCGGAACTCAAGCGCCGTGCTGGTGCGCGCCGTCCAACTGGCGAAATCGAGCGGCAGGCGGCGCGCGGTGAAGCCGCGCAGGGCGAACCCGGCGCGGGAGAGTTCCGCCGCCCATTCCGCCACGCTGTAATTGCGCACATGCGAGGCGTCGCGCAGCAACTCCATGGTTTGCAGATGCGTGTCCAGCACCGGCGCGGCGGGGGCGGTGGTGTCGATGAACACCGCCAACGCGCCGGGCTTGGCGACACGCCGCGCCTGGCGCAGCCCGGTGGCGAAGTCCCGCCAGTGATGCGCGCTGAAGCGGCTTAGCACGGCGTCGAAATCCGCGTCCGGGAAGGGCAGCGCCTCGGCCGCCGCGTTGGCGGTGGTGATGTTGGGCAGGTTCCGCCGCGCGGCCTCGCGCGCCACCTCGTCGAGCATTGGCGGGGTGACATCCGCCGCCACCACCTCGCCCGCATGCGGCGCGGCGCGATAGCTGACATGCCCACCGCCGCAGCCAAGGTCAAGCACGCGGCCAAAGCCGCGCCCCGCCAGCAAGGCCGCGACCTCGTCGAGATCCGCCCCCTGGGCATGCACCGCGCTGGCGACATAGGCGCTGGCGCGGGGGCCGTAATGGCGGGCAGTGAAATCCTCTTCGGTCATGGTCAACCCTTTTCTGGCAGAAAGCGCGGCGCGGCGCGGGCCACCGCGTCGGCGATGAAGTCGCAGGTGACGCGGATGCGGGCCAGTTCGCGGATATCGGAGGGCACCAGCATCCAGAAGCTGCGGATCAGCCGGATCTCCTGGCGCAGCACACGGGTGAGCCGGGCATCGCCATCGGCCAGGAAGCAGGGCAGAATGCACAGCCCCGCCCCGGCGGCGGCGGCCATGTGCTGGGCGATGAGGTTGGAGCAGCGCAGCTTCGGCTCGATCCCCTTACCGATGGCGGGGACATAATCCAGCTCCGGCGCGAACAGCATGTCGTCGATATAGGAGATGAACGGCAGGCGGGCGATGTCCTCGGCGCTGCGCACGAGCGGGGCCAGATCGGCCGCCGCGTAGAGGCCCAGCTCGTAATCGGTGAGCTTGCGCGCATGAATGCGCCCATGCGCCGGGCGCGAGAGCATAATGGCGATGTCGGCATCGCGCTTGGAGAGCGAGAAGCCGCGCGGGGTGGCGGCGAGGTCGATTTGCAGATTAGGCTGCGCGGCGGCAAGGCGGCCGATCTCGGGGGCGAGGAAGAAGGTGCCGAACCCATCCGGCACGCCGATGCGCACCAGCCCGGAGACCTGCGCGCGCTCGCGCCCGGCATCGGATTGGATGGCCAGCACCGTGCTCTCCATCGTCTCCGCCTGGCCGAGCAGATGCTCGCCCTGGCGGGTGAGCCGGTAGCCGGAGAGCTGGCGCTCGAACAGCTTGGTGCCCAGAGCCGCCTCCAGCGCCGTGAGCCGGCGCGACAGGGTGGAATGGTCGATGCCCAGCCGCCGCGCCGCGCCCGTGAGCCGCCCGGTGCGCGCCACGGCGAGGAAGGATTGCAGCAAATCCCAATCGAGCGTCTGGTTCATGTGAATTTTTGCACAACGGTTTTGAAAATTAGAGCCTATGACTGTGCGTGAATTCGTGCAAGCTGTGGGCAAGATCGTGGAGGAACCAAACCATGCGTGAAATCGGACATTTCATCGGCGGCAAGCGCGTACCCGGCACGTCCGGCCGCTTTGCCGATATTTTCAACCCCTCGACCGGCGCCGTGCAGGCCAAGGTGGCGCTGGCCTCCAAGGCCGAGCTGCGCGCGGCGGTGGAGAACGCCCGCGACGCGCAGATCGGCTGGGCGGCGACCAATCCGCAGCGGCGCGCGCGCGTGCTGATGAAGTTCCTGGAACTGATCCAGAAGGAATATGACGAGCTGGCGGCGATGCTGGCCTCGGAGCATGGCAAGACGATCCCCGACGCCAAGGGCGACATCCAGCGCGGGCTGGAGGTGGTGGAATTCGCCATCGGTATCCCGCATCTGCTGAAGGGCGAGTACAGCGACTCCGCCGGCACGGGCATCGACGTGTATTCCATGCGCCAGCCGCTCGGCGTGGTGGCGGGCATCACCCCGTTCAACTTCCCGGCCATGATCCCGCTGTGGAAAGCCGCCCCGGCGCTGGCCTGCGGCAATGCGATGATCCTGAAACCCTCGGAGCGCGACCCCAGCGTGCCGATGCGCATCGCCGAGCTGTTCCTTGAGGCCGGGCTGCCGCCGGGCGTGCTGAACGTGGTGAATGGCGACAAGGAGTCGGTGGACGCGATCCTCGATGATCCCGACATCAAGGCGGTGGGCTTCGTTGGCTCCACGCCGATCGCGCATTACATCTACCACCGCGCGGCGGAGACCGGGAAGCGCGCGCAATGCTTCGGCGGCGCCAAGAACCACGCCATCATCCTGCCGGATGCGGATATGGACCAGACCGTGGATGCGCTGATCGGCGCCGGGTATGGCTCGGCCGGTGAGCGCTGCATGGCGATCTCGGTGGCGGTGCCGGTGGGCGAAGGCACCGCCGAGCGGCTGGTGCAGAAGCTGATCCCGCGCGTGGAGAATCTAAAAATCGGCCCCTCGACCGATGGCACCGCCGATTACGGCCCGCTGGTGACCGCCCAGGCGCTGGCGCGGGTGGAGGATTACATCAGGATCGGCGTCGAGGAAGGCGCGAAACTCGCCGTCGATGGCCGCGGCTTCAAGCTACAGGGCTATGAGAACGGGTTCTTCATCGGCGGCTCGCTGTTCGACCACGTGACCCCGGAGATGCGCATCTACAAGGAGGAGATCTTCGGCCCCGTGCTCTCGGTGGTGCGCGCCAAGACCTACGAGGACGCGCTCGCCCTGGCCACCAACCATGAATACGGCAACGGCACCGCGATCTTCACCCAGTCCGGCGATGCGGCGCGCGATTTCGCGGCCCGCGTGCAGGTGGGCATGGTCGGCATCAACGTGCCCATTCCGGTGCCCATCGCCTACCACACCTTCGGCGGCTGGAAGCGCTCGGGCTTTGGCGATCTCAACCAGCACGGGCCGGATTCCATCCGCTTCTATACCAAGACCAAGACGGTGACGGCGCGCTGGCCCAGCACCAACAAGGATGGCGCGAGCTTCGTCATCCCCACCATGTCGTAAAGCAGGGAGGCACGGGGAATGGATTTTCTGCCGTCTGAGGAACAGGCCGCGATCCGCGATATGGCGGAGGGCTTCGCGGCCGAGGAACTCGCCCCGTTCGCGGTGGAATGGGATCAGGCGAAGACCTTCCCCGTGGAGACGTTGCGCAAGGCCGCCGCTCTGGGCCTTGGCGCGATCTATACGCGTGACGATGTGGGCGGCTCGGGGCTGGGCCGCCAGGAGGCGGTGATGGTGTTCGAGGCCCTGGCCAAGGGCTGCCCCTCTGTCGCCGCCTATCTCTCCATCCATAATATGTGCGTGTGGATGATCGACCGCTTCGGCAATGACGAACAGCGGCAAAGCTATATCCCGGCGCTCGCCAGCATGGAGCATCTGGCCAGCTATTGCCTCACCGAGCCGGGGGCGGGCTCGGATGCCGGGGCGCTGCGCACCCGCGCGGTCCGCGATGGCGATGATTATGTGTTGACCGGGGAGAAGCAATTCATCTCCGGCGCCGGGGCCAGCGACATCTATGTGGTGATGGCCCGCACCGCCGATGCCGGGGCGCGCGGCATTTCCGCCTTCATCGTCGAGAAGGGGATGGCGGGGCTGTCCTTCGGCGCCAATGAGAAGAAGATGGGCTGGAACGCGCAGCCCACCCGCACCGTCACCTTCGACGGCGTGCGCGTGCCCGCCGCCAATCTGCTCGGGCTGGAGAATAAGGGCTTCAACATCGCCATGGCCGGGTTGGATGGCGGACGGCTGAACATCGCCGCCTGCTCGCTCGGCGGCGCCCAGGCGGCGTTCGACAAGGCGGTGGAGTACATGGGGCAGCGCAAGGCCTTCGGCGCGGCGCTGCACGAGTTCCAGGCGCTGCAATTCCGCCTCGCCGACATGGCGACAGAGCTGGAGGTGGCGCGCACCTTCCTCTGGCGCGCGGCGGCGGCGCTGGATGCCAAGACCGACGACGCCACCCGGCTCTGCGCCATGGCCAAGCGCTTCGTCACCGATGCCAGCTTCGACATCGCCAACCAGGCACTGCAACTGCATGGCGGCTACGGCTATCTCGCCGATTACGGCATCGAGAAGATCGTGCGCGATCTGCGCGTGCACCAGATCCTGGAAGGCACCAACGAGATCATGCGCGTGATCATCGCGCGCGGCATCACCGCCAAGAGCTGAGAGGAAACACTGAATGTCCGAAAGCCCCGACATTCTGGTCGAGACCGTGGGCGCGCTGGGGCGCGTGCGGCTGAACCGGCCCAAGGCACTCAACAGCCTGACGCTGGAGATGATCAAGCACCTCGCCGCCGCGCTGAAGCGCTTCGAGGCTGACCCGGCCGTGGGGGCTGTGCTGGTGACCGGCGAAGGCGAGCGCGGATTGTGCGCGGGCGGGGATATCCGCGCCCTGTATGAGCGCGGCCCGCGCGACATCGGCTTCGGCGGGGAATTCTTCCGCGATGAATACCGGATGAACGCGCATATCGCCGCCTATGCCAAACCGTATGTCGCGATCATGGACGGCATCACCATGGGCGGGGGCGTTGGCATCTCGGCGCATGGCAGCGTGCGGGTGGTGACCGAGCGCACGCGCATGGCGATGCCGGAGACGGGCATCGGCTTTTTCCCCGATGTCGGCGGCACCTGGCTGCTCAGCCACGCTCCCGGCGAGATTGGCACCTTCATGGGCCTGACCGGGGATGGTTTCGGCGGCGCGGACGCGATCTACGCCGGGTTTGCCGATCATTTCGTGCCAAGCGACAGGCTGCCCGCGCTGTATGAGGCCCTGGCCACCCTGCCCGCCACCGCCACGCTGGCGGATGTGCGCGGCGTGGTCAGCCGCCTTGCCGAGACTGTGCCGGCGCCGATGGCCGCGCACCGCGCCGAGATCGACGCCGCCTTCGCGCATGACGAGGTGGAGCAGATCGTGGCGGCGCTCAAGGCCTCGGGCTCCGCGTTCGCGCAAAAGACCCTTGCCGTGATGGCGCAGAAATCGCCCACCAGCATGAAGGTGACGCTGCGGATGCTACGCCTGGCGCGGCATGACGAGAGCCTGAAGGACAGCCTGGAGCGCGAATTCGCCGCCACGCATTCGGTGCTGGCCTCGGATGAGTTTTATGAGGGCGTGCGCGCGGCGGTGGTGGATAAGGACCGCACCCCGAAATGGCGCCCGGCCACACTGGAAGAGGTGAGCGCCGCCACCGTGGAGGCGTATCTGCGCAATAGCCCTGACAGACTTTTCTGAAATTTACACACAGGAGGACAACATGGCGGAAAAAATCGCCTTTATCGGCCTGGGCAATATGGGCCTGCCGATGGCTGGCAATCTGATGAAAGCGGGTTTCGACGTCACCGGCTTCGACCTTGCCCCCAATGCCGAGGCGGCGGCCGCGGCGCAGGGGGTGAAATTCGCCGCCAGCGCCGCCGCGGCGGTGGAACATGCCAATGTGGTGATCACCATGCTACCCGCGGGCAAGCACGTGCTCTCGGTGTGGGGCGAGCTGACGCAGGTGGCGCGGCCCGGCACGCTGTTCATCGATAGTTCGACCATCGACGTGGAGAGCGCGCGCAAGGCGCACCAGCTCGGCACCGGGATGGGTATGCTGACGCTGGACGCCCCGGTTTCTGGCGGCACCATGGGGGCGGCGGCGGCCACGCTCACCTTCATGGTCGGCGGCTCGGCCGCGGCCTTCGCCAAGGGCGAGGCGGTGTTGCAGAAAATGGGCAAGCGCCTGGTGCATTGCGGCGATGCCGGGGCCGGCCAGGCGGCGAAGATCTGCAACAACATGATCCTCGGCATCTCCATGGCCGGGGTGGCGGAAGCCTTTGTGCTCGGCGAGCGCCTCGGCCTCTCGCATCAGGCGCTGTTCGATGTCGCCTCCACCTCCTCCGGCCAGTGCTGGGCGCTGACCACCAATTGCCCGGTACCCGGGCCGGTGCCCGCCTCGCCCGCCAACCGCGACTACAAGCCGGGCTTCGCGACCGCGCTGATGCTGAAGGATCTGCGCCTGGCGCAGGAGGCCGCGATCAGCGCCGGTGCCTCGAGCCCGATGGGCGCGCAGGCGGCGGCGCTGTACAGCATCTTCGAGAAGCTCGGCCATGGCGGCGAGGATTTCTCGGCCATCATCAACTTCTTCCGCGGCGCCGAAGGCAAATAAGCCCGCTCTGAGGCGGCATCGGCTCTGGCCGCTGCCGCTTCGTTTTCTGCCCCCCGATGCCGCCGGATTGATTTTGCGCAAGGCCGCCCTGGCCGCCACGCGCTAGAAGCACGGCAACGACAAGGACAGGAAACGCGCCATGAGCACCACCCAAGCGGACCCTGGTGTCCATTCCGAAGTTGGCAAGCTGCGCGAAGTGCTGGTGCATCGGCCGGATCTCAGCCTTACCCGCCTCACCCCCGGCAACTGCCATGAGTTGCTGTTCGACGATGTGATCTGGGTGAAAAAGGCGCGGCAGGAGCATGATGCCTTTGTCGACACGCTGCGCGAGCGCGGGGTGGCGGTGGTGGAATTCGGCCAGGCCCTGGCCGAGACCATGACGCACAAACCGGCGCGGGACTGGCTGCTCGACAAGCGCCTGGGCACGGCGGACAGCGCCACCGGCACCGATGCCGAGCTGCGCGCCTGGCTCGACGAGATGAACGCGACACAGCTCGCAGCATATATGATCGGCGGCATCGCGCGGGCGGAGTTGCCGTTCACCCCGCATTCGCTGTTCGGCATGACCCGCGCGGCGCATGAATTCGTGTTACCTCCGCTGCCCAACCAGCTCTTCACGCGCGACACCTCCTGCTGGAGCGGCAATGGCGTGTTCATCAACCCCATGCACTGGCCCGCGCGCCAGCAGGAAGCCGCGAATGTGGCCGCCGTGTATGGCTTTCATCCGCGCTTCAAGGGCGCCAAGTTCCACAAATATTTCAACGCCGCCGAGGAGCAGGCCGGGCCGCTCAGCCTGGAGGGCGGGGATTTCATGCCCGTCGGCCATGGTGTGGTGCTGATCGGCATGGGTGAACGCTCCACCCCGCAGGCGGTAACGCAATATGCGCGGCGGCTCTTCGCGCACAAGGCGGCGGAGCGGGTGATCGCGGCGCTAATGCCGAGCGACCGCTCCTTCATGCATCTCGACACCGTGTTCTCCTTCTGCGACCGCGATCTCGTCACCATCTATCCCGACGTGGTGCACAGGCTGCGGCCCTTCTCGGTTTATCCTGACGCCAACGAGAGCGGCATCCGGATCGTCGAGGAGACCGGCAGTTTTCTCGACGTCGTCGCCAGCGCCTTGGGGCATGCCAAGCTGCGGGTGATCGAGACGGGCGGTGATTCCTATGAGGCCGAGCGCGAGCAATGGGATGATGGCAACAACGTATTCGCCCTCGAACCGGGCGTGGTGATCGCCTATGACCGCAATGTTTACACCAACACGCTGCTGCGCAAGGCCGGGGTGGAGGTCATCACCATCGAGGGTGCGGAGCTGGGGCGCGGGCGCGGCGGGGCGCATTGCATGACCTGCCCGATCCGGCGCGACGCAATCTGAGGGAGATACGGGAATGGTACATCTGCGCGGACGCTCGGTATTGTCGCTGGAGGAATTCACCGCCGGCGAAATTCTCGAACTGCTTAAGCTGGGCGCTGAACTAAAGGCCGCCAAGCGCGGCGGTTATGAGGTGCAACGCCTGCGCGGCAAGACCATCGCGCTGATCTTCGAGAAGGACTCCACGCGCACGCGCTCGGGCTTCGAGGTCGCGGCTTATGACCAGGGCGCGCATGTCACCTATATGGGCCCCGGCGGCAGCCATATCGGCCACAAGGAGAGCGTGAAGGACACCGCGCGCGTACTCGGGCGGATGTATGACGCAATCGAGTTCCGCGGCTTCGCGCAGGCGGATGTGGAGACGCTCTCGAAATATTCCGGCGTGCCGGTGTATAACGGGCTGACCGATGCCGCGCACCCGACCCAGGTGCTTGCCGATTTTCTGACCATGCCTGAATTTTGCAGCAAGGGGCTGCAGGATATCAAATTCGCCTTCATGGGCGATGGGCGTAACAACATGGCGCTGTCGCTGGCGATGGGGGCGGCGAAGCTGGGCATGCGGATGAAAATCGGCGCGCCGGAATCGCTCTGGCCCGCCCCGGAATATATCGCGCGGCTGCACACCATCGCGGCGCAGAGCGGCGCGGAAATCGGCTTCGAGGCCGATCCGCAAAAAGCCGTCGAGGGGGCGGATTTCCTCTATACGGATGTCTGGCTCTCGATGGGCGAGGATGAGCATCTCTGGGGCGACCGCATCAAGCTGCTGATGCCCTATCAGATCAACGCCGCGCTGATGGCGGCCACCGGCAACCCGGCGGCGAAGTTCATGCATTGCCTGCCCGCCTTCCACAACACCGAGACCAGCGTGGGCCGGGAGATTGAGAAGCGGCACGGCATTACGGCCATGGAGGTGACGGAGGAGGTGTTCGAGTCCGGGGCCTCCATCGTGTTCGACCAGGCGGAGAACCGCATGCACTCGATCAAGGCGATCCTCGTCGCCACCCTGGCGTGATGCATATCGTCACGGCCCTGGGCGGCAACGCGCTGCTGCGCCGGGGCGAGGCGCTGAGCGAGGCAGCACAGCATGAGAATGTGCGGCAGGCGGCGGTGCAGCTCGCGGCGCTGACGGCGCGGGGGCACCATGTCACCCTCACCCATGGCAACGGCCCGCAGGTGGGGCTGCTGGCCTTGCAGGCCGAGGCCGGGCCGAAAGGGGCGGCGCAGGCGCTGGACAGCCTGGACGCCGAGAGCGAAGGCTGGATCGGCTATCTGCTGGAGCAGGAGCTGGCCAACGCCCTGCCGCCCGAGGCGGAGATCGCGACGCTGCTCACGCGCATCGAGGTGGCCGCCAACGACCCGGCCTTCGCCAAACCGAGCAAGCCGATCGGCCCGGTCTATGACGAAGCCACCGCGCGGCAACTGGCGGCGGACCGCGGCTGGGCGGTGGCGCCGGACGGCCAATATTGGCGCCGCGTGGTGCCCTCACCCGCGCCGGTCCGGCTGCTGAACACGGGCAGCATTACCCGCCTCACCCAGGCGGGGGTGTTCGTGATCTGCGCGGGCGGCGGCGGCATTCCGGTGGCGCGGGATGCGGCGGGCCAATGGCGCGGGGTGGAGGCGGTGATCGACAAGGATGCCTCGGCCGCGCTGCTGGCGGCCGAGATCGGCGCCGACATGCTGCTGATGCTCACCGACGTGCCCGCCGTGTATCTGAATTATGGCACCCCGGCCCAGACGATATTGCGGCAGACCTCGCCAGGGGCGCTGGCGGCGCATGATTTCGCCGCCGGCAGCATGGGGCCGAAAGTGCGGGCGGCCTGCGCCTTTGTGCGCGCCACCGGGCGGACCGCCGCGATCGGCCGGCTGGAGGAGGCGCAGGCGATCGCTGCCGGCGAGGCGGGGACGATCGTACGGCCGGATTAGACCTTGGCTTCGTCCAGCGCCGCGCGCAGGCGGGCGGCCAGTTCGGGATTCTCGCCGCAGAGCAGGCGCCACACGGGCCGCGCCGCGCCAGTGATGGTGACATCGACATAGTAATCGTAGAAGCCGCTATCGCGCTTTTCGCCATGCGTATGGTCGACAACGGCGCTGAACGGCACCACCGCCGATTGCAGCTTGCCATCCTCGCGCACAGCGATGAACACCAGCTTGCGCGCGCGGTCCAGCGCGAGGCCAACGCCCTCGGCGAAGAAGCTGATATCCTGGCTGAAGCCCTGCCCGGCTTGGCGGGTTAGCTCCTGTTCCAGCGCGTGCAGCGTCTGGCGGGCGCTGGAATTTTTAACCCAGCTCGCCATGCCCGTGTACCAGCGCGTGGGCAGCATGAAGATAGCCGAGAAAATGAAGGTGAGGATCAGCAGCGTCCAAAGCAGCGTCATGCGACAAATCTCTTCCCGCGTGAAATGATTGCGCCGCCATAGCCCCAGCGCGGCGCCGAGGCAACCAGAGGCGTTGGACGGCGGCTGGCATGCGCCTATGATCTGAAAAAACGAGGAGGAGAGCGCCGATGCGAACCGTCTACAGTGCCGATCATCTGCTGCACCAAAGCCCGGGCGAGCTGCTATTTGGCGAATTCGTGCCTGCCTTCGAGAAACCGGAACGCGCCGAATTGGTGCTGAACCGCGTGCGCGAGGTGAAGCTGGGCGACGTGATCGCGCCCCAGCCATGTCCGCTGGACGCCATTACCCGGATCCACGCGCCGGGGCTGGTGGACTTACTGCAAACCGCGCACCAGGAATGGCTCGGCATGGGGCGGAGCGGCGCCGCCTACCCCTATACTTGGCCGGCGCGGGGGATGCGCGCGGACAGGGCGCCGCAGACGCTGGACGGGCGCCTCGGCTTTTACAGCTTCGATTGCGGCACCCCGATCACGGCGACCACATGGCAGGCGGTGAAGACCTCGGCCGATGTGGCGCTCACGGGCGCGAACTTGCTCAATACCGGGGAGCGCGCCGCGTTTTCGCTCTGCCGCCCGCCGGGGCATCATGCGGGCTCGGATCATTACGGCGGCTATTGCTTCCTCAACAACGCGGCCATCGCGGCGCAGAGGCTGCGTGATGACGGCGCTGGACGCATTGCCGTCCTCGATATCGATTACCATCATGGCAATGGCACGCAGCAAATCTTCTACGGCCGCAATGATGTGCTGTTCGTCTCGCTGCATGGCCATCCTGACCAGGAATACCCTTACATGCTCGGCTTCGACGATGAGATGGGCGCAGGGAGGGGCGAGGGATTCAACCTGAATTTTCCGCTGCGCTGGGGCACGGAATGGCCCGCTTACGAGGCCGCGCTCACCGCCGGGCTGGAACGCATACGGGCCTTTGGGCCGGAGGCGCTCGTGGTGTCGCTCGGGGTCGATACGTACAAGGACGATCCGATTTCCCATTTCAAACTCGAACACGAACATTTCACCCGGATCGGGGCGATGATCGGCGCCCTGGGCAAGCCAGCGCTCTTCGTGATGGAGGGCGGCTATGCCGTGGCCGAAATCGGGATCAACGCGGTGAACGTGCTTGCCGGGTTCGAAGGGGCGTAAAATAAAAAGGCCCGGGGTTTCCGGGCCTTTTGTCGCACCGGCGCGTTGGCGCCGGCGCTATGCGGTTCACCCTCAGGCGGCGAACTGGTTCATGGTGTTGTGTACGCCGCCAGCCTTCAGCGCGGCCTCGCCAGCGAAATACTCCTTGTGATCGTCGCCGATATCGGAGCCGGACATGTTCTGGTGCTTCACGCAGGCGATGCCCTGGCGGATCTCCTTGCGCTGCACGCCAGCCACGTAGCCCAGCATGCCCATCTCGCCGAAATACTCCTTGGCCAGATTGTCGGTGGACAGGGCCGCGGTGTGGTAGGTCGGCAGGGTGATGAGGTGGTGGAAGATGCCCGCGCGCTTCGCCGCATCACGCTGGAAGGTGCGGATCTTGTCGTCGGCCTCGAGCGCCAGCGGGGTGGCGTCGTAATCCACGCTCATCAGCTTGGCGCGGTCATAGGCGGAGACATCCTTGCCCGCATCCTTCCATGCATCATAGACCTGCTGGCGGAAGTTCAGCGTCCAGTTGAAGGACGGCGAGTTGTTGTAGGCCAGCTTGGCGTTCGGCCACACTTCGCGGATCTTGTCCATCATGCCGGCGATCTGCTCGATATGCGGCTTCTCGGTCTCGATCCACAGCAGGTCGGCGCCGTTGTTCAGGGCGTTGATGCAATCCAGCACGCAGCGCTCGGCCCCGGTGCCGGGACGGAACTGATACAGGTTGGAAGGCAGACGCTTCGGACGCAGCAGCTTGCCGTTGCGGTTGATGATCACGTCGCCATTATGGGCGGCGTCGGCCTGCACTTCCTCGCAATCCAGGAAGGCATTGTACTGGTCGCCAATATCGCCCGGCTCCTTGGAGAAGGCGATCTGCTTGGTCAGACCAGCGCCCAGGCTATCGGTGCGGGCGACGATCACGCCGTCCTCAACGCCCAGTTCCAGGAAGGCGTAGCGCAGGGCGCGGATCTTCTGCACGAAATCCTCGTGCGGCACAGTCACCTTGCCGTCCTGGTGACCGCATTGCTTCTCGTCGGAGACCTGATTCTCGATCTGCAGGGCGCAAGCGCCCGCCTCGATCATCTTCTTGGCCAGCAGATAGGTCGCCTCGGCATTGCCAAACCCGGCGTCGATATCCGCGATGATGGGCACGACATGGGTCTCGTAATTGTCGATCTTGTGCTGGACTTCTTTCTGCTTGGCGATGTCGCCAGCGGCGCGGGCGGCGTCCAGATCGCGGAACAGCATGCCCAGCTCGCGCTGGTCGGCCTGGCGCAGGAAGGTGTAGATCTCCTGGATCAGCGCCGGGACGGAGGTCTTCTCGTGCATCGACTGATCGGGCAGCGGGCCGAACTCGGAACGCAGGGCGGCGACCATCCAGCCGGAGAGGTAGATGTAGCGGCGCTTGGTCGAGCCGAAATGCTTCTTGATGGAGATCATCTTCTGCTGGGCGATGAAGCCGTGCCAGCAGCCGAGCGACTGGGTGTAGTTCGCGGGATCGGCGTCATAGGCCGCCATGTCCTCGCGCATGATCTTGGCGGTGTAGCGGGCGATATCCAGGCCGGTGGCGAACCGGTTTTGCAGGCGCATGCGCGCCACCGACTCGGGGCTGATGCCGTCCCAAGTGCCGTTTTTGGACTGGATAAGCTGAGAAACCTGCGAAATATGGTCTTGATAGGACATCTTCGTCTTCCGTCGGGTTGGGAGGGGAGCTTGTTGCGACGCAACATACTCATACAAACTCACGACCCGATTAGGGAGAGGAAAATGTCCTCGAAAAGGTCTTCAAACTGCAAAAACACTGTAATTGTGTAAATACGTTTACAAGCCCGCGGCCGTAAAAGGCAAAGCTTTTACAATCGCGGGCCTGCAAAACGGGCTTATTCGCCGCGCCACACGCCTTTGCGCTTCTCGGCGAAGGCGGCCATGCCCTCTTGCTTGTCGGCGGTGGCGCAGAGGCCGTTGAACAGGCGGCGCTCGAAATGGATGCCCATGCTCAGACTCGTCTCGAACGCGGCGTTCACCATTTCCTTATTGGCGATGGTGGCGAGCGGCGGCATGGCGGCGATCGCCTGGGCCTGCTTCATCGCCTCCTCCAGCAGCTTATCGGCCGGCACCACCTCGGCCACCAGCCCGGCGCGCTCGGCCTCGATGGCGTCCATCATGCGCCCAGTCAGGCACATCTGCATCGCCTTGGCCTTGCCGACGGCGCGGGTCAGGCGCTGGCTGCCGCCCATACCGGGGGCGACGCCCAGCTTCACCTCGGGCTGGCCGAATTTCGCGGTGTCGGCGGCGATGATATAATCGGCCATCATCGCCAGCTCACAGCCGCCGCCAAGCGCGAAGCCGGCGACCGCGGCGATCCAGGGCTTGCGGGTGGCGACAACAGCGTCAAACCCGGCGAAGAAGTTCTGCGCGTACATGGCGGAGAAGCTCATGGGCTGCATCTCCTTGATGTCCGCCCCGGCGGCGAACGCCTTCTCCGACCCGGTGAGCACCAGGCAGCCCTGCGTGGAATCGGCGTCGTAAGCGGCCAGAACGGCCATCAGATCGCGCATCACCTGCGAATTCAGGGCGTTGAGCGCATGCGGCCGGTTCAGGCGGACCAGGGTGACGGCGCCGTGGGTTTCAACGAGCAGGGTTTCATAGGCCATGGAAATCTCCAAAGTCGTTATCGGTTGCGCGCCCTTTTAGCACGGTTGCGGAAAATGCCACCCGGCCGGCCGGGCCTTCACAGCGCGCCTTCAGCGCCGCACAATCGGGGCATGGATACGCTGATCACCAACATGCTCTGGCTCTTGCTGGCGGCTACGGCCGTCGCCATCGTCGCTCGGCGCCTGCGCCTGCCTTATACGGTGGGGCTGGTGCTGGCCGGGGTGGGGCTGGCGCTGGCGCGGGTGAATTCCGGCATCGCGCTGACGCATGACATCATCTTCAACGTCATCCTGCCGCCGCTGCTGTTTGAGGCGGCGGTCAACATCCACTGGCAGGAGCTGCGCCGCGATGGCGCGCCGGTGGCCGTGCTGGCGCTCGCGGGCACGGTGCTGGCCGCCGCGGTGGTGGGGGCGGGCATGGTGGCCGGGCTAGGCTGGCCAGTGGGGGCGGCGGCGCTGTTTGGGGCGCTGATCGCGGCGACCGACCCGGTGGCGGTGATCGCCATGTTCAAGGACAACCAGGTGAGCGGGCGGCTGCGCCTGTTGGTGGAGGCGGAAAGCCTGTTCAACGACGGCGCCGCGGCAGTGCTGTTCAGCCTGGTGCTGGCCTGGGTGCAGCCGGGGGCTGGCCCGGCGCTTGGCCCGGCCGCGATGGCGCTGAACCTGGGGTGGACGGTGGCGGGGGGCGTCGGCATCGGGCTGGGGGTAGCGGCGCTGATGCTGGCGCTGGCGGGGCGCTTCACCGACCATCTGGCGACGGCGGCCCTCACCACGGTCGCGGCCTATGGCTCGTTTTTGGCCGCCCAGCATGCGGGCTGCTCCGGGGTGCTGGCCACCGTCACGGCAGGTCTGGTGATCGGCAATCTCGGGCTGCTGAGCAGCGGCGCGCATAGCCATCTCTCGGCGCAGGAGCGGGAGTTCATGCTGGCGCTGTGGGAGTTCATCGCCTACCTCGCCAATTCGCTGGTGTTTCTGCTGATCGGTCTGGCGGTGGGGGCGATGCGCATTCCGCTGCCGGCGGTAATGGCGCTGCTGGGCATCATCGCGCTAGTTTTGGCGAGCCGGGCGCTCACCGTGTATCCGCTCTGCCGGATTTTCACTGGCACGCGCTGGGCGGTGCCGCTGCGCACGCAACATATTTTGTGGTGGGGCGGGCTGCGCGGGGCGCTGGGTTTGGCGCTGGCGCTCTCGTTACCGCCCACCCTGCCCTTTCGTGACGATATTCTCACCGCCACCTTCGCGGTGGTGACGTTCTCGGTGGTCGGCCAGGGGCTGACGATGCCCCCGCTGCTGCGCGCGCTGCGCTTCATCCCGCGCCGATAAAAAACCGGCGGCTGGTGAGGACACCAGCCGCCGGGGTGTTGAGGCTCAGGTCACCACGGTGAGGAAGCGCTCGTTCAGTTCGCGCTCATAGTAGAAGATGCCCTTACCGATCTGGCGCTCATCCCACACGCGCATCGGGTTGTCGGGGTAGTAGTCGTAGCCACCCGTGAACACCTCGTTACGATTACCCGAGGGATCGAAGAAATAGATCGTCTGCCCCTGGGTGATGCCATGGCGCGTCGGCCCGATATCGAGCGACATCTCGTAGCGCGCGATGATGTCCGCCGCATGCCCCACCGCGTTCCAATTTTCAAGCTGGAAGGAGATGTGGTGCAACTTGCCGGGCTCCGGGTGCTTCACGAAGGCGATGTCATGCGCCTTCATGCCGGCGGTGAGCCAGATGCCGATGGTGCCGTCGGGCGTATCGACACGCTCGGCGACCAGGAAGCCGAGCACGTTGACGAAGAATTCCTCGACCGCGTCGATCTCCGGACCGTAGAGGAGGACGTGGTCGAAGCGCTTCGGTGCCATGCCGTGCGGCTCGTAGTTCCACAGCTCGGGGTTGATGACCTGCGGCTTCGGATCGGATTGATCGGCATGCGCGTAGAGCTCGATGCGATGCCCCGAAGCAACGGAAAAACCAATGCGGCGGCCGATGCCCGGCTGCTCGCCCGCCGGAACGTGATCCACCGCCACGCCCGCCGCTTTGATCTTCGCCTCGAACGCGTCGAGATCAGCGTCGCTACGGACCTTGAAGGCCACGACATCGATGCCCGCGGCCTCGGCTTTCCGCAGCACGACGCTGTGGTGGTCAAACTCGAACGCGGATTTCAGATAGATGCGGCCATCCGCACCTTCCGTCACCTTATCGAGGCCGATGCGGTCGATATAGTGGGTTAGCGCGGCTGGCATGTCGAGCACACGAACCTGCACGAAGCCAGGCCGCAAAATGCCTGTATGAGCCATTGTTTACTTACTCCCCAGTTAAAATCAGGACGTTTCAGAAGGGAACGTCATAATGAAAAGCATTCTCACCTAGTGTGACCAAATTTGCAACGCTTGCCAGACCACGAATCCCGCGCATATCTCTAAAAATGCCGCTTCGGATCAGGAAAAATCCGCCTGTGGCCGGGAGGTATCTGATGGAACTGCGTCATCTCCGCTATTTTGTCGCCGTCGCGCATGAGCGTAATTTCACCCGCGCGGCCGAGCGGCTGCATATCGCGCAGCCGCCGCTGAGTCGGCAGATTCAGCAGCTTGAGGATGAGCTCGGCCTGCAATTGTTCGAGCGTGAGAGCCGCCCGTTGAAAACCACCGAGGCTGGCAGGCTGTTTCTCGAACAGGCCATCCAGATTCTTGAACGCGTGGACGCCGTGCGGACGATGATGAAGCGCCTTAAGGAAACCGGGCGTCCGCGCTTTGTCATCGGCTTCGCCGCCTCCACCATGTATGCCGCGCTGCCCAATCTGATCCGCCGTTTCCGCGCCGCCGCGCCCGAGGTGGAACTGAGCCTGGTGGAAATGGTGAGTTATGAGCAGATCGCCGCGCTGAAGGAAGGGCGGATCGATGTCGGCTTCGGGCGCATCCGCCTCGATGATCCCGCCGTGCGGCGCGATGTTCTGCGCAACGAGCAACTCGTGCTGGTGCTGCCGGTGAAACATCCGCTGGCGGCGGCGCAGGGGCCGGTGAGCCTTGCCGATCTCGCGCAGGAGCCGCTGGTGATCTACCCGCGCGAGCCGCGCCCGAGCTATGCCGATCAGGTCATCTCGCTGTTCCACGATCGCGGGCTGGAGCCGAACATTGTGCATGAGGCGCGCGAGTTGCAGACCGCCATCGGGCTGGTGGCGGCGGAGACGGGCTGCGCGATCGTGCCGATTTCGGTGGCGCGGCTGAAGCGCGACGATATCGTCTATCGCGAACTCGACGATCCTTCCGCCACTTCGCCGATCATCATGAGCCGCCGCGCGGGCGACATGTCCGAACTTCTCGCGTTGATGTCGCAGACAATCCTCGACACCTACCGGGAATGGGGGCTCCCCACCCCCGCCGGGCTCGAGGATTGAGCGCGTCTCAGCCACGGTCGCCGCCGCCAACGGGCAGCGTCACGCCGGTGATGTAGGAGGCCTCATCGGAGGCGAGGAACAGGATCGCGTTCACCTGCTCGCTGATCGTGCCGTAGCGATGCATGAAGCTGCTTTGCACGGTCTGGTCGATGAGCTGCTGATACCAGATTTTCTCCTGCTCGGTGCGGTCTTCGCCACCGCGCGGAATGCGCCGGGGTGGTGCCTCGGTGCCGCCCGTGGCCACCGCGTTCACGCGGATGCCCTGCTGGGCATATTCCCAGGCGAGATTCACGGTCATCGCGTTCACCCCGCCCTTGGCCGCGCCATAGGGCACGCGCATCAGACCGCGCGTGGCGATGGAGGAGACGTTGACAATCGCTCCGCCGCCCCCAACCAGCATGTGCCCCAGCACGGCATGGCAGCCCCACAGCGTGGGAAACAGCGAGCGGCGGATTTCCGCGCTGATCTGCTCCGGCGTGTAATGCTCGTAAGGCATGGACCAGATGGTGCCGCCAACATTGTTGACCAGCACGTCGATGCGCCCATGGGCCGCCATGGCGGCATCCATCACGGATGCCGCGCCGGCGTATTCCTCGAGATCAGCGAGCACGGTCATCGCGTTTTCGCCAGCTTCTTCGCGTGCTTCCTCGACGATCGGCGAGCGGTCGGCCATGACCACGCGCGCGCCCTCGGCCACCAGACGCAAGGCCACATCGCGGCCAATGCCCTGGGCCGCGCCGGTGACGACCGCGACCTTGCCCGCGAAACGGCCAGGCCAGAAAGCGGGTGTGCTCATGCCGCCTTGTCCGACGGGGAGCTGGGGTTGAACTTCTCGTAATGGAAGCTCACCGGCGTCACGCCCGTATCGGTGAAGTATTTGCGCACGGCTTCCACCATTGCCGGCGGGCCGCACAGATACACGTCCACATCGCCGCCATTGATATGCTCAGGCAGCAAATGCTGCGTCACATAGCCCTTGCGCGGATAGGCGCTGGCGGGGTTGGCGATGCAAGCCTCCCAGGTGAAGCCCGGAATCTTGGCCGCGAATTCGTCGAGCGCCGCGGTTTCGACCAGATCTTCGTCGTTGGTCACGCCATAAACCAGATGCACCTTCTGCGCGGGCGGGTTCGCCTCCATATAGGCCAGCATCGAGAGCATCGGCGCCAGCCCCGTGCCTCCCGCGAGCATCAGCACCGGACGGGCGATCTCGCGCAGGAAGAAGCTGCCCGAGGGACCGATGAAATTCACCTCGTCGCCCGGCTTGGCCTGGCTCGCGATGAACGTGCTCATCAACCCGCCTGGAATGTTGCGGATCAGGAAGCTGGCGATATCCGCGCCAGGGGCGGAGCTGAAGGAATAGGCGCGGTACTGGCCCGTGCCCGGCACCTCGATATTCACATACTGCCCCGGCAGAAATTTCACGGGCTCGGTGAGCTTGAGCGTAAAGGAGATGGTGGTCGGCGACAGCTTGTTGACCACCTCCATCACCGCTTTCTGCTTCACCGGCCCGGTTTTGCAGGCGGAGGAAGGGACCGGCACGCGCAACACGAGATCCGATTTCGGCCGCATCTGGCAGGTCAGGGCAAAGCCCTTCGCCGCCTCTTCATCGGTCAGCGCATCCTCGATATACGATCCGCCATCGTACTTGCCGGACTCACAGAAGACCTTGCAAGTGCCGCAGGCGCCATCGCGGCAATCGATCGGGATGTTGATCCCGGCGCGATAGGATGCGTCGGCCACCGTGTCGGTAGCCGGACAATTGATGAAGCGTGTTACGCCATCCTCAAAGTTCAGGGCGACCCTGAATGCCATGATACCCTCCCTCCCCAGGTCAGATATGATAAATGTCGACGACTTGATGAATATAGTCGTTCTTCAGCACGACTTTCTTATTCGTAATCCGCGGCTCTGGTCCAGAGATATCGAGTGTATAGAACGAGGCGCCGAAGAAGGTGTCGGTCATCTTGTAGCGATGGCTCAGCGTGAACCAGTTGAAGCGCAGCTTCACCTGGTTGCCGGCCTGCTCCAGAATCTCGACATTGGAGACGTTATGCGAGGTGCGCGGCTCAGGCATCGAGGCGGAGGAGCGCTCGGTGCGGATGCGGAAGACACGATCTTCCAGACCGCCGCGGTTCGGATAGTAGATCAGCGAGATCTGCCGCTGCGGATCGGTGACCAGCGAGTCATCCTCTTTCCACGACGGCATCCAGAACTCGACATTCGGCGCGTACAGCTCCAGCCAGGCATCCCAGTCCCGGTCATCGAGAAGACGCGCTTCCTTGTACAGGAACCCCTGCACCTGTTCGATCGTGATCATATGTTTCTTATCCCATGTTTATTGCCCCCGGCGGGCCGCGATGCACGGCGCCGCACGGTGGGTGATGAAGGTGAGAGGGGTTACTCGGCGTCGGCTTCGAACTCGCCGTCCAGCGCCGTGTTCATAACATCCAGCCAGTAGCGGTGCTGCTCGACATACAGCCCCTCATCCTCGGTGCGTACGCCGCTCAGCAGCGGCTTCAGCCCGATCAGGTTGGCCGTCTCGTCCGGA
Organism: Acidocella sp. KAb 2-4; assembly: GCF_020567705.1. Taxonomy (GTDB): domain Bacteria; phylum Pseudomonadota; class Alphaproteobacteria; order Acetobacterales; family Acetobacteraceae; genus Acidocella. The sequence continues at coordinate 120,605 of NZ_JAJDJU010000003.1, read as the reverse complement.
CCCTTGACCCAGTGCTTGGCGCCGCGGGAGAGATCGTTCCACGCCGCCGCGCGGCCGCCGAAGCCTTCCTGCGAGGCGCGGAACTCTTCCAGATCGTCCGGGGTCGCCATGCCCGAGGCGTTGAAGAAATCCTCGTACTGGCGGATGCGGTGGGCGCGGGCCTCGGGGCTCTCCCCCTTCGGCGCGATGCAGTAGATTGTCACCTCGGTCTTATCGACCGCCAGCGGACGCAGGATGCGGATCTGCGAGCTGAACTGGTCCATGAGGTAAACATTGGGGTAGAGGCACAAATTGCGCGAGCGCAGCACCATCCAGTCAGCCATCGCCTGACCGAACTTGGCGGCGTATTCCTCGCGGCGCGACCAGTTGGGGCGGTCTTCCGGGTTGGCCCAGTTGGTCCAGAGCAGCATGTGGCCATGCTCAAAAGAGTACGAACCACCGCCGGTGCGGGCCCAGCCGCCAGCCGACATCGCGCGGATGCCGTCATCACGCTCCAGCTCCTTACGGCGGCCGGTGGTGGCAGCGTAGTTCCAGTGCGTCGCGGTGACGTGATAGCCATCGGCGCCGTTCTCGGCCTGCAACTTCCAGTTACCGTCATAAACATAGGTGGAGGCGCCTTCGAGCACTTCCAGCCCTTCCGGCGACTGGTCGACAATCATGTCGATGATCTTCGCGGCCTCGCCCAGATGCTCGGCCAGCGGCTTCACGTCGGGGTTCACGCTGCCGAACAGGAAGCCGCGATAGCTCTCGAAACGCGCCACCTTGGTCAGGTTGTGCGAGCCATCGGTGTTGAAATTATCGGGATAGCCAGCGTTCTCGGGGTCCTTCACCTTCAGCAGCTTGCCGGAGTTGTTGAACGTCCAGCCATGGAACGGGCAGGTGTAAGTGCCCTGGTTGCCACGCTTGCGCCGACAAAGGGTCACGCCGCGATGCGCGCAGGCGTTGATGAAGGCATTCAGCTCGCCCTGGCGGTTGCGGGCGATGATGATCGGCTGGCGGCCGATATAGGTGGTGAAATAGTCGTTATTGTTCGGGATCTGGCTCTCATGGGCCAGGAACACCCAGTTGCCCTCGAAGATGTACTGCATCTCGAGCTCGAACAACTCAGGATCAGTGAACATGTCACGGCGGCAGCGGTAATGTCCGGTGGCGGGGTCGTCCTCGAGCACGACGCCAAGAGGTGAAGGAGAAACATCATCCAGCATAGCTGCGTTTCCTTGGTTGCTTTTGTTGCGCGAAGGCCGGGCGTAGCTTACTCCCCGGAACCGGCTTGTGGATAGTTTTTCGACACCGACGAGTCCAAGACTGAGTATATATATTTCCATACCTTATAGATATGACAACTACATCACCTTCCAGCCGCTCGGCCGGTTTGTCGCATCCCGGAAAACACGCTATGAAACCGCTCCACATTCCGCCTGGATGGCCGAAAAATGCCCGACCTCTCTGAGAATTTTTTCAAGTCCCGCTTGGCTGCCGGGGAGACGCTGATCGGCCTGTGGCTGACCCTGGCCGACCCGTATTGCGCCGAGATTTGCGCCGGGACGGGCTTCGATTGGGTATTGATCGACGGCGAACACGCCCCCAACGACCTGCGCAGCGTGCTGGGGCAGTTGCAGAGCATCGCCCCCTACGGCACCGAGGCCGTGGTCCGCCCGCCCGCGGGGCACCCGCACCGCATCAAGCAGTTGCTCGATATCGGCGTGCGCAGCCTGCTGATCCCGATGATCGAGACCGCTGAACAGGCCGCGGCGATGGTGAGCGCCGTGCGCTACCCGCCTGCCGGGGTGCGCGGCGTCGGCAGTTCCATCGCCCGCGCCGCGCGCTGGGGCCGCATTGGCGATTATCTTGCGCATGCCGATGCCAGCATCTGCCTGCTATTGCAGGTGGAGTCTGCCACAGCCTTGGAGAATCTCGACGCGATCCTGGCCGTGCCGGGGGTGGACGGCATCTTCATCGGCCCGGCTGATCTCTCCGCCTCGCTCGGCTATCTCGGCGCGCCAGACCACCCGGAGGTGCAGGCGAAGATCCAGGACGCCATCGTGCGCATCCGCAAGGCGGGCAAGGCGGCGGGGATTCTTACCTCCGACGAGACGCTGGCACAGAGCTATATCGAGGCGGGGTGCGGCTTCGTCGCCGTGGGTGTGGACGCCACGCTGCTCGCGCGCGGCACCGAGCGTCTGGCCCGGCGCTTCAAGCCCGGCGCTGGCCCAGACGTGCCCACCGGCACCGTCTATTAAGGCCGGTCGCCGCGCGCAATGCTTGGTCATATCGTTTCGGTCCTTTTCCCACTCTTCACGATCAGCGCGCTGGGCTATCTCGTCGGCCGCCGCCTCAAGCCCGACCTCAGCACCACCAACCGGCTGAACATGGATGTATTCACCCCTGCCCTGGTGTTCAGCGCCATGGCCGGGAAGGATTTCCATATCCTGCAATTCCTCGCCTTGGCGTTAGGGGCGCTGGTCATCGTCATGGGCAGCGGCATCGCGGGATGGGGGATCGCGCGCGCGCTGCGGATCGACCCGAAAACCCTGGTGCCGCCGCTAATGTTCAATAATTGCGGCAATCTCGGCCTGCCCGTGGCGGTGCTGGCGTTCGGCCCGCAAGCCCTGGCGCCAGCGATCATGACGTTTCTGGTCTCCAACATCACCCAGTTCTCGTTCGGCACCTGGCTGCTCGACCATGAAACGCGGCTCGCGGGCATATGGCGCTCCCCCTCCATCCTGGCCTCGATCGCGGGCCTCGCCGTCGCTCTTTCGGGGCAGTCGCTCTGGCCACCGCTGCTGATCTCGGTGAAAATGCTGGGCGATATCTCGATCCCGCTCATGCTGTTCGCGCTCGGCGCGCGGCTGGCGGATTCGCAAATCCGCTCGATCGGCTACGGGGTGCTGGGCGCGGTGCTGCGGCCGGTTTTGGGCATGGCGCTGGCCTGGGCGGTGCTGCTGGTGCTGCCGCTGCCGCCGCAGCAGCGCGCGCTGCTGATCATCTTCGGCTCGCTGCCGCCCGCGGTGCTCAACTATATTTTCGCCGAGCGCTACAACCAGGAGCCGGACAAGGTGGCCTCCATGGTGCTGATCGGCAATCTTGCCTCGCTGATCTTCCTGCCGATCGCGCTGGCGATCACGCTGCGTTAGGCAAAAACAAAAACGGCCCGGTTCGCACCGGGCCGTCCATGGTTACTTTCCGCTCTGCCTTAGAAGCGGGTGGTCAGGCGAACATCGAAGAAGTCGCCAGCCACTTCGCTGGTGGTCGCGAAGCTGTGGTTCCACAGCGCGGTCACACCGACACCGCCGGGGAACTGGTAACCCACGATCGGGCCAATGCCGTAGTTGCGGGTGATGGAGCCCGGAACGTGCTTGCCGTTGAACGTATCCTTGGAGATCTGGTTCTCCTGCTCACCGCCCACACCCATCGTCCATGCACCGATGGTCTTGGTGATTGTATAGTCAGCCGAGAATTCCGGCGCCGAGCGATAATTGTAACCGGGCGCGCGGGTGGAATCGATCGGGAAGGCCATATGCAGACCAGCGCTCACATTCCAGCCATCAGACAGCCAGCTGAAGCCCAAATCCGGCTGCATGGTGGTGTAGCCATTGCCCGACGGCGCGCCGCCATTGGTGAGCTTGCCCTGCACCAGATCAGCCATCGTGTTGGTGGCGTCATCCAGCAGGATGGTCAGGCCAGCCTTCACGAACAAATTGTTCGGCAGCGACCAGGACAACATGCCCGGCACCAGCACGGTGTTGTAGATGCCGAGATTGCCACCGCCACCACCGAGGTTGTGCTGAAGCGGCTGGAAGCTCGTGTAATCGAAGGGCTGGCCGATCGCCGCGGCGTAATCACCGCCCAGGATCTTGATGCCGGGCACCCACAGCACGATGGGAACTTCGACCAGCGCATTCAGATGCGTGCCGGGGATCTTGTTGCCAGCGGCATCATATTTGCTGTAGCTAGCCCAGTAATTGTCCAACTCGCCATAAACGCCGGGCGGCGGCAGCGCGCCAGCCGGAACACCCTCGAACACGCCACGCAGATACGGATCCCACAGCTCTTCGGCCTTGGCGTAGCTGGCAGCCAACATCGACCCGGTCACGGCCAGCGCCATGGTGCTCGTCAGGAGCTTAAGTTTGATAGACATTTTGTATCTCCCTGTTTTTTGCCCGCTCTCCCAGAGTATCTCGGGCAGTTGTCGAATGTCCCGTTTTGTTACACCGCCACTTTATGTTTGGCGGTCAGCTGAGCAGGAAGCAGCTGTTTTCTGATCACAAGTGGAACGACAAAAGCTCCTCGGAGACTTCAGTCTCCGTGAAAACCCAAGTATTCAGCTTGTTTATAGCGTTTTGAACAAAGGACTCCTCGTTGATTTCTTTTCATCATTGGCGGTGAGGAAGCGCTCCGTCAAGATGTGCTTTTCAAACAGCCGACCACGCATGAGCGTGTTCACGCAGGCCTCGATCATTACCGGCGGACCGCAAAGATACGCGGTCAGACCTTCAAACAATCCATCGTAAAGCTGCACGGCGACATCATGCACGAAGCCGCGCGCGCCACTCCACTCAGAATCCTCGGGCTCCGAGGATAAGGCGGGAACGTAACGGAAGTTCGGATGCTTTTTGGACAGCGCCTCGAACTCATCATTACCGTAGAGATCAGCCCTGGCGCGGACACCGTGGATCAGCGTGATCGGCTCCGCATAATTCTCGGCCAGAAGGTCGATGATCATCGAGCGCGGGCTCGACACGCCAGTACCGCCCGCGAGGAACAGCAACGGCCCGCCACGTGATTTGCGCACGAAGAAACGGCCATAGGGGCCAGAAATATTCAGCTTATCACCTTCCTTCATCACCTGATGGATGTAGGTTGTGCCCTTGCCGCCCGGCAGCAGCCGGATCTGCAGATCGACAACGCCATTTTCCGAAGGCGGGTTGGCGATGGAGAAGGCGCGCGTGCCATCAACGCCCGGGAGCGTAACGTTGACATACTGCCCAGCCTGGAAGTCGATGCTCTTGCCTTCCAGGCGCAGGCGCACCCCTTTCACATCATGCGTCAGGTTGTCGAGCTTTTCGACCGTCACGGCGAAATCCTGAATCGGAATCCGGCGCTGATCCGGGTCCTCATCGATATCCGCCTCGATCGTGGCATCGCTTTTAAGCCGCGCTGAACAAGCCAGTGTCTTGCCCTCGTTGCGCTCAAAATCCATCAGCGCAAAGCTGGAGGCATCGGCGTGATCGACTTCGCCATCGACGACTTCGACCTTGCAGGTGCCGCAAAGACCATGGCCACAGGCATAAGGGAGATAAATGCCCTGGCGCAAGCAAGCGTCGAGGATGGTCTGCCCCTCCTCGACCTCGATGGTCTCGCCCACCGGTTCAACGGTCAGCTGGTAGCTCATAAGCGAATTCCGTCTCTGTTAGGAAAAGGCCACGCCGGACAATCCGGGTGTCCAGAACCGCACCAGCGACTTGTGGTGCATGCCGTTTGCTTCAAGCGAAGCATCGAAGTCAGGAGTCTTCTTCTCGCCGTCGATCATCCATTCCGCCTTCGACCAGTCGATCTTGCTGGCGTCAGGGTGCGCGGCGTAATGCGGGGCGATCACCTCGCTAACCAGCGCGCCGAACGGCATGACTGGCGGCAGCGGAAAGGCGATGGCCGAGCAGAAGGAGAGATGCTCCTCCCAGTGCACATAGACCAGCATATTGCCATGGAAATTCTTCAGCGGGTCGCGGGGCTCGACCTTGGATTCGTAATCAGGCGCAAGCGCAATAATGGACATTCATTCCTCCTCGGGAGACGCATGGCACGCGCGGTGCCATGCGTGTTCTTATTTCTTTAACCGGCCTGACGGAGCTTTTCCGCGTGCCATTCATTCCACAGCTTCTCATCCGGCGAGCCGACATAATCCATGTTATCGGCACCGACATTCATATGATACCACTTCAGAACATCTGGCACCGTGGCGCCACCGCAATTGCCCTGGAAGATCTGATGCACAGGCAGCCAGGCCTGCACAAACTTCTCGGGCTCATCACAGAAAATGTCCTTACAGCCATCCGAGCAGAAGTGATACGTGTCACCCTTGTACTGCGTGGAGCGGAAGCAGATCGTGGTCGGATCGCCGGGCTCGGTATACGCCATGGGGATCTGGCAGGTCTGGCAAAGCTGCGGCAGCGCCGGGTTGTAGAAGCGCTTGCCTTCCTTCTCCATCTTCGCCCACATCTCCCAGCGCGGACGATAATATTTATCGAACGTGTTGGGATATTTCTCGGACAGCCAATCCAGATGCTCATTATCCGGCATCCAGGTGTGGAACGCCGCGGCATGGGTGTACTGGTAGAAGACCGCCCAATTCTGGTGCGAGATATGCTCGGCTTCCGCCGTGGCGATATCAGCATATTTTGGCATCTTCAGACCATAACGGCCGAGATCCTGGAACAGCGCGCCACCGGCTTCGACGAAGTAGATGTCCCAGGCTTCCTTCCAGCTCATCACCTTCTTGGGCAGCATGTAGTCCATCATCATGGCCACGATGCCCAGCAGGCGATGGCCGCGCCAGAACCACTTGTCTACCCATTTCTGCACGATCGGCAGGTTGTCCGGGTGCTGCTCAAGCAGGAACTTGATAATCTCAATGCCCAGCGTCATGTGGCGGCTCTCGTCCGACTGCGCGGAGAAGCCGAAGGTCACGGTCGACATGTCACCGTTATAGGCGGCGCCGGACATGAAGGGCACGAACAACAAGTTGGTCAGCAAGTATTCAAACGCGAAGCCGATCGCGATCATAAACTCGAACGGCCCGGCTGAGCGCGCGTCGTCGAAGAACGATTTCGGCACCGAGAGGTACCACACGCGGTCATGCATCAGCGGCCACTCGGCGATGCCATCGAAATACTTGTTGTAGTGGCTGATCGTATGCACCTGAGTCTGCAGGTGGCGCAGCTCGTCGAGCGACTGCATCTGCGCCGCGACGCGCGCACCCGCACCGCGCAGATGGCGGCCCGTGAAGGCGAAGCCGCGATGCGCCTGATACTCCTCAGGCGAGATGCCGGTGAGGAACAGCTTCAGAACGTTTGCATAACGGCCATCCGAGATCGTGGTCTGGCCATTATTCTGCGCGAAGCTGTCCAGCACGGCGTAGAGCTTGCGCTCCTTCTCGGCCTGGAACTTCCAGTAGGAATCCATGGTCAGGCGGAACGGATCTTCCCAGGCCGACCAATCCTTGATCTTGATCCCTTCGAAGGAGTCGTAGGGGAACACCTTGTCCATCGGCTGGTAGGTTGTTTCCCAGTCCAGCCCGCGCGTCAGGTATTCATAACGCTGCCGTAAAGCAAGCTTCTTGGTACCGCTCATGTTTTGTTTCCTCTACGTTTAATTCTCAGTGGCGCCAGCTCAGCGTGAAATGATCATCATCCTCGTCGAGGTTACCGGCCATGGAGACCAGCACGAGCTGGATCTCCTGCGGATCCCACGGGCGCCCGAGGCGCTCTTCGACGGAAGCGCGGTTGACCGTGATCTTGCCGTCGCAATCGAGCTTGACGGCGCCCGGCATGTTCAGCACACGCACGCCCGGATTGTCCGCCATGATCGCATCGATGATGGGGCGGGCGTCGTCATTTTGCATGAGGGTGATGGAGGCGACTTGAGCCATTTCCGTTTCCTTTCCTTAAACCGCGAGGCCGAGGCTGGCGGCCTTCTTCAGGGCCTCGGCCCCGGCGGCGGCGGCGGCGGCGCCGTCATCATTCAGCAGCGCGGCGGAGAGCGGCTTGGCCGCCGCGGTCGCGCGCGCAATCCAGGTCTTGGCCCACTCAGAAACCAGCGCCTTGTTGGCGTCGGATTCAGCGGCGACCGTCTTGATCACGGAATCGCTCCACCGCGCTTCCTCGGCGTGCCAGTCATTCATGAACTCGGTCAGCAGCGCGATCGGCATCGCCGCGTCGGTCCAGGCCGCTTCAGCCTTCTTGTACATGAATGGCAGGAGCACACCGTTCACGCCCAGCGCTTGCGCCACGAACAGATGGAACCAGTCGCGCTCGACGAAGGTATCCTCGATCAGGCGGCGGATCTCCTGCCAGGCGGCATCGTTCAGCCAGGTCTGCTTGGCCTCATCCAGCGTCGCGCCGGTCTGGCCGTCGAGCAGCAAGCCGATGCGGCTGACATACTGCGCCATGCCGAGGTGATCGCCCGCCGAGAAGATGCACGGCGCGGTGACGGCCGTGCCATAGCCACGCTGGGTCATCTCAGCCATGTTCATGTTGCTGCCCCAATGCAGATGGCGCACCGGCAGCAGCCCGCGGCGGATGGCCGCCTGCGCCTGCGCGGAGGCCTTGGTCAGCAGCCCGCGCTCATCCACGAACGCGAAATTCTTCTCGGCCGCCTGGTTCATGTTGGCGCGGGCAATGTTGTAGGTGGAATAATAAAACTGCCGTGGATCCAGCGGCTTGTACCAATCCGCCATCACCACCGCGGTCTTGCGGGTGTCGTAGTGCCAGTATTCCGGCTCCCAGAGCGGCTTGTAATGGAAATTCTCGGTGGCTTGCACATCGAGCGTGGCCTCCTGATAGCGCGAGGCAGGCTTGTCCGCGCCGAGGCGGCGGGCGACATGCGCAAACGTGTTGCGTTTCGGCTCAAGGTCGATGGTCTTAATCTGTACGGTCATACGTATCCTCTCCGTGGAGCACCCGCGGCGCCCCGGCTTGTTGTCATTGCTTCAGTCGGTGAAAATTTTAGCGCTCCGGGCGGCGCAACAGCCCGGGCTGCCCGGCACGCCAAGCCATCCGGTCCAGCTCGGCCGCGACGGCGTCCGCCGGCGGCAGGATGGTCGCGTGGCGTGCCTCGCAAAATTCCTTAAAAGCCTGTAGCGGCAGGATCAGTTCGACCGAGAGATCCTCGTCTCCCAGGCTGAACTCAAACTCCACAAATCGGCCAGAGCGCGTCCCCAGCACACGGACGAAAGAAGAATTGCTTTCCGCAGAACCTTCCGGCTCTCGCCCCCCTGACGGGTTCCGGCTTGCCATCCTTAAGACCTCCTCCTCATCGTGCGGTGCGCTCTTCTTTATCGCGCCTCTCGCACAGTTTCGTCTCTACGGGTGTTTTTCTCGTACGTCAATTATAATTTCGAGATTTTCAAAAACTTCCATATACCCACATTCGCCGATCAAGCCGATAGGATTATTTTGCGCCGCTGCAATGCACGCGCGTCACCATCAGCATCAGCTCGCCAGCACCTTCGACATGACAGACAGCGTCCGCTCGATATGCTCTCCAGCCACCCTGCAGGCGAGGTCGGCGTCACGCGCCAGCGCCGCTTCAAAGATCGCCTTGTGCTCGGCGTGCACGTCGCGCGACACCTTGCGGTTGACCAGCGAGATGCGCCGGTACCGCTCGGATTGCTGGAACAGCACCCCGTAAAGATGATTCAACCAGCGTGACGGACAGGCACTGATGAGCGCCTGGTGGAATTCGCGGTTGCGCAGCTCGAACTCGTCTTGCGGGATCTCCGGCGAGGTCAGCAGCCGCGCCTCGGTCTTGGACAGGCGGTGATACGCCGCCACCACGCGCCCTTCCCAGGCATCGTCGCCGCAGCGGATCGATTCGCGCAGCGCCTCTTTCTCAAGAAAAACCCGCGTGCGCGTGAGATCGGCCAGATCCTCAATCGAGACCGGCGCCACCCTGAAGCCCTTCTGTTCCTCGGAGGTGACCAGCGCCTCGCCCACCAACCGGGTTAGCGCCTCGCGCAGCGTGCTGGCGCCAAAGCCGTAGCGCTTGCGCAGCATTTCGAAGCGCAGCTTGGTCTCCGGCGCCAGCGCGCCGATCAGAATCTCGTGGCGGATGGTTTCGTGCGCGGCTTCCACCAAGCTGCGCGCGGTCCCCACTTTAGGGGCTGCGACCGGGGCCGACGTCACATTGGTATCCATAAATCTGGTCACTCCAGGCATATTCTTGGTTGCGGCCCCGGCCAGCGCCAGCCCCGCCATCATTTCCTCGGAAAATACGATTTTTACAAATCTAAATGCAAGCAACATAAAAAATCAACACTCTTCGCATGTGCAGCAATTTTACAGTTTTCACGAAGTTCCCAAAAATCTCGAAATTATTATTGACACCTGGACAAACTACGCCGATAAGCGCCTCAATATCGGTGCGGTGCGGTAAAAAGCGCCGCCAGCGACCTCGGTCACAGGAAAAACAATGCGCGGAAACGTTCATTCGCTGATGCAATCGCGCCAGCCCCAGCCAGCCAAAGGCGCGCGCTGATGGCGGCAAGCCACAAGATTACCGTCGAGGGCGCTGGCGAGGCGACGTGCTATGAGGGCGAGCGCGCGCTCGTGGCGATGGAGCGTGCCCAGGGATTCGGCCGGTTGAAAAATCTGCCCTACCGGCTGCCGGTGGGGTGCCGGCGTGGCGGCTGCGGGGTGTGCCGGGTGCGCGTCACCGCTGGCGAATTCAAGGCGGACCCCATGAGCCGCGCCCATATTTCAGAGGCGGATGAAGCCGCGGGACTGGTTCTCTCCTGCGCCATCTACCCTCTGTCCGACATCGAACTGCGGATCGAGCCGCCGCATTTCGTCAAAAAGGCAAAAACGGCCGCAACAGAAAGTCAGGAGACAGCATAACAATGGCTATGACCGGAGTTTTACGTCCAGGGTTTGCGCAGGTGCGCGTGCTGGACATGGAGAAGTCGCTCGATCACTACATCAAGCGCATCGGCATGCATCACGTGACCACCGGCACCGATGGCCGCGTCTACCTGAAATGCGGCGATGAGTTCGACCATCACAGCTTGGTGCTGCGCAAGGCGGATCATGCCGGCATCGACGCTTTCGCCTTCAAGGTTGCCTCCGAGGCCGATCTCGACTCCTTTGAGAAGCGCGTGATCGCCTATGGCTACCCGGTGGACCATGTCGCGGCTGGCGAGCAGCCGGGCCTCGGCCGCCGCATCGGCTGGACCCTCTCCTCTGGCCACCGCATCGAGCTGTACGCGCATGCCGATCTGTCGGACCCGAAGCCGATGATCCACAACCCGGATGTGTGGACCGTGGAGCCGCACGGCATGGGCGCGCGCCGCATGGACCACTGCCTGCTTTACGGCCCGGACATCGAGAAGACGCTCGACTTCTTCGAGAAGGTTCTCGACTTCAAGTGCGCCGAGCGCGTGGACATGCCGGACGGCCTGCTGGCCATCTGGATGAGCTGCGGCATGAAGGCGCATGACATCGCCTTCGTGAAGCACCCGGAGCCGGGTAAGCTGCACCACGTCTCCTTCGAGCTGGAAAGCTGGGCGGATGTTGGCCATGCCGGCGATATCATCACTCGCTACGACATCTCGGTGGATATCGGGCCGACGCGCCACGGCATCACCCGCGGCCAGACGATCTATTTCTTCGATCCATCCGGCAACCGTTGCGAAGTGTTCGCCGGCGGTTATACCTATTACCCCGACAGCCCGACCCGCACCTGGGACGAAACCCAGATCGGCAAAGGTATATTCTATTATGAGCGCCAGCTGAACGCGGCGTTCCTCTCCGTCGTCACCTAACCCCCAACCAGCAGGCAGGTCATGAGCATTTCCCGCAGCATCCCCACCATTACCGCCGAGGCGGCGCTGAAGGCCGTCCTCGCGGCGCAGGACACCGCGAAGGCGCGCAACGTGCCCGTGGTGGCCGCGGTGGTCGATGCCGGCGGGCATCTCCTGGCCTGCCTGCGCGGCGACGGCGCCTTCGTGGCGTCGATCGACATCGCCCGCGATAAAGCCTGGACCGCCGCGATCTTCGGCGCCAGCACAGATCAACTCGCTTCCGGCCTGAGCCACAGCCAGGTGCTGCTGGACGGCATCGCCTCCCGCCCCAATGTCGTGCTGTTTGGCGGCGGCATGCCTGTCAGGCAGAACGGCACCGTGATCGGCGGCATCGGCGTGTCCGGCGGCTCTGAGGATGACGACCGCGCTTGCGCCGCCGCCGGTCTCGCCGCGCTCGGCCTCGCGCCTTAAAGTTTTCCGCCGCTGGCGTTGCGGCCGCGTCCAACGCCACAACCATCCGGCTTCGGCTCCGCTTCCGGCGTTACGCGCTGGGGCATGGTTTTTTCTTTTTTGCCACTCACTCGAGGATAGCAACATGAACGCTCCATCACATCCGCGCCGCTCGCTGGCTGAGAGCCCCGCCCGCCGCGACGCCGCGCATTTCATCAACGGCGAGTTCACCCAGGGCACGAGCGGCAAGAGCTACGACAATATTTGCCCGATCGACGGCTCGCGCATCGGCGCCGTTCCCGAGGCCGGCCAGGCCGAGGTGGATGCCGCGGTGAAGGCCGCGCGCGCCGCGCTGGACGGCCCGTGGGGCAAGCTCACCGTGGTCGAGCGCACCAACATGCTCGCCGCCGTCGCCGCCGAGATCAACAACCGCTTCGACGACTTCCTGGAGGCCGAGTGCCTGGACACCGGCAAGCCGATGTCGCTCGCCTCGCATATCGACATTCCGCGCGGCGCCGCCAACTTCACCATGTTCACGGACGTGGTGAAGACCGTCTCCACCGAGACCTTCCCGATGGCCACCCCAGACGGCAAGGGCGCGCTGAACTACGCGCTGCGCCGCCCGCGCGGCGTGATCGCCGTGATCTCGCCCTGGAACCTGCCGCTGCTGCTGATGACCTGGAAGGTCGGCCCGGCGCTGGCGCTCGGCAATACCGTGGTGGTCAAGCCCTCCGAATCCACCCCGCTCACCGCCACGCTGCTCGGCGAGGTGATGAACAAGGTTGGCGTGCCCAAGGGCGTGTATAACGTCGTCCACGGCTTCGGCGGCAACTCGGCCGGCCAGTTCCTCACCCAGCACCCGGGCGTCAACGGCGTGACCTTCACCGGCTCCACCAAGTCGGGTGAGCAGATCATGCTTGCCGCCTCGCATGGCATCCGTCCCGTCTCGCTGGAGCTGGGCGGCAAGAACCCCGGCATCGTGTTCGCTGATTGCGATATGGAGAAGGCGATCGAGGGCACCATGCGTTCGGCCTTCGCCAATTGCGGCCAGGTCTGCCTGGGTACAGAGCGTGTGTACGTGCAGCGCCCGATTTTCGATGAATTCGTCGCCCGCCTGAAGGCCGGCGCCGAGGCCATGAAGCTCGGCCGCCCCGAGGACCCCGCCACCGGCATGGGCCCGCTCATCCATGAGACCCACCGCAAGAAGGTGCTCTCCTACTACGCCAAGGCCGTCGAGGGCGGCGCCACGGTCGTCACCGGCGGCGGCGTGCCCGACATGCCCGCCGATCTGGCCGGCGGTTCCTGGGTGCAGCCGACCATCTGGACCGGCCTCGCGGACGATCACCCGGTGGTGACCGAGGAGATCTTTGGCCCGTGCTGCCATATCCGCCCGTTCGACACCGAGGAGGAGGTCATCCACCTCGCCAACAACACCCCGTATGGCTTGGCCGCGGCGGTATGGACGGAGAATGTCTCGCGCGCCCACCGCGTCGCCTCCAAGCTGGAGGTCGGCATTTGCTGGGTGAATTCCTGGTTCCTGCGCGACCTGCGCACCGCCTTCGGCGGCGCCAAGGCCTCGGGCATCGGGCGTGAGGGCGGCGTGCACTCGCTGGAGTTCTACACCGAAATGACCAATGTCTGCGTGAAACTCTAAGCGCCAGACCTTACCGAAGACTGGCGCTGATCCGCGCCGCGCAATTCTGCAGATGCGGCAGCAGCGCCAGTCTCATCAACTCCGCAGAGCGGGAGGAGACCGAAATGGCATACTCCACCCCGCCCTGCCGCCGCACTGGCACCGCCAGGCAAAAAAGATTGTCGTCGACCTCGGCCTCGTCCACCGCATAACCCCGTTCGCGGACCATTTGCAGCTCAGCGGCGAGCACCGCCGGATCGGTGATCGTCTTGCGAGTAAAAGGCACAAACGGCCCATTGGCGAGATAGGCGCTCTGCGCGGCCTCGCTCAAATAGGCGAGCAGCACCTTGCCGATGGCCGAGCTGTAGCCTTCAAGCTGATTGGTTTCCCGCGTCCAGATATCTGGCCCGGCCCCGCGTTCCTTCACCAGATAGGTGACCATGTCGTCCTCGAATACGCCCAGATGCGCGATCACGCCATGATCCAGAGCCAGTCTGCGCAGCACCGGACGGCTGGCCTCGATCACGGCCGCGCGCTCTTCCCCCCTTGCCAGCCTGGCGCCCGCCGCGTAACGCCCGCGCCCCGCGCGCGCCAAAAGCCCGGCCCGCACATATGCCGCCACCAGACGATGCGCCGTGGAGACCGGCACGCCCGCCCGGCGCGCGATCTCGGACAATGGCGCGCTGCCGCCCGCATCGAGCACCGCCAGAAACAATTCGATGCCCTTCTCGACGGCGCTGGCGCCCTGTCCTTCACTCGCCTCCATTTTCTCACCATATGGAAAACCAATGACATCGTAAATTGCAAATTCCGCCGCTGGGGGCGTAAACAGGCTTGGGCAAACCGCTACCAAGAAGACGCCCCAGGAAACCCGCATCTTCAACCCGAGCAGCGCTTTTGCCCAGTGGCTCACGGATTCGCCGCCACTGCCGCAACAAGCCGTAAGGTACCCGTATGACCCAGAGTACACCCGAAGCCATCCAAAAAGCCGCCGACGCGCTGCATGAGGCAGCGCGCAGCGGCACGCCCTCCACCCCGATCCGCACACTGCTGGCGGAAGGCGATGTCGAGGCCGCCTACGCGGTGCAGGCGATCAACACGCAGCGCGCGCTCGATGCCGGGCGGCGCTTGGTCGGACGCAAGATCGGCCTGACCTCGCTGGCCGTGCAGCGCCAGCTCGGCGTTGGCCAGCCGGATTACGGCATGCTATTCGCCGACATGGCGCGCGGCGACGCCGAAGAAGTGGCGCTCTCCGACGTGCTGCAGCCGAAAGTAGAGGCGGAGATCGCCTTCGTGCTCGGGCGCGACCTGGCCGAGCCGGAGTTGACGGCGGCGGATCTGTTCCGCGCCGTCGAATACGCCGTGCCGGCGGTCGAGATCGTCGGTTCGCGCGTCGCGAACTGGGATATCCGCATCACCGACACCATCGCCGACAACGCCTCGTCCGGCCTCTATGTGCTGGGCTCGCGCCCGGTGCGGCTGACCGATTTCGACCCGCGCATGTGCGGCATGGTGATGGAAAAAGCGGGCGAGCCGGTGTCGGTCGGCGCTGGCGCGGCCTGCCTGGGCTCGCCGCTCAACGCGGCGCTGTGGCTGGCCAAGGTGATGGCCCGTCTGGGCCGTCCCCTACTGGCGGGCGACACCATCCTCTCCGGCGCGCTGGGCCCGATGGTCTCGGTGCAGCCCGGTGATGTGTTCGACATTCGTATCGAAGGCCTGGGCGCGGTGCGCGCGGCCTTTGCAAAGGAGTAAATCATGGCAAAGATCAAAGCTGCGATCATTGGCTCGGGCAATATTGGCACCGACCTGATGATCAAGATCATGCGCAACTCCAAGAATTTGGAGATGGGCGCGATGGTCGGCATCGACCCGAACTCGGATGGCTTGGCGCGCGCCGCGCGCCTGGGCGTGCCGGTGACGCATGAGGGCATCGAGGGGCTGCGCAAGCTGCCGAACTATGCCGACATCAAGGTGGTGTTCGACGCGACCTCGGCCGGCGCCCATATCAAGAACAACGCGATCCTGCAGGCTGACGGCAAGAAGGTGATCGACCTCACCCCCGCCGCCATCGGCCCGTTCACCATCCCCGCGATCAACGGCGACGCTAACATCAGCGAGCCGAACGTGAACATGGTCACCTGCGGCGGCCAGGCCACAATTCCGATGGTTTACGCCGTGAAGCGCGCGGTGGAGCGGGTGGTCTATGGCGAGATCGTCGCCTCGATCTCCTCGAAATCCGCCGGCCCTGGCACGCGCGCCAATATCGACGAGTTCACCGAGACCACCTCGCACGCGATCGAGAAGCTCGGCGGCGCTGAGCGCGGCAAGGCGATCATCATCCTCAACCCGGCCGAACCGCCACTGATCATGCGCGACACCGTGTTCGTGCTGTCGCAGGGCGGCTCGCGCGAGGCGATCGAAGCCTCGGTGCTGGAGATGGAGAAGACCGTGCAGGCCTACGTGCCCGGCTACCGCCTGAAGCAGAAGGTGCAGTTCGAGAATATCGGCGACAACGCGCCGGTGCGCATTCCCGGCATCGGCTTCTGCACCGGTCTGAAGACCACGATCCTGCTCGAGGTCGAGGGCGCGGCCCATTACCTGCCCGCCTATGCCGGCAATCTCGACATCATGACCTCGGCCGCGCTGATCACCGCCGATCACTGGGCGGCGCGCGAACTGCTCAAGGAGGCTGCATAACATGGCACGTCCGAACAAGAACAAGCTGTATGTGCAGGACGTCACGCTGCGTGACGGCATGCACTCGATCCGCCACCAATATTCGCTGGATACGGTGACGGCGATCGCCCGCGCGCTGGACGCCGCGAAGGTCGACGCCATCGAGATCACGCATGGCGACGGTCTGACCGGCTCTACCTTCAACTACGGCTTCGGCGCGCATGACGACGCCGAGTGGATCGCCGCCGTGGCCAGCGTGTGCACGCACGCCATCCCGACCATCCTGCTGCTGCCGGGCATCGGCACCGTGCACGACCTGAAGATCGCCTATGAGGCGGGCGCGCGCTCGGTGCGCATCGCCACGCACTGCACCGAGGCGGATGTCTCGAAGCAGCATATCGAGGCGGCCCGCGGCCTGGGCATGGACACGGTCGGCTTCCTGATGATGGCGCACATGGCGCCAGTCGAGAAGCTGGTGGAGCAGGCCAAGCTGATGGAGTCCTACGGCGCCGAGTGCGTCTATGTGACCGATTCCGCCGGCGCCCTGCTGCCCGAGCAATATGCCGAGCGCGTGAGCGCGGTGCGCGCGGCGCTGAAGCCGGAGACCGAGATCGGCGTGCATACCCACCACAACCTGACGCTGGGCGTGGCCAACGCCGTGGCTGGCATCAAGGCCGGCGCGGTGCGCGTGGACGCCTCGCTGGCGGGCATGGGCGCGGGTGCGGGCAACGCCCCGCTGGAGGCGCTGATCGCGGTGCTCGACCGCTACGGCATCGAGAGCGGCTGTGATCTGTTCATGCTGATGGACGCGGCTGACGACCTCGTCCGCCCGCTGCAGGACCGCCCGGTGCGCGTGGACCGCGAGTCGCTCAGCCTCGGCTATGCGGGCGTGTACTCGTCCTTCCTGCGCCACGCCGAGAACGCCTCCAAGACCTACGGCGTCGATACCCGTGATATCCTGGCCGAGCTGGGCCGCCGCCGCATGGTCGGCGGGCAAGAGGATATGATCATCGACGTCGCCCTCGACATCCTTAAACAGCGTGGAGAAGCCGCATGAGCGCGAACCTTTCCGTCCTGGCGGCTATGCTGGACGATGCCGCCCGCAACGCCACCGAGGCAACCCAGCTAATCGAGACGCACCCAGATCTGACGATCGAGGACGCGTATGCGATCCAGCTGCTTAACGTGCAGCGCCGCTGGGCGCGCGGCGAGCGCCGGGCAGGCTACAAGATGGGCCTCACCTCGCGCGCCAAGATGCAGCAGGTGGGCGTGTCCGAGGTGATCTGGGGCCGCCTGACCGACGCCATGCGCCTGGAGGAGGGCGGCGTGCTCTCCCACCAGCGCTATGTGCACCCGCGCGTCGAGCCGGAGATTGCCTACATCATCGGCAAGCCGCTGGCGGGCGATGTGTCGGCGGCCGAGGCGCTGGCGGCGGTGGAAGCCGTCGCCCCGGCGCTGGAGATCATCGACAGCCGCTACAAGAACTTCAAGTTCTCGCTGCCCGACGTGATCGCCGACAACTCCTCCTCCTCGGGCTTCTATGTGGGCGCGTGGGCGAAGCCGGACACGGACGTGTCCAATCTCGGCATCGTCATGGAAGTGAACGGCCGCGCCGTGCAGGTTGGCAGCACCGCCGCCATCCTGGGCAACCCGATCCGCTCGCTGGTCTCGGCCGCCCGCCAGATCGGCCGCGCCGGCGAGAGCCTGATGCCGGGCGATATCGTACTTGCTGGTGGCGCCACCGCCGCGCATTCGCTCAGCGTTGGCGAGCACATCCGCACCGCGTTCCAGAATCTGGGCACGGTGTCGTTTACCGTGGGGGCCTGATCATGCCGATCGTCAACGTCACCATGATTGAGGGCCGCTCTGTCGAGCTGAAGGTGAAGATGGTCAAGGCCGTCACCGAGGCGATCGTCGAGAGCATCAACGCACCGCGCGAGTCCATCCGCGTCATCATCAACGAAGTGCCGGCCTGGCACTTCGCCGCTGGTGGCGAGGTTAAGGGCTTGCCAAAGTCATGAACCCCGAACTCGGGAAAAGCGTCAACGCGGGCGGCATCCTCACCAATTACCACGACCAGGGTGAGGGTTTCCCGGCGGTGCTGATCCACGGTTCCGGCCCAGGCGTCTCCGCCTGGGCCAATTGGCGCCTGAATATCGGGCCGCTGGCCGCGCAACGCCGCGTCATCGCGCCGGACATGGTGGGCTTCGGCTTCACCGAGCGTCCGGCCGGCGCGGTGTATGGCAAGGCGCTGTGGTTGCAGCACCTCGCCGATTTCCTCGATGCGCTCGGGCTGGACCAGGTTGATCTCGTCGGCAACTCCTTCGGCGGCGGGCTGGCCCTGGCTTTCGCCATCCGCCACCCGGCGCGCGTGCGCCGCCTGGTGCTGATGGGCAGTGTTGGCGTCAGCTTCCCCATCACGGCGGGGCTGGACGCGGTTTGGGGCTACCAGCCCTCGATCGAGACCATGCGCTCTCTGCTCGACATCTTCGCCTATGACCGCGCGCTGGTGAATGACGAGCTGGCGCAGCTGCGCTACCAGGCCTCCATCCGGCCGGGCTTCCAAGAGAGTTTCTCCGCCATGTTCCCGGCGCCGCGACAGGCTGGGGTCGATGGCCTTGCCTCCGCCGAGGAGGAGATCGCCAAGCTGCCGCACGAGGCGCTGGTCATCCATGGCCGCGAGGACCAGGTGATCCCGCCAGAGGCGAGCCTGCGGCTGTTCAATCTGCTGCCCAAGGCCGAGTTGCACATGTTCGGCCGCTGCGGGCATTGGACGCAGATCGAGCACACTGACCGTTTCAACCAACTCGTCAGCGAATTCCTGTAATCTGGTCCGGGGCTGAGGTCTTCACGGCGGAGCTCAGCCCCGCGCCGCTTTCTGCCTAAGGCGTTGAGCCTCGCTCCGTCTCCATAAAAATCGATTGATTCGATTATAATTTTCCATAAAAATCGATGTGTTTTTGCTTCCCGTAATGGTCCCGCCCTTACTATGCTGGGCCCGCCAAGATGAGCGCCGGTTTCGCCGGACGCTTGGCATGGGGAAGGAGAGATGCAATGAACGACACGGCGGCACAGCCTGGCAAATGCCCGGTGATGCATGGGGCTAATACCTCCATGGGCACCACCAACACGGAGTGGTGGCCGAAGGCTCTCAATCTGGACATCCTGCACCAGCACGACACCAAGACGAACCCGCTCGGCGGCGCGTTCGATTACCGCGAGGAACTGAAGAAGCTCGATATCGAGGCGCTAAAGAACGACGTCAAAGCCCTGATGACCGACAGCCAGGAGTGGTGGCCGGCGGATTGGGGCCATTATGGCGGGCTGATGATCCGCATGGCGTGGCATTCGGCCGGCACCTACCGCATCGCCGACGGCCGCGGCGGCGCCGGGCGCGGCAACCAGCGTTTCGCACCGATCAATTCCTGGCCCGACAACGTGAATCTCGACAAGGCGCGGCGCCTGCTGTGGCCGATCAAGCGGAAATACGGCAACAAGATCAGCTGGGCCGATCTGATCATCCTGGCCGGAACCATGGCCTATGAGTCGATGGGGCTGAAAACCTTCGGCTTCGGCTTCGGGCGCGAGGATATCTGGCACCCCGAGAAGGACACCTATTGGGGCTCGGAAAAGGAATGGCTCGCCCCCACCGGCAGCGAGGGCAGCCGCTATTCCGGCGAGCGCGATCTCGAAAACCCGCTGGCGGCGGTAATGATGGGGCTGATCTATGTGAACCCCGAAGGCGTGGACGGCAAACCCGACCCGCTGAAAACCGCGCATGATGTGCGCATCACCTTCGCGCGCATGGCGATGAACGATGAGGAAACCGTGGCGCTCACCGCGGGCGGCCACACCGTGGGCAAGGCGCATGGCAATGGCAAAGCCGCCAATCTCGGCCCGGCGCCCGAGGCGGCGGAGCTGGACGAGCAGGGCCTCGGCTGGGTCAACCACACCACGCGCGGCATTGGCCGCAACACCGTGACCAGCGGCATCGAGGGTGCCTGGACCACGCATCCGACCAAATGGGATAACGGCTATTTCCATCTGCTGCTGAATTACGAGTGGGAGCAGAAGCTGAGCCCCGCCGGCGCGCATCAATGGGAGCCGGTCAACATCAAGGAGGAAGACAAGCCCGTTGATGTCGAGGATCCCTCGATCCGCTACAACCCGATCATGACCGACGCCGACATGGCGCTGAAGATGGACCCGGAATACCGCAAGATTTCCGAGCGCTTCTACAAAGACCCCGCCTATTTCTCGGAAGTCTTCGCCCGCGCCTGGTTCAAGCTCACCCATCGCGACATGGGGCCGAAGGCGCGCTATGTCGGGCCGGATGTGCCGAAGGAAGATCTGATCTGGCAGGACCCGGTGCCCCCAGGGCCGACCAATTACGATATCGGCCATGTGAAGGCGCGGATCGCCGCCAGCGGACTGAGCATCGCCGAACTGGTCAGCACGGCGTGGGACAGCGCGCGCACCTTCCGCGGCTCCGACAAGCGCGGCGGCGCCAATGGTGCGCGCATCCGCCTAGCGCCGCAGAAGGACTGGGCGGGCAACGAGCCGCAGCGCCTGGCCAAGGTGCTGGCGGCGCTGGGGCCGATCGCCCACGCGGCGGGGGCAAGCCTGGCGGACGTGATCGTGCTCGCCGGCAATGTCGGCCTCGAGAAAGCCGCGCAAGCGGCCGGGTTCGATGTCAGCGTGCCATTCGCGCCGGGGCGCGGCGACGCCACGGACGAGATGACCGACGCGGACTCCTTCGACGTGCTGGAGCCGGTGCATGACGGCTACCGCAACTGGCTGAAGAAGGATTACGCCGTGCGGCCCGAGGAACTGATGCTCGACCGCACCCAGCTCATGGGCCTCACTGCCTGCGAGATGACCGTACTGGTGGGCGGCCTGCGCGTGCTTGGCGCCAATCATGGCGGCAGCAAGCACGGCGTGTTCACCGACCGCCCCGGCGCGCTGACGACCGATTTCTTCGTCAACCTCACCGACATGGCCTATACGTGGAAGCCCGCCGGCAACAACCTCTACGAGATCCGCGACCGCAAGAGCGGCGCGGTGAAGTGGACGGCCACGCGGGTCGATCTCGTATTCGGCTCCAACGCCATCCTGCGCGCCTATGCCGAGCTCTATGCGCAGGACGACGCCAAGGCGAAATTCGTGCATGATTTCGTCGCCGCCTGGACCAAGGTGATGAACGCCGATCGGTTCGATCTGAGCTGATCCAACCCGCAAGCGAAGACGCCGCCTCCGGCGCAACCGGGAGCGGCGTTTTTGTTGCTATATCGCTTCTAACAAAAACAAGCAAAAACGCATCACAAATCGGCAAATATGCATCGCTATTGCGTTGCAGAATCTTCCTCAAGCCATTGAAAAATAATAGCCAAACAAAGTGGCACGGGCATTGCAAGTCAGTCCTGCGTCTGGTGCGTAGCGAAGTCGGCGCGGTATGGCGGGAGGTTGCTCCCGCTCCCGCACGATGAAGCCGCAAGCCAGGAGGGAAGACTTCGCCGGGACCAGCGGCAAAAATGCTGGCTTGGCGGAGGCACGCTAGGCGCATGGCGTAATGCCGTGTGTTGTCAGTGTCACAAACGTTCAAGGGGGTTAAGTATGGAGCCACATAAGCACATAGATGCGATCCACGTCGCATCTGACGATGCGCAGCTGGCGGCGCTTGGGTATACCTCGAACTTCGACCGCACCATGTCGGTGTGGCAGAACTTCGCTTTGGGGTTCACCTATCTGTCGCCGGTGGTGGGCGTGTATTCGGTTTTCGCCTTCGGGCTGCAGGCCGGCGGGCCGCCGATGATCTGGTCTTACGTTATCGCCGGGCTTGGCCAATTCCTGGTCGCGCTGATCTTTGGTGAGGTTGTCTCGCAGTTTCCGATTTCGGGCGGGCTGTACCCCTGGGCGCGCCGCCTCGTGGGGCGCCGCTGGGCCTGGATGGCCGGGTGGATTTACGGCTGGGCGCTGTTCACCACCATCGCCGCCGTGGCATTGGGGGCGGGGCCGTTCCTCGCCACGCTGTTCGGCGTCAACGCCACACCGGCATTCACCACCATCGCGGCGCTGGTGCTGGTGGCGCTGACCACCGCCATCAACATGCGCGGCACCAAGCTGCTGGCGCAGGTGGCCATGTTCGGCTTCATCTGCGAGCTCGTGGGCGCCATTGTCGTCGGTGTCGACCTGCTCACCCTGCATCGCGCGCAGCCCCTCTCGGTGGTGTTCAACACCTTCAACATCCAGGGCACGGGTTCCTATTGGCCGGCGTTCCTTGCCTCGGCGCTGGTGGGTCTGTTCTGCTGCTACGGCTTCGAGGCCTGCGGCGACGTGGCCGAAGAAACCCCGAACCCGGGCGTGGAGATCCCCAAGGCGATGCGCATGACGATCTATGTCGGCGTCGGCGCCTCGATCTTCGTCTGCCTCGCGCTGATCATGTCGATCCCCAACATGGCCGACGTGATCTCGGGCAAGGAAGCCGACCCGATCGGCACCGTGCTGACCAGCGCCTTTGGTCCGCTCGGCGCCAAGGCGGTGATCGTCATCGTCATGGTCTCGTTCATCTCCTGCGCGCTCAGCCTGCAGGCCGCGGTGAGCCGCCTGCTCTACTCCTATGCGCGTGACGAGATGATCATCGGCAGCCGCTTCCTCTCGCGCATGGCCGAGAACGCGCACGTGCCGGAAGGCTCGCTGCTCATCGCTGGCCTCGCCCCCGCGGCGATCGTGGCGATTGGCTACTTCCTGCAAAACGCGCTGGCCACGGTGCTCAACTTCGCGGTCATCGGCATCTATCTGGCCTTCCAAATGGTGGTGGTGGCCGCGCTCGTCGCCCGCGCCCGCGGCTGGCAGCCCTCTGGCAAGTTCCGCCTCAATGGCTGGGCCTGGCTCGTGAACATCCTGGCCCTGGGCTATGGCGTTGCCGCCATCATCAACATGGCTTGGCCGCGCACGCCGTCAGAGGCGTGGTACCTCAACTGGTCCATGCCGCTCACCGTTGCCATCATCGGCGGCGCCGGCCTGCTCTACATGGTGCTCGGCCGCCCCTATCTGCGCGGCACCGCCCCTTACGGCGACGCTGCCAAACTGCACCTGCGCGCGGACTAGTTCCGCGCCTTTTCAGGCGCTTTCTAAAACTTTCCAAACTCACAGAACTGGATAAGCGAATGACGAACGAGGCCATGGCGGGGAAACCCGCCCTGGATCCCCGCGCGGCAAAGGTCTTTCACGTCGTGTTGCCAGACATCGACGGCGGCCTGCGCGAACGGCGGATCTCGCGGGAGACCTTTGAAACCAGCGTGCGCCGGGGCGGTAGTTTCTGCAACGTGCTGCATAAATGGGACGCCGCCGACAACGTGTTCGGCGCCGCCCCCTACCAGAGCGAGGAGGTGGCGGTCGACGAAACCTCCTACCGCCCCTACCCGTTCGAGCGCGACGCCGCCTGGGTGGTGAGCGATTTCAGCGGCCCCTCGGCCGCCACCAGCACCCGCAACGTGCTGATCCGCCAGATCGAGAAAGCCGCCAAGGCCGGGTTTACCGCACAGGCCGCCTTCGAGTTCGAGTGGCTGGTGTTTCAGGAAAACGCCGACACGCTGCGCCAGAAGGGCTATCAGGACCTGACCCCGTTCGCGGTGGATAACCGCTGCTGGGACACCCTCTCCGGCGCTATCAACGCGCCACTCATTCAAGCGCTTGAGGAAACGCTCGCCGAGGCGGACGTGACCACCGCCGGGCTCGGCATGGAGCTGGGCAAAGGCTGCCTGGAAGCCACGCTGCGCCATACCGACCCGCTGCGCGCGGCCGATGACGCGATGTTCTTCAAGGCCGCGACCAAGGCGTTCTTCCGTCAGCGCAACATGTCAGCCTGCTTCATGGCGCAGTCGGACGCGGCGGCGCCGGGCCTCTCGGGCCATATCCAGTTTTCGATGCTGGATTCGCAGGGCCACAACATCTTCGCGGCCGGGCCAGGCCAGCTCAGCGAGGCCGGGCGGCATTTCGTCGGCGGCGTGCTGAAGCTGCTGCCAGAGGCGCTGGCGCTACCCGCGCATACGGTCAACGCCTACCGGCGCATGACGCCCGGCAACTGGGCGCCGCGCACCGCCACTTGGAGCCTGGGCGGCTACACCACCGCCATCCGCGCGGTCACGGAACCGCTGGCCAATCCGCGCCTGGAGTTCCGCATTCCGGCGGCTGACGTCAATCCCTGGCTCGCGCTCAGCTTTTTCCTCGGCGCCGGGTTGTGGGGCATTGAAAACCGCATCGAGCCGCCCGCCCCGGTGCCGGCCACCGGCAATGAATCCGCCCTGCCCGGCCTCACCCCGTTGCCGCGCGATCTCTACAGCGCGGCGCAGGCTCTGGCCGCGAGCGAAACCGCGAAGACACTGTTCGGCGCGACCTTCGTGGACCGCTTCGTGGAGTCCCGGCTGTTCGAGGCCGAGGCGCTGCGTAAGGCCGTGAGTGTGGCCGAAAAATCCCGTTATTTCGAATCCGCTTAAGAAACACAAAGGAACTTCCAAATGGATGCCGTTACCCAGACCCATCGCTCCGATCTTGAGGCCTTTATCGCCGACCCGCTGCGCGCCGAGCGCGTGCGCCAGGTTGCCGCCAAAATCAAGGAACTTGGCATCGACCATGTGTATTACCAGTTCATCTCCGCCACCGGGCGCGTGATGGGCAAGGCCGTGCCCGCCCCGCACTGGGAGAGCATCGCCAACAAGGGCGTGCAGCTCTGGTACGGCGCGGTGGCCGATGTCTGCGCCGACCGCCGCGGCAATTATATCGGCTATCCCTCCAACGCCGCCGAGCTGGTGGCGCTGCCCGACCCCGAGACCTTCGTACAGCTGCCCTGGAACAAGCGCGTGGGCCGCGTGTTCTGCACGCTGTTCCGCCACCGCGAGGAGGATGTCGATGCCGGCGCCTTCCTGACCTCCGATTGCCGCGGCAATCTGCGGCGCATCCATGAGGCCTTCAAGGCCAAGCACGGCATGGAGCTGCGCGTGGGCTGCGAGCCGGAGATGATGTGGCTGAAGCGCGATGAAAACGGCAAGGCGAATGGCGGCGTCACCAAGCCCTACGCCTATCACATCGACCAGTTCGAGCAGCTCTCGCCGGTAATCATGCGCGTGCATGACTACGCCCGCGCCATGGGGCTGGACATGATTCAGGGCGACCATGAAGACGCGCCCGGCCAGCTCGAGCTCAACATCATGTACGACGACGTGCTGCGCAACGCCGACCGTCTCGTCACCTACCGCCAGATTTGCGCGCAGGTGGCGCGTGAGTTCAACCTGATCGCCACCTTCATGACCAAGCCGTTCATGGGCGTGTCGGCCAATGGCTGCCATCATAATGTCTCGCTGTGGTCGGCCGGCGAGAACAAGCTGAACCGGCTGGAACACGACGGCGCATTGCCGGGCATGGACGAGATGTTCAGCTATCGCAAGGGCGGCACCAACGAGTTCCTGCGCCCGACTGGCGAATGGATGCCGACGCAAACCGGCCTGCACTGCATCGGCGGCATGATCGAGCATCTGCCCGCGCTCACCGCGCTCGGCTCCTCCACCGTCAACTCCTATCGCCGCATGTCCGACCTCGGCTACTGGGCGCCGGTTTACGCCGATTGGGGCATGCAGAACCGCACCGTCGGCATCCGCGTCTCCGCCCCGGGGCGCGTGGAATACCGCGCGGTGGACAGCCTGGTGAACCCGTATCTGATGGGCGGCGCGCTGTTGAAGGCCTTCGATGACGGCCTGACCAATAAGCGCGACCCCGGCCAGCCGGAGCAGCGCAACATCTATGAGGCGATGGAAGCCGGCAAGCAGGTGAAGCGCCTGCCGACCGATCTCGGCGCCGCGCTCTCGGCGCTGGAGGCCGACGAGGTGATCATGAGCGCGCTGCCCGGCGACATGTCGCGCGTCTTCATGGAGCTCAAGCGCGACGAATGGGAGCGCTTCATCTCCACCGTCACCGAATGGGACTTCAACCGTTACCTGGAAGCGATCCCCTAAATCCCACGTTCCGGAGCGGCCCCGCCGCTCCGGTTTTTCCCCGCTCCTGCCTAAGAGGTTTGCCATGAGTGCCACATTGGATGCCGATTTCCTCAACGTCGCCGATCCCAGCTTCTCGATCCGCTCGCAGGCGGTGCGCGACGCGCGCGAACGCAACTGGTATGCGCGCACGCCCTATGGTCTGGCGATCCTGCGCTATAACGAGGTCAACGCCCTGATCAAGGACCCGCATCTGCGCCAGGGCAGCTACGCCTGGCCCGCGCACAACGATGTGAATAACGGCGCCTTCAAGACCTGGTGGGACAATATCCTGCTCAACAAGGAAGGCGCGGATCACATGCGCCTGCGCAAGCTGATCATGGCCGCCTTCACGCCCAAGCTGCTGAAGAACCTGACACCGCGCTTCGACGCGCTGGCCAATGAGCTGCTCGATGGCTACATCAACGAAGGCCGTTGCGAATTCATGGGCGATTTCTCCGAGCCCTACGCCACCCGCGTGATCTGCATGCTGCTCGGCACCCGTGCCGAGGATTGGCGGATGATCGCCGACTGGGCAACGCAGATGGGCATGGCGCTGGGCGTGAACTACAAGCGCGACCAGAAGATCGTGGACGCGGCGACCACCGCGATGTTCGATTATTCCCGCGAGATCATCCGCGAGCGCCGCACCAATCCAGGCGAGGATTTCCTCACCCAGCTCGTGCAAGCCTCCGACAATGACGGCGCGTTGAGCGATTCCGAGTTGCTCGACATCATCGTGCTCGCGATCTTCGGCGGCATCGACACCACCCGCAACCAGCTCGGCCTCGCCATCCAGACCTTCATCGACCATCCGGACCAGTGGGAGCTGCTGGCCAAGACCCCCGATCTTTCCGCCCAGGCGGTGGAAGAGGTGATGCGCGTACGCCCGACCGTAACCTGGGTGACGCGCGAGGCGGTGGAGGATTTCGAATTCCAGGGGCTGCCCATCAAGGCCGGCACCACCGTGCATCTCTTCTCGGAATCCGCTGGTTCCGACCCGCGCGTCGTCGAGAATCCGGGCTTCGACATCGCCGCGCGCCGGCCGCTGCATTTCGGCTTTGGCATGGGCGCGCATCACTGCCTCGGCCACGCCGTCGCCCGCTCCGA
The DNA here is from genome assembly GCF_020567705.1 of Acidocella sp. KAb 2-4. Classification (GTDB taxonomy): domain Bacteria; phylum Pseudomonadota; class Alphaproteobacteria; order Acetobacterales; family Acetobacteraceae; genus Acidocella. The sequence goes on along the minus strand of NZ_JAJDJU010000003.1, from coordinate 93,199 downwards.
CATGGCGGTGGTGCTGCGCGTGTGGCCAGCGCGCGTCACCAATCTGCGCAACGATGGCGATGCGGTGTGGCTGCCCGATAGCGGCAATACCGGGCCGCTCTCACTGCCCATCAAGTTCGACCGCCGCGCGGGGGTCGCCTGATGCGCAAACCCCGCCTCGCCTATATCGCGCAGTTCGCGCACCCGGGCTCTTATGATAAATCCAAATGGGTGCGCGTGCTGGGCGGCGATGATGAGACCATCGGCTTCAAGGCGCTGCTCGACTCTGCCGGGCTCGCTGAGGCCTTCGAATATGTCGGCGTCTCGGCGCATGAGGGCGAGGACATCTCGCTCGATTACGACGTGGCGGTACTCGGCGGCAGCTTCGCCTCGGTGCATGACGACTACCCCTGGCAGCGCGAGATCCAGAAATGGCTCGCCGCCTGGCGCCCGACCGGCAAGCCGCTGATGGGCATTTGCGGCGGGCACCAGCAAATGGCCGTGGTACTCGGCGGGCATGTCGGCAAGCGCCCCGAGGGGCCGGTGGTGGGCAGCCTGCCCGTCACCCGCACCGAAGCCGGGCGCGCACATTGGCTGTTCAACGGGTTCACCGAAGCTTCGCCCTTCTTCTTCGGCAATTTCGACCATGTAGACCTCGCCCCTCCAGGCGCCTCTATCCTCGCCTCGCGCCCCGGCCTGCCCTGCGCGGCGCTGGATTACGGCGGCAACTGGGTCTCCGTGCAATTCCACCCCGAGACGACCTGCGACCGCATGGCCACCTGCTGGGCCGAGATCGACCCGGAACAATCCCGGCGCTACAGTTTCATTCCCGATTGTCAGCGCATGGTGGAGAATTTCCTCCGGCACAGCCTGGAGACATTCACCCCCGCCTGATGCCTGGCGCGATGCCGGGTCGCCACCCGGCATTTTGCCGCGTATACTGAGCCAATGCCGCGAGGTGCTGTGTTGAGGAAGCGTCACGAGGAGAAACTGGTGGACCTGCCGGGCGGGGATGAGGTGGCAGAAGATCTGCTGATCGATATCATCGACACGGCGGGCCAGATCGGCTGGGTGAGCGCGACCCAGGCCGAGGCGCTCGGGATGACGCCCGAGGCGGCGGCGGGGCTGACGGTGGAAGCCTGCTACACCCCAGCCTCGGCCGAGGCGCTGCGCGAGCTGCTGGGCCGCTTCCTCCCCGAGGGCTTCGTGACCACGCTCGAACTCACCCTGCTTGGGCGCGGCGGGCGCGAACTGCGCACCCTCGCCCGCTGCCGCAAGCTCGCCCATGCCGGAGCGCCGCATTTCCGGCTGACCAAGATCCCTCTTGGCCATGTCGGCCAGACCTATGACGATTTGCAGGCCGACAACAAATTGTTCAGCCGCGTCATCGCCGACGCCTCGGAGGCGCATTGGTGCATCGAGTTCCTGGAGCCGGTGGACATCAACCGCCCGCGCGCCGAGGTGGTGGACCAGATCTTCGCCAACCGCTCGCTCTGGCGCATCGCCAACCCGGCCATGCAGGCTCTGTACCAGCTTCCCAGCAGCGCGGAATTCCGCGCCTTCGACGTGCGGCTCTACTGGCCGCGCACGCCCGAAAACGAAGCCTTCGTCGGCCAGATCATCGATTCCGACTACCGGATCGACGCCGCGATCTCCTCCGACCGGCGCTATGACGGCACCACGGTCAACCTCGAAAACGATGTCCGCGCCGAGATCCGCGAGAATTACCTCTACCGCATCTGGGGCAATTGCCGGCATGCCAATGGCGCGCATCTCGGCCAGCCAGGGCTGGGCGCGCTGTTTGACACCTTCCCCGACCCCGCCCTGCTGCTCGGCCCGCAGGGCCAGGTGCTCTGGCACAACGCGGCGTGCGACGCGCTGTTCCCCGCCTCCGGGCCGGGCGCGGCGGCGCTGCGGCGCATCCTCGCCCATGCCACCACGAGCCGGAAGCGGCGCAGCTGGGTGCTGCCTTCGGCGGGCGGGGTGCGGCGCGAATTCCTGGCCACCGCGCATCCGGCGCACGACCCCGCCCATGGCGCGGTAACGCTGCTGCTGCTGCAACCCGGCGCCAACGGGGGCTGATGACCAAACAGAATGAAATCAGCCCCTTCCGCCTCGGCATCCGCGGGCAGGAGGCGGTCTCGGAGGGGGCGATCACGGCGCTGCTGGAGACCCCTGCCTTCCGCGCCGTGGCCGGGCTGCTGCCCGACCCGTTGATCGTCGTTGATGCCGACGAGAACGTGGTGCTGCTCAACGGCGCGATGGAGCGCCTCGCCCGCATCACCTCCGCCGAGAGCGAGCGCCTGCCCTTCGCGCGGTTTCTGCGCCGCGCCGGGTGGGAGTTGCAGGAGAGCTTCGCCGCTGGCGGGCGCAGCGACGGCCGGGCGACGCTGACCGCGCAGGCCGACGGGCGCAGCCTGCCCGTGCTGCGCAAAATCCTCGCCGCCAACGATACCGCCACCGGCTATGTCGTCTACATCGTGCGCCCGCCCGAGGCGCCGGACGCCGCCCCGCGCGGCACGGGCAAAACCGGGCGCGGAGCCGAGGGACCGGAGCTGCTGTTCCCCGCCGCGCTGGAGGAGCAGGTGGAGCGCGCCGCGCGCGCCTATCGCCGGCGGGTGCGCATCCTGCTGCTCGGCGAATCCGGCGTCGGCAAAACCGCCATCGCCCGGCACATCCACAATCTCGCCGCCGGGCGCGATGCCCCTTTCGTGCATGTGAATTGCAGCTCGATTCCGGAAACCCTGTTCGAGTCAGAAATGTTTGGCTATGAGCGCGGCGCCTTCACCGGCGCGCTGCAGGCAGGCAAGCGCGGCTATATCGAGAGCGCCAAGGGCGGCACGCTGTTCCTCGACGAGGTCGGCGAGATCCCCCTCTCCTCCCAGGCGAAATTGCTGAAATTCCTTGAGGACAGCACGATCCAGCCGGTCGGCTCGGCGCTCAGCAAGCGCATCGAGACCACGGTCATCACCGCCACCAACCGCGACCTGCGCGGCATGATCGCGCAAGGCACGTTCCGGGGCGATCTGTTTTACCGCATCGCCACCTTCCCGGTGGCGATCCCGCCGCTGCGCGAACGGTCGGACAAGGAGGCGCTACTCGACGCCATCCTTGCGCGGGTGAATACCGGGCGGCGGCCACGGCTGAAGCTCTCGGCGGCCTGCCGCACGGCGCTGCTGGCGGCGGAGTTCCCCGGCAATGTGCGCGAACTCTCCAGCCTGATCGATTATCTGGACATCGTCGCCGATGAAATCGCGACGCCCGCGCATCTCGCCGCGGCGCTGCTCAGCACCGACGCACCGACGCCCCCCGGCCTCACGCCAGAGGCCGCAACCGGGCATCTGAAAGAGATGACGGCCATGTTCGAGGAGCGGGTGATCCGCGACGCGATCACCCGCCATGTCTCAAAACGCGAAGCGGCGCGGCATCTGGGCATCGACAGCGCGACGCTGATCCGCAAGCTGCGCCGCGGCGCCGAGGATTAATCCTCGGGCGCAATCACGGCGCGCAAATCGCTGCCCAGGCCATCGAGCTTGATCTGGCACGAGAGGCGCGAATTCGCCTGGCGGTGATCGGTGCCATCCAGCAGGTCGTTCTCATCATCGCTCATCGGCGCCAGCGGCGCGGCGCTGTCCACATACACATGGCAGGTGGCGCAGGAGCAGCTGCCCCCGCATAGGGCCTTGATGTCGTAAATGCCGTTATCACGGATGGCTTCCATCAGAGTCTGGCCAGGCGCGGCCTTCAGGTTGTGCACGGTGCCGGCGCGGTCGGTAACAATAATCTCGGGCAAAGGATCGTCCTCATTGGTTATGGATATGAATTTGTCCTGAAAAATTAGCAAACGCCATGCCAGCGCGAAACCCGCGCGCGGCGCGGCTTGCGCGCCCCCGCCGCTGCAAAAATGCAACGGATGCTGCAAAAAACGCCGCTCATGCGCGAGGGCGGAAGATCTTCATCACCTCATGCCCGATCTCGGCCGGCGTATATTTGCCCGGCCGGTACCAATGGCACAGGCTGTTGAGCTGAGTGAGCAGGCAGATGCGGTAGATCTTCGGGTCGATCTCCGCGGGCAGGTCCAGCGCCTGCACCAGCCGGTCGAACAGCGCCTCAAAATCGTCGCGCGTGGCGATGAGCTGGGCGCGCAGTTCCGGCGGCAACTGAAAAAACTCGTTCATCAGCGGCATCGTCACGGAGGCCGGATCAAGCTGCAACTCCGCCAGGGTGACGCTGGCCGCCTCCAGCCGCGCCCAGGGCGATTCCAGCCCGGCAATGGCGGCCTCGATCTTGTCCGCGGCGCGGCGCAGGGCGGTGTTATGGATCGCCACGAACAGCGCCTCTTTGGATTTGATGTGATGATACAGCGAACCGCCCAGCAGCCCCACCCGCTCACCGATATCGCGCACCGAGGTGCCGTGATAACCCCGCTCGGCAAATAGCGCGGCGGCGGCGTTATAGATGTCCTGCGCGCGCGGGCTCACCGGCGCGGCGGGGGCGGCGGGCTTGGGGGCGGCTTTTGGGCGCCGGCGCGGCGCGGGCTTGGCGGTCATCTTTCCGTTCATAATTCACCCCCTCCTCGCCGCCAAGCGCGCTCCCGCTTGACTGTAACGATCGTTTGATACATAGCCCCTTCCGGCCGCGGCCGGAAGAAGCGCGGCGCCGAAAATCCAGTCAGGAAATTCAGCAAGGAGGTCTCCGCCATGAGCTACACCCCGCCGATTGACGATCTGCGTTTTCTCCTCACCCAGGCGCTCGATATCAGCGAACTCACCCCGCTCTTCGCCGAGCAAGGCTTCGACACCGACCTCGCCCTCACCCTGCTGGAGGAAGCTGGGCGCTTCTGCGCCGCGGTGCTGGCGCCGCTCAACCTGCCTGGCGACGCCACCGGCGCCAAGCTGGAAAATGGCGAAGTCACCACCCCGCCGGGCTTCCCCGCGGCCTATGCCGCCTTTGCCGAGGGCGGCTGGTGCGGCCTTTCCGCCGCGCCCGCATATGGCGGCCAGGGCCTGCCGCGCACGCTGCAATTCCTGGTCGATGAGATGCTCTCCGGCGCCAATCTCTCCTTCGGCCTGTTCCCCGGCCTCACCCGCGGCGCCGTCGAGGCCATCGCCGCGCATGCCTCGGATGACCTGAAGCAAACCTGGCTGCCGAAGATGATCTCCGGCGAATGGACCGGCGCCATGGCGCTCACCGAGTCCAACGCGGGCACCGATCTCGGCCTGCTGCGCTCCAAGGCGGTGCCGAATGGCGATGGCAGCTACGCCGTCACCGGCACGAAAATCTTCATCTCCTCCGGCGACCATGATTTCGGCGGCAATGTCATCCATCTGGTGCTGGCCCGCCTGCCGGATGCCCCCGCCGGGGTGAAGGGCATCTCGCTGTTCCTGGTGCCGAAATTCCTGCTCAACGCCGATGGCGGCCTGGGCGCGCGCAACAGCTTCTCGGTCGGCGCGCTGGAGCACAAGATGGGCATCCACGCGCAGCCGACCTGCGTGATGAATTATGACGGCGCCACGGGCTGGCTGGTGGGCGAGCCGGGCCGCGGCCTGAACGCGATGTTCACCATGATGAACGCCGAGCGCTTATTCGTCGGCCTGCAGGGGCTGGGCATCGCCCACGCCGCCTATCTGAAGGCCGCCGCCTACGCCAAGGAGCGCCTGCAAGGCCGCGCCCCCGGCGCGGCGAGCGCCCCCGCCCCGATCATCGGCCATGCCGATGTGCGGCGCATGCTACTCTCCGTGCGCGGCTTCGTCGAGGCAGGGCGCGCCCTGGCGGTGTGGACCGCGATGCGCATGGACATCTCCGAGCACCACCCCGACGCCGCGACCCGCGCCAAGGCCGACGCGCTGGTCTCGCTGCTCACCCCGGTGATCAAGGCCGCCTTCACCGATTTCGGCTTCGAGGCCACGGTGATCGCGCAGCAAGTGTTCGGCGGGCACGGCTATGTGCATGAATGGGGCATGGAGCAATTCGTGCGCGATGCCCGCATCACCCAGATCTACGAAGGCACCAACGGCGTGCAGGCGCATGATCTGGTCGGGCGCAAGCTCGGCCTCGAAGACGGCAAGCTGGTGCATGAGTTCTTCGACATGGTCGCCGCCGATCTGGCGCAGAGCCGGAAAGCGGGCGGCCTCGACGACATCGTGGAGCCCGTGGAGCAGGCCCTGACACGGCTGCGCGCCACCACCACGTGGCTGCAAGGCCGCACCGCCGACGCCGCCGAAACCGGCGCCGCCGCCTGCGATTATCTGCGCATGTTCGCGCTGGTCTGCTTTGGCTGGATGTGGGCGCGCATGGCCGCCACCGCCAAGAGCGGCGGCGAGACGCCGCTGCACACCGCCAAGCTGGCGCTGGCGCGGGTCTTCGCCGGGCGGCTGTTGCCGCAGACCACGGCGCTGGAGGCCAGCATTGGCGATGGTGCCGCGCCGCTGATGCAGCTCCCCGTCGAGCTGTTTTAACACAGGCTTGCCACCGCCGAGAAATGGCGCTGAGCTGCGCCAACCCGGCGGCCAACCACAACAGAATATCGCCAAGGCCGCGCAGCCAGGGATGAGGGACCCCAAGATGAACGACGCCATGACCGCAATCTTCGAAACCGATCTCGACAAAAACCCGGCGAATTACGTACCGCTCTCGCCGCTCAGCTTCCTGCGCCGGGCGGAGCTGGTGTTCCCCGAAAAGCTCGCCGTCACGCATCACGACCGCCGCTACACCTACGCGGAATTCGCCGGGCGAGTCCGCAAATTCGCCAGCGCCATCGCCGCCGCCGGGGTCAAGCCCGGCGAGTGCGTGGCCGTGCTCTCGCCCAATGGCCCGGTGCCGCTGGAGGCGCATTACGCCGCGCCCCTGGCCGGCGCGGTGCTGTGCATGATCAACACGCTGCTCGACCCCTCGGCCATCGCCTTCATCCTGGAACACGCCGAGGCCAAGCTGTTCCTGGTCGACCGCGAATGGGCGCCCAAGGCCCAGGCCGCCTTGGCCGAGATCGGGCACGCCATCCCGGTGGTGGAAATCGCCGACGAGGCCGCGCCCGCCGGGCTGACCATGGGCGCGCCGGAATACGAGGACTGGATCGCCCCGCACGCCCCCGCCGATTGGGCGCTGCCCGATGATGAGTGGAAATCCATCGCGGTGAACTACACCTCCGGCACCACCGGCAACCCCAAGGGCGTGGTGTATTCGCATCGCGGCGCCTATCTCGGCGCGGTCGGCATCGCGCTCACCATGGGCCTCACCCGCAGCGCCAAATATCTGTGGACGCTGCCGATGTTCCATTGCTCGGGCTGGACGCTCACCTGGGCCGTCACCGCCGTTGGCGGCACCCATGTCTGCCTGCGCAAGGTCGAGGCCGGGGCGATCTTCGACCACATCGCCCGGCATGACGTGACACATATGTGCGGCGCGCCGATCGTGCTCGGCATGCTCATCAACGCCCCCGCCGCGCAGCGCAAACCGCTGCCGCATCGCGTGCTCGTCGCCACCGCCGGAGCGGCGCCGCCGAGCGCGATCATCGAGGGCACCGAGCGGCTGGGCTTCCGCGTGCATCACGTATACGGGCTGACCGAGGTCTACGGCCCGTCGGCCAATTGCGAGATCCAGCCGAGCTGGCCGGCGCTGGACGTGACCACGCGCGCCAAGCTGATGTCCCGCCAAGGCGTGCCCAACGCCACGCAGGAGGATCTCACCATCCTCGACCCCACCGGCAAGCCGGTGCCGATGGATGGCACGACGCTGGGCGAGCTGGCCTTCCGCGGCAATGTGGTGATGAAGGGCTATCTGAAAAACCCCAAGGCCACGGCTGAGGCGTTTCGCGACGGCTGGTTCCTCACCGGCGATCTCGGCGTGCTGCACCCCGATGGCTATGTCGAGATCAAGGACCGCTCGAAGGACATCATCATCTCCGGCGGCGAGAATATTTCCTCGCTGGAAGTGGAGGATGTGCTCTACCGCCACCCCGCAGTGCGCGAGGCCGCCGTGGTCGCCGCGCCCGACGAGAAATGGGGCGAGGTGCCGATGGCGGTGATCACACTGAAGGACGGCATGGAGGCGAGCGAGGCCGAACTCACCGCCTTCTGCCGCGAGCATCTCGCCGGCTTCAAGATCCCGAAGAAATATGTGTTTGGCGAGCTGCCGAAAACCTCCACCGGCAAGATCCAGAAACACCTGCTGCGCAAGCTGGCGCAGCCGCAATAAACCTCGCCGCGCGGCCGGGTCTTGGCGTGCCCGGCCGCGCTTGCCGCCCCCCCTCAGTTCGGTTACAGCCAATGCCAACGAAATTGGCTTGAGGGTTGGTTATGTCTGAAAATTCTGGACGCGCGGATGTGGTCATCGTTGGCGGCAGCCATGCCGGCGGCGAGTGCGCGTTCCGCCTCCGCCAGGGCGGGTTTACGGGTTCCATCGCGCTGCTGAGCAGCGAGAACGTGTTGCCTTATCACCGCCCGCCTCTGTCCAAGGCGTTTCTCTCGGGCGAGGTCACGGTCGACTCGCTGCTGCTGCGCGCCCCCGCCGCGTACGAAAAAGCCGGGATCGCCTGGCACCCCTCAACCACCGTCACCGCGATCGACCGCGCCGCCCACCGGCTGACCCTGCAAGACGGCGCCACGCTGGGCTACGGCAAGCTGGTGCTGGCCACTGGCGGGCGGGCCCGCCTGCTGCCCATTCCGGGCGGCGATCTGGCCGGGCTCTACACCATCCGCAGCATCGCCGATGTCGATGCGCTGCGCCCGGCCTTCACCGCCGGCAAGCGGCTGGTGATCGTCGGCGCCGGCTATATCGGGCTGGAAGTCGCGGCCGTGGCGATCAAGACCGGGCTCAGCGTCGATGTCGTGGAATTCGCCCCGCGCGTGCTGGCGCGCGTCGCCGGGCCGGAACTCTCCGCCTTCTACGAAAAAGCCCATGCCGCGCATGGGGTTAAATTCCACCTCAATACCGGGGTCGAGGCCTTCCTGCCCGCCGCCGGGGATGCGAGCCATGTCGGCGCCGTGCGCTGCGCGGGCGGGGCGGCGCTTCCGGCCGATCTCGTGCTGGTGGCCGCGGGGCTGGTGCCGAATGTGGAACTGGCCCAGGCCGCCGGGCTGGAAGTGAATAACGGCGTGGTGGTGGACGAATTCTGCCAGAGCTCCGACCCGGACATCCTGGCCATTGGCGATTGCGCCAATTTCCCCCTGCCCTTCACCGGCCAGCGCGCGCGGCTGGAATCAGTGCCCAACGCCACCGAGCACGCGCGCGTCGCCGCCTCGGTGCTCAACGGCGCCCCCTCGGCCTATAACGCCGTGCCGTGGTTCTGGTCGGACCAGTATAATCTCAAGCTGCAATCGGTCGGGCTGTCTCAGGGACACGACCAAGTGGTGCTGCGCGCCCCGCGCACGCCCGAAGGCTTCGTTGCCTTCTACCTCAAGGAGGGCCGCGTGATCGCCGCCGATTGCGTCAACGCCATCGCGGAATTCAACCAGGCCAAGCGCTTCGTCACCAACAAGCTGTCGCCCGCCCCCGCGCTGCTGGCTGACAGCGCGGTGGAGTTGAAATCGCTGAGCTGAGCGCCGCGGCTCAGGCCTTGATGCGTTCCATCCTGGCGTCGTGCAGCGGCGCCAGGTGCACATTGGCATGCACCCGCTCGCCCGCCACCTCCAGCTCATAGCCGCCCGAGAGCACGAAATCCTCGTCCAGCCCCGCCGGGTTGCGCACATAGCCGAGCCCGATCGGCTTACCCAGCGTGTGGCCAAACCCGCCCGAGGCGAGCCAGCCCACGCGCGCGCCATTGCGGTAGATGGTCTCGCGGCCGAGCAGGATGATCTCCGGCTCATCCACCGTGAAGGTGGCGAGCAGCTTCTTCACGCCGTCGCGCTTCTGCGCCTCCAGCGCCGCGCGGCCCAGGAAGGGCGTCGGCTTGCGCAGCTTCACCGCCCAGCCCAGCCCAGCTTCCAGCGGTGTGTAATCAGGGCCAATATCCGCCCCCCAGGCGCGATAGCCCTTCTCCAACCGCAGCGTCTCGATGGCCCGGTACCCGGCATTGGCGATGCCGAATTCCGCCCCGGCGGCCATCAGCGCCTCATACACCGTGGCGGCGAATTCGGTGGGGATGTGCAGTTCCCAGCCCAACTCGCCGACATAGGTCACGCGCAGCGCCAGCACCGGCGCCCCGGCCACGCACAGGCGGCGGCACTGCCCGAACGGGAACGCGGCATTGGAAACATCGTCGCTGGTCAGCTTCTCCAGCACATGCCGCGCAAGCGGCCCCATCAGGCTCAGCGTCGCGTTGGCTGAGGTCACATCCAGCAGATGCGCGTCCAGCCCCGCCGGGATGTTGCGGCGGATCCAATCCGCGTCATGCGTGGCGAAGCCAGTGCCGGTGACGATGTAGAATTCCGTCTCCGAGAGCCGCGCCACGGTGAGATCCGCCTCGATGCCGCCACGGCTGTTGAGCATCTGCGTATAGGTCAGGCTGCCTGGCTTCTTCGCCACGTCATTGGCGCAGATCCAGGAGAGCGCCGCCTCGGCATCGCGTCCCACCACCATGAATTTGGCGAAGGAGGTCTGGTCGAACACCCCCACACGCTCGCGCACCGCCTGATGCTCGCGCGCCACGGCGGTGAACCAGTTGGGGCGCTTATAGGTGTAGCGGTCCTCGGCCGCCTCGCCGGGGGCGGCGAACCAGTTCGGCCGCTCCCAGCCGAGCTTCTCGCCAAACACCGCCCCCTGGGCCTGGAGCGTGGCATAAAGCGGCGAGCGACGCAGCTTCCGCCCGGTGGTGAATTCCTCGGCCGGGTAGGCGATGGTGTAATGCCGCGCATAGGCTTGCAGCGTGCGCGCGCGCACCCATTCCACATCCTGATGGTTGCGCCCGAAGCGGCGGATATCCACCGGCCACAGATCATAAGGCGGCTCGCCGCCCGCGATCCACTCCGCCAGCACCTTGCCCGCGCCCCCGCCCGAGGCGATGCCGAACGCGTTGAACCCCGCCCCGACAAAAAACCCGCCCAGCTCCGGCGCCTCGCCCAGGATGAAATTGCCATCCGGCGTGAAACTCTCCGGCCCGTTGATAAGCTGCTTGACCCCGGCACTCTGCAAGGCCGGCACGCGGCCCATCGCCAATTCCATGATCGGCGTGAAATGGTCGAAATTGGAGTCGAGCAGCTGAAATTCGAAATTCCTGGGGAAGCCCTTTTGCGCCCAGGGAATCGGGTTCGGTTCATAGCCGCCCATCACCAGCCCGCCAACTTCCTCTTTGTAATAGGTCAGCCGGTCGGGGTCGCGCAGGGTCGGCAGATCCGGCGGCACGCCCTCGATCCGCTCGGTCACCATGTATTGGTGCTCCACTGAGACCAGCGGCACGTTCACGCCCGCCAGCCTGCCCAGTTCGCGCGCCCATTGCCCGGCGCAATTCACCGCCACCTCGCAGGCAACGCGCCCGCGATCGGTGAGCACCGCTACCACCCGGCCCTTCTCGATTTCGAAGCCAGTAACCTCGACATTTTCAAAAATCTTCGCCCCGGCCATGCGCGCGCCCCGCGCCAGGGATTGGGTGATGTCACTTGGATTGGCCTGGCCATCGGTGGGCAGAAACGCGGCGCCGATCACGTCATGCACGTCCATCAGCGGCCACAGCTTCTGCGCCTCCGACGGTGTGAGCAGATGCATCTCCAGCCCAAAGCTGCGCGCCGTGGTCGCCTGGCGCTTCACCTCGATCCAACGCTCCTCGTTACACGCCAGCCGTAACCCGCCATTCATCTTCCAGCCGGTGGCGAGGCCGGTCTCCGCCTCCAGCGTGCGGTAGAGCTTCACCGATTCGCCCAGCAACTGGGTGATATTGGCGCTGGTGCGCAACTGCCCCACCAGCCCGGCGGCGTGCCATGTGCTGCCCGAGGTGAGCTTGTGGCGCTCCAGCAGCACCACCTCCCAGCCCAGCTTGGCCAAATGATAGGCAGTGGAACAGCCGATGATCCCGCCGCCAATGATGACCGCGCGCGCCTGCGTTGGAAAATTCATCCCCCTACTCCCCTGAACCAGATACGACAGGATTCCTGCGCCGCGCCGGGCGCGGCGTCAATCGAAACCCACACAAAGCCACAAAGTCAACAGATCGCCACATTCGCCGCAAGGCCGCCAAGGCTGGTTTCCTTGTATTTGCTCTGCATATCCAGCCCGGTCTGGCGCATCGTCTCGATCACCGCGTCCAGCGACACGATATGCGTGCCATCGCCCTGCAAGGCGAGCGAGGCCGCCGCGATCGCCTTGATCGCGCCAAACGCGTTACGCTCGATGCAGGGCACCTGCACCAGCCCGCCAATCGGGTCGCAGGTCATGCCGAGATGATGCTCCATGGCGATCTCGGCGGCGTTCTCGATCTGCGCATTGCTGCCGCCCAGCGCCGCGCACAGCCCGGCCGCGGCCATGGCCGAAGCCGACCCCACCTCGCCCTGGCACCCCACCTCGGCGCCGGAAATCGAGGCATTATGCTTGATCAGCCCGCCAATGGCGGCAGCGGTCAGGAAGAAGGTCTGAATCCCCCCGCTGGTCGCGGTCTCGCAGAAATCGCGGTAATAGCGCAGCACGGCGGGGATCACCCCGGCCGCGCCATTGGTCGGCGCGGTCACCACGCGCCCACCCGCCGCATTCTCCTCATTTACCGCCATGGCGAAGGCCGACACGTAATCGAGATGCGTGTGCGGGATGAATTCATTCCCTTGGGCGCGCTGCTGCAACCCGGCGAAGATGCGGTGCGCGCGGCGCTTGACCTTGAGCCCGCCCGCCAGTTCGCCCTCATGGGCCAGGCCGCGCTCGATGCAGGCGAACATGGTGGCGGCGATATTGTCGATATAGGCCACTACCTCCGCGCTCGGGCGGCGCGCGCTCTCATTCGCCAGGGCCAACTCGGCAATGCTCAGCCCCGCCCGCGCCGCAGCACTCAACATGTCCGCCGCATTACCATATTGATAAGGCAGCGCCTGCTCCGTGGGCGACTCATCCGCCTCGCCCTCGCGCACCACGAAGCCGCCGCCGATCGAAAACCAGATTTGCGCGATGAGTTCGCGCCCCGCCTGATCATAGGCGGCGAAGCGCATGGCGTTGGTGTGGCGCGTGAATTGGGCTTCGCGGTCGAAGATCACATCCCGCGCCGGATCGAATTCAATCTCACGCCCGCCCGGCAGGCGTAGCCTGTGTGTCGCCACGATATCGGCGGCCAGCCGTGCCGCGTCGTCCGGGCCGATCGCATCAGGCCGGCATCCGGCAAGACCGAGCAACATCGCCCGGTCCGTGGCATGGCCCTTGCCGGTCCAGGCCAGTGAGCCATAGGCGGTGGCGGTCAGCCGCGCGACCTCCGCCTCCTGCCCACTCAGGGCCTGGAGGAACGCATTGGCCGCGCGCATCGGGCCGACCGTGTGCGAGGAAGACGGGCCGAGGCCGATCCGGAACAGATCAAGCAGCGAAATGGACGAGGCGGAGGCGGGCTGCATTAACACTCCTTTCGCCGTCATTTTCCGCGCGGCGATTATACGCGCGAGCATAAGACAGAACCGAAGCGCACACCATTACTATAATTCCACAGAGAACCTCACAATTTGTGGCTGATTGCGCCTTTAGCCACGTAATCCAAAGCATAAGGCGCGGTAGATCGACACCCCGCCAGGCCCCCACAACCGGCTCGCGTAAGATTTGGTTTATAAAATCTTAATTTTTACACGCTTAACAAGAAGGTTAAATAAATTTATTGACCATTTCTTGCTGTGGTTGTATTTGTTGCTCAAACGAGCGGAGGCTGATATGAAAATCCTATCTTTTGAGACAGCATCGAATAAAAAAGACCTCCTAACCGCTTTTCTGCGCTCGCGCCTGGCCATTGTCGATGAAACCAACGACGCCGAGGAGGCGCTCGATCTGGTGAAGTTCTACGATTACGATGCAATCCTGCTGCGCCTGTCCGAGGAACGTCTGGGCGACCTCGAAATCATCCGCAAACTGCGCATGGCGCGGGTGCGCGCGCCGGTCGTGGCCGTGGCCCGCACGTTGAACGAGGCGGCCCGCCTGCGCGTCTTGCAGGCCGGGGCTGACGATTTGATCGTCGACGCGCTCTCCCATGAAGAAGTGTTCATGAAGGTACAGAACCTGATCCGCCGCTCGCGCGGCTTCCAGGAGAACGCGCTGCGCATCGGCTCGGTCGAGATCAACATGAACGCCAAGAAGATCTACGCCAAAGGCCGCCCGGTGACGCTGACCAAGAAGGAGTACCAGATCGCGGAGATCCTGGCGCTGCGCAAAGGAGTGGTGCTGAGCAAGGAGGCGATCCTCGACCATCTTTACGGCGGGCTGGACGAGCCGAACCCGAAAATCATCGACGTCTTCATCTGCAAAATCCGTAAGAAGCTGCAGGCGCTGGGCGTAGACGATTTTATCGAGACGAATTGGGGCCGCGGCTACATGGTAGTGGATCACCGCCCCGAAGCCGCCCCGGCCGATGGCCACGCACGCAATGTCTCCGCGGCAATGGAGCCGCAGGCCCGCGCCATCGCATAATCACCGCCAGCCGCCCCTCCATCGGGAGAGTTATGCGGAGATAGCATAACAAAACCCTCGTTACTTGCCTTAAGCGAATTCTTGGCTCCCCTCGTATAGGGGCAGCATAGATGCATCGCACGTGCCGCGAACCCGGTTGCACCGGGTACAGCAACGACGAGACGCATCCTGGTTTGGTTGAATGGGTCCGCTTGGGCCACGATCGATTGGGAGACGCCGATGTTGCTGACGAAGTTCATGCAGCGGTTCATAACGATGCGAAGTCCGCGCATCCCCGCCTGAGCGCGCCGCGCCGCCGCTAGTTTCAGCGCGCGCCGTTATCTTCCCTGTTGTTTGCGAATAATCGCCCGGGCCATTGCCGTCCGCTGACGATTTGCGAGGATGATCCGTTATGAGCCTGCTTCAAAACCGCCCGCCTGTCGGGCCGCTGCACCGTCACATCTCGCTGCGCCCGGACGCGCAGCCCCTGCCCGATGTCGCCGGCATGGTGCAAACCCTGCGGCCGGAGGAGCCGCTGCACTGCATTCGCCCGGCGGTGATCAGCACCCATGCGCGCGCCTTTACCGCCGCCTT
Source organism: Acidocella sp. KAb 2-4 (assembly GCF_020567705.1). Lineage (GTDB taxonomy): Bacteria > Pseudomonadota > Alphaproteobacteria > Acetobacterales > Acetobacteraceae > Acidocella. Next base: position 78,136 of record NZ_JAJDJU010000003.1, on the reverse strand, counting down.
CAATGGCGATGCGCTGTATGCGGTGAAATGCAACCCCGAGCCCGCCGTGCTGCGCGCCTTGTGGGAGGGCGGGATCCGGCATTTCGACTGCGCCTCGATCTCCGAGGTGACGCTGGTGCGCCGTCTTTTCCCTGGCGCTGACATCCACTTCATGCATCCGGTAAAATCCCGCCGCGCCATCCGGGAGGCCTGGATCATCAACGGCGTGCGCGATTTCGTGCTCGACTCCGCCGACGAGCTGCAAAAGATCCTGGAAGAAACCGGCCGCGACGAGGCCGCCGCCGTGGCCGCGCGCCCGGGGCTGTTCGTGCGCCTGGCGCTGCCGGAGACCGGCGCCGCGATCAATCTCTCCAAGAAATTCGGCGCCGATGTTGAGACGGCGGCGGCGTTGCTGCGCGCGGCGCGCCCCCATGCCGGCCGGCTCGGCGTGGCCTTCCATGTCGGCTCGCAATGCACCAACCCGCAAGCCTGGGGCGAGGCTATGGCCCTGGCTGGCGAGGTCATCCGCGCCGCCGGCGTGCGCGTGGATGTCATCGATGTCGGCGGCGGCTTCCCCACCGCCTATCCCGATATCGCCCCGCCCCCGCTCGGCGCCTTCATGGCCGAGATCGACGCCGCTTTCGCCCGGCTCAACCTGCCCGGCGTGAAGCTCTGGGCCGAGCCGGGGCGCGCGCTGGTGGCGGGCGGCGCCTCGGTGGTGGTGCAGGTGCAGCTGCGCAAGGGCGGCATGCTCTACATCAACGATGGCGTCTACGGCGCGCTGGGCGATGCCGGGGCGCTCGGCTTCCGCTTTCCCGTCCGCCTGCTGCGCCACACCCCGCGCCTGGGCGCGCCGGATGAGATGTTCGGCTTCTTTGGCCCGAGCTGCGATTCACTCGATGTGATGCGCGGCCCGTTCATCCTCCCCGGTGACGTGGCCGAGGGCGACTGGATCGAGATCGGCCAGCTCGGCGCCTACGGCACCTGCCTGCGCACCGGCTTCAACGGGTTCGACCGCGCGGCTTTAGCCGAGGTCTCCGATGGCGCCATGCTGCAAACCGCGGGCTACGAGCCGGAAGATCTATGATCCGCCGGGCCGGGGCTTCCCGGCCCGCGCATTTTGCGGGAGGGTGGGCGCATGCTGCTCATCACCCGCATCATCCCCGACGCCGTCCTCGCCCGTGCCCGCGCGGAATACCAAACCCGCGAACTACGCCATACCGGGCCGTTCGATCCCGCCAGGCTGCTGAGCAACCTTGACGGCGTAACCGCCATCCTCTGCAACGCCTCGGACCGCTTTGACGCCGCGCTGATCAACGCCCTGCCTGCCGCGGTGAAGGTGATCGCCACCTACAGCGTCGGCGTCGAGCATATCGACCTGGATGCCGCCGCCGCACGGGGCATCGCCATCGCCAACACGCCCGACGTGCTCACCGACGCCACGGCCGAGCTGGCGCTGATGCTGATGCTGATGGCGGCCCGCCGCGCGGGTGAGGGCGAGCGCCTGCTGCGCGCCGGCCAATGGCCGGGCCTAACCCCCACCTTCCTGCTCGGGCGCGATGTGCATGCCAAGCGTCTCGGCATTTTCGGCATGGGGCGCATCGGCCGCGCGCTGGCACGCATGGCGCACGGGCTGAACATGGAAATCCATTACCACAACCGCACCCGCCTGCCCGCCGTGCTGGAAGAGGGCGCGATCTACCATGAAAGCGATGCGGACTTCCTCGGCGGCATCGATTTCCTGTCGCTCAACGCCCCCGGCGGCGCCGGCACGAAAGGCTGGCTGAACGCCGCGCGCATCGCCATGCTCCGACCCGGCGCGATCGTGGTGAATACCGGGCGCGGCAGCATCGTCGATGACGATGCGCTCATCGCCGCGCTGCGCAGCGGCCATGTCGCCGCCGCGGGGCTAGATGTGTTCAACAACGAACCCGCCCTGCATCCCGATTACCTGACGCTCGAAAACGCCGTGCTGATGCCGCATATCGGCTCGGCCACCGTAGAGACGCGCAACGCCATGGGCTTTCTGGCGCTGGATGGCATAGCTTCGGCGCTGCAGCGTTTTGATAAGGATCAATGAGCGCCGCCGCAGCCAAGCGCAAAGTTTCCGCGAATTCACCAAGACGCAAAGGAAGCCTGTCTACATGTCCATTCACCTCAAGGTTCTGTTCGCCCTCGCCAATGGGGAGCATGCCCGTTTCGTGCGGCCAACGGAGGAGGACAACACGCTGCATTCATCGAGCCGGGTCGTGCCTGAGGATGGCCATCCCGGCGCCGCCAGCCATACCCATGCGCAGGACAAGAACAAATTCGCCGCCTGGGTGGCGGAGCAGCTCAACCAGCATGTCTCCAGCTATGACGAGCTGGTGCTGGTCGCCCCCGCGCATACGCTGAGCGTGATCCGCGAGCATCTGAACAAGCAGGCCGCTGCCAAAGTGGTCGGCTCGGTGGACAAGGACCTCGCCAAGACCGCCGATGGCGAGTTGTGGCCGCATATCCGCCAATGGGTGCGCCCGGTGCACCGGCAGAAAGTGATCTAACGCCGCCGCGCCAACATCAGGCCGCCCCGCAACGGGCGGCCTTTTTTCTTGGCATTATTCGCGCCGCCAGACCGGCTCTTTCAATTTGTCGATGAATTTGTCATGCGCCGCCAGCTGCTCCGGCGCTGGCTGGATCAGCCGCGGCGTGCGCGTGGCGGGGGCGCTGTATTGCGCGAAGGCGAGGCTCTCCTCGGCCTCCAGTACCAGCCCGCGCTGCCGCCCGCCGGTGAGTTCCACATACACATCGGCCAGCAGCTTGCAGTCGAGCAGCGCGTTATGCGTGGTGCGGGCGGAGAGATCGATATCGAAGCGCCGGCACAGCGCGTCCAGGCTGTTGGGCATGCCGGGGAAGCGCTGCTTGGCCAGCACCAGCGTATCGACCATGCGCGCTTTGTCGAGCGGCTTGCGGCCGACGCGCTCCAACTCGGCCGAGATGAAGCCGAAATCAAACGGCGCGTTATGCGCGACGAGCGGTGAGTCGCCGAAGAATTTCAGCATCTCATCGGCCACGTCAACGAATTTCGGCTTACCCTCGACATGCGCGTTGGTGATGCCGTGCACGCGCGTGCTGTCAGAGGGGATGTCCCGCTCAGGGTCGAGCAGCGCGTAGAATTGCGCGCCGGTCGGCAAATCGTTGAACAGCTCGATGGCGGCGATCTCGATCACGCGGTCGCCGGTGAGCGGCTCGAAGCCGGTGGTTTCCGTGTCGAACAAAACAGACCGGCTCACAGTTTCAGCTCCTCGATGATGCGCGCCACCTGCGCCTGCGTGGCCTCCAGCGTGCCGCTCGTCTCCACCACGAAATCCGCGCGGCGCCGCTTTTCGGCATCGGGCATCTGGCGGGCGATGATCGCCTCGATCTGCGCGCGCGGCACGCCGCGGTTGAGCACCCGCGCGAGCTGCGTCTCCCGCGGGCAGGAGACGGTGATGATCTTGTCCACCCGCCCCTCGCCGCCAACCTCGAACAGCAGCGGAATGTCGAGCAGCACGGCGCGGCGCCCCGCACGCTCGGCCTTGGCGATGAACGCCCCCTCCATTGCCCGCACCAGCGGGTGCATGATCGCCTCCAGCCGCTTCATCGCCGCGTCATCGGCCAGCACCTGGGCGCGCAAGGCGGCGCGGTCCAGCACGCCATCCGCCACCACGCCGGGGAAGGCGGCGGCCAGCGCCGGGATCGCCGCGCCATGCGGGGCTTGCAATTCATGCACCGCCTCATCGGCATTGAAGGCGGAAATACCGCGCGCCGCGAACATCCCGGCCACGGTGGACTTGCCCATGCCGATGCCGCCGGTGAGGCCCAGCACCTTCATGCGGCGACAATCTGGTAAAGTTCCGCATCCACTTGCGGCGTCACGCCAAACCAAGCGGCGAAGCCCGGCACCGCCTGATGCAGCAACATCCCCAGCCCCTCCACCGGGCGCAGCCCACACGCCGCGGCGTGCTTCAGCAACGCTGTCTCCAGCGGGGCGTAAACGATATCCGCCACCGCCATCCCCGCGCTGGCACGGCCGAGATCCATCTCCAGGGGCGGGTTATGCACCATGCCGAGCGCGGTGGTGTTCACCAGCAGCGCGTAATCGGCCAGCGCGGCCGCGCGGCTGGCCCAGGGCAGCACCCGCGCCGGCGGCAGGGCGGCGGCCAGGGCTTCGGCGCGGTCTTGCGTGCGGTTGCACAGCGTCACCTCGGCTCCCGCCTCCTGCAAGGCAGCGGCAATCGCCCGTGCCGCCCCGCCCGCGCCCAGAATCAGCGCCGGTCCAGCCGCCGGATCCACCCCATGCGCGCGCAGATTGGCGACAAAGCCGTAACCATCGGTATTGCGCCCCTCGATGCCTTGCGGCGTGAACACCAGCGTGTTCACCGCCCCGGCGCGGCGCGCCGTCTCGTCCACATGATCGCACACCGCAAACGCGGCCTCCTTATGCGGAATGGTGACATTCGCCCCCGCGAACCCGGCCTGGGCCAGGGCGCGCACCACGGCGGGGAAATGCTCGGGCGCCACCGGCAGCGGCACATAGGCGCCGTCTATGCCGTGGCGCTCAAGCCAGGTGCCGTGGATGCGCGGGGAGCGGGAATGGGAAACCGGCCAGCCGATGACACCGGCCAACCGGGCGGAGCCGGTCAGGAGTCGCATGCGGGCACAGCACCACGGCGCCAGGCGCTTGCCAAGAGCAGCAGCAGCGCGACCGGCACCAGATGCGCGTATTGCGGCGCCCAAGGCAGCAGGCCGGGGGCGAACCAGGCGAGGAAGAACAGCACCGGCTCGCCGGGCGCAAAGCCGCTGCGCAACCGCTCCCGCACCAGCAGCGCCGTGGCCAGCGTGGTGATCAGCAGGTCGTATACATGCAGATACGGGCTGGCCAACGCCGAGAGGATCAGCAGCGCCGGGACCGAGCGCGTCTTCAGCCCCGCCAGCACCGCCGCCACACTCACCAGCCCCTGCGCCGCCATGGCTCCGCCCAGGCCCAGATAAGGCTTCACCACCGCGAACACGCTCACCAGCCCGCCCGCAAATTCCGGCGGCTGGCCGGTGAGCAGCACATTGCTCATCACCGGGCTGGTATAATGCATAAACCCCGCCCAGGCCGCCGGCCCAAACGCCCAGAGCGAGGCCGCCGCCAGCCCCGCCGCCGCCAGCGCCGCATACATGAATCCGATGGGCGCCCGGCGCAGCAGATAAAGCGGCAGCACCAGCCCAAGCTGCGGCTTGACTGTAGCCAGCCCAATGAGCGCCCCGCCCAGGCGCGGACGCGCGCCCAGCAGCAGCCCGCCACCGATCAGCGCCGTCATCAACTCGGCGTTCTGATGCTCCAGCACGCTTTCCAGCGTCGCCGGGGCCAGCAGCATGGCCGCCACAAACCACCAGCTCTGCCCGGCGAGGCGCAACACCAGGGCGAGCAGCGCCAGGCTGGCGGCATCAAAGCTCAACACCGCCGGCCATGGCGGCAACCCGGCGAACACGCTGGCGAGCAGCCCATAGGTCGGCGGGTAGCTCCACAGATGATAAGGCAGCTTGCCGTACAGCCCCTCCAGAAACGCTTGGTAGGCGGTATGGTCGAACAACACCGGCAACTGCCCGTGGCGGAGCAGAAACCCCCCGGCCCAGAAATCGAGCCCATCGCGCAGCGCCTTGCCCTGCAGGCCGTGGCGCACGCCCCAGATCACGGCCACCGCCTCGAACACCGACGGCAAGGCGCACAGCCCCACCAGAAGGCTGAGTTTAACACGGTGCTGGAATTGACTTTTTTCGGCCATATGCGCTTTATTCCGGGCTTTCCGACGCCTTGAAAGCACATCCATGATTTCCGCGCTAATGCCGAATTACAATCGGGCCGACATCTGCTTCGAACACGGCCAAGGGGCCTATCTGTTCGACGAGACCAGGCGCCGATACCTGGATTTCGGCGCGGGCATCGCCACCTCCTCGCTCGGGCACGGGCATCCGCATCTGGTGCGCGCAATCGCCGAGCAGGCGGCCAAGGTGATCCATGTCTCCAACCTCTACCGCGTGAAGCAGGCCGAGCGGCTTGCCGCGCGCTATGTCGCCGCAAGCTTCGCCGACAGCGTGTTCTTCTGCAATTCCGGCGCCGAGGCGAATGAGGGGCTGGTGAAGGCCATGCGCAAGACGCAGGCCGATGAGGGCCACCCCGAGCGCACCCGCGTGATCTGCTTCGAGGGCGCCTTCCACGGCCGCACCCTGGCGATGATCTCGGCCACCGGCAACCCGAAATATTTAGCCGGATTCGGCGAGCCCGTGCCGGGCTTCGACCATGTCCCGCTCAACGACATCGCCGCCGTGCGCGCCGCCATCACCCCGCAAACGGCGGGGATTCTGGTGGAGCCGATCCAGGGCGAGGGCGGCATCCGCGCCGTCAACCCCGGCTTCCTGCAAGCCCTGCGCGATCTGTGCGACGAGCACGGCCTGCTGCTCGGCTTCGACGAGGTGCAGACCGGCATGGGCCGCACCGGCAAGCTGTTCGCGCATGAATGGCATGGCGTGACGCCGGATGTGCTGTCTTCGGCCAAGGGCATTGGCGGCGGCTTCCCCATGGCGGCGGTGCTGGGCACCGAGCGCGTGGCCAAGGCGCTGGTGCCGGGCAGCCACGGCACCACCTATGGCGGCGGGCCGCTGGCCTGCGCGGCGGGCAACGCGGTGCTCGATGTGATCCTGGCCGATGGCTTCCTCGACCAGCTTACCGCCACAGCCGCCTTCCTGCGCGCCGGGCTGGAGGCGCTGGTGGTGGCGCATCCCGCCGTGTTCACCGAGGTGCGCGGCATGGGCCTGCTGCTCGGGCTGAAATGCACGCCGCCCAATGGCGAGGTGCAGGCCGCCGCCCTGACCCACGGCCTGCTCACCGTGGCGGCGGGCGACAACGTGCTGCGCCTGGCGCCGCCCCTGATCATCGGCCAGGCCGAATGCGAGGAGGCGCTGGCCCTGCTCGGCGAGGTCGCCGCGCAGCTGGCGGCCCAGGCGGGAGCAGCGGCGAAATGAGCGCGGCGATCGACCTCAAGGGCGGCGCGCCCCGGCATTTCCTCGACCTGCGGCATTTCTCCAGCGCCGAGCTGCGCGCCCTGCTCGACTCGGCGGCGGCGTTCAAGCGCAACCGCGGCAGCGGCAAGAAGCCGTTGGCTGGCAAGACATTGGCGATGATCTTCGAGAAACCCTCCACCCGCACGCGCGTCTCCTTCGAGGTCGCGGCGCGCGAGCTGGGTGGCGACGCCATCGTGCTCTCCTCGCGCGACATGCAAATCGGCCGCGGCGAGACCATCGCTGACACCGCCAACGTGCTCTCGCGCTTCGTGCATGGCATCATGCTGCGCACCGATTCCGCCGCCAAGCTGCACGAGTTGGCCCGGCACGCCGGCGTGCCGGTGATCAATGGCCTTACCGACCTCTCCCATCCCTGCCAGATCATGGCCGACATCCTCACCTTCGAGGAGCATCGCGGCCCGGTGGCGGGGCAAAAGATCGCCTGGGTGGGCGATGGCAATAATGTCGCCGCCTCGTTCATCGAGGCCGCGGCGCGCTTCAACTTCACCCTGCATCTGGCCTGCCCGGCCGGGTATTGGCCACGCGCCGAGGTGCTGGAATGGGCCAAGGCCGAGGGCGCGGATATCGAGATCAGCATCGACCCGGAACCGGCGGTGGAGGATGCGGCCTGCATCGTCACCGACACCTGGCTCTCAATGGCCGACAGCGAGGACGAAGCCGCCGCCCGCGCCGCCGCCTTCGCCCCCTATCAGGTGACGCCGGCGCTGATGGCCATGGCCGCGCCGGGTGCGATCTTCCAGCATTGCCTGCCCGCGCATCGCGGCGAGGAAGTGGCCGCCGAGGTGATCGACGGCCCGGCCTCGGTGGTGTTCGACGAGGCCGAGAACCGGCTGCACGCGCAGAAGGCGATCCTGGCCTGGAGCATGGGCTGACATTGTAAAGCAGGCGGGGCGGCTTATTTCCCATGCAGAGGAGAAACGCCATGTCCAAGCTGCTCGACAAAGCCGCCCTCGCCACCCTGCCCGGCAAATGGCATCTTGCCGCCGACGGCAAATCCATCCACCAGAATTTCACCTTCAAGAATTTCGCCGAAGCGTTTTCCTTCATCACGCATGTGGCGCTGCTGGCGGAAAAGGCCGATCATCACCCGGATTGGTCAAACAGCTACAACAAGGTGAGCATCACCCTGACCACCCATGATTCGGGGGGTGTGACCACCAAGGACATCGCGCTGGCCGAGGCGATCTCGCATTTCGTCTGGCTGCCGCAATAGCGGGGTTTATCCCCCCGGCATCACCGGCACCCAGCGCGGGCCCGGGTTGGTGCCATCCGCCGCGTTACCGCTGATCAGGAACACCGGCGGATTGCCGCCCAACGCCTTCAGCTTGGCTTGCAGCTCATCCGCCGCGGCCACGGTTTCGCCATTGAGCTGCTCGATCACATCGCCCGGCACGATGCCGGCCTTGGCCGCCGGGCCGCTGGCCGAGAGCACGCTCACCCCGTTATCCGCCGGTGTGACCGCAACACTCAGCCCCAGGCCGGGCAGAGCCACCGGGCCAGGGGCGGCGGGGGTAATGCTCTCATCCAGCGCCGGCGGCGGCACCCTGATGATGATCTGCGCCTGAGCCGGCGCGCCATCGCGCCAATAGCTGACCGCCACGCGCTGCCCAGCCGGGATCTCGGCGGTGCGGATCTGCAAGGCGCGCGGATTATCCACGCTCACCCCGGCCAGCTTGGTGATCACATCACCCACGCGCAGCGTGCCATCAGCCGGGCTGCCGGGCGAAACCTCACCGACCAGCGCGCCGCCTGGGCCCGGCAGATGCAGCGCCGCCTGCACCTGGGGGGTGACATCCTCACTGGCGACGCCGAGCCAGCCGCGGGTCATCGCGCCGTCATGCGCCAGCGCCTCGGCCACCGGCTCGGCCATGGCGGAGGGAATGGCGAAGCCCACGCCGTCCGAGGTGCCGTTGGGGGCGTAGATTGCGGAATTCACCCCCACCACCTGCCCCGCCATATTGAACATCGGCCCGCCGGAATTGCCCTTGTTGATGGCGGCATCGGTCTGGATCAGGTCGTCGAAATCGGTGTCGCCAATGTCACGGTGCAGGGCGCTCACGATGCCGGCCGAGTTGGAGCCAGGCAGGCCGAACGGGTTGCCCACGGCAAGCACCCAATCCCCGACACGCAATTTGCCGGAGTCGCCAAACGTCACATAAGGCAGCTTGTGCCCGGCATCGACTTTCAGCACCGCGAGATCGGCCGGTTTGTCCCGCCCCGCGATGGCGGCGGTGTAGACGGTGCCATCGGGGAAGGTAACGATGACCGTGTCGGCGCCGTTCACCACATGCTCATTGGTGAGGATGTACCCCGCCGGGTCAAACACGAAGCCGGAGCCTAGAGATTCGATCGTTTTTGGCGGCGGCACCACGGTGCCGGCGGTGTTGTCCGGCGTGTCCGCGGTGGTCTGCGGGCCGCTATCACCGCCATCGCCGCCGTTGTCGCCCCCATTATCACCACTATTATCGCCCGCCGGCGCCATGGCGGCGATGCTGACCACCGCGGGCATCACCTTGGCCGCGAGATCGGCCAAAGGCGGCGGCATATCAGCCGCGCGGGCAACGCCCCCGGCCAGGAGAAACAGCGCGCAGAGCGGGCGGGCGGAAAACGGCATGAGGCGAGTTTGCGGGCGGGGACCGATCTTCGCAAGAGGGGATTGGCGGGATATGTCTTGGCGCATGACCGAAGATGATATCCGCGCCGCGCTGGCGCCATTCAATCTCACCCGCCGCTTGGACGGGGTGCATGTGCGCGACGGGCTGGTGCAGGTGAGCCTGACCGCCACGCGCGAGGAAGCCGCCGGGCTGGAGCCGCTGCGCCGCGAGGTGGAGGCCGCCCTGCGCGCCCTGCCCGGCGTAAAATCGGCCGCCGTGGTGCTCACCGCCCATGCCGCGCCCCCCGCCCCGCCCACCGCCGAAACCGTGCTGCCGGGGGTGAAGCATGTCGTCGCCGTGGCCTCGGGCAAGGGCGGCGTCGGCAAATCCACCGTGGCCGTGAACCTCGCGGTGGCGCTGGCGCAGAGCGGGCTGAAGACCGGGCTGCTGGATGCCGATATCTACGGCCCCTCGCTGCCCAAGATGCTCGGGCTGACGCGCAAGCCCGAGGTGCGGGAGGGCCGGATGATCCCGCTGGAGGCCTGGGGCGTGCGGGTCATGTCCATCGGCTTCCTGGTGCCCGAGGATAAGGCGCTGATCTGGCGCGGACCGATGGTGATGGGCGCGCTCAACCAGATGCTCGGCCAGGCCGATTGGGGCGAGCTCGACGTGCTGGTGGTGGACATGCCGCCCGGCACCGGCGACGCCCAGCTCACCCTGGCGCAGAAGGCCAAGCCCGCCGGCGCGGTGATCGTCTCCACCCCGCAGGACATTGCGCTGCTGGACGCGCGCCGCGGCGTGCAGATGTTTGCGCAGGTTGGCGTGCCGGTGCTCGGCGTTGTCGAAAACATGTCGTATTTCTGCTGCCCGAATTGCGGCCACCGCTCGGATATCTTCGGCCATGGCGGCGCGCGGGCCGAGGCTGAGCGCCTGGGCGTGCCGTTCCTCGGCGAGATCCCGCTGCAACTGGCCATCCGCGAAGCGGGCGATGCCGGTGCCCCGGTGGTGGCCAGCCAGCCGCAGAGCCAAGTCGCCGAAGCATTCCGCGACCTCGCCGCGCAAGTGGCGCAGGCGCTGGCCGGCTGATGGCCGAAATCGGGTTCTACCACCTCACGCGGTCGGACGTGTTCACCGCCCTGCCCGCCCTGCTCGGGCGTACGTTGCAGGCGGGCGAGAAGGCGCTGGTGGTCTGCCCGGACGACGCGCTGCTGAAGGCGCTGGATGAACGGCTATGGACCTGCCACACCCCCGACTGGCTCCCCCATGGCACCGATAAAACGCCGCACCCCGAGTGGCAGCCGATCTTCCTCACCCTGCGCGGCGAGGACAACCCGGCGCACGCGGCCTTCCTGTTCCGCATCAACGGCGCCGGCGCCGAGGCCGAGGGCTTCAAGCGCGTGTTCGACCTGTTCGACGGCAATGACGGCGCCGCCGTCACCGCCGCGCGCGAACGCTGGCGCGCCGCCAAGGCGGGGGGCCACAACCTGACCTATTGGAAACAAGAAGACACGGGCTGGGTGAAGGCGGGGTAGGCAATCTTACGCCTCATGGAAACGAACGGAGAAAAAATGTATTTTTCGATCACCCCCATGGGTAACATGGGCAATCGGCTGTTGGAGTACATGGCCGCTCTAGCCGTCGCGCTCTATATCCCGGAAGCAGTCACCTATAACTGTCACCTGCCCGAGATCGGTTTGGCTTTCGATTCCGACCGGCATGAACACATGCTCGCCGATCAGGAAAACAGCCTAATTATCCATGACACGGACCTGACAGCCCCCGCAAAAACAGCAGATAACATTATCGCCTCCGGCAAAAAGAACATCGTATTTCGGGGCTATTTTCAACGGCATGATTTGTACGCAGAACCGGAATTTTATCGCGATCTGCTTTTCAAAAAACAACCTCTCGACATCGAACCGTTCAGCGACGACGATATCGTAATCAATATACGCGCCGGTGAAATCCTCACTGGCGGTGTCTACTGGTATCCCTTGGTCCCCGTAAATTTTTACCAGATGCTGGTCAAAACCACCGGCCGCCGCCCCGTCTTTCTCGGGCAGATTCAGGATTGCGCCTATATCCGAGCCATCCAAGCGGCGTTTCCTGAGGCGCGGTTCATTCCCAGTGGCGGCCCCCTGGCCGATTTCAACCGGTTGCTGCACGCAAAGCATCTCTGCATTACCGTAAGTACATTTTCCTGGCTGGCCGCCTGGCTCTCCGAAGCGGCTGAAATTCACTATCCGCTGCTGGGCTTCCTGCATCCGTTTTGTCTACCCAATCGCGCGCACGGCCTCGGCGGGATCGACCTCACACCGCTAGGTGATCCTCGATACCGTTATCATCTATTTCCTATACTCCTGGCCTCGGCAGAAGCCGATTATCTTAAGTTCACGCAATCGCTAAATCCCGTCACAGAAGCCATCTCGGATGATTGCGTGCGCCACATCTCACACAAAGCCCGCGAGCAATACAGTGACATCGACATAGCCAGCCATGAATCGTACCTGCGGCGGCACCCCGATGCAGCCTGGAGCATCAGCCGGGGGCAATGTGTTAGCGTGGCGCAGCACCACGAAAAAATTGGGAAGCTTCACGGCTACGATTTGTATGTTCTTCCGCCGCGCCCGCGTGCGAAAAATATCGCCTTGGGCAAGCCCGCGACGCAAAGTTCTGTTTGCGCGTGGTCGGTTGGAAAAACGCCAGAAACAGATGCGGCCGGTGCAGTAGACGGCACGATTGACGGAAAATATTCCTTCCACACAGATGTCGAAAATCATCCCTGGTGGCAGGTAGACCTCTCAAAATCATTAGAAATTTCGGAAATCTGGATATTCAACCGTATCGACAATCAGGTCGTCTCACATCGGGCGAACAGTCTTGCTATAGAAATTTCTGAAATGGAGGATGAATATTTCGAGGCCTTTCGCTACGAGTCCGATGCGCCATTTGGCGGGGCCGACGGTAAGCCTCTGATTTTCAAGCCCGCGCAGCCAATCCGCGGCCGTTTCGTGAGGGTAAAACTGCTAAAGCGGGACTTTCTACACCTGGAGCAGGTCGAAGTTTATGGGACCACTCCCCCATAATGACGGGGTCACAACTCACCCTTTCAGCCGAACCCCATGAAACCAGTATTGGGTTAATTTAATTTCCATCGCCGGACCGCCACGCTAAGCTTACCCTGAGGATGGGGTAAGACCCCGCGTGAGGAGGACGACAGCGATGATCACAATGCCACGGGATATCGTGCTGAGCGCGCTGCTGACAGGCATTGCCTTTCTCCCAGGCTGTGCGGAGCAGCCCCCACGCATGGCGGCGGCCCAGCCCATGGCCGTGCGTTTCTCGCTCGACACCCCGGTGTCGCGCATCGCCGCCGACCCGCGCGGCAAGGCGGTGCTGAGCCGCGACGTGCCGGGGCTGATGGCCAGCCGCAGCTACCCGCTGTTTGAGGATATGAGCCTGATGCAGATCGCCTCGTTCTCCGGCGGCAGGCTGCCGCAGAGCAAGCTAGACCAGGTGCAGGCCGATCTCGCGCTGCTGCCCGCCTGCGACCAGTTGGGGCAATAATACCTACCCACCCAATAACGGGCCGAAACCCATCCGGTGATGCGGCGTGGCGCCGCGGGCGATGATTGCCTCGCGGTGGATCTGGGCGGCATAGCCCGCATTCTTCTCCCAGCCATAATCCGGGTAGCGCGTGGCGAGGCGCTGCATCAGCCCGTCACGGGTTTGCTTGGCCAAAATCGACGCCGCCGCGATGGAGAGCGAAAGCGCGTCGCCCCCCACCAGCGTCGTGCAGGGCAGGCCGCAGCGCGGGTCGCGGTTGCCGTCCACCAGCACATGGCTCGGCGCCACCGGCAGCCGGGCGATGGCGCGGCGCATGGCCAGCATCGAGGCATGCAGAATGTTCAGCGCAAAAATCTCCCGCACCGAGGCCGCGCCCAGCGCCATTACCGCACCGCTCTCGCGCAGCGCCGCCAGCGCCCGCGCCCGCCGCGCGGCGGAGAGCTTCTTGGAATCATCGATCAGCCGGGCCAGCTCGTCGGGCAAGTCGGCGGGCAGGATCACCGCCGCCGCCACCACCGGCCCGGCCAGCGGGCCGCGCCCCACCTCGTCCACCCCGGCCACCAACCCGCCCAGGCGGCGCTCATGCGCGAGATCAGGCATCGCGGAATCCGGCGAAGAAATCGCTCAGCAGGGCGGCGCAATCAGCCTCGCGCACGCCGCCGATCACCTCCGGCTTATGGTGCGTGGTGGCGTGCGAAAACACGCGCGGCCCATGCTCCACCCCGCCCGATTTCGGGTCGTAAGCGCCAAACACCACCCGGCCGACGCGGAACGCCGCGATCGCCCCGGCGCACATGGCGCAGGGCTCCAGCGTCACCGTCAACGTGCAATCGGCCAGATATTTGCCGCCCCGCGCGGCGCGGGCGGCAGTGAGCACCAGCATCTCGGCATGGGCGGCGGGATCCTGCCCGGCCTCGGTGCGGTTGCCCGCCACGGCCAGCACCACACCGGCGGCGTCGGTCAGCACCGCGCCTACCGGCACCTCACCGGCTTCGGCGGCGCGGCGGGCTTCGCTGAGGGCTATCTCCATCGGGGTTTTCATCGCCGCGCAGATTTGCCTTCCATGGCGGCGCGGGTCTAGGTGCAAGGCATGAAAAAACGCCCTTTGATTGGTCTGACCCTGGATGCCGAACCCGCTGGCGGCTGGTCGAAATATCCGTGGTACGCGCTGCGGCAAAATTACACCGAGGCGGTGAACAGCCTCGGTGGGCTGGCCGTGGCCCTGCCGCACGACGCGGCGCTGGCCGATGCGTATCTCGACCGGCTGGACGGGTTGATCGTCACCGGCGGCGCGTTCGACGTGGACCCGGCCCTGTATGGCGAGACCGAGCGCCACCAGACCGTGGAGCTGAAGGCGGACCGCACCACCGCCGAGATGGCCTTTCTGCAAGGGGCGCTGCGGCGCGACATGCCCGTGCTGGGCATTTGCGGCGGGCAGCAATTGCTGGCCGTGGCGCTGGGCGGCACGCTGTTCCAGCATATCCCCGACGCCATCGCGGATGCGCTGGAGCATGAGCAGAAGACCAGCCATTACGAGCCGGGCCACACGGTGCAAATCACCCCCGGCACGCGGCTTTATGAGATCGTGGGCGCCACGATGCAGGTGAACACCTCGCACCATCAGGCCGTGCGCGCGCCAGGGCGCAGCGTGGTCAACGCCGTGGCGCCGGATGGGGTGATCGAGGGCATCGAAGATCCCGCGCGCAAATTCTGCATTGGCGTGCAATGGCACCCGGAATATTTCGTCGATCCGGGCGATACCGCGCTGTATCAAGCCTTCCTGGCGGCGTGCCATGACTGAGGCGGAGGACACCGCCCGCGGCGAGCGCATCGCCAAATTCCTCTCCCGCGCCGGGGTGGCCAGCCGCCGCGATGCCGAGGCGATGATCGCCGCCGGGCGCGTGCGGCTGAATAACGAGCCGGTGACGCAGCCCGCGACCTTCGTGAAACCCGGCGACATGGTGCTGGTGGACGGCAAGCCCGTGGACGCGCCGGAACGCACGCGGCTATGGCGCTACCACAAGCCCGACGGCCTGGTGACCACGCATAAGGACCCGGAAGGCCGCCCGACCGTGTTCGACAATCTGCCGCCCGGCATGCCGCGCGTGATCTCGGTGGGGCGGCTGGATCTCACCTCCGAGGGGCTGCTGCTGCTCACCAATGACGGTGCGCTCGCCCGCAAGCTGGAATTGCCCGCGATGGGCTGGCTGCGCCGCTACCGCGTGCGCGTGCATGGCGGCGTCGCTCCCGACAAGCTGAAGCGCCTGGCCGATGGCATGGTGGTGGAGGGCGTGAAATACGGGCCGATCGAGGCGCATATCGACTCCGTGCAGCGCTCCAACACCTGGCTCTCGATGAGCCTGCGCGAGGGCAAGAACCGCGAGATCCGCCGCGTGATGCAGGCGCTGGAACTGCCGGTCACGCGGCTGATCCGGGTCGCCTACGGGCCGTTCCAGCTCGGCACGCTGCCGCGCGGCTGCGCCGAGGAGGTGAACGGCAAGGTGCTGCGCGAACAGGTGCCGGGCCTGGAGAAGTGAGCGCGCCGCGCATCATCGCCGGGGCGTTCAAAGGCCGCAAACTCGCCGCGCCCGAGGGGGTGGAGACCCGCCCCACCAATGCCCGCGCCCGCCAGGCGGTGTTCGACATTCTGGCCCACGCCCCCTGGTGCGATCTGCGCGGGTCGACGGTGCTGGACGTCTTCGCAGGCACCGGCGCCTATGGGCTGGAGGCGCTCTCGCGCGGCGCCGCGCGGGTGGTGTTCTTCGAGCAGGCACCGGCCGCGCTCAAGGCGCTGCGCGCCAACATCGCCGCTTGTAAGGCCGGGAGCGTGGCCCGCGTGGTGGCGGGCGATGTGCTGGCCGCCCCGCCCGGCGAACCGCATGATCTGGTGTTCCTCGACCCGCCTTACGGGCACGATCTGGTGCCGCAGGCGCTGGCGGCGCTCACATCGCGCGGCTGGATCGCTCCCGGCGCGCTGATCGTGGCCGAGCTTGGCCCGGATGACGCGCTGGAGACGCCCGAACCATTGGCCGAGCGCGCCCACGGCAAGGCGCGGGTGAAGATCTGGCGCGCTAGCTGACCACTGGCAGCCGCGCCTCGGCGAGGCGCAGGAAATTACCGAAGATCGTCTGCGCCGCGCCATGCAGGGCGGGGAAATGCCGCGCCACCTCGGCCTGGATCTGCGCCAGCCCGCCCGGGCCGCGCACGCGCTCCAGCGCCGCCGCGTATTCCGGCAAATGCGCCCAATCCCCCGCCGTGCTGGTGGTCAGCTCCATGTGGAATTGCAGCCCGTACGCCGCCTCGCCCAGGCGGAAGGCCTGCACCGGGCAAGCCTCTGAGGCCGCCAGCCGCACCGCCCCGTCGGGCAGGCGCTTCACCTCCGCCCCATGCCATTGAAAGCAGGTGCACAGCGCCGACACGCCGTCGAAAATCGGGTCGGCCTGCACCGGCACATGGGCGATGCCCACTTCCGGCGCCCCTTCCATCGGGCCGACATGCCCGCCGCGCGCCTGCGCCAGCAGCTGGTGGCCAAGGCAGATGCCCAGATAAGGCCGCCCCGCCTCGGTCCAGGCGCGGATCGCGTCCATCTCCGCCAGCAGCCAGGGATGTTTATCGGTTTCCCACACATCCATCGGCCCGCCCATCACCAACAACGCGTCGAAGCCTTCCAGCGGCGGGATCACCCCGCCCTCATCCAGCTCCACCGCATGCATCTCGTGCCCCTCGCGGGCCATCACCGCGCGGAAACTGCCTGGATGCTCGGAAACCGCATGTTGAAACACCAGAATTCTCATTCGAATACGTCCTCCCCGCGCCGAGTATTGCCGCCGCCGAAAGTTGCGCAACCCTTACATTGAGCAGCGGTTAACAATTATCAGCTTTGATTGCCGCTGTATTTACCATCGGGGCGTGACCATGGACTACCTGCATTTCGGCGGATCGGCGGGGGTGACATTGGCGGCGCTGGGGCTGCTTGGCGCGGCGCTGGCGGCGATGCGGCTGGATAGCCTGGCCGCGCGGCGTCGCCAGCGAACGGAGGAAGCCGCGCACCGGCAATGGAGCCGGAGCCTCGCGGATGCGAGTTTCGACGGGCTGCTGGTGCACCGCCAGGGCGTGATCCTGATGATGAACCGCGCGCTGGTGCGCATGCTCGGCGTGCGCGAACGCGAATGGCTGGGACAGAGCTTCGCTACCCTGGCGCGGGACGATCAGGTGGCGGGCCTGCGCGCCGAGCTGGAAGCGCCACAGGCCGCGCCACAGGATTTCACCCTGCTGCGCGCCAACAAGACCGAGATGATCGTCGAACTCGCCAGCCAGTGCGTGGCGTTCGAGGGCCAGCCCGCGACCGCCACCGCGATCCGCGATGTCACCCAGCTGCGTGGTTATGAGGCCCATATCGCCCGGCTGACGCATTATGACGCGCTGACCGGCCTGCCCAATCGCGGCCTCTTCAACGAGCTGCTGCGCCGCGCCGTCGCTGAAACTGCACGCGGCCAGACGGGGCTGACGCTGATCCTGATGGATCTCGACAACTTCAAGGCGCAGAATCAGCTGCTCGGGCGGGGCGGGGGCGATGCGCTGCTGCAGATGCTCACCGCGCGCCTGAGCGCCATGCTGGGGCCGGACGATGCCCTGGCCCGGCTCAGCGGCGACAAATTCGCCGTGTTGCTCGGCGCGGGCGGACCGCCCAACCGCGGGCTCAGCCTCGGCGGGCAACTGCAAGCGGCCTGCGGCGAGCCTTTCATCGTCGAAGGCCGGCTGGCCAAGCTCAGCCTGTCGGTTGGGCTGGCCATGTACCCCGAGCACGCGGCAGATGGCGACGGCCTGCAACGCGCCGCCGAGCTGGCGCTGGAGCAGGCCAGGCTGGCTGGCGGCGGCGGGCTGCATCTCTACCGGCACGAGGACAGCGCCCCGCGGGCCGCCTGGGTCGCCGGGCCGGCCGAGGCCCCGGCGGATGATCTGCGCGGGGCGCTGGCGCGGGGAGAAATCCGACTGCTCTACCAGCCAATGTTCAGCTTGGCCGATCTGTCGCTCAGCGGGTTCGAGGCGCTGCCCCGCTGGCAGCACCCGGCGCGCGGCCTGCTCGGGCCGGAGGCGTTCACCCCGCTCGCCGAGGCCGCCGGACTCGCGGACGAGCTTTACTGCCAGCTCATCGAGCGCGCCTGCGCCGAGGCCATGGCCGTGGGGGCGCCGCGCATGGCGCTCAACCTGCTGCCGGCACGGGGCATCGGCGAGGCCCTGCCAGCGTGCCTCGCCGCCATCCTGCGCAAAACCGGGCTGCGGCCGGAGGTGCTGGAAATCGAGATGACCGAGGCGCTGCTCGCCAATCAGCCGGATCTGATCGCGCTGCTGCCTGGGCTGCGGAGCCTCGGCGTCGGCGTCGCGCTCGATGATTTCGGCACCGGCGCCTCCTCGCTCAACGCCGTATGCGGCCTGCCCTTGACCCGGCTGAAAATCGACCGCCGCCATATCGCCAAGCTGGGGCAGGACAAGAATGCCGACACCATGGTGAGCGCGACCCTCAGCCTCGCGGCAAATCTGCGCCTGGAAGTGACGGCGCTGGGGGTAGAGACTGAGTCCACCCTGACCCTGCTGCGCCGGGCGGGCTGCCACGCCGCACAGGGCAAGCTGCTGGGCGAGCCCGCCTCGCGCGCCGTGGCGAGGCCCGTGGTGCTGCGCGAGGCCGCCGCCGGTTAACCGGGACTCGCGTCATTGTGCTAGACGCGGCTCATGCCGCAGATCCGCCGCCTTGCCGAAACCACCGTCAACCGCATCGCCGCCGGCGAGGTGATCGAGCGCCCCGCCGCCGCCGTGAAGGAGCTGGTGGAGAATGCGCTGGATGCCGGGGCGCAGCGGATCGAGGTGATCCTGGCCGGGGGCGGCATCGAGCGCATCGAGATCATCGACGATGGCTGCGGCATCCCGCAGGGTGAACTGGCCTTGGCCATCGAGCGCCATGCCACCTCCAAACTCGCTGACGAAGCGCTGGTGCGCATCAGCACGCTCGGCTTCCGCGGCGAGGCCCTGCCCTCGATCGGCGCCGCCGCTAAGCTCACCCTGATCAGCCGCCCGGCCGGGCAGGATTCGGCGTATCGCATCAATGTCTCCGGCGGGGCGGTGAGCGAGATCGCCCCCGCGCCCGGCGTGAAGGGCACGCGCGCCATCGCCGAGGACCTGTTTTACGCCACCCCGGCGCGGCGCAAATTCCTGCGCTCGCCCAGGGCCGAGGCCGAAGCCGCCGAGCGTGCGGTGTGGCGGCTCGCCCTGGCGGCGCCGCACGTGGCGTTCCGGCTGGTCTCCGACGAGCGCGTGCTGTTCGACCTGCCCGGCCAGAGCGAGGCGGCACGGGTGGCGGCGCTGTTCGGGCGGGAGACCGCGGCCTCGCTGCTGGCGCTGGAGGCCGAGCGCGAGGATGTGCGCCTGAGCGGGCTGATCGGCCCGGCCAGCCTGTCACGCGCGACCATGGCGCTGCAAAGCTTCGTGGTGAACGGGCGGCCGGTGCAGGACCCGCTGCTGCGTCTCTCGCTGCGCCTCGCCTATCGCGATGTTTTGCCCTCGGGCCGGCATGCGGTGGCAGCGCTGCGCCTGACCCTGCCCGATGAAGCGCTGGACGTGAACGTGCATCCCGCCAAGACCGAACTGCGATTCGCCGATGCCAACGGCGTGCGCAGCCTGGTGATCGGCGCCATCACCCGCGCGCTGGAGCGCCCGGTGACCCTGGCCCTCGCCCCAGCCGCAGCGCCTGCCGCGCGGCCCGCTGCCCCGGCCATGCGGCTGCCCTTCGGCGCGCCGCCCCCGCCCTCGCCCGCCGCGCGCGGCTTTGCCGAGGCCGAACTGCGCCTCGCCACCCCGCCCGCCGCACGGCAATTCGCCATGCCAGAGGCACCGCCCCCGGCGGCGCATCCGCTCGGCGCCCCGCTGGCGCAGATCCTGGATACCTACATCCTCGCCGCCGCGCCCGATGGCGCGCTGGTGATCGTGGATCAGCACGCCGCACATGAGCGGCTGACCGAGGAGAGGCTGCGCGCCGAATTCACCGCCGGGCGGGTGGCCAGCCAGCCGCTGCTGGTGCCGGTGGTGGTGGATTTCCCGCCCATCGAGGCCGCACGGCTGCTGGCGGAAACCGACACCCTGGCCCGGCTGGGGCTGGAGATCGAAGCCTTCGGGCCAGGGGCGATTCTGGTGCGTTCCGTGCCCGCCGCGCTGAAGCATCCGGACGCCGCCGGGCTGCTGCGCGACCTCGCCGGGGAATTCGCCGAGGCCGAGGCGCCGCTGGCGCTGGAGGCGCGGCTGGATGCGGCACTGGCCCGGCTCGCCTGCCATCGCTCCATCCGCGCCGGGCGGCGGCTGGCACTGGAGGAAATGTCCGCCCTGCTGCGCGAGATGGAGGCGACACCGCGCGCCGCCACATGCAGCCATGGCCGCCCCACCTTTCTCAAGCTGTCACGCGCCGAACTCGAAACAATGTTTGGCCGCCGCGCCTGATACGCTCTTGCCCGGCGCGGAATCGGCGCGGCATGGTGGCACGAAAAGGAGCCCCGCATGAGCGAAACCGTGAGGAAATTGATCGAATCTTATTACGCCGCCTTCAACAATGGCGACATCGCGGCGATGGTGGCGCTGCTCACCGAGGATGTGCGCCACGACATCAACCAATCCGGCACCGAAACCGGCAAAACGGCGTTCACCGCCTTTCTGCACGAGATGAACCGCTGCTACCGCGAGCGGCTGACTGACATCGTGATCATGACCGAGCCGGGCGGCGCGCGCGCGGCGGCGGAATATGTGGTGCATGGCGAATATTTGCAGGCCGGGCATGGCATGCCGGAGGCGCATGGGCAGGCCTATGTGCTGCCGGGCGGCGCGTTCTTCACCATCCGCGGCGGAAGGATCGCGCGGGTGACGAATTACTATAATCTGCCGGACTGGCTGGCGCAGGTCGCGAAATAAGCCGCCGCCACCGGCGCAATAAAAAAGGCCGGGGAAATCCCCCGGCCTTTTCCGTTTTGGCTGACTGCCGGATTAGAACAGCAGGCCGGCTTCCAGCGTGCCGGTGAACTGGCCACGGCTGGTGCCGGTGTTGCCGTAACCGAATTCGTTACCCAGCGCATCCCGGTGGTGCAGCAGGTAGATGTAGCCAGCGTTGGCGCGGACATACAGATCCTTGTACTGCCAGGTCGGAGACAGGGCAGCACCGATCGCGGAGGCGTCGGGGCCGACAAACCAGCTGGCATTGTCAGCCGCAGAAGTATGCGAGTTGAAATACTCAACCCAGCCGCCCAGCGAGTACGGGGTGTTGGCAAAAGCGTAATCAGCCAGCACAGCCGCGCCGAAGGTCGAGGTCGGCTTCTGAATGCCAATCTGATGATCGGCCTTCGCCAGCTGGTACTGCACTTCCGGAATCAGGTTCAGGCTGCCGTTGGTGTAGCTGTAATAAGCACCGACCATCTGGTTGTTGGCGTACGCAGCACCCGCAGCCACCGTATTACCAAACGTACCCGTCGTGTAACCGCCATAAGCATAGGTGTTCAGACCCGTGCGGCCAAGATTACCGGCGTAATATACACTCAGGGTGTTGTTCGCGTTGAACTGGTAGCTGACCAGGGCCTGCAGGAAGTTGAACACGCCGGAGTCAACGCCGTCGCCAAACTCAACCGTGGCGCTCAGAGGGCCATTGGCATAGCTGGCGGAGACGCCGCGCGACTGGCTGTTCTCAACATAGAAGAGCGCGGTGGTCAGCTGGCTCGGGTTGTTCCAGGCCTGCAGCGACTCGTAGCCTTCCAGCGAGGCAAGCTGACCGACAGAGACAGTCACCGGCGAGTTCTGCGGGGCAATCGTAATATAGCCGGCATAGAGCGGGCCGGTGGTGAACACGTTGGTGCTGGTGTTGGGGATATGCCCCTTACGATCGGAACCCAGCGCGCCCAGCGTCTGCGACGAGGTGCTGCCAACCTCGATGGTGAACTGCAGCACGCCAGTGTTCTTCTGCAGTTCGATCAGCGCGTCGCCAATGTTGGCGCCAGTGGTCTGCAGGTTATTCGGCTGGTTGCTGACGACATAGCCATAACCGTTAACGCCGCCGCTCAGAGAAAGCTGGCCGAGCGGGCCGCCGTCGATATTGATAGCCTGCGGGCCGGTCATGGCCTGGGCGGCGTTGAGAGCCAGGAGAGACGACGCGGCGGCGAAGCCGAGCCCGAGAAGATGACGACGCATATTATAATGCCTCCTGTTTGCGCTAAATTTTGCGCCAGATTGAACGAAACCAGATGCCGTACGCCTCACGGAAGAGAACCGGGCAGCGAGACCGCATCAGTAGTCACGAGGCATTTTCTAACCGCCAAACCGCGGGTTGTTCTAGCTCAAAAGCGCAACCCCATAAACTTACAGCATTTGTGTGGCCCAAATGACACAAAAATGTCAGCAAATCAGCCTTGACGGGAGGCGTTCACCGCCTGCGCCACCAAAACCCCGAGAGCGCATGCCACAACGCACAGCGTCACCGAAGCCAGCGCGTAGGCCAAGGCCCGGCCGGCATGGCCGCTGCGCGCCAATTCCACAGTTTGCAGGCTGAATGAGGAAAAAGTGGTGAAGCCGCCGCAAATGCCGACGGTGACAAAGACCCGCGCCTCGAACGGCAAGGGCAACCGGCCATCCGCCCCGGCGATCAGGCCGAAGCAGCTGATCACGAAGGAGCCAATGATGTTGATGAGCAGTGTGCCCCAGGGAAAGGCCGCGCCAAGCGCCGCCACCATCGCATTGCCCAGGGCATAACGGGCGGCGCTGCCCAGAGCCCCGCCCAGCGCCACCCAGAGATAGGCGGCGATATCGTCCACGTTACTTCAGTTCGGACAACAGGCTCGGCTGCGCCTCGCCCGGCTCGTTGTGGTCGGTCAGCTCGATCGGGTAATCCCCGGTGAAGCAGGCGTCGCAGAAGGCGGGCGCGTTCGAGTCGCGCCCTGGCTTGCCCAGCGCCCGGTAAAGCCCGTCAATCGAGATGAAGGCGAGGCTGTCAGCGCCGATCACCCGGGCCATCTCCTCCACCGAGTTGCGGGCCGCGAGCAGCTTGCCGCGCTCGGGCGTATCGATGCCGTAGAAGCAGGAATGAGTGGTCGGCGGGCCGGCAATGCGCATATGCACCTCGGCCGCCCCGGCCTGGCGCATCATCTCCACGATTTTCTTGCTGGTGGTGCCGCGCACGATCGAGTCGTCCACCAGCACCACGCGCTTGCCCTCGATCATGGCGCGGTTGGCCGAGTGCTTGAGGCGCACACCCAGATGGCGGATCTGGTCGGTGGGCTCAATGAACGTACGGCCGACATAATGGTTGCGGATGATGCCCAACTCGAAGGCGAGGCCCGAGGCCTCAGCGAAGCCCATGGCGGCGGGTACGCCCGAATCGGGCACCGGCACGACCACATCGGCCGTGGCCGGCGCCTCCTTGGCTAGCTGCGCGCCAATCGCCTTGCGCGCCGTATAGACGGACTGCCCCTCCATCACCGAATCCGGGCGGGCGAAATAGATATACTCAAACACACAGAAGCGCGGCGGCTGGGCGCTGAACGGCTTGATGCTCTGCACGCCGCTATCGTCGATGATGACGATCTCGCCCGGCTCCACATCGCGGACGAACTCCGCGCCGACGATCTCCAGCGCGCAGGTCTCGGAGGCCAGAACCCAGCCCGTCTTGCCATCGGCGCCATGGGTGCGGCCCAGGATGAGCGGGCGCACGCCGCGCGGGTCGCGCACGCCGATGAGCTGCTCCTGCGTCAGCGCCACCAGCGAATAGGCGCCGACCACCTGCTTCACCGCATCGATCAGCCGGTCCACCACATTGGTGTAGAGCGAGATGGCGATGAGGTGGACGAACACCTCGGAGTCCATGGTGGATTGGAACAGGCAGCCGCGGCGCACCAGGGCGCGGCGGAGCGTGTGCGCGTTGGTGAGGTTGCCGTTATGGCCCACCGCGAGGCCGCCAAACTCGAATTCCGCGAAGAGCGGCTGCACGTTGCGCAGCACGGTCTCGCCGGTGGTGGCGTAGCGGTTATGGCCGATGGCGCGTGTGCCGGGCAGGCCCGCCATCACCTTGGCATCGCCGTAATTGTCGCCCACCAGGCCAAGGCCCTTATGCGAGTTGAACCGCACGCCGTCATGCGTCACGATGCCGGTCGCCTCCTGACCGCGATGCTGCAGAGCATGCAGGCCCAGCGCGGTGATCGCGGCGGCATCCGTCACATTCCAGGCGCCGAAAACGCCGCACTCCTCGTGCAGCTTGTCATCATCAATCATCGGCCAACCTCCAGCTACGCGCGCGTCAACTACCCGTGTGACAATGCAATGTCGAGGCGGGGATGCGCATAAGTGCTATCGCCCCGTCAATAGGTCTGCAAGGCGCTGCCCGAAACCGGCTGCTGCATGAGCGCGCTGGCGGGCGGCGCCGGGCTGCCGGGCAGCGGGTCCACCTTGGGCTGGTAATTATCGGGCAGCAGCGAGGCCAGGGCTTTCGCGCCCTGATACGCCATCGGCAGGAAGCGCGCTTTCACCACCGGGGCCGGCCATTGCGGCTGCGCCACGCCGACCGAGAGCGCGATATACGCCAGGCACACCACCACGGCCCCGCGCAGCGCGCCAAACACCAAGCCAAGGCTATGGTCCAGCCCGGAAAGCGCGGAATCCCGCACCAGCCCGCCGATCAGGGCCGAGACCAGGCTGAGCACGATCAGCACGATCAGGAACACCACCGCCATCGCGCCGTAGATCACGAAGCCCTTCATGCTGGCCGGCAAAATCGACGCGATCTCGGGCTGCGCCAGCGGGTAGAATTTCACCGCCGCGAAGGCCGCGCCGATCCACGCCCCCACGCCCAACACCTCGCGCACGAAGCCACGCACCATCGAAATGGCCGCCGACAGCAGCACGACGACGATCGCGGCGGCATCAATCCAGGTCATTCATCCTCCTTGCTTCGCCCCGGTTTTACCCCGGCGGCGATGATCCCAACAAGGTCGGTGAGATGCCCGATCTCAACAAGGCCCAATGATTTCGGCACGGAGAGGCGCGCGGTGCCGCCCGCCACGCGCTTGGGCGCGGCGGCGCGGGCGAAGCCGAGCTTCGCCGCCTCCTTCAGCCGCAGCTCGGTCTGCGCCACCTGGCGCAGCTCGCCCGAGAGGCCGATCTCGCCGAAGAACACCATCTCCGGGTCGGTCGGCACATCCGAGGCGGCGGAGATCAGCGCCGCCGCCACCGCGAGGTCCGCCCCCGGTTCGTTCACCCGCAACCCCCCGGCGACGTTGAGATACACGTCGTTCATCGCCAGCTTCAGCCCGCAGCGCGTCTCCAGCACCGCCAGCAGCATCGAGAGCCGCCCGGAATCCCAGCCAATCACCGAGCGCCGCGGCGAGCCGCCGGGGTTGGGGGCGAGCAGCACCTGGATCTCGACCAGCACCGGGCGCGAGCCCTCCAGCCCCGCGAACACCGCCGAGCCGGAGACATTGCCCCGCCGCTCGGCCAAAAACAGCGCCGAGGGATTGGCGACTTCCGACACCCCCTGCCCCGTCATCTCGAACACGCCAATTTCATCCGTGGCGCCGAAACGGTTTTTGATGCCGCGCAGGATGCGGAATTGATGGCCGCGATCGCCCTCGAAATGCAGCACCACATCCACCATGTGCTCCAGCACGCGCGGCCCGGCGATATTGCCCTCCTTGGTCACATGCCCAACCAGCATCAGCGCGAAGCCTTGCGTTTTCGCCGCGCGGATCAGCTCGAAGGCGGCGGCGCGCACCTGCGTCACCGAGCCGGGCGCGGACTCCACCCCGTCGGTCCACATGGTCTGGATGGAGTCGATGACCACCAGCGCCGCGTTGGGGAATTGCGCGAGGCTCGCCAGAATGTCGCCCAGCTGGGTGGCGGCGGCGAGATGCATGGGCGATTGCGTCAGCCCCAGCCGCCGCGCGCGCAGGCGGATCTGGTCGATCGACTCCTCGCCCGAGATATACACAACCTCCCGCCCGGCCCGGCCGAGCGCCGCCCCGGCCTGCAGGAGCAGGGTCGATTTACCAATGCCCGGATCGCCACCCACGAGCACTACCGAGGCCGGCACCAGCCCGCCGCCCAGCACGCGGTCGAACTCGCCGATGGTCGTGGGCACGCGCGGCGGCGGCGGCGTAACCCCCTCCAGCCCGACGAATTCCAGCTTGCCCGGTTTCCGGGCGGTCTCTTTCATCCCCCCCGGCAGCGCCTTGGGCAGAACCTGCTCCTCCAGCGTGTTCCAGGCGCCGCAGGCCTCGCAGCGCCCCGCCCATTTCGGGAAGACGCTGCCGCAGTCGGTGCAGACATAGGTTTTAACCGGCTTCGCCAAGTTCAGCTTGGCTGCCAGCCATACGTCTTGGCCAGGAAGGTCTGCAGACTGGCCTGGTCATTGGGCTGCAGGTTGAGCGCGGCGAGCGCGCTGGCCAGCACCGTCGCTGGCTGCAGGGCGATGGCGCTGGCATCCGCCGCGGCGGAGAGGCCGGGCGCGGCGCTGGCCGTGGTAGCTGCGCTGCGCCACAGGGCGACCGAGGTGGCGTCGGTCAGCTTCGGCAGCACCAGCAAAAAATCCAGCCGCGCGGCGGCGGCGGCGGCTTGATAGGCGGTGTCGAGAAACGGCGCGGTGCCGGGGCCGAACGCCAGCGCATCCGGCAGGTCCGGAAACAGCGGGTCCGCCGTCACCTGACCATTGGCGCCAAGCGCGCCGAGCGAAAACGCCGGGGCCGCGCCCGAGGCAGAGAGTGCGGCAAGGTCTTCCGGCACCCCCTCGCCACTAATGAACACGGCATCCACCTCGCCGGCGATGAAGGCGCGGGTCTTGGCCGCTGTATCGCGCAGGCCAAACACCGGCGCGGCGGCGACGCCGAGCCGCGCCAGCCCCAGCAGCGCCGCGAGATCGGCGCTCTGCGGCGAATCCGCGCCAATCCGCACCGGCGCCATCGTGCGCAGCAGCGCGAGATCAGGCGTCTTGCCCGCCGGCGCGCGCAGCATCAGCACGCCGGAATTGCTGCCCGCAAGCAGCGGCGTCCAGCGCGTCGGGTCGAAATGCACCCGGCTGTCGCCGGCGAGAAACGCGATGAGCGCGGCGCCCGGCAAAATGGCGGCGGTCTTGCCATCGGGCACCACCAGCGCATCCAGCCGGTTGGCGCCGGTCACGCCATCCAGCCCGCCGACGGGCATGGTGTTGATCGCCGGGTTGCCGGGAAAACTACCTTCCATGGCGAGGGCGCAGGCATCGCCCCAGCGGCTGGTCTGCTGGCCATCCGGCCCGGCCACCAGCAAGGTGAGCGGCGGCGGCGCCACGGATACCGCGACGCTATCGGCCCGGCCCAGGCGGGGAGCCCCCACGGCCAGAACCAGCCCGCTCAACATATGGCGCCGTTTCAATATGCCACCTTTCATGATCTCAGGCTGGCGGAGATTACGGCCCAGCCGGATTTCGTCAATGATCGTACTGGATCAGCGCTTCAACCGGCACATCCAGCTTGCCGCGCCCGCCCAGGAAGGTCAGCTCGATCAACGCCGCCGCGGCCACCACCTCGGCGCCCACGTTTTGCAGCAGCTTGATGCCCGCGCCCATGGTGCCGCCAGTGGCCAGCAGATCATCCACCACCACCACGCGCGCGCCCGGCTCCACCGCGTCGGCCTGGATCTCGATCCGGTCGGACCCGTATTCCAGCGCGTAATCGAGCCCCACCGTCGCGCCCGGCAGCTTGCCCGGCTTGCGCAGCATGACAAAGCCGCAGCCCAGCTTCAGCGCCAGCGGCGCGGCGAGCAGAAAGCCGCGGCTCTCCAACCCAGCCAGCACGGTGGGGTGATAGGCGCGCACGACATTTGCCATCCGGCCCATCGCCACCTGCCAGGCATCGGCGTGCCGCAGCAGGGTCGAGATGTCGTAGAACAGGATCCCCGGCTTGGGGAAATCCGGGATGGCGCGAATATGATCTTTAAGGTCCATGGTGGCGCTCCTATAGCGGCTCCGGCGGCGGGGGCAAATCCTGCCGCCACGCGGCGGCGGCGGCCTCATCGGCGTCCCGCGCCGCCACCCAGCGATGCGAGCCATCGGCAAATTCCTCGGATTTCCAGAATGGCGCGCCGGTCTTCAACTGGTCGATAAGAAAGGCAGTGGCGGCCAGCGCGTCGGCCCGGTGGGCGCTGGCCGTGGCCACGAGCACGATCGGCGCGCCCAGCTCCAGCCGCCCGACCCGGTGGATGATGGTGCAGCCCCGCAGCGCCCAGCGCGCGCAGGCGGCATCCGCCAGACGCGCCAACTCCCGCTCGGTCATGCCGGGGTAATGCTCCAGCCGCAGCGCGCTCAGCCCGTTGCCGCCACGCACCACGCCGATGAAGCTGGCGAGCCCGCCCACCCCCGTGGCGCTCAGCGCGGCCAGCTCGGCGTTCACGTCGAACGTGGCCTCCTGCACGGCGATCCGGCCCCTCATCCCCCCGTCACCGGCGGAAAGAAAGCGATCTCCACCGCCTGCCCCAGCGCCGTATCGAGCGGCACGAATTCCTGGTCCAGCGCGCAGCGGATCACCGCCTCATTGGCAAAGGCCGCGCCGTAGCCGCCGCCGCGCGCGGCGAGATGGCGCAGCAGCTCGCGCGCCGTGACGACGCCGGGCGGCGGGGTGAGGTCCTCTCCGGCCAGCCCGATCTTCTCGCGCAGCCAGGCGAAATAGAGCACGTGCATCTAGCTGGCCGGTTTCACCGGCGCGGCCGGCGTCGCCGGGCCATTGCCGGGCGCGGCGCCGGGCGGCTGCTGCCCGGGCGGATAGGGCGAGGGCATGGACGGCGTGTAGCCCTGCCCCAGCGGCATGTTGGCATATTTCTGCACCTGGCTCAGCGTCGGCATCGGCTGCACCGGGCCGGGCCAGACATTGCCCGGCTGGGGCTGGAGCGGTGTCATCGCCACGTCATGGCCGAGCGCGCGCTGCGCCGTCTCGCTGGTCGCGGGCGGGGCGTTGGGGTCGCCGAACGGCCACAGCGAATCCCTCGCGAAATGCCGCTCGCTGACACAGCCGGACAACACCAGCAGCAGGCCCAGAGCCAGGGATTTACGCAAACTCATGTCTCCTCGAATAATCCGGCGCGGGCTCAGGCGTCGGCGCTGATGCCGGCATGGCGGAGCCCGGCGGTGAGATAATCCCAGCCCGTGATGAGCGTGAGCGCCGCCGCCAGCCACAGCAGCGTGCCGCCCAGCCAGCCCATGGGCAAAACGCCCAGCCCCAGCACGCGCGCGCCATCGCCGCCCAGCAGCAACATCCCAAGCGCCACCATCTGCACCCCTGTCTTCCACTTGGCCAGCTTGGTCACCGGCAGGCCGACTCGGATCTCGGCCAGATATTCGCGCAGACCCGAGACCAGAATCTCGCGAAGCATGATGACAATGGCCGGATACAACCCCAGCGCCGGCAGCCGCGCGAACCCCACCAGCGCCATCAGCGTGGCGCCGACCAGCAACTTGTCGGCGATCGGGTCCAGCATGCGGCCGAAATCGGAGAGCTGCTGGCGCTCGCGGGCCAGATAGCCGTCGAGATAATCGGTGATCCCCGCCAGGGTGAACACCAGCGCGGCCAGCATGTCGGCCACGGGCGCGCGCAGCGCCGCCAGCAACACCAGCAGCGGGATCGCGGCGATCCGCGACAAGGTCAGCACATTGGGCAGGTCAGTCAGCATCGCCGTTACACTAGACGGGATTTTCCGCGCGCGAAACCGCCAAACGGCGAGGCCGCGCGGGTCAATCTCATGCCGCGCGGGTCAGGCGTTTGACCAGGGCGGAGAGGTGATGCCGGCGCATCTCCGCCTTCGCCTTCGCGCTGGTGGTCATGTAGTTCATCTGCACCACGTAGCGCTGGCCGACATATTGCTTATGCCCGTGCCAAGTGGTGGGACCGTTGGGGAAGATCAGCAGCGTGCCATCCACCGGCGGCACCTCGGCGGCGTAGTCTTCCAGGTTCTGCGGGCCGCGCAGCAGGCGCAGGCAGCCCTCCTGGCGCGCCCAGGCGGCGCCGTCGCTGGGGTTGAGATAAAGCAGGATCGTCACCCGCTTGGCCGAGGAATCGGTGTGGATCTGCCCGTCCTGCGCGCCGGAATTGCCGCGCAGCGTGACCATGTGCGGCGCGCCCTTGAGGTCGAGCCCGAATTTTTCCGCCACGATGGCGCGGAACTCATCGCTCTCCAACCCGGCAATAGCGGCACGGGCGGCGGGGCCGAGTTTCAGCGCCTCGATGGGAAAGCTGCCGCGCCCCTTCATTGGCGGAAGGTCCTTGAACACCGCCCGCAGCGCCGCGGGCTTCACGAAGCGCTCCAGCACGATATGCGTGAACGGCTCGGCGGAGACCGCCGCCGCGCGCAGCGCCTCGAAATCCAGTACATCCATCGGTTGCATCCGTGTTCAATCCCGTCCTGGCGCGCCACCGCGCCGTTGAAACCGCCGCATCACCCTTGCGCGAGCGCGGGGGCCCGCGTGTTGCTCGACACCAAGCGTTGCAGTATCCGCCCGGCATGTCCAGCGCCTCTCCCACCACGACCGGGGTGATTCCGGCCTATCGCGCCCGCATCGCCGCGGGCAATCTGGTCTACGACCCCGCGCAGGCGGCCGCCGCCGAGCATTTGCAGGATCTGTGGGCCAAGCTGCGCGGCTACGACCCCGCCCCCAGAATCAGCGCGGGCACGAGCGGCTTCCTGGGCCGCCTGCTGCGCCGCAAGCCGGTGGAAGACGTGCAGGACCATCCGAACGGCCTGTATATCGTCGGTGAGGTCGGGCGCGGCAAGTCCATGCTGATGGACCTGTTCTTCGAGGCCGCCGACGTGCCGCGCAAGAAGCGCATCCATTTCCACGATTTCATGCAGCAGACGCACCGGCGCTTCCACGCCATCAAGCGCGCGAATCCGGATATTTCCGACCCCATCCCGCCCCTGGCCGACGAGATCGCCGCCGAGGCCGCGCTGCTCTGCTTCGACGAATTCCAGGTCCACGACATCGTCGACGCGATGATCCTGGGGCGGCTGTTCGAGGCGCTGTTCGCCCGGCAGGTGGTGGTGGTCGCCACCTCCAACACGCTGCCGGACGACCTTTATAAGGGCAAACCAGGGCGCGACGCCTTCCTGCCCTTCATTGCCCTGATCAAACAGAAGCTCGACGTGCTGGTGCTGGAATCGGCCCAGGATTACCGGCGCGGACGCCTGCACGGGATGCGCGCCTGGTACGTGCCCGCTGATAGCCGGGCCGATGCCGCGCTCGACCAGATCTTCGCCACCCTCACCGAGGGTGAAACCGTGCGCAGCGCCTCGCTGCTGATCCAGGGCCGCAGCCTGACCGTGCCGCTGGCCGCGGCCGGGACGGCGCGGTTTGACTTTCATGCCCTGTGCGGCGTACCGCTCGGCCCGGGCGATTATCTGACCCTCGCGACGCATTACCACACGCTGGTGATCGACGGCATCCCCCGCCTCTCGCCCGATAATTTCGACGAAGCGCGCCGTTTCGTGACGCTGGTCGACGCGCTGTACGAGCACCGGGTCAAGCTCTACGCCTCCGCCACCGCCTATCCGGACGAGCTTTACCGCTCCGGCGAAGGCGCGCGAATCTTCGAGCGCACGGCCTCGCGCCTGGAGGAAATGCAGAGCGAAACCTACCTCGCTTTGCCCCACCTGACCTAAAATGCATACGTCTCCGGGCCTGCGCCTTCGCAATGCAGCAGAGTGCTTGCCCGCCCTGGCGAATGGGAGTAGCACCCCCGCGACGCCCCTTTTTAACCTCCAGAAACAGGTAGGCTGAACGTAAATGAACATACATGAATATCAGGGCAAGGAACTGCTGAAAGCCTATGGCGTCGCGGTTCTCGACGGGCATGTCGCCTGGACGCCCGAGGAAGCCGTGGAAGCGGCCAAGAAACTGCCCGGCCCCGTTTATGTCGTGAAGTCGCAGATCCATGCGGGCGGCCGCGGCGCTGGCAAGTTCAAGGACGACCCGAACGGCAAGGGCGGCGTGCGCCTGGCCAAGAGCCTGGACGAAGTGCGGGACGCCGCGAGCGCGATGATCGGCCACACGCTGATCACCAAGCAGACCGGCGCCGCCGGCCGCCTGGTGCGCCGCGTCTATGTCGAGGCGGGCTGCGACATCAAGCGTGAGCTGTACCTCTCCCTGCTGATCGACCGCGCGGTCTCCGAGATCGTGATCATGGCCTCCACCGAGGGCGGCATGGAGATCGAGGAGGTCGCCGAGCACCACCCCGAGAAGATCCTGCGCGCGCCGGTTGACCCGGCCTCCGGCATCTCCAGCTTCCACGCCCGCAAGCTGGCCTTCGGCCTGGGCCTGGAAGGCAAGCAGATCGCCACCTTCACCAAATTCGTCACCGCCATGTACAACGCCTATGTGGCGCTGGATGCGGCGATCATCGAGATCAACCCGCTGGTCGTGACCGGCGCCGGCGAAATCTACGCGCTCGACGCCAAGGTATCCTTCGACGACAACGCTCTTTACCGCCACCCCGAGATCGAGGCGCTGCGCGACGAGGGCGAGGAAGACCCGAAGGAGCTGGAGGCCGGCAAGCACTCGCTCTCCTATGTCGCGCTCGACGGTAATATCGGCTGCATGGTCAACGGCGCGGGCCTGGCCATGGCGACCATGGACATCATCAAGCTCTACGGCGCCGAGCCGGCGAACTTCCTCGATGTCGGCGGCGGCGCCACCAAGGAGCGCGTGACCGCGGCGTTCAAGATCATCCTCTCCGACCCCAACGTCGAAGGCATCCTGGTTAACATCTTCGGCGGCATCATGCGCTGCGACGTGATCGCCGAGGGCGTGATCGCGGCGGCGCGCGAGGTTTCGCTCTCCGTGCCGCTGGTGGTGCGCCTCGAGGGCACCAACGTGCAGCTCGGCAAGGATATCATGGCCAAGTCCGGCCTGCCGATCATCCCGGCCGACAACCTGGCCGATGCCGCTGAGAAAATCGTCAAAGCCGTGAAGGAAGCCGCGTAATGGCCATTCTCGTTAACAAGGACACCAAGGTCATCACCCAGGGCTTCACCGGCGCTCAGGGCACCTTCCACTCCGAGCAGGCGCTGGCCTACGGCACCAAGGTCGTCGGCGGCGTGACCCCCGGCAAGGGCGGCACCAAGCATCTCGACCTGCCGGTGTTCAACACCGTGGGCGAGGCCGTGGCCGTGACCGGGGCGAATGCCTCGGCCATCTACGTGCCGCCGCCTTTCGCCGCCGACTCCATCCTGGAGGCGATCGACGCCGGGGTCGAGCTGATCGTGTGCATCACCGAGGGCATCCCGGTGCTGGACATGGTGAAGGTCAAGCGCGCCCTCTCCGGCTCCAAGTCCCGCCTGATCGGGCCGAACTGCCCGGGCGTGATCACCCCGGATGAGTGCAAGATCGGCATCATGCCGGGCCACATCCACAAGCGCGGCTCCATCGGCATCGTTTCGCGCTCCGGCACGCTCACCTATGAGGCCGTGGCGCAGACCACCGCCGCGGGCCTCGGCCAGTCCACCTGCGTGGGCATTGGCGGCGACCCAGTGAAGGGCACCGACTTCATCGAGGTGCTGGACATGTTCCTGCACGACGACGAGACCCAAGCGATCATCATGATCGGCGAGATCGGTGGCCCCTCCGAGATCGACGCGGCTGAGTTCCTGGCCCGCCACAAGATCAAGAAGCCGACCGTCGGCTTCATCGCCGGCGCCACGGCGCCTCCGGGCCGCCGCATGGGCCATGCCGGCGCGGTGATCTCGGGCGGCAAGGATACCGCCGCCGCCAAGATCGCGGCGATGAAGGAGGCCGGCATCCTGGTGGCTGACTCGCCGTCGTCGCTGGGCAGCACGATGGTCAAGGCCCTCAAGGGCTAAACACTTGAAGGGGCAGGGAAAACGCCAGCGCCATCATGCGCGGCGGACAACCCTGCCCCTTTAACTTGGGTAACGGTATCACAAGCCGAGTGGCTTATATGCGGCGCCGGAGGGAGAGCCACCGCCGTGCCGCCAGGGGTTCTCCGGTCCGCCGCCTCGCCGGGCGGGCACATTGGAAACAAGAGGAACAGGTATGGCCGGTGTAGATGTGATTGCCACTGCGATGAATGGCGCGAACGCCCAGTTCATCGCCCAGCTTTATGCCAAATGGGTCGAGGCGCCCAATTCCGTTGATCCGGATTTCGCCGCTCTGTTCGCCGCGCTGGATGACGAGACGCGCTCCATTCTGATGGATGCCACCGGCGCGTCCTGGGCTCCCCGCCCCACCGCTTTTGTCACCAACGAGGTTGAGGGTGCGGTCCAGCCGGCCAAGCCCAGCGCCTCCGCCGCGGAGACCCGGGCCGCCACGCTCGACTCTATCCGCGCCCTGATGCTGATCCGCGCCTATCGCGTGCGCGGGCATCTCGAGGCGCAGCTCGACCCGCTGGGCCTGAAGCCGCAGCGCCACCACGTGGAGCTGGACCCGGCCACCTATGGCTTCACCCAACCGAGCGATCTTGACCGCCCCATCTTCCTCGACGGCGTCCTCGGCTTCGAGACCGCGACGCTGCGCGAGGTCATCGCCGCGCTGCGCAAATGCTATTGCGGGCAGATCGGCGTCGAGTTCATGCACATCCAGGACCCGGCACAGAAAAGCTGGATCCAGCGCCGGATCGAGGGCGCGCCCTGGCTCAACGCCTTCAACGCCAAGGCCAAGGCCAAGATCCTGAACCAGCTCACCGAGGCTGATTCGTTCGAGAATTTCTGCCAGCGCCGCTTCGTCGGCACCAAGCGCTTCGGGCTTGAGGGCGGCGAGAGCACCATCCCCGCGCTGCACGCGATCATCGAGACCGCCGCCCAGGGTGGCGTGCGCGAGATCGCCATCGGCATGCCCCATCGCGGCCGCCTCAACACGCTGGTCAACATCGTCAAGAAACCGCTGGTGCAGCTCTTCTCCGAGTTCAGCGGCGGCGCCGCCAAGCCCGAGGACGTGCAGGGCTCGGGCGACGTGAAATACCATCTCGGCACCTCGACCGACCTGGTGATCGACGGCCACAAGGTGCATCTGTCGCTGCAACCCAACCCCTCGCATCTCGAAGCGGTGGACCCGGTGGTGGTCGGCAAGATCCGCGCCCGCCTCGACATGATGGGCGACCGCACCCGCAAATCCGCCATGGCCATCATCATGCATGGCGACGCCGCCTTCGCCGGCCAGGGCCTGGTGTATGAAACGCTGGCGATGAGCCAGCTCATCGGCTACCGCACCGGCGGCTCCATCCATCTCGTCGTCAACAACCAGATCGGCTTCACCACCGTCCCGGCGCACGCCTTCTCGGGCCTGTACTGCACCGACGTGGCGAAGGCGATCCAAGCCCCGATCCTGCACGTGAACGGCGACAATCCGGAGGCGGTGGTGTTCGCCGCCCGCCTGGCCGCCGAGTTCCGCCAGGAATTCGCGGTGGACGTGGTCATCGATCTCGTCTGCTACCGCCGCCACGGCCATAACGAGAATGAAGAGCCGGCGTTCACCCAGCCGATCATGTACAAGGCCATCAAGGCGCTGAAGACCACGCGCGCCCTCTATGCCGAGGCCCTGGCGCGCGAGGGCAGCGTGAGCGCCGAAGAGGCGAAGGCGATGGTGGATGAATACACCAAGACGCTCGAAGACGCCTTCGAAGCCGCCAAGAACTACAAGGTGAACAAGGCCGACTGGCTGGAAGGCCATTGGGCCGGTTTGAAGCAGGCTGACGAAGAGGCCGAGCGCCAGGAGGCCGCCACCGCGGCGCCGCTGGCGCAGCTCAAGGAGGTTGGCGCCGCCATCTCCCGGGCGCCGGAGAATTTCGACGTCAACTCGAAGATCGCCCGCCAGCTCGACGCCAAGAAGCAGATGATCGAGACCGGCGAGGGGATCGACTGGGCGACCGGCGAGGCGCTGGCCTTCGGCACGCTGATGCTGGACGGCCACCGCGTGCGCCTCTCGGGCGAGGATTGCCAGCGCGGCACCTTCTCGCAGCGCCATGCGGTGCTGATCGACCAGACCAACCAGAACGAATACACCCCCCTCAACAACATCCGCCCCGGCCAGGCGCATATCGAGATCTTCAACTCGCTGCTCTCGGAATACGGTGTGCTGGGCTTCGAATACGGCTATGCCGTGGCCGACCCGAACGTGCTGGTGCTGTGGGAAGCCCAGTTTGGCGACTTCGCCAATGGCGCGCAGGTGCTGATCGACCAGTTCATCGCCTCGGGCGAGACCAAGTGGCTGCGCATGTGCGGGCTGGTGATGCTGCTGCCGCACGGCCATGAAGGCCAGGGGCCG
This sequence comes from Acidocella sp. KAb 2-4, assembly GCF_020567705.1. Taxonomy (GTDB): domain Bacteria; phylum Pseudomonadota; class Alphaproteobacteria; order Acetobacterales; family Acetobacteraceae; genus Acidocella. Next base: position 41,608 of record NZ_JAJDJU010000003.1, on the reverse strand, counting down.
GAGCACTCCTCCGCCAGGCTGGAGCGCTATCTGCAACTCTGCGCCGAGCACAACATGACGGTGTGCAACGTCTCCACCCCGGCCAACTACTTCCACGCGCTGCGCCGCCAGCTCAAGCGGAACTTCCGCAAGCCGCTGGTGCTGATGACGCCGAAATCCCTGCTGCGCCACAAGCTCTGCGTCTCCAGCCTGAGCGAGATGGCCGAAGGCTCCAGCTTCCGCTTCGTCATCCCCGAAACCGACGAGTTGCTGCCGGCCGAGCAGGTCAAGCGCGTCGTGCTGTGCTCCGGCAAGGTTTATTACGACCTGCTGGCCGAGCGCCGCGAGCGCGGGATCAAGGATGTCGCCATCTTGCGCCTGGAGCAATTCTATCCGCTCCCAGTGAAGAACCTGAAGGCCGCGCTGGGCGTTTACAAAAACGCCGAACTGGTGTGGTGCCAGGAGGAGCCGGAGAACATGGGCGGCTGGCACTTCCTCGACCGCAAGCTCGAAAGCGTGCTCGCCAAGCTCGACCTCGCCGCCAAGCGCCCCCGCTATGTCGGCCGCGTCGCGGCGGCCTCGCCCGCCACGGGTCTGGCCAAAATCCACGCCGCCGAACAGGCCGCGCTGGTCAACGAGGCGTTGAGCGTCTGATCAATCTGACATAATCGCGATTTCAAAAAGTTAGTTAAGCAGGAGTAGCCATGGCCGCCGATATCAAAGTCCCCACCCTGGGCGAGAGCGTGACCACCGCGACCATTGCCCGCTGGATGAAGCAGGCTGGTGAGGCTGTTGCCGCCGATGAGCCGGTGGTGGAGCTGGAAACCGACAAGGTGACCGTGGAGGTCAACGCGCCGGAAGCCGGCGTGCTAACCGAGATCGTGGCGCCGGAAGGCGCCGAGGTCGAGGTGGGCGCGCTGCTCGGGCGCATCGATGTGGGCGCCACCGCCACCGGCCAGCAGGCCACCCCGGCGCCGGTCGCCGCCGCGGGCGTGCATGCGCCGCAGGCCGCTCCGGGCCCGGTCGCCCGCCCCGGTGCCGCCCCGCTGCCCGCCGCCGCCAAGCTGATCGAGGAGAACAAGATCCCTGCCGGCGCCATCCAGGGCACCGCCAAGGATGGCCGCGTCTCCAAGGGCGATGTGCTGGAATTCCTGAACAAGCCCGCCGCCGCCCCGGCCGCCCCGGCGCCGAAGGCCGCGCGCGTGCCGGATGTGCGCGAGGAGCGCGTGCGCATGACGCGCCTGCGCAAGACCATCGCCGCCCGCCTGAAGGACGCGCAGAACACCGCCGCCATGCTCACCACCTTCAACGAGGTGGATATGAGCGCGATCATCGGCCTGCGCACCGAGTACAAGGACGCCTTTGAAAAGAAGCACAAGGGCATCCGCCTGGGCTTCAACGGCTTCTTCGTGAAGGCGGTGTGCGCGGCGCTGCAGGAATTCCCGGCGGTGAACGCCGAGATCGACGGTGAAGACATCGTCTACAAGCACTTCGTGCACATGGGCATCGCCGTCGGCGGCGCCTCGGGCCTGGTAGTGCCGGTGATCCGCGATGCCGACCAGAAGAGCATCGCCCAGATCGAGGCCGAGATCGCCGGTTTCGCCAAGCGCGCCAAGGAAGGCACGCTGAAGCTGGAAGAACTTTCCGGCGGCACCTTCTCCATCACCAATGGCGGCGTGTACGGCTCGCTGATGTCCACCCCGATCATCAACCCGCCGCAATCGGCCATTCTGGGCATGCACAAGATCCAGGAGCGCCCGGTGGCGATCAACGGGCAGGTGGTGATCCGCCCGATGATGTATCTGGCCGTGTCCTACGACCACCGCATCATCGACGGGCGCGAGGCCGTCTCCTTCCTGGTGCGCGTCAAGGAGACGCTGGAAGACCCCCGCCGCCTGCTGCTGGAAATCTGATCCCGCTCCGGCGCTGGATAAACGCAAAGGCCACCCTAACGGGTGGCCTTTTTTGTTGTGGCTCAGATGGCGATGCGCACGCCGAGCTCGACCACGCGGTCGGGCGGGATCTGGAAGAATTCGGTGGCCGGAATGGCGTTGCGCGTCAGGAACAGGAAGAGCCGGCGGCGCAGGAGGCGCAGCGTTGTCAGCCCCGCCGGAACATAACTTTCGCGCCCCAGGAAATAGCTGGTATCCATCGGCTGAAGCGCGAGGCCCGGCAATTCGCTCAGCGCGCGCGGAATGTTCGGGCTCTCCATGAAGCCGAAATTCAGCGTGATCCGGTAGATCATCGGCGCAGCCTCCTCGACGCTGGCACGCTGCCCGGGGCTGGCGTGCGGGGTGTCCAGCGTGCGCACGGTCACGAACAAGACCCGCTCATGCAGCACCTGGTTATGCTTCAGATTATGCAGCAGCGCGCCGGGCACATAGTCGAGATTGCCGGTCATGAACACAGCCGTGCCAGGCACGCGCAGGATGCGCGATTGCGGCAGCCGCTTGAGGAAGGAGGCCAGCGGTAGCGCATCCTGGGTCCAGCGCGCATAGATCAGCGCGCGGCCGCGCTGCCAGGTGGTCATCAACACCGCCACCAGCAGGCCGATGCCCAGCGGCACCCAGCCGCCATCGAGGAATTTGAGCGCGTTGGCGCCGAAAAAGGCGAGATCGACGACACTGAACGCGCCAAAAACCAGGGCTGTCGCGAGGCGCGACCAATGGAAGCCGCGGCGGAATACGAACATCGCCAGCACATTGGTGCAGACAAAGGTGCCGGTGACGGCAATGCCGTAGGCCCAGGCAAGATTGTTGCTCGTCTGGAAGCCCAGCACCAGCAGGATCACGCCCGCCGCCAGCAGCCAGTTGACCTGCGGCACATAAATCTGCCCCTCCATGGCGGCGGAGGTGTGGCGGATCTCCATGCGCGGGAACAGCCCAAGCTGAATGCATTGCCGCGCCATCGAAAACGCGCCCGAGATCACCGCCTGGCTGGCGATCACGGTGGCCAGGGTCGAGAGGATGGTGAGCGGAATCTGCAACGCCGCAGGCGCGGCCATGTAAAACGGGTTGGCCGCCGCGGCCGGGTTGCCCAGCACCAGCGCCCCCTGGCCGAAATAATTCAACACCAGCGCGGGCAGCACGAAATACGTCCAGGCGAGGCGGATCGGCTTGCGGCCGAAATGGCTCATATCGGCATAGAGCGCCTCGGCCCCGGTCACCGCCAGCACCACGGCGCCTAGGATGACGAAGGCGGAAAATTTATGCCGCAATATGAAACCCGCGCCGAATAGCGGATCGATCGCCACCAGCACGCGCGGATCGCGCAGCGTCTGCGCCAGCCCGAGCAGGGCGATGGACAGGAACCATACCACCATCACCGGGCCAAATGCCGCCCCCACCGCCCCGGTGCCGCGCCGCTGCACCATGAACAGCAAGACGATCACACCGAGCGACACCCCCTCCACCAGATGGTTGGAGAGGCTGGGCCAGACCACTTGCAGCCCCGACACCGCCGAAAGCACGGAGATGGCCGGGGTGATCATGCCATCGCCAAAAAACAGCCCGGCGCCGATGATACCGACCAGCCCGAGCAGCGCGCGCGTGCGCGGCGTGGCCGCCACGCGCTGCGCCAGCGCGGTGAGGGCCAGGATGCCGCCCTCGCCCTTATTATCGGCGCGCATCACGAAGGTGACGTATTTCAGCGTCACGGTGATGATCAGCGCCCAGAAGATCAGCGACAACAGCCCCAGCACATCGGCGCGCGCCAGGCTGGCGGCGGAGAAATAGCCGAGGCAAGTCTGCAGCGCGTAAAGCGGGCTGGTGCCGATATCGCCGTAAACAACGCCCAGCGCACCGACGAGGACGGCAAGGCGCAACGGCGCGGCCGGGGCGGATTGCTCTGAAACTGACATGGAAGATGGCTTTCTACGTTTAATCGATTCGCAGGATTTTAGGGCCCGGGCGGCCGTCTTCAAACCTTACCCCGCCGCGCGGAGGAGCCGATTCGCCTGATTTTACGCGGTTTTTATGGGCTCTGACGGCGCAGTGACGATGCGGCGCACAAGGCCAAGCCGGCACCCGGCCTGTGAGGCCGAACGCCGCTCACGCAAACGTGATAATTTTATGCGGGCTTTATACCGCCCGCCATAAGGCTAATCGCCCGCGTAAACATGCGGCAGCCCGGCATAGACATGCGGCAATCCCGGCCGCCACCCCGCATCATCCGGGCCGCTGGAGGTGTAGACATGCACGCGCTTGGCGGCGGCGGATTGGATGATCGCCACGGGGTCGGGCAGCGGCATATAGCTGGCCTGCTGCACGTCGGCGCCGAGACTGAAGGGCAGATCGCCCATGCGCTTCCACGCCGCCAAAACCTGGCGCTGATAGGGCAGGCCGAGATCCGGCAGGGCGGAATGGTAATCGGCGATGGCGGTGGTCCAGGAGCCTGTCTGGCTCTTGAGCTGGGTGAGAAAACGCGCCGCGTAATTGGCGTTGCTCGCCGGGTCGAAGGCGTCATCGAGCGAGGCGAAGGCATCCGGGTGGCTTTGCAGGCTGATCTGGAAGCAGCCGACATCGACATCGCGCGCGCCGGACGCCTCGGCGAAGCGCACAAACGCCTCCGCCGCCTCCTTGGTGGGGAAATACTGACCATTGCCGTCGGCGTTCACGGTCCATGGCCAGGGTGCGAAGCGGCCGGTCATCGGGTCCGGGTGGCCGCTTTCCACCATGCCGATGGAGATCAGCAGGTTCACCGGCAGGGCGTCCTGCTGCTCGGCCGCGTGCCCAGCCGCGGTGCAGGCCGCGCCCGGCGGCAGATCCGCCCGCGCCGCCCCAAACCCGGCCGTAACCGCCAGACATAACAGCAGCTTGCGCACCACAACTCCCGGTAAAGCCCGGCCGCACCTTATCCCGGTCCGGGGGCAGATGACGAGGGTTTAATCCGCCACGGCGGCAAAATCCCGGCCCGCCATCCGCCACAGGGCGCGTATGTGCATTTAATCCTCGCTTTTGCGGCGCAATATCGCTATGCCGGGCGCAAATTCCGTCTTTCGCGCCGGCCACGGAGCATCCGCCCCGTGGTTTGGTGCGTTCTTAACCATGGGTATTTCCTGCATGTCGTCCGCGCCGAAAATCCGCAATATCGCCATCATCGCTCACGTTGACCATGGCAAAACCACGCTCACCGACCAGCTGCTGAAGCAGTCCGGCGCCTTCGCCGCGCACCAGGCGGTGGCCGAGCGCGCGCTCGACCGCAACGACCTGGAAAAGGAGCGCGGCATCACCATTCTGGCCAAGGTCGCCTCGGTGGTGTGGAAGGATGTCCGCATCAACATCGTCGACACCCCCGGCCACGCCGATTTCGGCGGCGAGGTGGAGCGTATCCTGAGCATGGTCGATGGCGCCGTGATCCTGGTGGACGCCGCCGAGGGCGTGCTGCCGCAGACCAAGTTCGTGCTCGGCAAGGCGCTGGCGCGCGGGCTGAAGCCGATCGTGGTCGTGAACAAGATCGACCGTGGCGACGCCCGCCCGGACGATGTGCATAACGAGATGTTCGACCTGTTCGCCGCGCTCGACGCCAACGAGGAGCAGCTGGACTTCCCCATGCTGTTCGCCTCGGGCCGCCAGGGCTGGGCCGTCGCCAATCTCGACGATCCGCGCGAAAACCTGACCCCGCTCTTCGACCTGATCCTGAGCCATGTCCCCGCCCCGAATTTGGACGTGGACGCGCCCTTCGCCATGGTCGCCACCATCCTGGAGTCCGACACCTTCCTCGGCCGCGTGCTGACCGGGCGCGTCGAGCAGGGCCGCGCCACCGTAAACATGCCGGTGAAGGTGCTGAACCTTGACGGCAAGCTGGTGGAAACCGGCCGCCTGACCAAGCTGCTCTCCTTCCGCGGGCTGGAGCGCGTGCCAGTGGACGAGGTCTCCGCCGGTGACATCGTGGCCGTGGCCGGGCTGGCCGACACCACCGTGCCGTACACGATCTGCGCCCCCGAAGTGGCCGCCCCGCTGCCCGCCACGCCGATCGACCCGCCGACCCTGTCCATGACCTTCCGCATCAATGACGGCCCGCTCGGCGGCCGCGAGGGCAAGAAGGTCACCTCCCGTCAGATCCGCGACCGCCTGTTCGCCGAGACGGAAGGCAATGTCGCCATTCAGGTGGTCGCCTCCGCCGAAAGCGATGCCTTCGAGGTGTCCGGCCGCGGCGAACTCCAGCTCGGCGTGCTTATCGAGACCATGCGCCGCGAAGGCTTCGAGCTGACCATCGGCCGCCCGCGCGTGCTCACCCGCCTCAATGAGGAGACCGGCGAGCGCGAGGAGCCGTATGAAGAAGTGCTGATCGACGTGGACGAGCCCTATGCCGGCGCGGTGGTGGAGAAGATGTCCCGCCGCAAGGGTGAGCTCGCGGATATCCGCCCCTCCGGCGGCGGCAAGCAGCGCCTGACCTTCAAGATCCCGTCGCGCGGCCTGATCGGCTACCACGGCGAGTTCCTGACCGACACGCGCGGCACCGGCGTGATGAACCGTCTGTTCGCGGGTTACGGCCCGTGGAAGGGCAAGATCGAGGGCCGCCGCAACGGCGCGCTGATCTCCTCCGAGGATGGCGAGGCCGTGCAGTACTCCCTGTTCTCGCTGCAGGATCGCGGCGTGCTGTTCGTCAACCCCGGCGATAAGGTGTATGTCGGCATGATCCTGGGCGAGCATTCGCGCGAGAATGATCTCGACGTGAACCCGATCAGGGAGAAGAAGCTCACCAATATCCGCGCCGCCGGCAAGGACGAGGCGCTGCTGCTCACCCCGCCGCGCAAGATGTCGCTGGAGCAGGCGATCGCCTATATCGAGGATGACGAGTTGGTGGAGGTGACGCCGGGCGCGGTGCGCATCCGCAAGCGCTATCTCGACCCGCATGAGCGTAAGAAGGCCGAGCGCCGCTCGGACGACGCCGCGTAAACAAAAAGGGGCCCTTGCGGGCCCCTTTTTCATTCAGGCACGAACCGCGCCAGCGGCAGGCGCGACGGCTGGCCTCACGGCACCAGCACGCCGTCGTTCTTCGCCTTCTCCGGCGGCTCGACATGGATTGTGATGATCGCGCCGTGCATCTCCTGCTTCAGCGCGGCCTCGATCCGGTCGCAGATGGCATGCGACTCGTTCACCGTCATCTCACCCGGCACGACGAGATGGAATTCCAGAAAGCTCGCATGCCCGGCCTGGCGGATGCGCAGATCATGCGCCTCGATGGCACCGCTGGCGTATTCGCGCACCAGGGCATGGATGCGCTCGGTCACCGCGGGCGGCGGCGCTTCGTCGAGCAGCCCGCTGATCGAGCGCTTCACCGTATGCCAGCCCATCACGGCGATCTGCCCCGCGATCAACAGGGCGATCACCGGGTCAAGCCGTGGCATGCGCAGCCAGTCCACCACCAGCAACGCGGCGACGATGCCGATCGAGGTCAGCACGTCGCTGAACAGATGCTGCGAATCGGCCAGCAGCGCCGGAGATCGCGCCTGTTTGCCGTAGCGGCGCAGCACGGCGGCCCAGACGGCATTCATCACCCCAGCCGCGGCATTCAGCGCCAGACCCAGCCCTAACCCGCCCTCCAGAGTCGCCAATTGCTCCGGGTGCCACAGCGCCAGCACGGCGCGATGAAAAATCAGCACGGCCGCGAGCAGGATCAGCGCCCCGGTGGTGATGGCGCTCAGCAGCTCCGCCTTGGCATGGCCGTAATGGTGTTCATCGTCAGCGGGCTTGGCGCCGATGATGAGCGCATACAGCGCCAGCCCCGAGGCGGCGACATTGACCAGCGCTTCCAGCGCATCGGAAAATAACGCGGTGCTGCCGCTGACCTTTGCAGCCAGCATCTTGCCGGCAAAGACCAGAACACCGACCGCGATACTCCCCGCCGCGATTTTTCGTATCGGTTTCACGCGCCTAGCTACCAGGGCTTGGCGGCAAAAGGCAACGACCCCACCGCGCGACGCTGTTATCTCTCTGTCAATTCTATTGACAATTTGCCAATGAATCCGTGTCATACAGAGGGCAAGCAGGGCTTAACCTGCGGTTCGCGGCATCGCAGGAGAATGCATTGTGTTAAAAACGCTGGGAGGCTTGGCCACATCCGCCGTGCTGGCGGTGGCCTGCGCGGCCGCGTCACCGGCTTTTGCCTCATCTCCCTTGCCTGGCGACGCGGTGCCGCCGCCGGTGGGGATCAACATCTTCCTTTACTACAACGAGTTCACCAATGCCGGGGCGATCGGCGCGCTGCATGGCCCGACCTATGACCACAACACCCGCATCGCCGCCGATATCCAGGCCCTGCGCTACATCCACACCTTCGAGCTCGGCGGCATGGAGGCTGGGGTGCAGATGACCCAGGCCTATTCCAGCTTCCTCGGCGGGCAGGAAATGGGCTTGCCCGCCGTGGGCCCGTTCGGCCCCGGGCGGGCGCGGCTCGCGCATGGCGGCGGCTTCGCCCAGCCCCAGCTTAGCGCCTTCATCTTCGCCTACGCCAACCCCGCCACCGGCACCTATCTGGTGCTCAGCCCCTGGATCGCCCCGCCCATCGGCAGCTACGACAAAAACGCGACGTTGAATTACACGCAAAATTTGTGGACGGTGGAGGGCGAGGCCGGGTTCCACACCACATTACTCGGCCGGCCGGAGGGGCAAAATCTCGGCCTGGAACTCTGGGGCGAGGTTTATGTGTATGGCGACAACAACGATGCCGCCGCCGTCTCCCCGGCCATTTACGCCAATCAATATCTCACCGCCGGGCCGGTGCAGCCCGCCTTCGCCCTGCCTGCCCGGTTGCATGAGCAACCCAGCGAGGAATTCCGCGTCTTCCTGCCCTGGCAGTTCTATCCGGCCACCCGGGCAACGATCATTCCCGGCTATTACCAGGCCTTCGGCGGCAAGCAGGTCGACCGGCTGGCCAACGGCGTCACGGTGGATACCGGGCGGCGCACCAATGAGAGCCAGCTCTTCCTAGGTGTCTCGACCTATCTCTCGCCGCATTGGCAGGTGATGCTGAACGGCCAGTATGACCTGGCCGCACACGGCGCGGCGCTCAACCGCGCCGTGGAATTGCGGGTGGCGACGGCCTTCTGACCGCCTACTCGAACCCCGCCCGCACCCCGATCAGCACCGACGCGCCGGGGATCTGCAAGCCGTTTACCGGCTCGAAGCGCGAGCCGAGAATATTCCGCCCATTGGCGAACAGGGTGAAGTGCTCGTCGAGTTTGTAGCTGGCGGAGAGATTCACGACCGTGCCCGCCCGCGCCAACCCAACACCAATGGGATAACCGCTATTGGCGTAGAGGTAATCGTTGAACCGCCCCTCATACTGCACCTGCGGCATAATGTTCAGCCCCGGCCAGGGGATGAAGGTCAACGTCGCCCCCCCGGTATTCTGCGGCCGCCGTAGCAGCGCCGTGCCGGTGCGGGCGTCCACGGCGCGGGTATAGGTGTAGGTGAGATCCGCCGTGACCCAATTTGCCGGGGTGAGGCGCAGCTCGGTCTCCACCCCGTCAATATCCGCGCGGTCCACGTTCGCCTCGGTATAGGCGCCGGAGGGCAGCGGCACCGCCTGGATCAGATTGCGGATCGTGCTGGCGAAATAGCTGGCCGAGAGATCGGCGAATTCAGGCCGCCCGAATCCGGGCAGCGTCACCTCCGCCCCGGCCTCCCAGCCGATGCTGCGCTCGGGCCGCAGATTGGGGTTGCCGCTATCGCCGTAATTATCGATGTAATGCAGGTCGTAGAGCGAGGGCGCGAGAAACCCGGTGCCGCCAGCGGCCTTGAAGCGCGTGTTGATTTCCGGCACCGCCAGCACCCCGCCCGCGCGCCAGGTGAGCGCATTGCCAAAGCTGGAGACCGCGTCATCACGCAGCGCGGCGGTGAGGGTCAGGCGGCTCGCCAGCGTGCTCTGCACCCCGGCATGTCCAGCCCAGCTATGCTGGGCGGCGCGCACCGTGGAGATGAAAGGCGCGCCGAAACTGCTCTCATTCACATGCTCGCGCGCCGTATCATCGGCGTATTCGGCGCCAAACAGCAGCGAGGAATAGGTGAACGCCCCGGCATCGGGCAGGCGCAGCGTATTGTTCCATTGCGCATCGGTGCGTCCGCCGCGGTACACATCATTGGCGCTGGCCTGGTTGGGGTCGGTGGCATCCAGCAGATTTTTGTAATGCAGCCGGGTTTGCAGCCGAGCGATGAACAGATCGGTGTGCAGCCGCCCATCCAGCAGCGTGCTGGAGACCCCGAGCTTGCCAAAAAAATTGGTGTTGTAGTCGTAGGAGTTGGGGTCGTCGAACACCGGATAGCCGAGATCCGGGAAGGCCGAATCGGTGCTTTGGCCGCGCAGGATCACGTAAAGCCGTGTCTGCTGGGTCAGCGCGTAACCAAACTGCGCCGCCCCCAGCTTAGCCCGATACGGGTCGCGATGCCCGGCATAGACCGCAAGCCGCTGGGCCGTGGCGTCGAAGCCTGCCTCCTCATCAAGGCTGCCGCTCAAGGCGTAGTCGAACCGCCCCGCCACGCCCGAGACGCTGGCGCTGGCCTGCCCCTGCGCGGGGAAGCCCCCGGCGAGGCTGATACTGGCCTGAGCCGGGCGGGTGCCGCGGCGGGTAATGATGTTGATCACGCCGCCAATCGCGCCACCGCCATAGAGGCCCGACATCGGCCCGCGCACGATCTCAACGCGCTCGACATCGGCCAGGGTGTAAACGCCAAAATTGAAAGCGCCATTGGCCTCGGATGGGTCGTTCACCGGCACGCCGTCCACCAGCACCAGCACATCCTCGGAATTGGCACCGCGCATGAACACGCTGGCGGCATTCCCCGGCCCGCCGGATTGCGCCAGGGTCAGGCCGGGCACGTTGGCGAGGGCCTGGGCGAGCGTGGTGTCGCCCTGGGCGGCGAAATCCGCCTGGGTCAGCACCGTTACCCCGGCCGGAACATCCGGCGCCGGGGTGGCGATGCGCGTGGCGGTGACGGTAATCGGCTGGTCGTCGGCTTGGGCGGCCAGCGGCAGCAGCGCCGCCGCCAAATAGAGGCCGAGTCGGTAGTGAGGCATGAATCCTCTCCTCGCGCTACACCGGCGCAGTGGCGCCGGCGATACTTCACAGCGACAGAGGCTCGGGGACTCGCACCCCTTCATGCCCGGTACACCCCGCCCGGACGCGCGCAAATGTCTCGACACAGGCCGGTCTCCTGGCTTGCGGGTCTGCGCGCCGCCCCGCCTTCTCGCCCGGTCGGGCAATGGCATGTTGGGACGACACTCGCCGCTCACAGTTGCGGGGGCAGCCGCGGCTCACCGCGTTCCCGATTATGCCCGGTTAGGGGCCACCTGAGTCTGGCCGCGCTGGTAGCCGCCCCGCGCCGCCCTGGCAAGGATTAAAAATCCTTATCCCGCCGCAGCCGCTTCACATCGCCCCGGCGGCTTTTCTCGTCCAGCCTTCGCGTCTGCGAGCCCTTGGTCGGCTTGGTCGGGCGGCGGATCTTGGGCACCACCGCCGCCTCGCGGATCAGCGCGAACAGGCGTTCGCGCGCATCCTCGCGGTTGCGCGGCTGGTCGCGGAATTGTTCGGCCTGGATGATCACCACCCCGTCCTTGGTCAGGCGCGAGCCCGCGAGCCGGGCCAGCTTGGCCTTCACATACTCAGGCAGGGTGGTGTTGCCCGCGAGGTTGAAGCGCAGCTGCACCGCGCTCGCTACCTTGTTCACATTCTGCCCGCCCGGGCCAGAGGCGGTAACAAACGACTCCTCCAGATCAGACTCGCTGATCTGGAGGCTCCGAGTAATCCTTATAAGCACGGGAGCCCCTTGCCAGGCTCCGGCGAGATCAGGCGGCGGCCGACTTCTTGGCCAGAGCGCGCTCCAGGCGGCGCTTCAGGGCCAGGCCTTCATCGGTCAGCTTGGCGTTGGTCTGGCTGAGCAGATAAGCATCCAGCCCGCCATTATGCTCGATCGTGCGAATCGCGCGGGTCGAGAGGCGCAGGCGGACATTGCCCAGCGCATCCGAGAGCAGCGTGGTGACCTGCAGGTTCGGCAGGAACCGGCGGCGGGTCTTGTTGTTCGCGTGGCTGACATTATTGCCAGATTGCACGGTCTTTCCGGTCAGGTCGCAGCGGCGGGCCATTGGTCTATCCTCAAAAAACGCAAAGCGGGCTGGCAGGGCCAACCCGGAATTGGGCAGGCTTATGGGTGAAAGCGCGGGAGTCGTCAAGCCTCGCCAGCGTGATCCTTGCCAGCGGCGTGACGCATTTCACCATTCTCGATGCTCTCAATGGCGTTTTGCAGGATCTGCACCACCACCTCGTCGGGCAGTACGCGGCTCAGCAGCCCCATGGCGCCGCCCAGCAGGGCCGAGGCGATGGCCAGCTCGCTGATCTCCTGCCCCATCATGAATTCGATCGCCTTATCCACGACCGAGCCGGCATGGCTCAGTTCGCGTTCCGGCGGGGTTTGTCTGTCGCTCATCACTTGTTCCCGTCTATCAAAGCAAATTTTCCTGCGGCGCTAGCACGCCCCTGCTCATTCCGCCACTTCGGCGGGCTCGGGCAGGTCTTCATCGCGCTCCACCTGCGCCGCCCACATGCCGGCATACACGCCGCCCTTGGCCAGCAGCGCCTGATGGCTGCCGCGCTCGACGATCAGCCCCTCGCGCAGGACCAGAATTTCGTCGGCGTCGGTGATGGTCGAGAGCCGATGGGCGATGACCAGGGTGGTGCGGTCATGCGCCACCTCGCGCAGCGCCGCCGAGATCTCCTGCTCGGTGGCGGTGTCCAGCGCGCTGGTCGCCTCGTCCAGGATGAGGATGCGCGGATTCTTCAAAATCGTGCGGGCGATCGCCACGCGCTGCTTCTCACCACCCGAGAGCTTCAGCCCGCGCTCGCCCACCTTGGTCTTGTAGCCCTGCGGCAGCGAGGCGATGAAATCATGCACCTGCGCCAGCTTCGCCGCGCGCTCGATGTCCTCGGTGGTCGCGCCGGGGCGGCCATAGGCGATGTTGTAATAGATGGTGTCGTTAAACAGCACCGTGTCCTGCGGCACCACGCCGATCGCCCCGCGCAGCGAGGTCTGGGTGTAGTCGCGCACATCGCGCCCATCCACCAGCACCTGCCCCTCGGTGGTGTCGTAAAAGCGGAACAGCAGGCGCGAGATGGTGGATTTACCCGAGCCGGTGGGGCCGACCAGGGCGATCTTCTGCCCCGGCGCGGCGGTGAAGCTGATGCCCTTGAGGATCTGCCGGTCCGGGTTATAGGCGAAATGCACATCCTCGAACCGCACCTCGGCCGGCGCGCCCTGGGCGGCCAGCACGCAGGCGCCGGCACTGTCCTTCACCTCCTGGTTGACGCGCAGCAGCGAGAACATCTGCTCCATGTCGATCAGCCCCTGGTTGAGGGTGAGGTAGGTGAAGCCCAGGAAGTTGAGCGGCACGTAAAGCTGCATCAGGTAAGTGTTCACCACCACGAAGCTGCCAGGAGACATGTGGTTATGCACCACGCCCCAGGCGGCCATCAGCATCATCACGCCCAGCGCCAGCGAGATGATCACCGCCTGGCCGATATTGAGCGCGTTCAGCGACACCTGAGACTTCACCGACGCCGCCTCATAGCGCGCCAGGCTCTCATCGAAGCGCTTGGACTCATGCGCCTCGTTGCCGAAATATTTGACCGTCTCGAAGTTCAGCAGGCTGTCGATGGCCTTGCCCTGGGCCTCGGTGTCGGTCTCGTTCATGGCGCGGCGGAACTGCGTGCGCCAAGCGGTGAAGGCGAAGGTGAAGGCGATGTAGCAGCCGATCGCCACGAAGGTGATGAGCGCATACCAAGCGTTGAACAGGTACCACAGCATGAAGGTGGTGAGCAGCAGCTCGATGATCGTGGGCAGCAGGTTGAACGTGGCGAGGCGCAAAACATTTTGAATGCCGAGCGTGCCGCGCAGGATGATGTTGGAAAGCCCGCCGGTCTGCCGGTCCAGGTGGAAGCGCATGGAGAGCGCGTGCAGATGCTCGAAGGTCTTGCGCGCCACCACGCGCGAGGCGCGCATCTGCACGGCGGCGAACAGGGCGTCGCGCAGCTCGCCAAAGGCGGCGGCGCAGATGCGCACCAGCGCATAGCCCACGATCAGCTCAGCCGGCACGGCCAGCGGCCCGGCGGCATGGGTCAGCTTGTCCACCGCATGGCCATAGACCACCGGCACATACACGGTCGCCACCTTGGAGAGCAGCATGGCCAGGCTGGCAAGCACTAGGCGCACGCGCAGCGCCGTCTCGCCCTTGGGCCAGAGATAGGGCAGCAGCGACAATACAGTGGCAAATGAGCCCTGCGCCGGCTTGGCGCCGGCGGCGGGGGCGAGGTGGGGGTTGGCACGGGCGGCATTACGGGTCATGGGAGCGCACATGGCATCTGACGCTCAAATTGCAAACCTCCTCGCGCACATATCGGCCTGTCACACGGCAAAATTGCCCGGCCTCCGGCTGCCGCTTTATGCCGGGAGCCACCATATCGGCTACCTGCTGCCGCCGCTCGCGCGCCGTCTGGCCGAGGTCTCGCCGGAGGTGCGGGTTGGCGCGGACCGCGTGGAGCTGGCCCCCTCCGCCCTGCCCCGGCTGAACGAGCTGGCCACGGCTGCGGGCATCCCGACCCGGGCCGAGAATTTCGACGTGCGCGAAACGGGCGACGGCCCCGTGCTGGCGGTGCTCGACCGCGGCGCCCTGCCCGCCTTCGGCGTGATCGGCGTGGGGGTGCACCTCAATGGCATCGTACGCCGGGCGGATGGCCCTCATGTCTGGGTCGGCAAGCGCGCCGCCGATAAGAAGCTGGACCCCGGCAAGCTCGACCATCTGGTGGCGGGCGGCGTGCCCGCCGGGTTCACGCCCTTCGCGGCGCTGCTCAAGGAGGCCGAGGAGGAAGCCGCCCTACCCGAGGCCCTGGCCAGCCAGGCCCGGCTTGTCGCCAGCTTCCGCTACGATATGGAACGCCCCGAGGGGCTGCGCCGCGACCTGATCCACGCCTACGACCTGGAACTGCCGGAAGATTTCATCCCCAACCCGGTGGATGGCGAGGTGGAATCCTTCTCGCTCTGGCCGCTGACGCGGGTGCTGGAGGTGCTCTCCACCACCCACGAGTTCAAGTTCAATGTCTGCCTGGTGCTGATCGACCTGCTGCTGCGCGAAGGGCTGCTCACCGGCCCCGGCGCCGGAACGCTGCGCGCCGCCTTGCTCGGCTAAATTGTAACGCGCTTTGCAGGCACGCGGCTTTTTGCCATTCTGCGCGACATAACCTCTGGGAGGCGCCAACAATGGATCTCGTGCTCAGCTTCACCAGCAGCGCCACCCTGGCGCCGAGCGGGTTTATTGCCGACATGCAATACGCCGCGCAGCTGCTGGACACGCTGATCACCGACAACATCACCGTGGAAATCGGCGTCTCCTGGGACACGAGCGGGGCCATTCTGGGCGAGGGCGGCCCTACTGGCGGGATGATCGATATCGGCTACGGCACGCTCATCGGGGCGCTGGAGAGCCACGCCAGCGCCGCCAGCGCGCTCGGCTTGCCCAGCGGCGCGCTGGCGCTTGAATCGGCCACCAACATGCCCGCCAGCGACCCCACCGGCGGCAAGGGCGTGTGGCTCACGCTTGCCCAGGCCGAGGCGCTGGGGCTGGCGCCCTCCAACTCCAACACCACGACGCCGGAAGGGACGGTCATCTTCGGCACTGGCGGGGCGGCGCTCAATTTCAGCACCACCAACCTCGCCGTGGCGGGGGAAATCACCTTCCTCGGCGTGGCGCTGCATGAACTGAGCCACGCGCTGGGCCGCGCCGGATGGGGCGACGGCTCCTATTTCAGCCTGATGGACCTGCTGCGCTACCACGCGCCCGGGGTGCTGGAGGAAAGCGCCAATGCCTCCGCGGCCAGCTCACCCAGCGCGTATTTCTCGGTCGATGGCGGCAAGACCAATCTCGGCAATTTCGCCACCTCCAGCGATTATTACGATTGGGCGACCAGCGTGCCCAACGATTCGTTCGACGCCCTCGCCTATGCCGGGCAGGCCAACCCGATCACGCCGCTCGACGAAACCCTGCTCTCGGCACTGGGCTTCGACCTTGCCGCCACCTGCTTCACGCCGGGCACGCGCATCCGCACCCCGCGCGGCGAAACACCCGTGGAAGCGCTGCGCATCGGTGACGAGGTGCTCACCCGCCTGCGCGGACGGCAAAAGGTGAAATGGATCGGGCGGCAGGCCTTCGAGGGACGCTTTATCGCCGGCAACCCGCTCACCCTGCCGGTGACGATCCGCGCCGGGGCGCTCGGTCCGGGCGTGCCGGTCCGCGACCTCACCGTCTCACCCGGCCACGGCATCTGCCTGGGCGGGGCGCTGGTGCCCGCCTGGCGGCTGGTGAACGGCGTTTCCGTCACGCAGGCGGCGGCGGTGGATCATGTCGCCTATTACCACGTGGAACTGGACGCACACGACCTGCTGCTGGCCGAGAACTGCCTGTGCGAGAGCTATCTCGACATTGGCGGACGCGCCCAATTCCATAACGCCGCCGAATATGCGGCGCTGTACCCCGGCGACGAGCCATCCGCCGCGCCCTGCCTGGAGCGGCTGGAAGCGGGCTTTGCCTTGGCCGCGGTGCAGGCCGAGATGAACGTCCGCGCCGGGCTGGCCGCCATGGCGGAGGGCACCGGCCCGCTGCGCGGCTGCCTGGAGCAGGCCGGGCCGGAGATCGTGAGTGGCTGGGCGCAATGCGAAACGGCGCCGGAAGCGCCAGTGGCGCTGGTCGTGTTGGCTGCGGGCCGACCAGTGGCGCGCGTGCTGGCCAATGCCTACCGGGCGGATCTGCGCCGAGCCGGACTAGGCAGCGGCTGCCATGGCTTTGCGCTCGCGCCGCCGCCGGGGCTTGCCGGGCAGCTCAGCGTGCGGCGGGCGCTGGATGGCGCCGAATTGGCACGGCACAACACCGCCAGCCGCGCCGCCTGAGCCCATTGACTCGCGCGCCGGGGAGGCGCATGAGCCGAACCACATAAACCGCCGTGCTGCGAGGGTTCGCACCACGGCGCGTTTTGCGTTGTAAGGAATCCTGGCCATGTTCGACACGCTGTCGGGCAAATTTTCGGATATTTTCGACCGGCTCCGCCGCCGCGGCGCGCTGTCCGAAGCCGATGTGAACGAGGCGCTGCGGGAGATCCGCCTGGCGCTGCTCGATGCCGACGTGGCGCTGCCCGTGGTGAAGGAGTTCGTCGCCACCGTGAAGGAGAAGGCGGTGGGCGCGGAAGTGCTGCGCTCCGTCTCTCCCGGCCAGATGGTGGTGAAGATCGTCAACGACGCGCTGGTCGAAGCGCTCGGCGGCGCGCCCGTGCCGCTCAATTTGCTCGCCCCCTCGCCGATCCCGTTCCTGATGGTCGGCCTGCAAGGCTCAGGCAAGACCACCACCTCCGCCAAGATCGCGCTGCGGCTGAAAACCCGCGAGCGCAAGAAAGTGCTGCTCGCCAGCCTGGATACCCAGCGCCCGGCCGCGCAGCTGCAGCTCGAACAGCTCGCGCAAAAGGCTGAGGTCGCCTCGCTGCCCATCATCGCGGGCCAGACGCCGCTGCAGATCGCGCAGCGGGCGATGGAGACGGCGCGGCGCGAAGTTTATGACGTGGTGATCCTGGACACCGCCGGGCGCCTGTCCATCGACCTGGCGCTGATGGAAGAGGTGAAAGCCGTCCGCGCCGCGGTGAACCCGGTGGAAACCCTGCTGGTGGTGGACGCCATGACCGGCCAGGACGCGGTGACCACCGCCACCGCCTTCAATGAGGCGGTGCAGATCACCGGCATCGTGATGACCCGGCTCGACGGCGATGCCCGGGGCGGGGCGGCCCTGTCGATGCGCAGCGTCACCGGCGCGCCGGTCAAGCTCGCCGGCATGGGCGAGAAGCTGGACGCGCTGGACGAATTCAACCCCGAGCGCATCGCCGGGCGCATCCTGGGCATGGGCGATATCGTCGGCCTGGTGGAGCGCGCCGCCGCGAATATCGACCAGCAGGAAGCCGAGAAACTCGCCAAAAAGATGGCGAAGGGCAAGTTCGACCTGGAAGATTACGCGGCGCAGATCAAGCAGATTTCCAAGATGGGCTCGCTCTCGGGCATTCTGGGCATGCTGCCCGGCGTAGGCAAGATCAAGCAGCAGATCGAGAACGCCAATCTCGACCAGACCGTGTTCAAGCGCCATATCGCCATCATCTGCTCGATGACCCCGGCGGAGCGGCGCAACCCGGACATCCTGAAGGCCAGTCGCAAGAAGCGCATCGCGGCGGGCTCGGGCACCTCGGTGCCCGAAGTGAACAAGCTGCTCAAGCAGTTCGACGACATGTCGACGATGATGAAGCGCATGAACAAGATGGGCGGTGCGGAGGCGATGATGCGCCAGATGCAAGCCGCCCTGGGTGGCGCCAAGGGCGGCCGCCGGCCATTTTAACCCGTTTTCAGTTAACTTAAGGAGCGACTATGTCTGTTAAAATTCGTCTCGCCCGTGGCGGCGCCAAGAAGCGTCCGTTCTACCACATCGTGATCGCCGACGCGAACTCCCCGCGCGATGGCAAGTTCATCGAGCGCGTCGGCACCTATAACCCGATGCTGCCCGCCGAGCATGCCGAGCGCGTGACCCTGGTGACCGAGCGCGTGCAGCATTGGCTGGCCCAGGGCGCGCAGCCGACCGACCGCGTCGCGCGCTTCCTGGCCAAGGCCGAGCTGATCAAGGCCCCGGCCCGCAGCGAGCAGACCAAGCAACCGCTGCCGAAGAAGAAGGCGCAGGAGCGTGCCGCCGAGCGCGCCAAGGCCGCCGAAGCCGCTTAATCCGATAGAGGGCGCGTGGACGACCAGCTGATCCTGATGGGCGTGATTGGCAAGCCGCACGGTGTGCGCGGCCAGGTGCGCGTGAATGTCTTCGCCGAGGACCCGGAGGTCCTGGCGGCGCACACGCTCACCGACCGCAAGGGCCGGCAGTTCGCGCTCGCCTGGGCGCATGAGAATGTCGCCTGGCTCAGCGAGGTAACGCAAGCCGGCCAGCGCCGGATCAGCGACCGCGACGAGGCCGCCGCGCTGACCAATGTGGAGCTGTTCATCCCCCGCTCGGCGCTGCCCGAGGCGGCGGAGGAGGAGTTCTACCTGGCGGATCTAATCGGGCTGCGCGCGCGTGACGAGGCGGGCCGGGAGATCGGCCGGGTCGGCAACGTGCTGGATTTCGGCGCCGGGGCGAGCCTGGAGCTGACACCCGGCGGGCGGCTGATCCCGTTCACCAAGGCCTGCGTGCCGGTGGTGAACGTGGCGGAGGGCTATGTCGTCATCAACCCGCCGCTTGAGGTGGAGGCCCGGGACGAATGACCTGGCGCGCCGACATCCTCACCCTGTTTCCGGCCATGTTTCCGGGCCCGCTGGGGGAGTCCCTGGCTGGCAAGGCGCTCATGGAGCGGAAATGGAGCCTGAAGGTCACGGATATCCGCGATTTCGGGCTGGGCCGCCACCGCAGCGTGGACGATACGCCCTTTGGCGGCGGCGCCGGCATGGTGCTGCGGCCCGATGTGGTGGATGCCGCCATCGCCGCGGTGGCCGATGATGAGCGGCCGCTCATCTTCCTCACCCCGCGCGGCGCGCCGCTCACCCAGAGCCGGGTGCGCAGCCTCGCCGCCGGGCCGGGCGCCGTGCTGGTGTGCGGGCGCTTTGAGGGGTTCGATGAGCGCGTCATCGAGGCGCGGCAGGGCGAGGAGATCAGCATCGGGGATTATGTCCTCTCCGGCGGGGAACTGCCGGCGCTGGTGCTGCTCGACGCCGTCATCCGCCTGCTGCCGGGCGTGATGGGCCATGCGGAAAGCGGGGTGGAGGAGAGCTTCTCCGAGGCGCTGCTGGAATACCCGCACTACACCCGCCCCGCCATCTGGAATGGCCGCGAGGTGCCGGAGGTGCTGACCTCGGGCAACCATGCCGCCATCGCCGCCTGGCGCCTGGACCAAGCCCGGCAGATCACGCAACGCCGCCGGCCCGAGCTTTATAACCAATACATTGCATCCGGGGCCCGCGCGCCCTAAACACCCGTTTCGAGAAGGACCAGACCCATGAACATCATCCAGACGCTGGAAGCCGAGCAGATCGCGAAGCTGACCGAAGCCAAGACCATCCCCACCTTCGCCCCCGGCGACACGCTGCGCGTGAACGTGCAGGTGAAGGAAGGCGAGCGTTCGCGTATCCAGGCCTTTGAGGGCCTGTGCATCGCCCGCTCCAACCGCGGCATCAACTCCTCCTTCACCGTGCGCAAGATCTCCTACGGCGAGGGTGTGGAGCGCGTGTTCCCGCTCTACGCGCCGGTCATCGCGGAAATCCAGGTGGTGCGCCGCGGCGATGTGCGCCGCGCCAAGCTCTACTATCTGCGCGGCCGCCGCGGTAAGTCCGCCCGCATCGCCGAGAAGGCCCGCGAAGTCGAGACCACGGCCGCCGAGTAACCCGGTATCAGGGGGGCGCCGTGCCATCGGGCGCGCCGCTTCTGTGATGAGGCGGCCTTCCGCGGCCCGCGCCCCCCTTCCCCCCTTGCCAAAGGCATGACCTTTGGACTCCGCCGGCTTGGACAAGGGGACCCCGCAACAGGGTCCCCTTTTCCAAGCCGCATACGGGATCTTTAGGGCCTGAGGCCCTTAGCGGGGGTCCAGGGGGCGGCGTCCCCTGGGTCCAACTTACACAGGAGGCCGCGTTTCGATGCCGAAGACTTTATTCGACAAGATTTGGGATGCGCATGTGGTCGAGCGCCTGGAGGACGGCACCTGCGTTCTCTACATCGACCGGCATCTCGTGCATGAGGTGACCAGCCCGCAGGCCTTCGAGGGGCTGCGCATGGCCGGGCGCAAGGTGCGCCGTGTGGAGAACACCATCGCGGTGGTGGACCACAACGTGCCGACCAGCCCGGACCGCCTGACCGAGACCAACGAGCCCGAAAGCGCGCTGCAGATCGCCACGCTGGAGCAGAATGTGGCTGAGTTCGGGGTGAAATATTTCCCGATGTCGGATGCGCGCCAGGGCATCGTGCATGTGGTCGGGCCGGAACAGGGCATCTCACTGCCGGGCATGACCATCGTGTGCGGCGATTCGCACACCTCCACCCATGGCGCCATGGGCGCGCTGGCCTTCGGCATCGGCACCTCCGAGGTCGAGCATGTGCTGGCGACGCAGACGCTGCTGCAGAAGCCAGCCAAGAACATGCTGGTGCGGGTGGACGGCAAGCTGCCCGCCGGCTGCACCGGCAAGGACATCGTGCTGGCGATCATCGGCAAGATCGGCACCGGTGGCGGCACCGGGCATGTCATCGAATTCGCCGGCGAGGCGATTCGCGCGCTGGACATGGCCGGGCGCCTGACCGTGTGCAACATGAGCATTGAGGCCGGAGCCCGCGCCGGGCTAATCGCGCCCGATGAGACGACCTTCGAATATATCAAGGGCCGCCCCTTCGCGCCCAAGGGCGCGGATTTCGACGCCGCCGTGGCCTATTGGAAGACCCTGCCGAGCGACGAGGGCGCGCATTACGACAAGGTGGTGGTGCTGGATGCGGCGCAGATCGTGCCGCAAGTCACCTGGGGCACCAACCCCGAGGCGGTGATCCCCATCACCGGCACCGTGCCCAACCCCGCCGACGAGCCGGACGAGACCAAGCGCGCGCAGATGCAGCGCATGCTGAGCTATATGGCGCTGGAGCCGGGGCAGAAGATCGCGGGCACCAAGGTGGACGTGGTGTTCATCGGCTCCTGCACCAATTCGCGCATCGAGGATCTGCGCGCCGCCGCCGCCGTGGCCAAGGGCCGCCATGTGGCGCCGGGCGTGCGGGCGCTGGTGGTGCCCGGCTCGGGGCTGGTGAAGCAACAGGCCGAGGCGGAAGGCACCGCGCAGATCCTGATCGATGCCGGGTTTGAGTGGCGCGAGGCCGGGTGCTCGATGTGCCTGGGCATGAACCCCGACAAGCTGACGCCGGGGCAGCGCTGCGCGAGCACCTCCAACCGCAATTTCGAGGGCCGCCAGGGGCCGGGCGGGCGCACCCACCTACTCTCCCCCGCCATGGCCGCCGCCGCCGCCGTGACTGGCGCGCTCACTGATGTCCGGGAGCTGGTCTGATGGATAAGTTCACCACCCTCACCGCCGTGGCCGCGCCGCTGAACGTGGCGAATGTCGATACCGACAAGATCATCCCGGCGCGCTTCCTCAAAACCATCAAGCGCACCGGGCTGGGCAAGAGCCTGTTCGCCGATATGCGCTACAACGCCGACGGCTCCGAGAAGCCCGATTTCGTGCTGAACCAGGCGAAATACCGCCACGCCCAGATCCTGGTGGCGGGCGATAATTTCGGCTGCGGCTCCTCGCGCGAGCACGCCCCCTGGGCGCTGCTGGATTTCGGGATTCGCTGCGTGATCGCGCCCAGCTTCGCCGACATCTTCTTCAACAACTGCTTCAAGAACGGCATCCTGCCGATCCCCCTGCCCGAGGCCGAGGTGGCGAAGCTGATGGACGATGCCGGGCTCGGCACCAATGCGCGCCTGACCATTGATCTGGAGCGGCAGGTGGTGGTGCGCCCGAATGGCGAGGAAATCGGCTTCGAGGTGGACCCGTTCCGCAAGCACTGCCTGCTCAACGGGCTCGACGATATCGGCCTGACGCTGCAGCACACCGCCGCCATCTCCGCCTATGAGGCCCATCAGCCGGCCTGGACGCCCAAAATCATTTAAGGACGAAAGACCATGACCGCGAATAAATCCCTGCTGCTCCTGCCCGGCGACGGCATCGGCCCCGAGGTGTTCGCCCAGGCCAAGCGCGTGCTGGAATGGGTGCAGAAATCCGGCCGCGCCAGCTTCACCCTGTATGAGGACCTGGTCGGCGGCGCCGCCATCGACGCCTATGGCGTGCCGGTGAAGGACGAGACCGTGGCCAAGGCGAAGGAGGTGGACGCGGTGCTGTTCGGCTCCGTCGGCGGCCCGAAATGGGACAAGGTGCCTTTCGACATCCGCCCCGAGGCCGGGCTGCTGCGGCTGCGCCAGGAATTGCAGGTATTCGCCAATCTGCGCCCCGCCAAGGTGTTCGACGCGCTGGTCGATTCGTCCTCGCTCAAGCCGGAGCTGGTGCGCGGGCTGGATATCTTGATCGTGCGCGAGTGCATCGGCGGCATCTATTTCGGCGAGCCCCGCGGCATCGAGACCCTGCCCAATGGCGAGCAGCGCGGCATCAATACCGAGGTTTACACCACGCATGAGATCCAGCGCGTCGGCCGGGTGGCGTTTGAGCTCGCGCGCAAGCGCCAAAACCGCGTGTGCAGCGTGGAGAAGGCGAATGTGATGGAAGCCGGGCTGCTCTGGCGGCAGGTGATGACCAAGCTCCAGGCCGAGGAATTCCCGGATGTGGAGCTGAGCCACATGTATGCCGATAACTGCGCCATGCAGCTTGCCAAGAACCCCAAGCAGTTCGACGTGATCGTGACCGGCAACCTGTTCGGCGACATCCTCTCCGACCTCGCCGCCATGCTCACCGGCTCGCTCGGTCTGCTGCCCTCGGCCACGCTGGGCGCCAAGGACCCGGTGACCGGCCGCCTGCCCGGCTTCTACGAGCCGATCCACGGCTCCGCCCCGGATATCGCCGGCAAGGGCGTGGCCAACCCGATCGCCCAGATCCTGAGCCTCGCCCTGCTGCTGCGCTACTCCTTCGACATGGAGGAGGAAGCCGCCGCGATCGAGGCGGCGGTGGAGCTCGTGTTGGCCAAGGCCGGACGCACGCCGGACATCAAGGTGGAGGGCCGCCCGGTCATCTCCACCAGCGAGATGGGCGATGCGCTGATCGCAGAGCTGGAGGCTATATAATTTTCCCGGCGGGGGTTGCCTGAGGAAGAAGCTTCGGTTACACCCCGCCCACCGCGCGCCCGTAGCTCAGCTGGATAGAGCATCAGACTACGAATCTGAGGGTCAGGAGTTCGAATCTCTTCGGGCGCGCCACGGAATTCCTTGAAAATCAAGCGACAATGGGCCGGTGGGTGACCACCGGCCCGTTGGCGTTTTGGGGCCGCCCACCACTATCCCCTCTGGTGGCCGCGGAACGCCGCAGTTCGCCCGGTGGGAAGCGCTCGCGGCGCCGGGCTGGAACCCGGCGCCTTGTCCCCGCCGGGCCACCATGCGACCGTGCCGCCGAACGCGGGGGGGCGCATGGAGAGCTGGGCGAAGCTGGTGCCGGAGCTTGTCGTCGCGGACCTGGAGGCCAGCCTGCGCTTCTGGCGCGACCTGATCGGCTTCTCCGTGGCGTACGACCGACCGGAGGCCGGCTTCGCATACCTGGATCTGGACGGCGCCCAGGTCATGCTTGAGCAGCGCAGCGCGGCGGACGACCAGTGGGTAACCGGGCCGCTTGAGGCACCGCTCGGCCGCGGCATCAATTTCCAGATCGAAGCATCGGCACTCCAGCCGATCCTCGACCGCCTAGCCGGGGCCGGCTGGCCGCTGTTCATGGAGCCCGAGGAAGCCTGGTACCGGGCCGGCGGGATCGAGGTCGGCCAGCGCCAATTCCTGGTGACAGACCCGGACGGATACCTTCTCCGGCTGGCCGAGAACATCGGCGAGCGGCCTGCCAGATAGGCAACCACTCCGTGGCATTGGCCAATGTCGGTTCCCGCGGGTTCTCGGCTCATCAGATGCCCCGGCGTGCCCCCTCCGCCCCCCCCGTCATGCGCCTTCGCGGGCCGCCTGGTGCACCGGCCCGGCCAACAGCTCCCGCCGGGCCTTGGCGACGATCTGCCATCCTCCGCTGACACCGAGCCCGGCGAGCACCACCGCGACCAGAAGGTCCGGCCAGGCGGTGCCCGTGCCGAATACGCCGAGCGCCGCCGCGACTACCGCGACATTGCCGATCGCGTCGTTCCGCGAGCATATCCAGACCGAGCTGCGGTTCGCGTCTCCACCGCGATGCCGCCAGAGCAGGAGGGCGCACGACATGTTCGCGGCCAGGGCCAGCACACCGACCGCCCCCATCGTCTCCGGTGCGGGCAGCATGCCGGAGACCGCCATCCAGGCGGTGCTGCCGAGTACCCACAGGCCCAGCGCCAGCAGGGAGGCGCCCTTCAGCAGCGCCGCCCTGGCCCGCCAGCGCACGGCCAGGCCGGCCACGCCGAGGCTGATCGCGTAGTTGGCGGCGTCGCCCAGGAAGTCGAGCGCGTCCGCCCGCAGCGCGGCGGAGCGGGCTGAGACGCCGGCGCCGACCTCCACCGCGAACATGCCCAGATTCACCGCGAGCGCGATCCACAGCACCCGCCGCCACGCCCAGTCCTTCGGCGGCGGTGCCGTCTCGCACCCACCGCAGCAGCCACCCGCCATCCCGTCATCCCCTTCAGATTCAGCCGATGGCCGCCTACATGCACCCTGTAGCAACTACAGGGTCAAGCAGATGGCGCTCACGATCGGCATGCTCGGCAGGGCGACGCACACCAAGGTGGAGACGATCCGGTACTACGAGAGGATCGGGCTGCTGTCGGCTCCGGGGCGGTCCGGCGGCAATTACCGCAGCTACGGCGAGGCGGAGCTGGGGCGGCTGTCATTCATCCGCCGCGCCCGGCAGCTTGGCTTCTCCCTGGATCAGGTCCGCGCCCTGCTTGAGCTGTCGGATGATCGCGGGCGCGACTGCGCCACGGTCGACGCCCTCGCCCGTGGCCATCTGGCCGAGGTGGAGCGCAAGATCGCCGACCTGGCCGCCCTGCAGCGGGAACTGGCCGCGATGGTCGATTCATGCCATGGCGGAACCGTTGGAAGCTGCCGCATCATCGAGGCGCTGGGACCGACGCGGAGCGATTGAAGGCACGGGCTTCTTTGGCGCCCTCCGCTTTCTTCCCGCCGGTGGCGCCAGCATTTTTCTTGTGCGTCACCTTTCGCAGAAGGGCAGATGATCAGGTTTGGCTTGGCAGGCGTCGCTGACGTTGCTTGAGCATGTTCTGAGCAAACCTAAACAGGTTCGCTTCCAGCACCAAGAAATCACCCCCGCTGAGCAACTGCAGAGTTTCGGGGCTAACTTCACGCCCGAATCGATGCCTCGAACCATCCGTCGGCTCCAGCGGCTCGTTCAGCACGGTGGCTAGCACCTGGATTGAATTAAGCTGCCTCTTGTCTGGCGGTCTCGTTGCTTGCCATTCCTCAGCATGACGTACGTTGTTCGCTGAAGCTTCAACAATCTGCCCGACCGAGCATCCGTCGAACAAGGGAGCAGCTTTCTTCCATTCCTCTGCTGTCGCTGCAATGTTGGCTCGGAAAGCCTGGAGCATGTTGTTAAGAACGATGGCTACGCTTCCTGCGTAGACACCTCGTGCAATCTCCGCTGCGCCAATCTCATCATTCGTTCTATGATAGGCCTCATAGTCCATACTGGCCATTGGATGGGGAGTTTTCTTTGCCGCCTCTTCAAACAAGCTTTGAAGTCTTACTTCGAGGTTCTTCCGATATTGTATTCGGTCAATCGAGGTCTCAAAGAGAACCTTGAGAGTTGGAAAGTTGTACCGCCACGTCTCCAGCAACTTGAAGAATGCGCTGTAATCTTCATCGATCAGCATGATGTCTCCCCAGCGTGTCAGGGCAAAATCATTATCTCTGATTACCGCATCTCCGGGCTTTTGTAATATCTCGATCTCATTACGTGTGACGAGGTCATTATACCCCGGCACAGCCGCAGACATCTCTTCTTTGGTCATCGGGAGCTGTAGCCTTCAAATGAGGATAGAGGTGAGGCTTCTACCTCTACCGCCCAGATTCGACTAGTTCGGGATCGAAGTGAATCACGCAAGCTTGAACCACCGCCCCCAGCCCAATTAGGGCAGCGCCTCACAGTCGCGCACGGTCTAATGAGTCACGCCGGCTTGCCCGGCTTCCTGCCGCTGCGGAGGGTCATCGGCTCCTTCTCGCCCAGCTCCGGCTTCCTGAAGAGCTCTTCGACCTCGACCTCCAGGGCCGAGGCGATCCGCTCCAGCAGGAGGATGGTCGGGTTCTCCTGGCCGCTCTCCAGCCTGCTCACGTAGGCGCGGTCGATCCCCGTGTCCGCCGCGAAGGCGTCCTGCGAGAGCTTTTTGCCCACCCTCAGCCGCCTGATGTTCCTCGCCACGCGCGCCTGCACATTCATCCGCAGATGCAGGGCAGCTTGCGGACGTGTAATCCATGTAATAAATTACACTGAATGAGAGCGTTCCGGTCTCGCCGGGCGTGGCAACAGGGTGGCGGCTTCCAGCCGCCGAGCAGGAGGCTGAAGCATGGACGGGACCGAGACGACGGCGCCGGCGGGAGAGGCCGGCCGCGTGACGCAGATGCTGGACACAATCTGGAACGAGATCGTGCTCGGCGATTCCCAGCTGAACCCCGAGAAGTCCTGCTTCGAGCTGGCCGACGAGTACAGGCACTCGGGGAAGACGGCGGAGGAGTGCGCCGAGAACTTCATCGGCTGGCAGACCGCGAAGGCCGGCGCCGCCGGCTTCGCCCTGGGGCTCCCCGGCTTCGCCGCGATGCCCCTCACGATCCCGGCCGACTTTCTCTCTGTCGCCTACCTACAGCTCCGTATGGTGGCCGTCATCGGCTTGCTCTTCGGTTGGGATGTGCGCTCCGATCAATTCCGAACGATGGGCTACCTCAGCCTGCTCGGCTCCGCTGCGGGGGAGCTCACCCGCGACCTCGGCATCAAGACTACGACCAAGATCGCCATGGGCACGATCAACAAGCGCGTCTCCGGCGCAATGCTGAAGAAGATCAACAGTGCGGTCAGTGCCAGGCTGGTGACGAAGGCGGGCAGCACCGGCGTGGTCAACCTGACCAAGATCGTGCCGGTCCTCGGCGGCTTGGTCGGCGGCGGCGTCAACGCCGTCGTCACCCGCCAGATCGGGAAGACCGCGATCGCGTGGCTGAAGGAAGGGCCGCCACCGCACGGGGACGAGGGCGGGGATGGCGGCGAGATCATTGAGGGAGAGACGGCATGAATTGCTACGAACACCCGGACGCCATCTCGGTGGCGACCTGCGCCTGCGGACGCGGGCTGTGCGGAACGTGCCAGGGGAAGCACCAGCCGCCGTCCTGCGAGCCCTGCTACACCGCCGCCCTGGAGACGCGCATCACCAAGACGAAGCGGCGCCTCATCATCAATAGCATCTTCGCCGTCGCGTACCTGATCGCCGCCGTGAACATGCTCACCAACACGCCGGGCAACACCATCGTCATACTGATGGTCCTGGGCTGGGGCTTCTTCGGGTTCCGCTGGTTGCTCGACGGCCTGCTGGGCGTCACCCGGTTGACGATCTTCGCCAGCGGCATGGCGTGGGTCGTGACGTACCTCGTCGGGAGCATCGTCTGCTCCTTGGCCGGCTTTGTCATCGTCCCGGTGGAGATCGTCCTGCAGTGGCGCGTTCTCAAGGCCCTCAAGGCCGAGGTAGCGGGAACTCCCCCTGCGCCTATAACGGCGATCGGAGCGGCGTCGTGATCTCGACCCACAATGTGCGGTAGGAAGCTCGCGGAAAAAAGTTCGATGGCACGATGGGCATTTCCGCTCATCGTGCCATTTCTCTTGGCTGACTCATGCCGCAGAAGACGGCCCGCAGGAGAGCCAAGCCCACACGGCACAGATTCCGACGGCGGTGAGGACGCGGTCGAGCTGGGGCGCGAGGCGCAGTTCGACCTCGTCGTCCAGCAGCGCCGTCACTACCGAGAGGTGATCCTCTCGCACGCACCTACACCCATCATACTTGACCAGAACGTTGCAAAAGGAGGATCATTTCTTGTAATTCAGTCTCGGAGGTAGCGTGTTTCCTTATTTCGTAAGAGCACATTTGAGCTACCGCAGGATAAACTGGTGGATGAGGCCCACTCCACGCGTTGGTGAAGAGCAGAAAATAATGACCCGACTGCTGAAAAATCTTTGCGCTGTGGCGCTTGCCGCCCTGCCTCTTTGCACCCAGGCCCAGGTCCTGACTAGACCCATCGCCCCCGTTCTGGGCCTTATTTTCTCCCCGGCGCAGATCGCTTTTGCCCAGGCCCCATCAGACTTGGTTACCGCCTGCCCTCAACCTTCGCACGCGCCATTCTGGATTTATGCCCAGACCGAGCGGCCCGAGGGCACGTATATGCTCGTAGCTGGGCCGGCCATGGTGTTCATCGACGCGCCCAATATCAACAAGCCCGTGATGGTGCCGGTTTATGGGTTTCGTGATGTCATCCTCTACCACCACAATGTCTGCACCAGCTTGTGGGCACCGAACGACGTGTTCAAAAGCCCCACACCCATGCAAGTTCCCATCGTACGTGATTTGGCGACGGACCTCATCGCCCGCGCTCAGCGCGCCTATGGCGGAAGAGCGGGCCTTATCGCCGCGCTCAAGACCCAGGGTATAACGCCGGCACAGGCCGACCCGATGATGCGTCCAGCATTGGTCGCGCTTGGCCTTGCCCCATGATCCGCTCCCATCGCACCACCGCATTATTTCGCTGGGCATTTCCACCCAGCGTACCTTCGAAATTTCCAGCATTCACCCCATCGCTGCCGGTACGCCGGACAACCACGCCCACATGGCACAGACGCCGACGGCGGTGAGGACGAGGTCGAGCTGGGGCGCCAGGCGCAGCTCGACCTCGGCACCCAGCAGCGCCATCACCACCGGCAGGGTGAGGATGATCTTCACCGCGGCTGGCAGGCGGTTCCAGAGGCCGCGCTTCCTGCTTCCTGGGGCTGGCTTCTGCTCAGGGTGCTGCGGCGCGATCTCGGTAGCGGCGAGCTGGTTCTTCTCGTTCTGCATGGTGGCTCCTTTCAAGTTTTTGATTTGGTGGCGGATCGGGGAAGGCGCTTCGGCGCCTTCCCCGTCTTCGTGCTGGTCGCGGTGGTGATGGTGCCAGTCCGCTTGGCCTACGCCGCGTCCTTTGCCTCGGCCTTCTTGGCCTCCGGCAGCAGGTTCCAGGCCCTTGAGGCGACGGTGGCGGTGTCGATCAGCCGCTGCGGGGCGTGATGGGCGTAGCGCAGGGTGGTGGCGAGCTGGGTGTGGCCCAGCACCGTGCCGATCTCGTTCAGCGGCGTGCCGGCGTTGGCCAGCGCCGAGGCGAAGTTGTGCCGCAGATCGTGGATGCGCAGATCGGCCGGCAGGCCCGCCGCCTTCTTCGCCCGGACCCAGGCGCCGCGCACGCCCTCCACCGGCCTGCCCTGCCGGCGGGCGCTGGGGAACACGTGCGGGTTGTCCGGGTGGATGGAGCGCTTGGCGAACTGGCGCAGCAGGATGCCCCGCGCCACCGGCGAGAGCGGGATGTGCCGCGTGCGGCCGGATTTGGACCGGGGCACGGTCAGCAGCCCGCGATCGAAATCCACGTTCTCCCATTTCGCGTTCAGCACCTCGCCCCGGCGCGCGCCGGTGACGATCAGCAGCGCCAGCACGGCGGCGGCGGTCTCGTCCTTGTCCGCGTCCAGGGCCCTGACCAGCGCCTGCGTCTCGCCGGGGCCGAGATATTTGTCGCGGTGCTGCTCGCGCAGCATGCCGGGCGAGCTGGCAGGATTCCGCCCCTGATACAGCTCCCATTTCAGGGCCTGGTTGAACATGGCGCGCAGGGTGGCGAGGTGCCGGTTGCACGTGCCGTTGGCCAGACCTTCGGCCACCAGCCTGCGCCGGAGATCGGCCACGTCCTGCTGGGTCACCTCGTCCAGCGCCTTCCTGCCGATGGCGGGCAGGATGCGCAGGCGCAGATAGGCCTCGACGTTGTGCGCCGCGCGCTGGCGCTCCTGCACGTGCGGGAGATATCTCTCCCTGGCGAATTCCTCCACGGTCGGGATTGCCTTCTGCTTCGCCTTCTCGGCCACCGGGTCGCCGCCCAGGCTGACCCCGGCCTTCAGCTGCTCCGCCCGCCTGCGGGCCTGGTCGACGGTGACGTCGCCGAGGCGGCCCAGCCGGACTTCATGCTGGCGCCCGCGCGCGTCCTTATACCGGAAGTAGAAGGTGACGGTGCTGCGTCTCTGCTCGGCGATGAAGCCGACCAGCCGATCGTCGAAGATGCGCTGCTTGGCTGCACCTTCCGCAAGGGGCGGCAGCCTCTGCACGAGGCTGCGGGTGATGGTGGTCGCGGCCATGGGGTTCCTTTCCATTGGCTGGCTGGCTGGATGGATAGATGGATGGGGTGGATGGGCATGGGGGGCATCTGCCCAGGTGGACGTACCGCTCCCGGCGCTGGGCCGAGAGCGGCAGACGGACGATGCCTACCCGGCGGTGCTGTTGCGGCGGGAGCTCTGGATGAAGTCTGCCAAGTCTTCCGGCCGGTAGCGGATGTACCGGCCGGAGAGCCTGATGAAGGGGAGGCCAGAGCCGTTGCCGCGCCAGCGCTCCAGCGCCTCCGGCGGAACGCCGAGCAGCTCTCCCACCTCGTTGGCGGTGAGCAGCTTCGTCGGCGTCGGGAACTCGACTATCTCGGTGGTGGTAGTGTTTGCGGTGCTGTCGCCAGTCTCGGCGGTGGTGGTCATGTGCTTGGCCATGTCGAACTGTCTCCATGTCGGACGCCGGAGGCACGCTTGCCCCGGCTCGTCCATGGAGGTGTTCGACGACCCAACTTTGGCGCCAAAGGCCATTGCCGGTCCGCGTTGACCGGCGAAGAAGATGGCAGGGCCGCGCTTGAAGGTTCAAAACCTTCAAGACGCGTTGGCGATCAACCCGCGCGCCCCGCCGGTCTGCCTGCCCCCAGCCCTATCCACCTTCTCCGGATTCACCCGTCGCCATGCGCGCGATCCGCACGCGGCGTATCTCGGCGGCCAGGGCCTCGCGCACGGCGTTGCGGCAGGTCCAGAGCCGGGAGATGTATGGCGCCCGCTCCGTCCAGTCCCGCAGCGCCTCGTCGGCAACGATGAGGATTTGCTCGGGCACGATGCCCTCGTCACGGCTCTCCGGATCGGGGCAGAGCTCGATCGACAGATCGCCGCACCGCGCCTTGGTCCAGCGGTAGGGTGAGGCCACGCCGCCGGGGCAGAATTCCACCCCGGCGCCGAGCGGCTCGCCCGCCTGCATCTGCCTGACCGCCTTGCCCAGCGCCTCCAGCACGGCGAGCGCGCCGCCCTCCGGCACCCGCGCATATTCCAGCGCCGCGCGCGCCTGCGCCACGAGGATCAACTGGCGCAGGGTCCAGCCCACCGGGGCGGAGCAGACCGTGCCGTAGCGCACCGGCAGGCCGAAGCCGTCGCCGCCGGTGTCGAGCGCGACTGTCCAGAATTTCTGCGCCCAGAACGGCAACACGTCGGCGTTGCTGAACAGGGCGAAGCGCTCGCCGTCGGCCGTGCGGCGCGCGGCGACGATGGATTTCTCGTCGAGGTCGATCATGCCCGCGCGCTCCCTTCCGCGCGGTCGACCTCGAACACCAGCCAGGAATCATCGCTGTTGATCGTTGCCGCCACGCCCTCGGGAATCCAGAAGCAGACTAGCTCCTCCTCGTTGTCGTCGTCGTTGAGGCGGAACAGGTCGGCCGGCGTCTTCACCTTGATGCCGAGGGTGGCGAGGTAGGCAATGACGCGCAGCGGATCGTCGCCGGTGCGCACGGCGTCGGCGAAGTTAACGCGCTGCACCTCGCTCAATCTTTCGACGTCGGAGTATCGCCGCAGCAACTCCGCCAGCGTCTCGGTTTTCGTTTCGTCCATGTGATGCTCCAGACGCACGCAGCCCCGCCTGTGAGGGCGGGGCCGCGCGCTGGTTGGCGGTGGATGGGATGCCCGGGCCTGGGTCGGCGCGGGCGATGGCATCACATACGGTCGGGCTCCCCGTCTGCCGCGGCCACGTGCGCGGCCCACCGCGCCTTTGCCCGCTCTGCCTCCAGCGCCAGCGCCGCACGCACCGCACGGCGCGCCTCCCAGCAGCTTCTCCTCCACGGCGTGACCGGCAGCCAACTGGTCAATGCCAGCTCGACCACGGCCAAGAGCTGCTCCGGTGTGACGCCGCGCTGTCTTGCCTCAGGGTCGGGACAGAGTGGAATCGAGAAAAGCCCTGCCCTGGCCACGGTCCATGGGAATGGTGAGGCCACCCCGCCCGGTTGAGCAGGCTCGAAGGAGACCGGCGGCACGGTGTCTCTCTCCTGGGGTTCGCGGTGTACGGCGGCGGCGTGTTCAAGGTGATGCACAATCTCGGCCAAGGCTGGCGCGCCGGAATGCGCCAGCTCCGCCTCGAACCTTGCCAGCGCCACGGCGAGGAGCTGGGCAACGTTCCAGCCGTCGAACGGGCCGGAGATGGCGAGGCGGATGAATACGCCGCCATCCGCGATCTCGACCGCCGCACCCCACAAGCGCAACGGCCGGCCCGGGATCAGGTCGATGGTTGCGAGGGCGACATTGCGCCCGGCGCTGGTGGTGTGCCACGCGACAATGTCGCGGTTGAGGCGCCGTCCCGTGGCGTTGCCGCCGGCCTGGCTGGTGCCGGTTGCCATGCTGGCTGCCGTCATCGCGTGAAGACCGCCCATTGCCCATCCGTTACGAGGAAGACGGCGATGCCTTCCTCGACGCGATAGGCTTGGACTTCCTCCTCGCCGGGGTCGGCGCAGGCGGCGAGCAGGTCTTCGAGGTTGGCGATCTTCACGTCGAGATCGCGGAAGTATTCGATCAGGAGCAATGGATCATGGCCGCTGGCCAGGGCATCGGCGAGCCGGACATGCGGCGTGTGACGGGGTAAATCGCGCCCGGTGGCATGGCGCCGCAGGAGCGCCTCCAGCGCCTCGGCCTGGGGGAAGGTTTGGGTCATGTAATGGTCTCCAAGGCGCGATGCGGCCAGCCCCTCAGAGGGCTGGCCGTCTCGCGCCGGGTTGGGGTTGCTGCCCGCACGGCGCGGGCGAGACCATGACATGCGCTCCAGCCTGGATGCCGCCGCGCCATGGGTGGTGCAGAGGAAGAACGGAAGGGTCAGGCGCTTCAAGGCGCCTGACCCTTCCGTTCCAACCCACCGCCAGCCTTCGACGGTCGGAGACCGGGGAAGACGAAGCGATCTCAACTTAGGCAAAAAAGTGCGGGCAACATGTCACTGTGGGGGTGGGGGCTTTGAGGCCCCCACCCCCACAGTGACATGCCATCGCCCAGGCCGGCGTGCCGTTTCGCCGCCGAGGCCGCCAAAGCTCAGGTGGGCCTGGGCACGGTTGTTCGCCAACCAAGAGTACCATCTGGAACGAAACGGGCACAACTTGAAGGTCACGAGACAAACCTGGGCCAGATGGCAATTGTCGACATGAATGACCCAGCCCCCAAAGGGGCTGGGTCATTCATTGCGCGCGCCTGCCTGCCGCGGCCTTGCTTGGCAGCTCCGGCTTCTCATTTTTGCATGCTAGACACGCAAAATCAGCAATGCTTCTTGTCGGTGCAAAAGAGCCTCGTGGACGGGGCCTCGAGGCCGATCTCGACCGCCAACGCCAGGTACACCATGGGATGGCGCACATGACCTCACCTTGGCTAATACTCACCGGCTGACTTCGCGCCCGCCTTCGTGGCGGCCGACTCAGCAGCGGACAGATCAAGACCAAGGAGACTGCGCGGTTGGATTTCAACCCCGACGACTTCAAAGACACGGACGATGCCGCCAGCGGCGGCGCGAAGGAGCCGGCCATGCCGGCGATGGAAGCCCCCGACGCTAGGGGCGAGGAAGACAAGGGCCAGGAAGGCGCAAGCGGCGCCGAGCTGGCCGGGGCCGAGGGCTCCAGCCTGAGGGGGGCGCTGCTGGCCAGCGCCTCGACGAATGCGGCAGACGCCGCCCAGCCGCTGGGCGCGGATCAGGGCGAGGCCGGTCAGCCCGCCAACCGCCACGAGCGGCGTGCCTACCCGGCCACCCATGACGGGGCGC
The DNA here is from genome assembly GCF_020567705.1 of Acidocella sp. KAb 2-4. GTDB lineage: Bacteria > Pseudomonadota > Alphaproteobacteria > Acetobacterales > Acetobacteraceae > Acidocella. The sequence continues at coordinate 6,844 of NZ_JAJDJU010000003.1, read as the reverse complement.
CGGCACCCTCGCGGCTGCCGGTGGCGCCGCCGCTGGCAAACGGCCCCGCGCAGGCGGGCGACACCGGCGAGGCTGTGCCGGAGACGGGTGGAGAAAGCGGCCAGGGCATCCCGCCCGCTTCGCGGAACCTGATACTGACCAGCCTTTCTGGCTTCGCCGACATCATCCACCAGCCGGATGACCCGGTGATCGGCCCGCTGGAGCCGGGGCTGCTGGCCAAGCTCATCGGCGTGCCGGGAATCGGCAAGAGCGCCGCCGCCCTCCATATGGGCGTGGCCGCCGCTGGCGGCCGCCCGTTCGCGGGACTCAACGTGCCGGGGCCGCAGAAGGTGCTCATCTACACCCCGGAAGACCCGGCCAAGCAGATCGCCCGGCGGCTGTATGCCGCCTGCCGCGAGCTGGGCGCCGACGAGGCCACGGTGAACCGGAACCTTGTCGTCGCCAGCTTCAGGCGCGGCGGGCCGCTGCTGAAGAAGGCCGAAAACGGTGGGCAGGAGCTGTCCGACGTCGGCGAGGAACTGCGCGACGCCATCCGGGATCACTGCGCCAGGCTGGTGATCTTCGATCCGCTGGTGGAAATCCACGCCGCACCGGAATCTGACAACGGCGAAATGCACGCGGTCTTCAGCGCGTTCCGCGACCTCGCTCACAACAATCGGTGCGCGATTCTGATCACCCACCACGTCACCAAGGACTCCAAGGGCAACCTGACCATGTTCAACGGTCGCGGCGCCGGCTCCATGGCCGGGGCGGTGAGGGTCATGTTCGGGGTGGAAGAGCTGTCCACGAAGGAAGCGGATAAGGTGGTGCCGCTTCACGAAGACTGCACCGCCCGGGACTTTCTGACCTTCTCCATGCTGAAGGCGAATTACGAGAAGGTCCCCGGCACCTCGATCACGCTGAAGCGCATCGACAACGCGGTCGGTGCCGGCCGCGCGCCCAGCCTGCGGGCGCTCACCGGCTAGCCGCAAGGGTAGCCGATTGGGGCTGCATGCGGCAGCAACTAGCGCATGCGGCGATACAGGTCGCGCCCCGGGTGGGCGCGGCCGCCTGAAAACCATTGAGGGAAATCACATGTCTGACAACAAGCCGGACAATTGGTCGAAAGAAGACCTGGTCATCCTGGCCATGGCGAATTCGATAGCCCAGAAGGTAGGGATTCCCCCAGCGGATAACCTCTCGGAGGTCGTCCTACGGATCAGCGCCGAGCGCAATAAATACCAGGGGAAAGAGCGCACGCTGGCCCGGGCGCTGAAAGGAGTCCTCGGGCTGCTGCCCAGGAAGCAGCCCGATAAGATCACGGGCATGGAGAGGAAAGCGTGCCTGGAAGTTACCCAGGCGCACGTTCTGAACCTGCTGCGGGTGAAGGGGCCGCTAGCCGCCACGCAGATCATCGACCTCTGCGGTCTCTCCGAATTTGGGGCACTCTCTGAGACCGACGTGGAAAACGCCCTATGGTATCTGCACATGGAGGAGAGGATTCAGGGCGGGCGGGGCGGCTGGGCCATCGTCGATGACGATGATCTCGGTGACGAAGATGAGGACTTCGGCTTCGGTCAGCCTGCGAGGCTCGCACGCACGATTCATTAGGCCCGTGCCGCTGGTGGCGGGCCGATACATCGGCGGGGCGCACCGGATGGTTCCGGTGCGCCAATCCGGGTGCCCGCGGCACCCGCCTTTCAAATCAAACCCAGGACGAAGCCAAATGGGAAGACGAGTTTCACGTGACACTGCCCTCAAATACGCGCTGCATCGGCTGATCGCGGACGCAACCCGACTCCTGGCCATCATGGAGGCAGACCTTTCCGCCCGCGGGACGATGGTTGTGCACCGCCGCATCCCCATCCCGGACAGGATCGAGAGCATTCTGCTGGCTCAGGGGCCCATGGGCCGGGGCCAGATCGCTTCGGTGCTGGCGCGGGACGGCCATTCACCGGTCACAACGGGCAGCCTCAGCGGCACGCTCGACAGAATGAAGAGGAACGGCCGGGTCGCCTATGCCGAAGAAAAGTGGCGCCTGGCTACAGATGAATCTGCTACGGCCGAGCCCCGCGAGCAGGAGGATGTTGACTAAGGTGTAGCCGCATGCCTTGCCGCCCCGTGCGGCTGGACAATCCGGCTCGGTGCCCCTGGCTTAATCGCCAGGGGCTTTTTTACGCCAGGGCCGTGGATATGCGGATCAGGAACGAGCCAGGATCGTCGCCCGCGGATATTTGTCCTCTTGCTCCTTGTACAAGATCAACAGCGCTGACAAGGCCGTGGCCTGCCAGCCCGGTGGAAGCTGGCGCACCAATTCCTCGATCAGCCTCCGCGCCGTCATCGGCCCGGGCGAGATGGTGACCTTCGTGTCCAGCAGGTCCGCATGCGGGACCCGCGACCGCGCCTGCGTCTCGAAGCGAAACGTATACGGCAGAAGGGTCTTCAACTTCGCGACGACCGCCGCCGCCGTTTGTTGGCCGGAGAAATCCTCTCCCAGCTCGCAATCGATGTCGATCGGGAATTCCTGGTCGAATTCGCCGGGCTTGGAGTAATCGCGGTTCCGCCCCGGGTCATTGGCGCCGAACCCGCTTCCGTTCCACTTGGTGCCCTTCACGCCGCCATAATGCTTGATGAGCTGGGTCTCCAGGTCCATGGCGGTGAAGACGAAGATGCGGATCGCCTTGAATGTCACCCGCGCCGGATCAAGCCCCTTGCGGTGGTGAATCTTGCGGGAGTGTCTGGCCAGGCGCTGATGCAATCCTGATTCCGCGTCGGTCTTGCCGATGTAGACCAGCTCTCCATCGAGGAAGAGCTGGTAAACACCCTGGACCTCGGGCACCGCTCGTATGCTCTCCGCGCTGAGCATCGCGGCACTCATGCCATCCAGCGCCCGCACCAGATGGTCCAGCAAGGCGCCCGGCAGATCGAACTCGAAATCCTTGTATCCCGGCGCCACGGGCGCGGCTTCCTCGAACGGGCTCACGCGCGCGCCCTCAGCAGGCTGGCGACGTTCTCGCCGATCACCTTGGCCATCAGCACCGGCACGGCGTTGCCGATCTGGCGCATGCTCTCGGTCCAAGAGCCGTGGAAGACGAAATCGTCGGGGAAGGTCTGGAGCCGCGCGCTCTCGCGCACGGTGAAGTAGCGCACCGTGCCGTCCGACCGCGCCAGCATGTTCTCGCCGCCGGGCACACCGTGCACCCCGGCCTTCAAGGTCTTGGCCGGCTCGTCGTATGGGCTGCCGGTATGCCCGGCATAAGACCGCGCGCCGGCCTGGAAATTGTGATTGGGCACCTTGCCCGCCGCCTTCCGGTTCTCCGGGTTGGGAAGATCGGCGATCGCGTCGCGAACCGTGCGCCAGGCGGCGGTGGCGGGCTTCTCCTTGAGGGCCTTGGCGCGCGGCGTCAGGCGATCGGACAAAACCCTCTCCCGGCGCGCCACTTGGTGCCTGTCCCAATAATCGCCGTGCATCTGGTCCCAGAGCAGCGCCTCCAGGGAATGCGTCTGGTCCGGAAAGCTCCACGAGACATGGAGGTCATCCCTGAACCCGACGAAGACAACACGCTCGCGCTTCTGCGGCACGCCGTGGTTGGCGGCGTTCAAGACGCGCGTCACCACCTGATAGTGCAGGCCGCTCCTGCGCCCGCGCGTGTGGTGCTTTTCCAGGCGGGCGAGGTGATCCGCCCAATCCTCATCCCGCTTCGCCTTCAGCTCGGGGTGCTCCAACTGCAGGCGGATGTACTCGAAATAATTCCTGAAGGCCGCGCGCGTCAGCCCCTTCACGTTCTCGAACACGAAGGCCTTGGGGCGGGCCTCGCGCACGGCGCGGATCGCCTCGGGGAACATGTCGCGCAAGTCACCATGCGCCTTGTGCTTCCCACCCAGGGAGAAGGGCTGGCAGGGCGGGCCGCCCGAGACCAGATCGACCTTGCCCTCAAGCTCCGTGAAGAGCACGTCGCGCACGTCCCCCTCGACCAGCGGCCAATCGCGCACCAAGCCCTGACCGCGGGCTTGGTTCTCGCGCAGGGTGTCGCAGGCGTCGTTGTCCCATTCGATGACGCGCTCCGGGTGGAAGCCCGCCTCGTGCAGGCCCATGCCAAGGCCGCCGGCCCCGGCGAAAAGCTCGACCGATTTCATGCCTCCAGAAACTCCCTTATTCTTGCCTCCAAGGAGGCTTTTGATTTCGTCTGGCACTCCCAAATGGTGAGCACCTTCCAGCCCTTGCCCTCAAGCTCTCTGGCCACCCGCTGATCCCGGGCGCGGTTACCCTCCAGCTTGGGCAGCCAGAACTCCGCGCGCGAGCGCGGAAGCCGGGCGAGCTTGCAATCCGGGTCATCATGCCGGTGCCAGAAGCAGCCGTGCACGAAGATGACCTTGCGGCGCGGGCGGAAGACCAGATCGGGGTGGCCGGGCAGATCAGCGGCGTGCAGGCGGTACCTGTAGCCCATGCCGTGAACGAGGCGCCGGACCAGCAGCTCCGGCTTGGTGTCCTTGTTGCGCACCAGCGCCATTCGCGCGCTTCGCTCGGCGGGCGTCAGCGTGTCCGGAGATGTTTTTGGGGCCGCCATCATAGCAGATTCGGCTGCGGCGGCGGGGGCTGCTTCGGCCGAAAGGCCGAAACACGGAGATCGGTCGCGCGGGAGCGCGTGAGAGCGATGTCGTGCTGGGTCTGCATCATCAGCAGGTGGTCCAGCGGGGTGCCAAACGCCTTCTCGAAGCGCAGCGCCATGTCCGGCGTCAGGGAGGCGCGGCCGTTCAGCACCGCCGAAAGGGCCTGGCGGGTCACGCCGAGCACGTCGGCGGCCTCGCCGACCGTGAGGCCGTGGCGGTCCACAACCTCGACGCGCAAGAATTGACCTGGATGCACCGCCGCGTTCATGCCAAAGCTCCTAGCACCCACCCCCGATTTTACGTCAAGTGGAAAGCGACGCTTTCCACTTGCATATCATACGCCAGATCGGCACGCCGCATCATGAAATCCTCATCACGATGGAGTACAAGAGCCACATGGGCGTTCAACTCTACATCCTGGACCGTCGGCCGGCCTCACTGGTCATCGCCGGCACCCGCCACCAGATCGGCACCTTGCGCCGCTCGTGGAAGCTCACCGAGATCGACGCCGAACGCGCGGCGGAAATTTCCGCCGCCGAAGAGAATCTCAAGGACGGCGCCGCGCCCGCCGCCGCCATGGTCGCCGAGGTAGTGGACATGCCCCTGCTGGAGGCTCCAGACCGGCCCGTCGCCGCCCACGTGGTCATTGGCTGGGAAGCCAACCGCCACACGGTGACGGACATGGCCTGGGATTTCCTGCCGGCCCTGGGCTTCGCCGTGCGGGCCCCTGGGGTAGATGATTTCGTACTCCATGAGGAACGGGAGGGTCGCCTCGCCCCGATGACCATTGCCCGGGCAGTGGAGTTGTCCATCCTGGACGAGGCTGGCCAGTTGCAGTGGCGCGGTCAGCCTGCAATCGTCAAATGCTTTGGCGTGAGGCCGTTCATCCAAACTCACGCCATCGCCGAATGCGAACTCGCCGACGGCAGAAGCGCCGAACTTGTCACGAAGCTCACGTCCGACGACCTTCCGTCCACGGGCTGGTACGTTGGGAAGCTGCCTTCTGAAACGCGGGAATTCTAGTTCTGCACAATCTCTTTCTGTCAGCTTCATTTGAGACCGTTCAACAATTCCCAAGTGGCGATTAATAGACAGGCCGTTGTGGCTGTGGCGTCAGAACCACCGAAGTTGATCCAGGGACAGGGAAAAATTGACGGATGTTGATGAAGTGGAACTACCGCGAAAACGGTAACGCTCCTTCATCCTCTCAAGACGCGAAGACACGACTTCCGGCGCCACCGCGCCTATCCCCATCTCCAGGAAATCAAGAAGCCTATCGTAGAGCAACGTGGCGAGCACTTCTCGAAATAGATCCCCGAGATACAACGGGAAATTCTGCTCCCGCATTCCACTCTCAACGCAGACCACCTGGCAAGGAGCGACATCGATCCATTCAATGCCACGGTAATTTCCTCGCTCATCAGTGAACGTGATGGAACAAGAGCGCCCCGTAGGCAATCGTCCCTCCTTGTGAAGCCTTTCGATGTGGAGCCGTGGGCGCAGGGCAACCCAATGCGGGTGAACTTCTTCAAGCGTTCTGCCTGGGTGCCATAGCATGATTGGATCGAAGTCTTCATCCGCCGGAATTTGACCCAGGGCCTGTGCTGAATCGAATGCCTTCTTCAACTCCCAAGCCGAGATGATCCACTTAAGCAAGCTCGCTTTGTTATACTTCTTGAGTAGGTGATTAGTGTTGATTCTCAGCAACGGCAAATTGAACCGGATGCAGAGCGCGTCCTTCTTCGCGTCCAGTGCACGTTGCTTCGGCTCCAGATGAGTCGGGCCATCAAACTCGATAGCGAAGAGAGGGATGTAGTCTGCACCACAGACCAAGAAATCAAAATGGGATTTCAGAGCGTATCCGAAAAGAGAATCGTCAATGCCACTTCCATCGATCTCCAAGGCATCTGCGATTCTCATCTTGATATGGACGTTGTATCCATGCTCGACGGCAAGGCTTTGCAATTCGCGACCGACTTTCTCCTCCTGTCGATTCATGACGCGTTTCAGGCCGGCCATTGTACCCCTTCCTCCATCGCTGGTTCAGAAAAAAAGAAAGCGGCAAGTATACAAGCACATCTGCCCGTGTCGACTCCAGCAATCAACTCGCCGAGAGGCCGAAGAATCGCAAGAAGACGTGTGGATCGTACAGCCGCCCCGCCAGACCACCATCTATCGCCGGGGATCGCAGCGGCCTGACGCATCTCTGCCCCCTGTCTTCCCACCAACTTCCCCTCACAATCCCCTCGGGCGG
>NZ_JAJDJU010000029.1 GCF_020567705.1 Acidocella sp. KAb 2-4 | reverse complement strand
TTTCCCTCGCTTACGGCGTGGTTTATCCCACAGATGTCAGAAGCCTTGTCCCTCGTGAAGGCGTTCGGCGTCAAGCCGCAGGGGGCGCGGTGTGGGCGCAAAAAACCCGGAACCGTCGCCGGTTCCGGGCTGATGTTGGTCAAGGCCTGATTAGCGCTCTAGGCACATGGCGACGCCCATGCCGCCGCCGATGCAGAGCGTGGCGAGGCCCTTCTTGGCGTCGCGGCGCTTCATCTCGTGCAGCAGGGTGGTGAGGATGCGCGCGCCCGAGGCGCCGATCGGGTGGCCGATGGCGATGGCGCCGCCGTTCACGTTCACCTTCGCCGGGTCGAGGCCGAGATCCTTGTTCACGGCGCAGGCCTGGGCGGCGAAGGCCTCGTTGGCTTCGATCAGGTCGAGATCGGCGACCGCCCAGCCGGCGCGGGCCAGGGCCTTGCGCGAGGCCGGGATCGGGCCGGAGCCCATCAACGCCGGGTCGACGCCCGCGGTGGCGAAGCTGGCGATGCGGGCGAGCGGGGTGAGGCCGCGGTGCCCGGCCTCCTTGGCGCTCATCACCAGCAGCACGGCGGCGCCGTCATTGATGCCGGAGGCGTTGCCGGCGGTGACCGTGCCGTCCTTGCTGAAGGCGGGCTTCAGCTTGGCCATGCTCTCGGGCGACGCATCGTGGCGGATGTACTCGTCCTGGTCCACGACGACCTCGCCCTTGCGGGTGGTCAGCACCACCGGGGCGATCTCGTCGCGGAATTTCCCGGCCTTCTGCGCGGCCGAGGCCTTCTGCTGCGAGGCCAGAGCCAAAGCATCCTGCTCGTCGCGGCTGATCTGCCAGTTGCGGGCCACGTTTTCGGCGGTGGTGCCCATGTGGTAACCGTGGAAGGCGTCCCACAGGCCGTCCTTGATCATGGTGTCGATCAGGCCGGTGTCGCCCATCTTGGTGCCGGCGCGCAGATGCGCGGCGTGCGGGGCGAGGCTCATGCTCTCCTGCCCGCCGGCGGCGACGATCTTGGATTCGCCAGACATCACCTGCTGCGCCGCGAGGGCGACCGCGCGCAGGCCCGAGCCGCAAACCTGGTTGATGACAAAGGCGGTCTTGTCATCCGGGATGCCGGCGGCGCGGGCGGTCTGGCGGGCGGGGTTCTGCCCCTGGCCGGCGGTCAGTACTTGGCCGAGGATGACTTCATCGATTTCAGCGGGGGAGAGCCCGGTGCGCGCGATCGCCGCCTTCAGCGCGACGGTGCCGAGGACATGGGCTGGCGTGGAGGCGAAAGCCCCGTTGAAGCTGCCGACGGGGGTGCGGGCGGCCGAGACGATGACGATGTCTTCCATGGCGTGTTCCTTTACGTTGGGACTCTGAACGGCTCGTGGCCATCATAGGCCGCGAACCCATTCCGCGAAAGGCCGCCAGAGCGCGGCTTCGGCATTGGTGCCCGCGACCATGCCGATATGGCCGGCCTTGGGCTGAATCACCGTCGCCCGGGGGAGCCGGGCGGCCAGGGCTTGCGCGGAGATGGCGGGCACCAGCCGGTCTCGCGCCGGAATGGCGCAGAAGGCCGGGAGGGTGAGTTCACCCGGATCAACCGCCTGGCCGGCGACGCGCCATTGGGTGCGCGCCGGGGTGTTGGCGACATACCAGCCGCCCAGCGTCTCGCGCGCCACCGGGGCGGCCAGGGGCACGCCGTCGGCCAGCCAGTCCTCCATCGCCACGAAGCGCCGCGCGCGCGGCTGGGTTTTGTCCTGCGCCGCGAAGTCGCGGTATTTGTCGCCCACGCCATAGGGGTCGACCATTGTGAATAATGTATTAAGTGCGTCGATTGGCAGCGTGCCGGAGAATTGCAGCATCATCTCCACCGCCGGCATCACCTCGCCGATGCGCTGGCCGAGCGAGGGGTCGGCGGCGTGGAAATCCCACGGTGTGGCGAACATCGCCAGGGCCGAGACCTTGCCGCCCGCCTGCTGCGCGCGCAGGGCGGCGGCCAGGGCGAGCAGCCCGCCCATGCAATACCCCGCCAGGATGACCGGGCCGGAGATGGCGGCCAGCGCCCGCTCCAGCCGCCCGGCGATGTAGTCGGTGAGTGAAAATTGCCGCTCGACCTGGCCGGGCCAGCCCCAGTCCAGCAGATAAGGGCGCAGGTTCTGCGTGGCGAGGAAGCGCAGCATCGAGCCGTCTTCCATCAGGTCGAGGATATAGGCCCGGTTGATCAGGCTGGGTACGAACAGCACCGCCGGGCCATTGCCGCCATAGTCCAGCAGCTGGGTCTCCTCCTCCGTCCACATCGCGGGCGGGGCTGGGAGCTGGCGGACATAAGCGGCGCTGCGATAGGCGGCGATCCCGGCGATCAGCGCGCGGTCGGCGCGCAGGATTTCCTCAAGCGTCATCCCCGGCGCCGCCGGAGCGGGGGCCTCTTGCGGCAAGGAGTTCGCCCAGATGCTGTTCCAGTTCAGCGACCCGGCGCTTAAGCTGCTCGACTTCATCCACGCCAGGCCCAGATGCAGCATCAGCGGCCGCGGGCCGCGCCGGCTGAGCGGCGCCGGGGCTTCGGGGCGCGGGGTCATGCGGCAGATACGCCGCGGCCGCATTGGCCGCCTGCGCCCACAGCGCCAATGTGGCGGCCCAGGTTTCGCGCAACTCCCGGTCCGCCGCCATCGCGGTTAGTTCGCTCTGCCACAGGACCACGAAATCCTTGGCCAGATTGTCGTCCATAACGCATTCGGTCCCTGCTTGCCCGCCGGGCGACTCCTAGCGCGGATGGGAAAAATCCGCCATAACTGACATGCGCCGGAACGCTGTGCAACGCACAAAATTCGTGGTTGAATGAACTTGCCTCGCCGCGTGACGGCGAAACTGGGATGGAAGAAATTTTAATGAACGAAAGCGCGGCTTCCAAGCCACAGCCCGTGGTTGTAAAGAAATACGCCAATCGCCGTCTCTATAATACGGAAAGCTCGACCTACATCACCCTCGACAATCTCGCGGAAATGGTCCGCAAGGACCGCGATTTTGTCGTGTATGACGCCAAATCCGGCGAGGATATCACCCGCGGCGTGCTGACCCAGATCATCGTGGAGGAAGAGGGCAAGGGCAACGCCCTGCTGCCCACCAATTTCCTTCGCCAGCTGATTGGGGTTTACGGCAGCAACGTGCCGAACATGCTGCCGCGCTACTTCGAGCAGGCGATGGAGAATTTCGCCCGTCAGCAGGAAACCGTGCGCGAGACCATGAGCAAGACGCTGGGGCCGTTCATGCCCCCGGGCATGGAGGAAGTCGGCCGCAAGAACATGGAGATGATGGAGCGCGCGATGGCGCTGTTCTCCCCCTTCTACCGCGAGGGCGAGGAGAAGCAGGAAGCCGCCGCCGCGCCTGCGCCGGAGGCGCATGAGGAGATCGCCGGCCTGCGCGCCGAGGTGGAGCGCCTGCAGAAGGAACTGGCGGCCCTGCGCGGCAAGACCAAATAAGCCGCGCCAGCCCCGGGGCCGCATGGACGGCCCTGGGCGCATCAGCTAGAGAACCGCAGCATGAAACATCTTCGTCTTCCCGTTCTGGGTCTGGTTTTGGCTGTCGGCGCCGCGCCGGCTCTGGCGCAGATGTCGCCAAACCCCGGGCTGACGGGCGGCAACGCGCCGCAGCCGCAGGCCCGGACCCCGGATATCGCGCCGCCAGCGCTGCCGGGCGCGGGCTCCCCCGCGCCGCTGGCGACGGGGCCGAAGCTGCAGCAGCCCGCCTCGGGCGACCCGACCACGGCGCTGTTCGCGGCGATCAACAAGGGTGACTACAATGCGGCGCAGGACGCGCTGAGCCGCGGCGCCGATTTGAACGCGCATGACCAGTTCGGTGAAACGCCGCTGGATCTCTCGATCGCGCTCAACCGGAATACGATCACCTTCCTGCTGCTGCAGACCCGTAACGAGCTGGGGGCGCAATCGGGGCCGGTGGGGCAGCCCTGGACGCTGGATGCGCCGGTTCCCGCGCCCAAGCCTAAGCCGCACCACATGGCGGCCCCGGCCGTTGAGGCCGGGCCGCGCGCAGCCACGCCGATGGGGGGGGCCAACCCCGGCACCCCGAACCCGCAAGCAGGCTTCCTGGGTTTCGGCGCCAAGAACTAAGGCTTTGCCGCGACATGGCGCCGGATCAGGAATCCAGCGCCCAGCGTGAGACCTCGATCTCGCCCTCGCGCACGGGGGGTGGAGTAGGCCGTGCCCCGCCTTGCGCCCGCCAGCGCTGCATCCGCCAGACATAGGCCAAAACCTCGGCGCAGGCGCGGTAGAGTGCGATGGGGATATGCTCGCCTGGTTCCACATGGCGATACATGGCCCGCGCCAGTGGCGGCGACTCGACCACCGGGATGCCCAGCCCTCGGCCGCGCGCCATGATCTCCTGAGCCTGTAGCCCTACGCCTTTGGCGAGCAGCATTGGGGCGCGATCTGCGCCGCGGCGGTAGCGAATGGCGCAGGCGTAATGCGTGGGGTTGGTGATGATGACCGAGGCCTCGGGGATTTTGCTCATTTGCCGCGCGCGGGCCATCTTGCGGGCCAGCATGCGCTGGCGCGACTTCACATGCGGGTTGCCGGCGGCTTCCTTCATTTCCTCGCGGATTTCAGTGTCCGACATGCGCAGCTTCTGCCTGTGCAGCCAATATTGCACGCCCATATCGGCGGCGGCGAACAGGGCCAGCACGACGCAAATGGCGGTGATGACTTGCAGCGTGATGCCGATGAGTGGCCCGGCGCCGGGGGCGGGTAGCCAGCCGAGCGCGGCGTAGTCATCCTCGCGCAGCCAGATCGAGAACGCGCCCACACCGCCGATGACCACGAATTTGATGATGGATTTGCCGGTTTCGATGAGGCTGGATTTCGAGATGATCTGGCTCAATCCGGTTTGCGGCATGAGCTTGGAAGCGTCGAACTTGAGCAATTGCAGCGCGAACACCCAGCCGCCGGAGAACAGGCTGGCGGCGAGCGCGACAGCGGCGAGGAGGGAGAGCAGCGGGAAGATGGCGGCGAACATCTCGCCGCTCCAACCGGCGGCGGCTTCGGGTCTGGCGGTGCCGGCATCGGCCAGCCAGGCGGCGGCGTCGGCCTGCAGATGCGCGCCGATGCCAGCGGCGGCGCCGAGCGTGAGCAGGGTGATGACGACGATCCCCGCCGCCTTTGGCAGATCAGCCGAGCGGCGGACATCGCCGCGCTCGGCCGCTTTGGCGAGGCGGCGCTCGGTTGGCGCGTGGCGTTTGTCCTCGCCGCTATCCTCAGCCATGCGGTAGCAGCGCGGCGACCGCGTCCATGCAGGTGAGGGTGAGGTGTTGGGCCGTGGGGTCGATCGTGGGTAGGCTGGCGGTGACCATCCAGAGCCCGGCCAGGATGAGCAGCGGAAAGCCGATGGAGAGCAGGTTCATGCTCGGGGCGAAGATGGTGGTCAGCCCGACGGTGAGGTTGACGCAGAGCCCGACCGCCATCACCGGCAGGGCCAGCCCCACTGCGGCGCTGAACAGCGCGCCGCCCAGCCCGGCGAGATTGGCCCAGGATGACAGCGGCGCCACGCCGATGCCATGCGCGAAGGAATGCGCCAAGGCGGCGAACAGCCAGATCGGCCCGCCAGCGGCCATGTAGCCGAGCAGCCCGGCCCAGAGCATAACATCGTACAGCACCGGAGTGTTGCCGTGGGATTCGCGGAATTGCAGCTCGGCGAAGGAGAGGCCCATGGACAGCCCGGCGATTTCACCCGCGCTGGCGATCGCGGCGGTGACGATCTGCATCGCCATGCCGAGCAAAGCGCCATAAGCGATTTGCACCACGCCCGCGTAAATGGCGCTGAACGGATCACCCGGGAAGGGCGGCAGATTGGGAAGCCATAGGGCCAGCGCCGCGGCGAAGGTGGCGGCGATGACGGATTTGACCATCGCCGGGATCAGGTTGGAGCCATAGAGTGGCGCGGTGAGGAACAGGCCGGTGATGCGCAGGAACGGCCATAAAAAATGGCCGAGCCAGGACAGGATCTGCGCCTGGTCTAATACCATGCTTGGCGCACCAGCTCAGGGGCGTGCGTGATGAACAGCGCCGCTAATGTCTCAAACATGTTGAGCGCGCCGAAGCCGCCGGTGAGCGTCAGCAAGATCAGGGCCAGCGTTTTTGGCAGCAGGGCGAAGGTGGCGTCCTCGATCTGCAAAGCGCCTTGCACGACCGAGGTGATGAGGCCAACGAGCACGAGCGCGAGGATGAGGGGCGCGGTGGCGCTGAAGGCGGTGCCCAACGCTTCATGCAGCAATGTGAGATAGAGGGGCATGCTCAGTGCCCGCTGGCAAAGCTGTTGGCCAGCGTGCCAAGTACCAGCACCCAGCCGTGGATGGAGACGAACATCAGCAGCTTCAATGGCAGCGAGATGAGCGTGGGCGAAACCATGATCATGCCGAGCGACATCAGGATCGAGGCCACCGCCAGATCGATGAGCACGAAGGGGATGTAGATGAGGAAGGAGATTTGAAATGCGGTCTCCAGCTCTGATGTGGCGAAAGCCGGAACCAGCACGGTGAAGGGCACGGATTGCGGGTTTGCATAGTGCCCGCCGGAGAGATCGACGAACAGATGCAGCGGCGCCTTGCGGGTTTGCGCCAGCATGAAATCCTGGATCGGCGGTTCGGCCGCCTGGATGGCCTGGGAGAAGCTGATCTGCCCGGAGAGGTAGGGATTCAGCGCTTGATCCTGCTCCCGCTGGATGACGCCGCGCATGACGAACACGGTCATCGCCAGCGCCAGCGCGGCTAACACCATGTTTGGCGGGGTGGTTTGCAGGCCCAATGCCTGCCGGAGCACCGAGAGCACGATGATGATGCGGGTGAACGAGGTCATCAACAGGATCAGCCCGGGCAGAAACGCCAGCGTGGTGATGACCAGAAGACTCTGCACATTGAGCGAGTAGGATTCGCCGCCGTTGCCGGCCAGCGCGTTGACGATGGTGATGGCGGCCGGGCTAGTCATGGCTGCTGAGCCTGCCGATGGCGGTGATGCCGCCGCGGCTGACGCCGAGCAGGAAGCGTTGGCCTTCGGCTTCGGCGATGACCAGGCTGTGCTGCCCGCCGAGCGGGCGTGTCGCGAGAATGCTGATTGGCTGCGCCGCCGCATTCAGCTTTTGCCCCCAGGCCGAGCCGCGCAACCGCCGCGCCAAAAAGGCGGCGCCCGCCAGCACGAACAGGATGACGAGCAGGGCGGCGGCGCTGCTTAGGCTTGCCGTATCCATCGGCTTAGTTCTGCTCGACGAGGTTGGTGATATAGGCGGCGGTGAACGGGTTGGGTGGCGTGTAATTGGCGCTGGTGTTCAGCACCTGGTTGGCGATATCCAGGCAATGCTTGCTCAGCGCGTCATGCGTGCTCGGATCGGTGAGTGATTTCGCCGTCTGCGCCATGAGCAGGTTGATAATTTGCGCCTTGATGATCGGTTGCAGATTGGTGAAGGTGGTCACCGCATTCTGGTCGAATGTGGAGAATTGCAAGGTAATCTGGATGTAGGCGCTGGTCGGATCGTTGCTGTCGGCGGGCACGCTCACGACGAGATCGTTGAGCGCGGCGAAATAGATGGGTTTTGGCGGCGGTGGCGCGGGGTGCGCGGCGGTCTCCTTGTGCTGGCCCAGCGTAAAATATGCCACTGTGCCGCCAATGGCGGCGCCGAGCAGAACCACGGTGCCCGCCGCAATGATGATGATTTTCTTCATGGTCATTCCTCAGACGGATTGCAGCAGGGAGGTGAACATCGTGCGCGCGGCGTTGATGACCTGGGCGGCGGCCTGATAGGCTTGCTGATAATTCGTCAGCAGCACGGCCTGCTGGTCGGTGTTGACGCCGGACACGGTCTGCAGATTTTTGGTGGCGGTGGAGACCTGCGTGGAGGTCGCGCTGGCGAGAGTCTGCGCGGCGGCGGCATTGGCCCCCAGCCCGGTGGCCAAGCCGACGAAAGCCTGCTCCAACGCACCGGAACTGGTGGTGGAAGGTGTCGTCCAGAGCGTGGCCATGCGCTGGGCGTTGCTGCCGCTGGAGCTGCCGCCAGGGGTGAGGGTGAGCGTATCGCCGCTGGCTGGGGTGCCGGTGATCGGCAATTGCCAATATTGCCCGGCGGCCGCGCCCGAGGCGGGGTAGGCGACGGCAATATTGCCGCCATTGTTGCCCAGCGTGCCGCTGGCGATGACCGAACCCGTGCCGCCCGCGACGCTCACGGTGTAGGCGCTCGGCGAGGTGAAGATGATCTGCAGAGGCTGGCCGTAATAACCGGCGGGAACAACGGCTGCGTTGCTCGCCGGGGTGGCGGTGGTGATGTCGCTGCCCGTGGTGACTGTGCCGGCATTGGTGTTGGCGATGGAGCCGTCACTCTGCAACGTGCCAGTATTTGGCACGTAAGGATCGGCGGCGGCGATGTCGCCGGTTTGAATGGCGGCAACACCGATACCTGTTGCCGCGTTTGGCGCCGGGTTGAGCGTAAACTGATCGCCATTCGCCGGCGTGCCGGAAATCGCGAGGGTCATGCCGGCAATCACCGGCGGTGTGCCGCTGGCGCTGTAGCTTTGGCCGCTTGCCTGATCGGTGACGCTCCAGCCATTGGTCGCGTTGTAGGTGAGCCGAAACGGCCCGCCATCCGCGGGCAGGGCGCCGCTATTGGTGATGGACGCGGCGATCGAGGCGCTGCCTGCATTGTTGCTGCCAGGTGTCACGCTCGGCGCCGGTACCGAGAAGAGCGGCTGCCCCTGCGCGCCGGCCGGCGTGAGGCCTTCGGCCTGTGCGGTATTCACCTTGCCGGCAAACACCGCCGCCAACGTGTTTAACGCTTGCAGCGCGGCGTTGCCCGATTGAATGTTGCCGATCGCCGCGCCAAGGCTGCCGTCACCTTCGGCGAGTGTCACCGGCACCGCGTTGGTGCCGGCGGTGATGGCGGGTGTGCCAGCGCTGGTGGTGGTTTGCGCCAGAGCCTTGGGGCCACTCTGATCGACCAGAATTGTGCCGCCCGTGGTGATGATGACGGAGCCGTTGCTCTGCGGCAGCGTGCTTATGGGCATGAACTCCGAGAGAGAATTCAATGCCGCCTGCTGTTGGTCGAGCAATGACGGGTCGTTGGGCGCCTGCCCCAAGCTCTTATTGATGGTGGCGAGTTGGCTGAGCAGCCCATTGGCAGAGGTAACGCCGGTGGCGAGGGATTCGCTTGCCGTGGCGGTGGTCGTGTTCATGTTCTGCGCGGCGCTCTGGAAGGTGCCGGTTACGATCTGTGCGTCGGAAAGAACGGTCTGGCGCTGCGCGTTGCTCGTGGGGTTGGCGGCAAGTGTACTGATGTCACCGAAGAATTGATTGATCGCGCTCTGCACGTCACCATTATTGGTGAGCGCGTTGGAGAGGTTGGTGAGCGCGGTGGATTGTGCCGTCGCAGCGGCGCTGGCACTATTGGCGTTGCGCAGCTGTGCCGCGGCCAGGCCGCTGGCGGCGCGGATGATCTGCGCCGGTTGCACACCGCTGCCGGGCTGGTTCGCGACGCCAACCGCTGTGGCCGCGTTCGCGGTTTCGGCGGAATAGCCGGGTGTGTTCGCGTTGGAGATATTGTTGGCGACCGTGGCAATGCCGGTCTCAAACAGATCGAGCCCCGAGAGGGCGGTGTTAATGGCGCTAGTGATGCCGCTCATGGTGTGCCTGCCGTATTTGCAGATGATGGATTGGCGCCAATAGCGGAGAGAGCCTGCGCCATGAGCGGGGAGTTCGCGATGTTGATGATCTTGCTGGCGTAATTCGTGTCGGTGGCGTAGCCGCCCGCTTGTAGGGCCTGAGCAAAGCCGGACACAGTGCTTTGTCCAAGGGCGGATGAGAAGCCGGACTGGATCAGGCCAACATAATCCGAAATGCTATCGTTGAGACTTTGATAATTCCGGAAGCTTGCAGATTTTGGCGTCAGAACGCCGTCGATCACCTCGTGCGTGGCACGCACAGTGCCCGCCTCACCGCCGCTGGCTTTCATGCCAAAGATGTTGTTGCCGGGCGCGGCGGCACCCCAGCAGGTTTCCAGTGCGGTTTGCGCGAGGAGCGCCACGGGCGGAACGCCCAGATTCTGCGCCGCCTGGGTGATTTGTGGCCAGACGGATTTCACAAAATTTTTCGCTTGTGTGAGCATATCAGCCGGCGGCTGCGACGCTGATGTCTGGGCGGTTGCCGTGGCGGCGTCGGCCGCGCTCCCGGTCGTGGAGGGTTCTGGGGGGGCGGCGATGGGCGAAGGTACGGCGGATGCGGTAGCGGCGGGGGCCTCACTCGCATTGCCGCCAATTTGCCGTGTCACCGCCGCCAGCAACGCGGAGTCGTATTTGTCGAAATGATTCTCCGCGAGATTCCACAGAAACATGCTTTGAAACTCGCCGCCGCCCGCGCCCAGAGAGTCGGGTGACATGCCGTTTTCGTTCATCGAGTAGAGCATCTCGTACCATAACATGCCGGCAACCCGCTCCACGGTTGAAGAGAAGCTCGGCTTTTGCGGCGTGGCATTTGCCAAGTTATGGATTGTCGTGACCAGCATCTTAGATCACCTTGATGTTGCCATTGATCGCGCCAGCTTGTTTCAGCGCCTCGATGATGGCGATGAGGTCGGATGGCGTGGCGCCCACCGCGTTTAATGCCGCCGCCACATCCTGCAGTGTTGCCGCGCGGGGCAGGTTGATGACCTGCGCCTTGCCCTGCTTGGCGCTGACCACCGAGTTTTGCACGCCCACAGTGGTTCCGTTGCTGAACGGCCCCGGCTGGCTGACGGCGTTTTGCGTCTGGATATTCACGGTGAGATCGCCATGGCTGACCACGGCGGGGCCGAGTGTGACACCGGCATTCATCACGATTGTACCGCTTTGCGCGTCAACGATGATGGTGGGCGGCTGCTGCGGTGTGGTGATCGGAAGTGATAGGATGTTGGACATGAATCGCATCGGGTCTTGCCCGTTAGCGCTGAGATCGACCTCGCCTGGTGAAGCCGCGGAAGCCGTGCTGCCGCCATAGGCAGCGTTGATGACGTCGCTGATACGCTGGGCGGTTTCAAAACTCGGCGTGTTGAGCAGCAGCGCGGAATTGCCGTTGACGTCGTAGCTGGCGGGAATCGTCGCGGAGAGAATGGCGCCGCCGGGCAGGTTGCCGACGGTCGGCACATTCACGCTCGTGGTGTTGCCGCCAGCCGAGCTGGCAAAACCGCTAACCAGCAAAGGCCCCTGGGCCTGCGCGTAAACTTGACCATTACCGCCACGCAACGGGGTCGGCAGCAACACGCCGCCCGCGAGTGACGAAGCATTGCCGATGGCAGAGATCGTTACGTCCACCCGTTGCCCGGCATGGGCGAAGGCGGGCACCTCAGCCGTAACCATGACGGAGGCGACATCGTTCGGCTGCATGCTGGTCACATTCGTCAGCGAAATACCCATGTTGCGCAGCATGTTGAGGATCGTCTGCTGCGTGTAAGGGACCTGCGTCGTCTGATCGCCCGTGCCAGCCAGGCCAACCACGAGGCCATAACCGTAAAGCTGGTTGGTTGGCGCGCCGGCGACAGTCACGAGCTGGCCGATGGTGGTGCTGTCAGCCGATGCCGTTGGCGCCACCAGGATCAACCCGCCAATTGCCAGCAATCTGGCGATCAGGAGAATGTGAGGTTTCAAAATGGCGAGACCTTATTGAGGATCTGTTGAAGCCAAGGCACGTCATGCGCGCCATTGATCGGGCCGTTGCCGACATATTGCACATTCATGTCGGCAACCTGATTGGAACTGATCGTGGCGTTGGCGGTGATATCTTCCGGGCTGGCATAGCCGGTGACGACGATGCTGATCACGTTGCCGTTAATGTTCACGTTGGTACGGCCCGCGATTGCCAGCGTGCCATTGGCGTCGACATTAGTGATGACGGCTTCCACCTGGCCGTTAATGTTGTTGGCGGCCGTGCTGGCGCCGGCGCCGTTATATTCCTGATCCGAATTAGCGCTGATTTCGGGTTGCAGGCTGCCGCCATTGATGCTGCCGAAACTCATCGGCACGCCCATGAAGCTGGTCATGGCGTCGGATAATTTTCCGGTCCGTTTCAGTGAGGCGTCATCGATGTTGTTCGCGGTGCTGCTGGTGACGATGTTGATGGTTACAAGGTTACCGACCCGCCAGTCGCGTCGCGGCTCATAGAGCGAACCGGAAGCGCCGACCGGAAACACCGAGCCGTCGGTCACTTGCTGCTGCGGCTGCACCTCCACCGGAAACGAGGCTGGAGCGACCAAGGCGGGCGGTCCCGGTGGTTTGGTGACGCAGGCGGCAAGCGCCAACGGTGCGATGAGGGCGGTTAGCCTTTTCATGCGCCAGCCGCGGCCTGGGCCAGATAGTTGAGCTGGTTATCAATGGCGCTGGCGGCCTGCGTGCCGAGTTGATAGGCGCGCTCGGCCGAGATCATATTAACCATGCTCTGCACGACATCAACATTCGATGATTCGAGGTAGCTCTGATTGACCGAGCCCAGCCCATTGCTCTGCGGCGCGCCGGTGGTGGCGGTGCCGGACGACGTGGTGCTTGCGAACAGGTTGCCGCCGAGCGGCTGCAAACCTTGCGGATTTACGAAGTTGGCAAGTTGAATCTGGCCGATCTGTGTGGCTGAGGATGAGCCGGGGGATGTGACCGACACGGTGCCGTCCGTGCCGATGGTCACGGAGGTGGCGTTAGACGGGATGGTGACGCCCGGCAACACCTGATAGCCCGATGAGGTGACGAGTTGCCCTGCCTGGTTGAGCTGAAAGGAGCCATCCCGCGTATAGGCGGTCTGGCCGCTGGGCAGCATCACCTGGAAATAGCCCGCGCCGTTGATGGCGAGATCAAGCGGGTTGCCGGTGCTGGTGAGCGTGCCTTGGGTCAATGTGTCCTTGATGGAAGCAACACGCACGCCTGTGCCGAGTTCCAGCCCCGAAGGGTAGACGGTTTGGCTCGTTGAGTTGGCGCCCGGCTGGATGCCGTCTTGGTATAGCAGAGTTTGAAACTCCGGCGTCTCCGCCTTGAAGCCCGTCGTGTTAACGTTCGAGAGATTGTCGGCGATTGTGTCCATCATCGTCTGGCTCGCGTTCAGGCCCGTGGCGATCGTATCCAGCGCGTGGTTCATGCGGTTGCTCCGTTGGCGAAGATGGTCGGCATATCGGCGTTATCCCTGCGCCAGCAAGGTGTTCAGCCCTTGTGAAGCGGTGGACTGGGTTTTCATCAAGTCCGTTTGCAGCTGATAGGAGCGGCTGCTGTCGATCATCTCGATCATGCTTTGCGTGGGATCGGCATTGCTGTCATTCAGATACCCCTGATGTAGCGCGCCATCAGCCGAAGGCGTGAGCGCAATGCCCGCGGGCGGGCTGTAAAGCGAGCCAGAAAGCGGTGTTAGCGTGCCGGTGGGAGTGGAAACCAGCCCGATCTGCCCATAACTCTGCGCCGGGCCCGAGGGGTTGGAGAGTGGCACGCCAGACACGGTGCCATCGGTGCTGATTTCCAGCTTGGTGAGCGGCGGTAAGCTGATCGGTTGCCCGCCGGCGCTGAGGATCGGGTTGCCGGCGGAATCGGTCAGGATTCCGTCCACCGAGATCTGTAACGTGCCGTTGCGCGTCAGCGCAGTGCCGTTACTGGTTTGCGCTTGCAGCCAGGAATCCCCACTGAGCGCGACGTTCATGGGATCGCCGGTATGGTTCAGCGGGCCCTGTGTCAGATCCGGCCCGGGGGTGAGTGCGGTGGCATCGCCCCCGGCCGGGGCGTTTGTGCCCTGGTAAAGTGATGCCTCGGTCATCGTCTGTACCGCGGCGTAGCCAGGCGTTTGCAGGTTTGCCAAGTTGCTGGCCATCGCCTGCATACGCGTAGTGATGGCTTGCAGCCCGGCCATGCCGGTATAAAGGGAATCCGTCTGCATGGATTAAATTTGTACGAGGCGCTGGCTATCTTGCTGCTCGGTTTGGATGACCGAGGTGTTCGCCTGATAAGCCTGTTGATATTGTATGAGCGAAACGAGCAAAGACGAGGTGGAGGCGTTTGAGGACTCCAACTCTCCACCCGCCAGTGTGCCGGCCAAGCCAGTGCCGGGCGTGTTTATGACGGGCTGCCCCGAAGAGGAGGAGGCCGTGTATAGATTGCCCGTTGCCGGTGTGAGCCCTTCGGTATTGATGAAGTTGGCAAGTGCCAAATTACCAGCACTGACCGTCTTTCCATTCGAGTAGGTGGATATAACGGACCCGTCTTTGGATATCGTTGTCCCGCTATAACTGCCGGCGCTGTAGCCGTTATTCGTTAGTCCCGCTACGGCGAAATTCTGCGCCGCCAGCGTGGTACCGCCAAAACTGACATTGATGTTGGACGTTGCGGAGCCGTTACCCCAGTTCACGCCCAGCGTGGCCGGACTACCCGAGGTTAAAGCGCCGGACGAGGTGAAGCCGAGCGTCGTTAGTAATTGCGGCGAGCCGACGGCGGTGCCGCTTGCGAGTTGCGGTTGTGCGTAGACTTCCCATGATGGCGTAGACCCGCCTGTGGTCGGCTGTTTTACCAGATAAAGCTGAACTTGGTTCGCGTTGCCGAGTGAATCATAGGTCACGACTGAGGTCGTGTCATTGTAGCTTGTCGGGTCGGCGGGGTTGAATGTGGTGGTTGCCGGTATGGTATCGCTCGAGTTCAAGCTGAGGGTGACGCCCAGATTGCTAGTGGAATTAGCGCCCATCGAGCCGGTATTGATGGTGATCGGCCCAAGCGTGCCAGAAAGTCCGCCCCCGGCTGTGCCAGCGTAGCCTTGTACGGCGGCTCCGTTCAGCGTTTCGAGCATGCCGTTGGAGCTCAACTGAAAAGCGCCGTCCCGTGTGTATTGCTGAGTGCCGCTATTGCTGACGATAAAATAGCCGTTACCCTGGATCGCGGCGTCCAGCGAATTGCCGGTGGCGATGAGATTGCCCTGTGTCAGATCCGAGGAAATACCTTCCGTGGCCGTTCCAATGCCAGGTGTATTGATGGCATTGGCCGGGTAGACGTCTTCAAATAACGCCGTCTGGCTCTTGAAGGCCGTGGTATTCGCATTCGCCAAATCATTAGAGACGGTGTTAAGGCCGGTTTGCGCACCGAGTAGACCAGATAGGGCCGTTTGCAGAGTCATGAGGAAGATCCGAGAACAGTTTGAATAGATGACACGGGGATGGTATTCGCCGAACCGGCCACATTGAGTGTGGGTGACGTGCTGGAGAGATTGACTCCCTGCACCGTATAAACGGTGTATGGCGCGACGCTGACGGCAGCGCCGGCGGTATCTACCGCCGAAACGTTATAAGTGTAGTTTGTGCCCGGTGCCCCGCCGGTCCAGGAGAAGCTTTGTTGCCCAGCCGGCAGGGCGCCGAGATTGAGTGTCGACGCGATGCTGCCGTCGGGGTTGATAATTGTGATCATGGTATTCTTGGTCCCACCCGACAGGCTGAAGGCGCCATCTGCTGTGCCGTTGCTGCCTGCGATGAGTGTATTGCCCGTGACCGCAACCTGCTTGCCGACCAGGGAGGAGGCTTGGGCAATTTGCGCGGCACCGGTGCTCGTGGACAGAGTGGACAATTTGCTGTTAAGCGCGTTGATCCCATTAACGGTGGAGATTGCGGCAAATTCCGAAGCCATCTGCGTTGGATCGGCGGGGGACGTCGGAGATTGATATTTGAGTTGAGCGGTTAGAAGCTGAAGAAAATTTGATTGTGTCAGGCTGGCCGCGGAACCAGAGCTCGATGTTGGACTCGCCGCTGTTGTCGAGGCCGCGACGGAAGTGCTGGTTGAAGAGTTTGAAACGGCGAGATTGGTCATCTTATGCTACCTGGAAGCTGGAGATAATCTGCTGATCGATGCGGCTGTTTTGCTCCAGCAGCGCGACAGAGGCGGAATAGGAATTTGTGCTATCGATCAGATTTACCATCTCATCGACCTGGGAAACGTTTGAGCCGGTTACGTAGCCTTGCGCGTTGGCGTAGGGATTGCCGGGTTCATATTTCTGGACCGGATCGGCGTTGCTCTGCACAGTGTCTACGACCTGAACGCCCAAATCAGCGCTACCAGTTCCGTCAGCGAGATCTGTTCCCGTTCCATTATATGCACTCCCTGTTACAGGTGAGGCCGAAAAGACCAACTCATGTGCGCGATAAGGCTGCTGTCCTGGCGGGGTAATCGAATCAACATTTGCCAAATTTGACGCGATCGCACCCATCCGCATGTTTTGTGCGTCGAGCGCGCTGCCAATAATACTGAAAATATCGGAGCTCATCTTCCAGCCTTTGCTATCTTCAGATCCCGGATGGATTGGGCCGCAATGCCGTCACCAGATCCGCCGTTGATTGATGAAGGAAAGTTGCCGAGGCCTGTATGGCCTCACCATTCGCCGCAGCCTCAACGCGTTCCGTGTCCAGTGAAACATCGTTGCCATTTAGTCCAACTATGCCATCATCTCGGTATTGGGGGGTGGTGCTTGCTTGCGTACTGCCAAGCTGGGCGCTCAGCGCAGCGTCGAACGGGACGTCAACGGCAAGATAGCTGGGCGTATCTGCATTGGCGATGTTATTGGCGATCAGTTCTGAGCGTTCCTGCCGGACATTAAGCACGCCGCCATAGAAATCTAGAAATCCGATCTGCATAACCGCCCTGCGCCTCTCGCTACGGCCTTGGCCGCGTGGTTTACATAGACTAGTTTTACGAAGCCGTTGTTAAAAATTCGTAAATGAAAGGATAAATAAAGTCATTTGCGAGCTTTGGATAAACAATTGATTATATTCATTTTGGCTGGCTATCTGCAGTGCGATGCCAAATAATCACCATTTTAAAAATGGCGTGAGCTAAGGCGGAATTTAATGAATTTAGTCCTTTGTTTGCGCCTCGCGTTGGAGCCAACGGAATGGCTCATCAGTCGGTTTGACAAACAGAAAGCGCCGCCCGGTGTGCCGAGCGGCGGAGGTGTGTTCGGGGTTGGCCCTATTCGGCAGCAGAGAATGATGTGTAAGCCTTGGTATTTCTCTCTCAGAGCATCGAAACAGGTGCCGCCCAGGAATGGGTGTGTGACAGCAGCGCTACCGAGGGCAAAGCTGTTTGACCACCGAGAGTAGCTGGCTAGGTTCCGCGGGTTTCGTCAACCAACCCGAAGCGCCCGCTGCGCGGGCTTCATCCCGCTTGCGGCCACTGGCCTCAGTCGTAAGAACAATGATCGGCGTGGAACGCATGGTTGGAATTTTCCGTGCCTCCTTAATGAAACCAATGCCGTCAAGATCTGGCATGTTGAGGTCGGTGAGAACCACGGATGGTTTCGTGCCTTCGTTGATTTTCATGATGCCCTCGCGGCCGTTCGCACCTGTCTCGACGTCATATCCCGCGTTCTTGAGAGCGAGCGACAGACTCATGACCATTGTCGGAGAGTCATCGAGGACAAGTATGGTGGTCATTGATGCGTGCTCCATTTGGCTGATTTTACGCGGGCTAACTCCTATCTTGGAGAATAAATATTGAAATCAGGTTAAGATAATAAGCGGATTATAACATCGAAACAAACCGTCGATTGCCATCGCCTCATCGCTAAGCGTGTAAGATTATTAAGGTCTAAGGCTGATTATCTCGCTCATATTGCTAGATAGTGGAGCCCAAAAAGTTTTTCATCATAAAAGCTGGCCGTTCGGCATATTAATATTTTTTGCTTACCGGCGTGTCTTTAAGGACTTATTAGAAAGTTTCGTATTATTCGAATATTGAGCCGAAAGTTTTCCATCTTTGGAAATTGATTTAGCGCTCCCCGGACGCAGTACAGGAGAGATGAAAATACGTAAGAACATCAAATTCCTATTAATTCATGTTCTGTAAATAAACGTAATTTTGAATGTGTGTGGGCGTGTGTAGGCGCGCGTCTGCCGCCATGAAAGAGGTATCATTATGTTAACTAATCTGGCGATACAAGCGGGAGGTGCGGTAACTACTGCGCTGGCTGGCGCTGGCGGCACTACGGGCGTTGGTAATGGGCGCCATAAGTTTTTGGATCTTGTCAACTCGGCGCTTCAGGGGGTGAGTGCCGCGCAGGGCGCTGCGACCTCTGCGGAGGCGATTTATTCTGCCGGCGTGCCGGGCGCGACGCTGGGCAAGGCGCTGGTGGCGAGCGACCGCGCCGAGGTGGCTTGGAATGCAACTGTGGCTGTACGTAACGAGGTCGTCTCTGCATATCAGTCAATCATGAACATGCAGTTCTAACATGCGAGATTGGCGGCGACATCTGACCCGGCTGCGGGACTGGACTGCGAGTCTGCCCAAGATACTCTGGGCAGCATCTGGCGTGATTGCCATTTCGCTCGGCGCGGTGTTGTGGCTTGAAATGTCGGGGCCGCCTTATGCTGTCTTGAGTGAAGGACTATCGCCCGCCGATGGTGGCAAGGTAATCGCCCAACTGCAAAAGTTGGGCATTCCATACGAGCTTCAGGCGGCAGGCAACATCATTTTGGTTCCCGCGCCGCAGCTCGCTCAGGCTAGGCTGCAATTGGGGCAGGCGCGGGTTCCTGGTTCAGATGTGCAGACCGCATGGTTACAGCTCGAGAATGCGCCAATGACAACGTCGGATCTCGCGCAGTCGACAATGGCGACTCAGGCGTTACAGCTCACACTGCAACAGTCCATTCAGAGCATGAACGGCATCCGCAGCGCGCAGGTTTTTCTGGCGACGCCGCCGGATACGCCCTTTCTCGCAGATCAGCCGAAGCCCACGGGTTCGGTCGTGATTGATGCCGACGCCGCGACGGCACAGGCGCAGGGGCAAGCCATCGCAAATCTGGTTGCCGGCGCGGTGCCAGGTTTGGCGGCCAATGATGTTACGGTTGAAACCACGTCTGGCGTCACCGTCTTTCCGCTGAGCGGCGTTATGACGACGGGCGCGCAGTTGGCCATCGAAGCCCAGGTCGAGGCCGAGGCGAACGTGCGGGTGGCGGCATTACTTGCCCCGCTCGTGGGCGCCAATAATTTCCAGGCAAATGTGTCGGCCAATCTTGATTTCACCCAAGAGCATATCCACCAGGTCACGTATGGTCCGGGCCATCTGATCCAGCATCAGACGGATCAGCAATCGACGCAGCTTGGCAGTCGTACGGCTGCGATTGGTATCCCAGGTGCTTTATCAAATGAGCCTCCCTCGCCGACAACCGCTTCCGCGACGGCACCGCCACAGAAGGCCGGCAGGAGCAATGCTAACGCGGCAGCTTCGCAGCAGCCGTCACAGTCCAACTCCGATCTCGATCAAACTTACGTCACGGACCAGACGGAAAGCGACATCACCAATCCGGACTGGTCGGTAAAGTCAATCGCGGTGTCGATTGTTTTGAACAAGGCGGTGCTTGGTAA
>NZ_JAJDJU010000028.1 GCF_020567705.1 Acidocella sp. KAb 2-4 | reverse complement strand
AAAACATTCATCCCAGTGTGGTGAGGCCGAGGTGCCCTCGGCCTCACCAAATTTAGAACAGAAGCCCAGTTTCGAGCGTGCCGACAAATTGGAACTTGTCTATGCCACTATTTCCATAGCCATATGAAGTTCCGTCATTACTACGATTATGCAGAAGATAGAAACCACCGCCGTTCACGCGGGCAAAAAGATCTTTATATTGCCATGTCGGTGACACCGCAAAACCAACGCCTTCGGATTCAGGTCCAATGAACCAATTTCCACCACCAATGGATTTTTCATATTCTACCCAGCCGCCAATGGAATACGGCGTATCGGCAAAGGCATAATTGCCGAAGAGTGCCACTCCAAGATTTGAAGTAGACTTCATAATGCCAAGTTTCCGATCCGCCTTTGCATAGACATACTGCATCTCTGGTACTATATTTAAATTATTTTTCGTATAACTATAAAAGCCTCCAATCATCTGGGAATTAATATAATAGGCTCCATATTGGCCAACCGTTAAGCCACTTGGCCCCCAACCGCTGTTCAATGCATAAGTATAAGCATTCGACCCTGTACGCCCGAGATTACCTGCGTAATAGACATAAAACGAGTTGTTTTGGTCTACAACATAATTGATCGAAGCCTGTAGAAAGTTAAATACATGAGTGTCCCAACCATCACCAAAAAGAACATTTAGTTTCGCCGGCCCCAGAGTGTAGCTTGCTTCAACACCATCAGATTGATTGTTCTGTACATAGAATATCGATGTTGTTAACTGGGATGGGTTATACCAATCTATGCCAGCTTCGTACCCTTCGAGAGAAGTTAATCTTCCTGCAGAGATCGTTACCGGCATGTCTTTTGGCGAGATCGTTAATGATCCAATATAAAGAGGGCCGGTGCTAAAATTGCTGATTGACGTCTGCAATAAATGTCCATCGCCCCCATAGCTCAGAGCGCCAACAGTTAGCGGCGCCTGCGTCGCACCAACCTCAATATTAAACTGTAAAGTACCACTACTTTTCTGTAACTGAACCATCGCATTTCCAATATTCATGCCGTGGGACAGCTGGCTTCCACTTGTATTTGACGCATAATACCCATATCCATCGACACCTCCGGAAAGCGCAAGCTCCCCAATAGGCCCGCCATCAATTGATATCGCTTGAGGTGGATTTAACGCCTTTGCCGATTGAAATACTCCAACTAAAACAACCAGACTAAGCGCTAATGTTGTCGTGCTAAAAAGAACAGTCTTCATCCAAAGATCCTCCTTGTTTATGTGCTCTATTTTACTCTTCGACGTTATTACTAATTACATCTTGTCCGACTCAGAACTTATATAATCTTTACTGCTTCCCGCCGCCCTATTCCTGGGAAAAATTAAACGTACAATTCCATTTTTATGCCTTAGACCTTTTCATAGCCTATCGTTGCGTATCTTGCCGGGTCCTTGGCACGCAAGCGCATGGCTAAAGCCAGACCAACCAATGCAGCCGCCATAATAAGTCCCGTGAGGCTATAAGACAGGATTGCAGACGCCCCCGTAAGGACCGTAAAATTGATCACGATATTGTAGAGCACAACAACTAAAAGAATACCCGCTAATGACGGCGCAATATACGAAGAGAATAGACCATCGGAAATTTTTTGATTTCTGAAAAAGAATGATGGAACAGCAAAAGACGCAATAGCCATAAGCGCAATAATCCCCAGCGTTGCTACATTTGTCAGCCAAGAGAATAACGCTAGCACCGGATCTTGCTTTGTTACAACGAAGATTCCGACAACAATCGCTGCAATCACCGTCTGTGCAATCGAGCCCGTGTGCGGACTCTGATGCACGGCATGCGTCTTACCAAAATGCTCGGGCAATAGCCCCTCGCGCCCCATCGCAAAAAAGTAACGCGCGACAGAATTGTGAAACGCCAGCAACCCAGCATAAACCGATGTAACAAACAATACACTCATGGTAAGCGACAACCAATGACCGACATAACGGTCTGCCATATTAAACAGGAACCAGGTGGGATCCTGCAGACCACCAAGATAAGCGACGAGCTTATCTGTACCCTCAGCGTTCACCATGCACCAGGAAGACAGCATGTAGAAACCACCAATCAGTAGCACTGAAAAATACGTCGCAAGTGGAATTGTGCGCTTTGGATCCTTGGCTTCCTCTCCATAAATTGTTGTCGCTTCAAATCCAACAAAACATGCAAAAGCAAAGACTAGGCCAATCGAGGGAGATCCACTAAATATCCGAGATGGCGTGAAGGGCGCAGCACTGAGGCCGGAATCGCCACCTTTGACTATGATAGCGACGTCCAAAATCAGAACGCAAAGATATTCTGCAACAACAAGAAGAGTTAAAACTTTCGCCGATAGGTCAACCTGGCGGTAGCCCAAAACCGCAATACTTGCCATGGCTACATAGGAGTAAACCCACCAAGGCAAATTAAAGCCGGCCTGCTGAAAAAGAGCCTGCGCAGCGGCTCCAAACATTCCATACAACCCGATCTGCATGGTATTGTAGCCGATCAGTGCAACCATGGACGACGCACCGCCCGCCATACCACCCAGCCCTCGCGCCGCAAAAGCATAAAATGCACCAGCATTGACTACATGACGTGCTAGCGAACAATAGCCAACCGCGAACAACAATAGAATAACAACTGTGATGAGATAGGAGCCAGGCATACCCGCACCATTGCCCAGCAACATGCCAAGAGGCGCCCCTCCGGCAATCGCCACCAAGGGACCAGCTGCAGAAATAACAAAAAAAGTGACAGCACCGACACCTAGCGCGCCCTTACGAAGCTGGTTGGCTGCCGATGCCAAGGGCGGCAGCGTTTCGATATGTTCATAGCTCACAGGAATATACCCCCAATATTGTTTTGAGCCGCTGGACGAGCGGGTTACTGTTATTTCTATTCAACCTGGACGATGTTTTTTAAACACCGCAGCATTGGCAACGACAATTGCATCTAGCGCCAACAACACGATAATATACGCCAAAGCCAAATCACCGGGAAAATCGAAAACTTCGTAATACCGCCTTCTCTCGAGAAGACGTTTCTGAATTATATAATTGGCGATTCTTTCCTTGCAAACAATTGAATTTTATCAATCGTTTTGGCTCACTCCGGTAAGATGACTTTGAGAAGCGACCCCTCGCTCGTTGTCGCTCACACAATTCTCCGCTTCCAACGTCAGATGCTATATTCATGACGGTTGGCTTCGCGATCACTCCAGATTTGATGGCTGCGTGAAATTGACAAAATCAGCAATCGCTCCCACGGCGAAGTTCGAAATATTATCATCTAAGAAATCCATATTTCCGAATATCTTTCCATCTGTCTTAAAGCGCTCAAGATCGACCAAGATAATACCCAATGTAGGCACAACTTTCTCCTGCCAGACAAATAAATATAGAGAATCTCTGATCTTGAAATAATGACACAAATCCGTGTCCGCTAAACCGGCTTCCACACCATTCAAACAATGCCAAGTATAGAGCATATCGTTGAGATAGATATGTTCATACAACTCCGTGACACTATACTGGTAGCGTATCCGCTTGCCCACAAGCTCACTGGTGCGAGGAAAACCGAACTGTCCATACTTGCCCGCTACTCGCGCCCTTCGGAACGAAACCTTAACTGCAGTAAGCGGCAAACCTACCTTGGCTCGCGCAAGCAAACCACCCGAAATTTCTTCCGCAGATGGCAGCCCTCCTTCGATTATCAAAGCTGAACCGGTCTCGTAATCCACAATCAAAGTCATGGATTTTTCGCTTACAAGAAAATCAATAAAGTAAAGAGAATCTCTGAGCGACGTTATTCGCGCTTCCTTTTGGAGTTCATTTTCAAAATCGACAAACTGCCGACCTGCTTCGAGAGTGATGCGAACTTGCCATGCCGTCCCATCGTCAAATGCAAGATCTATTGTCTTGCCGACAAGACCATAAGATGGCGATAAAATATTGCTCTCTTGGGCAAATCCTCCAGCCAAATCTCCGACTGATATCCAATTGCCGGTGCCGTTCACATCATCCTCCTGTAGTCAAAACTATTTACTTGGATTTGAAATTATGCTGTCTTCGACTATCACGGAATGGCGAAGTACGACAAAGTTGTGATAAAATCCGCCATTGCCACGCTGAATGCAGGTCCGCATGATCAATAGCTTGCAAGCCTTCACACCTGAAATTCGATCGCCACTCGTGGCTATTTTACTAGACAGCCTGCGGTCGCCCGCCATCCGCCGACGAGTCCAGGACCAATTTGGCATTTCCAACATAATGCTCCAAGGCTCCCTCTCTGCGGTGCCGCTGGCTCGCTACGTTGCCTTATTCGAGGAACTTGCCGTCTATCATGGCGATCCCCTTTTGGGCGCACATGTCGGCATGTCTCAAACGACCGCTGATGCCTTGGGACCACTCGGCTTTCTTTTGTTGGCGTCATCCACTATGCGGCAGGGGCTTGACGCAATCTCAACGCATATCGGTACATGGCAAACGGGAACAACCATTTTTCTAGACATGTCGAACGACGAAGCGAAATGGATCTATCGTATCGATGATCAGACAATCTGGCCTCGTCGCCAAGATGCGGAGTACACTATGGCGACGATGTACATGGCGCTGCGCAGTCGTCTGAATAAGCCATGGCGTCCCTTGGAGGTTCATTTTGAGCACGAGGAGCCCGCTTGCGCCTCCGCTCTTCGCACGTTGTTTCGGGCACCCCTTCGCTTTGGCCAGCCATATAACAGATTGATATTGGATCCGACCGATTTGGACTTACCACATGACACGCCATTTGCCTGTTTCATTCCTTATGTCGAGGAATATCTTCGAGTACTGGCGCCACTACAGAGCGATCCGCCAAACATTTTAACGCAAGTCCGCAATGTAGTGCGCAATGCACTCAGCCATCGCGAAGTCTCTCTCGATTTGGTCGCGCTTACCCTACAAATCTCCCCACGCACGCTCCAGCGACATTTGGCCGCCGCAGACACTAATTTACGTACAATCATCCAGGAGGTACGCCAAAGTGAGGCCGCCGCACTCTTGGAGAACGGTATCCGCAAGCGCGCGGATATTGCACAAGCTCTTGGCTACGCCGATCATACGGCTCTCTGGCGTGCAGCCCGCTCATGGTCAGATATCCCGGCAAAGAAAAAAGGAAAGACAGATTCGTGAAATGCTTTCTTTATGTTTTTATTTGGCGGCGGTGCTCAGCCGCCACCAAATAAGTCCTTAAACGAAGGCCATGTAGTGCTTCACAAAACGTGAGCTATGAACTTTCCATAGCAACGGCGTACCTTTTTCAATTGTCCAGCCGTCGCCCGCTTGATAGGTCATCTCATCACCACTGGCTTCGTTTTTCAGTGTAACTACGCCCTCTAGAACGATTGCGTGCTCGGTGAACGGATACACCATACGAAACGTGCTTTTTGTAACAGCGAAAAAGCCTGCACTGACTGCCGCATCGGGAGTACCATGGGTGAAAGAACCAAATGCCTTTCCATCACCCTCGATAATGGTAGAACCGAGATCTGCGACCGTGCCCCATGGTTCTAGTGCAGGAATTGTGGAGGATTTGAGTGCAAGCATCTAATTTTTTCCTTCTGCTGAAAAATTAAGGTGCGCGGCCATTAAAATAGCCTTGCGCTTGATTCCAGACCTTCCCGGCGGTAAGCCAGAGGTTCCGAAATTTGTCTTTGCCGATGATGTCGACATGGGGGATGCTGGCCATAAGGTCATAGCGTGCCGACCCCTCGCTCATACCCTCTGCCAACACCTTACAGACAATATGGCTTGGTGTAACGCCAAATCCGGAATATCCCTGAACATAGAATACGTTCTTTCGATCTGGAAGGGTGCCTATCTGCGGAAACAGATTGGCGCTACACGCCATCGGACCTCCCCAGGCCAGATCGATCCTCACCTTATCAAGATAGGGAAAAACCTCGACCATGAGAGTTCGGTTCCAGGCTTCAAGATCCGACGGCGTGTATTCAATATACCGAGTTGCCGAACCGAACAGCAGGCGATTCTCTCGCGTCACCCGGTAATAGTTGATGACGGGGCTGATATCGGAAAACGCGCCCCTGATTGGGCTAATACGCTCAATCAACTCATCCGTAAGTGGCTCGGTCATCAACTGATAGGCATAGGTATTAATAGTTTTCTTATAGATATATGGCTCCATATTGGCGAGGAAGCTGTCGCATGCCCACAGCAACTTTTGAGCTCGCACCGTTCCCCCGGGAGTGCGAACCGTAACGCGATCGCCATATGTCACCTGTACGGCGGGACTATGCTCAAATATGCGTCCGCCCCAGGACGTTAGCGCTTTCGCCTCGCCCAACAGTAGGTTCAGGGAGTGCACGTGTCCACCTCCCATGTGTTTGAGTGCTGCCTTATAAACCGGCGACCCTACAACTTTGTGCACATCCGCGCCGGTGAGCAACTCGATATCTTCGTTCGGATCGACTGATTTAAACTCCTGAAGCCAAGCTCTTAGAGTTTTTTCCTGACGACTGTTGTAGGCAAGATACCCATAACCATGGCAGAGATCGGCATTGATGTCGTATTTCTTCACACGCTCGGCAATAATACCGGCCCCCAAATTGGAGATTTTAAAAATTACCTCCAAACCTTGCGGCCCAACATGCCTTTTTACCTTATCCAGATCATGGCCAATACCGGCCATGACCTGCCCACCATTGCGACCCGTGCCGCCATAGCCAAGATATTTACCCTCCAGGACCACGATGTTGGTGATCCCCTTCTCGGCCAACTCCAGCGCTGTGTTGATGCCCGAGAACCCGCCACCGATCACCACCACGTCAGCATCGATATCCTCAGCCAAACGCGGGAATGATAGGTCGTATTTTTTTGTTGCAAAATAATAAGTGGGAGATTCAACAGTTTTCATCGTTACTGACCCTCAGATCTTCTCATGCCCGATAGAGGCATAGCGGGCAGCATCGGCGCCACGCAGACGCAGCGCCAACGCCAACCCAATAACCGCCGCTGCCAGAATAAGGCCGGTGAGACTGTACGACAGGACGTTAGACGCCCCGGTGAGCAGGGCAAAATTTATCACGATGTTGTAGAGGACGATAACCAGCAAAATCCCCGCCCCAATCGGCGCGATATAGGAAGAGAATATGCCATCGGACATATGAGGATTGCGGACAAAGAAGGCCGGCACCGCGAAGGACGCAATAGCCATAAGCGTGATGACCCCAAGCGTACCAACATTGGTGAGCCATGAAAACAACGCCAGAACGGGATCCTGTTTGGTGACCACAAAGATGCCGACCACGATCCCTGCAATAATGGTCTGCGCGACGGAGCCGGTGTGCGGGCTCTGGTGCTTATCATGCGTCTTGCCAAAATGCTCAGGCAGAAGCCCTTCGCGACCCATGGCGAAAAAATAGCGTGCCACCGAATTGTGAAAGGCAAGGAGGCCAGCATAGACGGAGGTGACAAACAGCACACTCATCACGACCGACAGCCAGTGTCCGACATAACGATCAGCCATGTTAAACAGAAAGCGCGTGGGATCAGGAAGCCCGCCCAGATAGCTAGCGAGCTTGCCTAAACCTTCGGCATTCACCAGACACCACGAAGACAGCATATAGAAGCCGCCGATCAGCAGCACCGAAAAATAGGTCGCCTTAGGGATCGTCCGCTTAGGATCCTTGGCCTCTTCACCATAGATGGTTGTCGCTTCGAATCCGACGAAACAGGCGAAGGCAAACACGAGCCCGATCGACGGCGCACCGCTGAAGACGTGCGACGGCGCAAACGGCGCGGCACTCAAGCCGGAATCGCCACCCTTGGCTATGATCGCGACATCGAGCACTAGCACGCATAGATATTCTGCCGCCACCAGCAGCGTAAGAACTTTTGCCGACAGATCAACCTGGCGGTAGCCAAGAACCGCAATGCTGGCCATCGCAATATAAGAATAAGCCCACCACGGGAGGTTAATACCAGCCTGCTGAAACAGCCCCTGCGCTGCGGCGCCGAACATGCCGTAAAGCCCAATTTGCATGGTGTTATAGCCGATCAGCGCGATCATCGATGATGCCCCGCCCGCCATGCCGCCCAGACCCCGCGCGGCAAATGCGTAGAATGCGCCAGCATTGGTGACATGGCGCGCCAACGCACAATAGCCGACCGCAAACAAGAGCAGAATAAGCACGGTGATGAGATAGGCGCCCGGCATACCCGCACCATTGCCTAGCAGCATGCCCAAAGGTGCGCCGCCCGCAATGGCGACCAGAGGCGCAGCTGCCGAAATAACGAAAAACGTGACCGCTCCAGCTCCAAGCGCGCCCTTGCGCAATTGATTGGCCGCCGGCGCCAATGGCGCCAGAGTTTCCGTATGTTCGTAGTTCATAGGAATAGACCCCCTAGATTGATTTATAACCGCTGGACGAGCCGAAGACTGGTTCTTTATTTGGCGTATCCGCGAGGTCAGTTAAACTATGATCATCAAACACTGGACGATTGCAATTTACGCCAAAACTCAGATAAAATGCGCCAACTGAAAAAAAGCCAAAAACGATGTATTTTGGAGAGTGCCATGCTGCGACGCAATACTTTACGAGATAGCGTGCCGATGATTCGCTCCTCGGTTGTCAATCAGGTGATTTCCGCCATTCAATATTGTCCGGGCGGCTCATCTTTTTTGCGGCGCGAGCACGGCATAAGAAGCACGCGTACAGACCTTTATGAGCGTATCGCGCTGGCACGATATTTAAAATTATTTGAAGATGCGGCCACGCTGGCTAATGATGCGCTGCTTGGCGCACGAATGGGCATTACCAATCCACCCGGTGAGCTGCTGGGACCGATCGGCTTCCTGGTTCTCACCAGTCCACGCCTGCGGATTGGGCTTAAAAATCTCGCGCATTACATAGGCGCCTGGCAGGACGCAACTGAAATCACCCTGCATGATCAGGGCGGGCTGGGCATGTGGTCTTACCGGATACTGGATCCAGATCTTTGGCCAAGGCGTCAGGATGCTGAATTCACCCTGACCGCGACATGCGCAATGATCCGCACTTACCTGGGTGGCGGATGGGCGCCGGTCGAGGTGCATTTCGAGCATTCCCGCCCGCATGAAGCTCAGGCATTGCAGGCCATGTTTCGAGCGCCTTTGCGTTTCGACCAGCCCGCTAATGCATTGGTAATCGACAATAATGATCTGGACCGTGCGGTGCAGGGGACGAATGCCGGGTTCGCTCCGTTTCTGCGTCGGCATGTCGAAGATATGATGGCTAAAGAAACTGAGGAGACAAAACTCTCGGAGCAAGTGCGGCAATTAGTGGCGCGCGATTTGGGGCGGGCGCCAGTCAGCCTGACGCTGCTGGCGGCCGAACTCGGACTGCCACCGCGCTCACTGCAACGGTATTTAGCCGAGGAAGGGACCTCCGTGCGCGATATTGTGCGGACAATAAAGGCGCAGGAAGCCAAGGCATTGCTGAGAACCAGCCGACGCCATATCGGTGCGGTGTCGCAGGCGGTGGGGTATGGCGACCCAACCGCCTTCTGGCGGGCCTTTAAAGCCTGGGAAGGGGTTTCGCCCGCCGAATTTCAGCGGACGAAACAAAAGAAAGACTGAATTCAGCCCTGCAAGGCCGCCCACATCTCGCGGTCGCGCTCGGCCGTCCAGATGCGAGGTGTGTCGATGCCCAGAGCTTCATCGTAGGCACGGGCAACATTAAACGGCAAGCAATGCTCATAGATGGCATAATTGCCAAATTTATGGTCGCATGCAGCGCGGCAAGCCGCCATGGCTTCTTTCAATGTGCCTCCCTTGGCGGCCACTTCCGCCACCGCGTTATAGGTGCTGGTCACGAAATCCTTCGTGGCGTCTAGCGCCGCCGTCACCTGCTCTGTGCCAACCAGAGCGTCGCCACGGCCGGGCGCAATGGATTTAGGGTTGTAGCGGGCGATGGCATCGAGCGTCGCCGGCCAGTCATTAAAATGCGCATCACCGCAATAACAGGCCGAGTGATATTCAACGATATCACCCGTGAACATCACACCGGCATCGGGTACCCAGGCCACGATGTCACCCGCCGTGTGGGCACGGCCGAGTTGCAGCAACTCCACCCGGCGCTTGCCCAAATACACGGTCATCTTGCCATTGAAGGTCACGCTCGGCCAAGTGAGGCCGGGCACCGACTCAGCGGCCTGGAACAGGCGCGGGAAGCGGCCGAGCTCGGACGCCCAATCCTCGTTGCCGCGCTCCTGGATCATGCCACGGCATTTCTCCGATGCGATGATTTCCGACGCGCCATAGGCCGAAGCACCCAGTACACGCACCGCATGGTAATGCGAGAGCACGACATATTTGATCGGCTTGTCCGTGACGGTCCGGATTTTCTCGATTACGCGCGCAGCCATCGCAGGCGTTGCCTGGGCGTCGATGATCATCACCGAATCATCGCCGATGATCACGCCAGTGTTGGGGTCGCCCTCGGCGGTGTACGCATAAAGATTGGGGCCGACCTGGGTGAACGAGACGTTCTTCTCGGCCAAGTCGCCCGTGGAGGCAAAAGCGGGTGTGCTCATCTGTCTTATCCTTCTTGAAAATCAGACTGGTTTTCGGGGGCCGCGGCGATGAAAGCGGGCAGCTCACGGGCTGCCGCATCCACCGCCGCGAGTATGGGGTAAGGCGCGAGATCGAGCCCAAAGCGGCGGGCGTTATAGACTTGCGG
The DNA here is from genome assembly GCF_020567705.1 of Acidocella sp. KAb 2-4. Lineage (GTDB taxonomy): Bacteria > Pseudomonadota > Alphaproteobacteria > Acetobacterales > Acetobacteraceae > Acidocella. The sequence continues at coordinate 9,148 of NZ_JAJDJU010000028.1, read as the reverse complement.
CACGATGCAGATATCCGCGAGTGTAGGTGCATCGCCAACGGCGAACCGCCCCGCCGTGCGCGCCAACCGCGCCTCGATGGCGGCGAAGCCGGCCGCCATCCAATAGCGGTTCCAGGCAGCCCGCCCCTCTGGCGTAGCACCGTAGTCGGCGGAGAGCTTGTCTAGGACACGTAGATTGCCGATGGGGTGGATATCGCACGCGATGGTGAGGGCGATTTCGCGGGCATAGGCCCGGTTGGCGAGCCCCGCCGGTAACAGCGCGGGCGCGTGGTGAACTTCTTCAATATACTCAATAATGGCGAGCGACTGCGCCATAGCCACCCGGTCATCCTGGAACCAAGGCACCAATCCGGCCGGATTGAGCGCGCGGTAGGCATCGCCTCGCTGCTCGCCGTGGCGCAAATGCACAGGCACGAGATCCGCGCTCAACCCCTTGAGGTTAAGCGCGATACGCACCCGATAAGCCGCCGAGGAACGATAATATGAGTATAGACTAGCGCTCATTCGATCCACTCCGGACGCAGGGCGGGCGCTGGCGAAATCGTGCCTACGCAGTTGCCAAACCCAATGCGGTAGCCATCTCCTTGCGCGAAGCCGGTGAGGGTGAGGGTGTCGCCGTCCTCGATAAACCGCCGCTCGACGCCGCCGGATAGCGTCAAAGGCTCCTTGCCACCCCAGGTGATCTCAAGCAGCGAACCGCGGCTATCCTTCTCGGGACCAGAGATGGTGCCAGAGCCCAACAAATCCCCCACGCTCATTTTGCAACCGCCAATGGCGTGATGCGCCAATTGCTGGGCGGCTGAATAATAAAGCTCCCGCGTGTTCGTGCGCGAGATAACCGTATCTTGCTCTTGGCCCGCCGCACGCATGTGCACTTCCAGTTGCACGTCATACAACATGGGGCCAGGCTCACGCAGGTAAGGCAGAAGCGGCCTGGCGCGTTTCGGCGCAGCCACGCGGAATGGCTCAAGCGCTTCTCGGGTCACCACCCAGGGGCTGATGGAGGTGGCGAACACCTTGGCTTGGAAGGGGCCGAGCGGCTGGTATTCCCATGCCTGAATATCGCGGGCCGACCAGTCATTGAGCAGCACATAGCCAAAAATGAGCTCATCGGCTTCGGCAACGGTGAGCGGCGCGCCCATCTCGGTGCCTTGGCCCAGCACGGCGCCAAATTCCAGCTCGATATCGAGCCGCTTGGTGGGCGAGAACACCGGTAACTCGGCATCAGGGGGCTTGATTTGCCCCAAAGGCCGGCGGATCTCAGTGCCACTCACCACCACGGTGGAGGCGCGGCCATTATAGCCGATGGGAATACTGAGCCAGTTGGGCGGCAGCGCGTTCTCAGCCCCCCGGAACATGGTGCCGACATTCTCCGCATGATGCCGGCCGGCGTAGAAATCGGTGTAGCCCGCCACTGCGAAGGGCATGTGCATGGTCACATCCGAGCGCGGAATGAGTACAGCCTCGCGCAGCGCGGCATTGTCGCGCAGTACCGGGTCACCGGCTTGCGCGAACAGCTCCGCCAGGCGCGCGCGGGCAGCGGCCCACGCGGCCTTACCGCGCGCCATGAAGCCATTAAGCACCGGCGCAGTGAAGCCGGATACCTCCAGCAGCCCGGCCGTCTCAAGCACAGCTAGGTCAGCGACAAAATCACCAATGGCTACGCCACAACGCAGCCCTTCTCCCGCCCGGCTGAACACGCCATAAGGCAGATTATTTAACGGAAAATCGGCTTCGGGAGCGTTGGCGCCCCCGACCCAGGATGTTTTGATCATGACACTCCCTGCCCTCACCTAGACCGCGCCGCCAGCGCGCTCTAATGCCTCGCGGATGACGGCACGATCGCCAACATGATTGGCCAGCAACAGCACCAGCTTGCAGTTCATCTGGGCCGCATCTGCATCATTCATATGCCGCTGGCTGTCGATGAGCTCTTTGTAGAAATCATCGAAATCATCAATGTTAGGATTCAGGATCAAGCTCATCTGAGGCTCCTTTCAGGCGGCCAAGGCGCGGGCGAGGGCCCGGGTAATCTTCGCTTCATCAAATGTTCGCCAGCGTGCCGACACATGTTGGTCCGGACGCAGCAGATAGACAGTGCCTGGCTTGGCATCATAGCGCTCGGCGAGCACGCCCTTGAGGTCCTCAATATCGCGGCCAACTTCGAGCACGCGCGCGGCGATACGCCCGAAGGACACACTTGCCGCCGGAGCGGGACCAAAGCTAAGCAGCGTGAAGCCACCACCGATCTGATTGAGGAACCAAGCTTCCTGCCCCGACACTTTCACCGGCGCATCGGCACAGTTCGTCCCAGGGGCCATGGCGCCCGCGAACAGATCCTCATCGGGCGTGTTGAGCGAGGAATGGATGTAGGGCGTCGGCTTGGAAAGCCTGCCGGAATTGACCAGCTTGCGTGCAAACTCGGCGTCCTTATCCTCCGCGAGCTGCAAAACGGCATCACGGTAGAGACGGCTCGATGCGCTCTTGGGCGTGATGAAATCAGTCGCGCGGGTGGAGTTGAGCAAATTGTCATCGGCCGCGAAGGCCCGCTCCTCATTATAGCTGTCAATCAAGCCAACGGGCGCGTCGCCACCAATCACCAGCTTCAGCTTCCAGAGCAGATTGTCAGTATCCTGCACGCCGGTATTCGCGCCACGCGCGCCAAAAGGCGAGACCTGGTGCGCCGCATCGCCGGCGAACAGCACCCGGCCGTAGCGGAAATTATCGATCCGGCGGCAGGCGAACTGGTAGACCGAGGCCCATTCCAGTTCGAATTCGCGCTCATCGCCCAGCATCGCCTTGACGCGCGGAATGATCCGTTCGGGCTTTTTCTCCTCATTGGCATCGGCGTCCCAGCCAAGCTGGAAGTCAATGCGCCAGACATCGTCGGGCTGACGGTGCAGCAGCACCGACTGGTTGGGATGAAACGGCGGGTCGAACCAAAACCAGCGCTCTGTCGGGTATTCAGCCTTCATGATCACATCGGCGATCAGGAAACGGTCGTGGAAGAATTGACCGGTGAATTGAGCGCCAACCATGGTCCGAACCGAGGAATTGGCGCCATCGCAGGCAAGTACCCAGTCGGCCTCCATCTTGAAGCTTCCATCTGGCGTTTCAACGGTGAGTACCGCGTGATCCGCCTTCTGCTCGATCGCCATGACTTTGTGCTTCCAGCGCAGATCAATCTGCGGGTGACGGCTGATTTCCTCAACCATGTACTCCTCCAGATAATATTGCTGGAGGTTGATCATGGCCGGCATCTTGTTGTCGTCTTCGGGCAACAGGTCAAACTGGTAAGAAAGTCGGTCTTTGAAGAACACCTTACCCAGCTTCCAGCCGATTCCCTTCTCGACCATCCTCTCACCTATATTCAGGCGGTCCAACACCTCAAGTGAACGCTTGGCGTAGCAGACGGCGCGCGAGCCGACAGACACCGTATCGTTATCGTCCAGCACCACACAAGACAGGTCGTGTGCTGCGGCATCCAACGCGGCGGTCAGCCCAATGGGCCCCGCACCGATGATCACCAGCTTATGGCGCTTCACATCGCCGGCCATTTGCTCAGGCGACTGCACATAAGGGAATTTAGGGTAAGTATAGGTCTTAAACATTTTGGCTCCTCCCCTTGCCGCCGGTCAGCTCTTCATTTCGGCGGCATGCGCCCAGGCCATGTGGCGCGGCGGTGTCTTGGTCTTGTTCCAGTCCTCGATCATCAGCTGCGCGCAGTCTTTCATACGCTGCCAATCGGCGGGGCCTGCGGTGTTGGTGGCAAGCTCAAGCCGGTGGCCATTGGGATCAAAGAAATAGATCGAATGGAACAACGCATGATTGGTCGGCCCCACCACGTCGATACCAGCCGCCTGCAGCTTTTCCTTGGCGGCAAGGAGCGCGTCCATGCTTTCAACTTCCAGCGCGATATGCTGCACCCAGTCCGGGGTATTAGGGTCGCGGCCCATCTCGGGCTGGGTGGGCAGCTCGAAAAAGGCAAGAATATTGCCGGCCCCGGCCTCAAGAAAGATGTGCATGTAGGGGTCAGGCGCCTTGGTCGAGGGCACATGGTCTTCGGCAAAAGCCCCGACCAGCTCCATATCCAGATGTTGCTTATAAAACGTGACTGTCTCGCCTGCATCCTTACAGCGGTAGGCGACATGGTGAATTTTCTTGATCAACATAACGGTCTCTCCCCTAAAGATAATGCGTTCGTAACACGAGTTACCAGTTAGTATCAATAGTGACTAATATTAATTTTTGCCTTCATTAGAAAAGATATTTATTTATATATGTGATAACTGACGATACGGAATGGCGGTTGATATGACTCTCGAACACGACAATCAGGGCGCAGTCCTGACGCTCAATGATTTCCTGCCTTACCGCCTGGTCGCCCTGGCCGATTTGGTCTCCAAGGTGGCCGCGCGGATCTATGCCGAGCGGTTTGAACTGACCCGCCCCGAATGGCGGATCATCGCCTCACTCTCGGACCTCGGGCCCGTCTCGGCCACCGAGATCTGCGCCCATTCCACCCAGGACAAGATGACCGTGAGCCGTGCCGTGGCCAGCCTGGAGGCGCGCGGCTTGCTGCGCCGGTACGACGCCCCACATGACCGGCGGAACAAAATTCTTGAACTCACCCCCCAGGGCCAGGCGATCTACCGCAAAATCGTGCCGCTGATCCTCGCCCGCGAGGCGTTTCTGCTAGAGAGCTTCACTCCTGAAGAGCGCACCACGCTTGCGCGGCTGCTCGAGGCACTCACCGCAAGGGCTCGCGAACTCGAGCAGCTTGGCTGAACCTCAAACCAAAAGCGTCTGGACGGTGGTGAATTCCTTGAGTCCCTCGACACCAAACTCGATGCCCAAACCCGACTGCTTGACACCGCCAAACGGCGCGTTGGGCTGGATGGCGCCATGCTTGTTGATCCAAACCGAGCCGCACTCCAATCGCTTGGCGATCTTCTTCGCAGCCTCGATGTCCGACGACCACACTGAGCCGCCAAGCCCGAACTCAGAGGCGTTGGCCCGGGCGATCGCTTCCTCGACATCCGAATAACGGATGATCGGCAGCACCGGCCCGAACTGCTCCTCATCCACCACCCGCACGCCATTATCGACATTCGAAATCAGCGTCAGCGGGTAGAAATGCCCCGGCCCATTGCTCGGATTGCCGCCCAGCAGCACCTTGCCGCCATGCGCCCTGGCGTCATCCACCAACTCGCGCACCAGGTTGAACTGATTTTCGTTCTGCACGGGGCCCAGCACGCTGGTCTCCAACCGGCCATCACCCACGGGAATGTTGGCGGCATAGGCCACCAGCGCCTCGCAGACCTGATCATGGATGCTGTCATGCACGTAAAGCCGCTTAAGCGCCGCGCAGGTCTGGCCGTTATTGATGAACGCGCCCCAGAACAGACCTTCCGCAATGGCCTTCGGGTCGGCGTCAGGCAGCACGATCCCGGCATCATTACCGCCCAGTTCAAGCGTCAAACGCTTCAAGGTACCCGTCGCGGCTTCCATCACTTTTTTGCCAACGGGCGTCGAGCCGGTGAACACCATCTTGCTCACCCCCGGATGCGCCGACAGGGCACCACCAAGCCCGCCGCCGCCAGTCACCACATTGACCACGCCGGGCGGCAGCACCTTATTCATCAACTCGACCATACGCAGAGTAGACAGTGGCGTTAGACTGGAGGGCTTGCTGACCACCGTGTTACCCGCGCGGATGGCGGGAATGAGGTGCCAACAGGCGATCATCACCGGCCAGTTCCAGGGAGTTATGGAGCCCACCACGCCGATCGGCTTGCGGTGCAACTCCACACGGCCTTCGGGCGTGTCTTGCAGCACTTCCACCGGCAGCGAAAGAGCAGCGGTTGCGCGAGTCCAGGCCATGGCGCCTCCCAACTCAAAGCGCGAACCGAGCCCGCCCAGCGGCTTACCCTGCTCCAGAGTGAGCAATTGCGCCAACTCCTCGGCATGTGCCTCGATAATGTCGGCAACCTTAAAGCAAAGGGCTTGGCGCTCCTCGTCTGGCGTGGCTGCCCAGGCTGGAAATGCGGCCGCTGCGGCGGCCACGGCGTCATTCAGATGCGCCTCCGTGGCGACCGGCATCCGTCCCGCAACGCTACCATCCGCCGGATTACACACATCCAGATGCTGCGCGGCCTCCACGCGCTTGCCATTTATAATCAAGGCAAAAGAGTTCATGTCGGCTCCCCCGAAATTTATTGGACAGAGAAGACCCTAATACCGCCTCGGATCACTCGTCTTGGCCGCAAGCGCGATCCGAATTGGACAAAAACGCAACGCGCTCAGCGGCGCGTCACCACGTCGCCCGGCGCACAGCCGAACAAAGCCCGAAAGCTCCGGTTAAAGTAGGAGATGTCATTGAACCCCGCGGCAAAGGCCAGAGCCGCTATGGTTTCCCGATTACGCGCCGTGCCGCTGCGCAGCCGCGCCTCAATCCAGCGCAGGCGCCGCTCACGGATCACTTCGGTACAGGTTTGCCCCGTGGGGCGGAAATCATCCTGCAGAGTGCGCAAAGATACCTTCAGCCTTGCGGCCAGCCAGGATGAATCGAGCGATAGCTCGGTCAAATGCTGTTCGATCAGCAGCAGCGCGCGCTGCAGGCGAGTTTGGGTGGGCTCGGTCGAGACAGGAAGCCCCCGAAAAGCTTGGCTCGCCGCATCGAGCAAAAGAGCGCCCAGCGCCACCTCATTGGGGTCGGCGGCAAGCTTGACAACCAACGCACGCAAAACCACCGCCATGGGGTCGGCCGCCTCTAATCGGCGCAAACCGCCCGACCTGCCGTCCTGCTTATGTAACAGAGCACGACGCGGCAAATGCAACGATATTTGGTTGGAGTGCCGCCCGCCAAAATAAAAATTAAGAGGACGGGTCGAATCGACCAACGTACAATCCCCCTCCGCAAGCATCACCTGGGCGGCGCCCTGCTCCACACCACACGCGCCTTCAATCTGCATTAGCAGAAAAAAGACCTCTTCATCATCACGACGTACGTCTTTCGGCGTCCGACTGATCGTCTCCAAGTTATTGACAACATGCGCAAATGTGAGGCTCGGCAACTCTACACGCTTCGCCATCCCCCGCACACCGGCGCGCGTATCCACCGCTACCGGCTGAAAACTGCCACATGCGGCTCGCAAATCTCCGGCCCAGGAATCAAACCCGACAACTCCCCAATCCCGATACGAAAACAACGAAGTTTGCGTTAGATCCATTGGCGCCCCTACGCCTCTGCTCATCTCAGAAAATTTAAGTCCTGGCCGTCTCGAACCATACTTTTTGACGTTTAACGACGACATTATACGATTCTAGAATTACTGGCCACACATCTTAACCACGCAACTTGAGCAGCCCTGCCGGGAGCTATGAGCGGGTCTGGACACGCCGCGCCATGGTTTCTGAAGTTGGGCGCGATGACAGACGTGCGGACCGAGAAAATTGCCTAGGCGCCGGCCAAATTGGTCAAGCGTCGCGAGATCCGGAGCCGCGACCTCCGCCATGTCTGCACTCAAGATCCAGGCAGCCCCGTGCAAGGTGCCATTACTGCCGGATTTGATCCGGTGGGGGGGGGGATGGGCGACACGCCAAGACGCCCACCCCCGTGCCAGGAATTTTTGCGCCGTCGGGGCCGAATGTCGGGATATGGCACTTAAAATTTCGAAACGAAACGACCTTCACCCGGCTCGACATTTCGATTTTCGCCATCATATAGCATCATTTTATTCAAACTTTGACACATCGGGCGAAGTAGAATTTATTTTCTTATACAAGCTGTCCAGACGCGAGTCCAAATCTGGTGGACTTGAGTGCTGATCTCAGCCTGTAAGTATTTGGCGTCGTGGTTACTGCCCTACGACGTATTTTCTGACCTATCGGGCGGGGGATATCCCCCCTGAGCCTTGCCGGAATTTTGAGATTCACGCAGACGGAAATACTGGTGCCGGGCAGGTGCCTAGCGGCTTGTATGCCCCGTCGGGCCGGCGTCGATTCGCGCGGGTCTGGCCGGGTCAGGTGGTCAGCATAGACGGCAGCGCCGGGCTCGTACGGGTACTGTGGGGTAGGCGTCATGCACCCGAAGGGCACCGCGAAGGTTCGAGGCCCATGGACGCCCGGCGGCGTGGGATTGCCGTCGAGAAGCAGCGAACCATCCGGTCACCCGCCCATGGCGTGCCCGGCCCGAGGCGACGGCGCGGCTCCGGAAAAGGACCACGGACGACGTCAAGGTGCGCCGCCAACCTCGCTTTTTGCGCGGGGTTGGTCCCGCTTTGCCCTCAGCTCAAGCGCTCACCAAAAAAGGGTTTGATTTTACTGGGTTTTTTATACTTATTAGGTTTTATCAAGGTTAATATAACAGCGATTCTCTAGGAAAATGAGCCGCAGACCTGAAAAAACAGCGGCGGCGCGCGCCGATCTCGAAACGATTTCCTGCCGTTGGTTTGGCGACAAAAACGCGGCGCCGGCGATCGAGTCCGTTGTCCTGGAAGTCGCCGCCTACCAGGCCGGAACGGGCCAGCAGCTCTCCCCATCGGCCCGCCGGCGGAAGTTGGAGGCGCTCCAAAGCGCCGCGTGGAAGCTGCAGCATCACTTGGCGGATTTGGACACTGGTACGAAGCTCACCTTGTTCGGGCGCATGCCGGAGCCATCCTCGGCCCGCTCCCCGCTCAGCGGCCCGATCCTGGCCGGGCCACATGATACCATCACCGACTCGCCCTCGCTCGACACGCCGCCACTGGCGAGCCTTGTCGGGCCAGCGACGACGATTCGCGCCGCCGACCATCTGACGGCATTCTTCGGGCTGCTGGAAGCCCTGTCGCAAAGTACCGCGGCACTGATCAAGGAAATCCCGCCACAAGCGCCCGGTGCGCCCTGCGCCCAGACGAGCGCTGAGGGACAAACTCCACCTCCGCCGCCGGCCCCCGAAGCGGCTGTAAATGAAACCATCCTCGCGCTGGCCCGGCTGCTCGGCAGACAGGCGGCGCGGCAGTCGATGGCCCTGCCTTCCCATACGTGCGACGCCGGGCATGACGGTTAAAATGGCGCCCCGTGACGCCTCGGGCACTGATGCTCGCCCGCATCTGCTAGCCGCCACGAAAGGGGTTCGTGTTGGTTCGAATCATAGCTTCACAAAGAG
>NZ_JAJDJU010000027.1 GCF_020567705.1 Acidocella sp. KAb 2-4 | reverse complement strand
GCCCGCCGGTCGTGATCGCATTCCCCCCGAGTTCGGCGGTGCTGCCGCCGGATCAGGCGCAGGCGCTGGCCAAGCTCGCCGCGGCGCGCGGCGCGGCGCGGATCCGTGTCGTCGGCTTTGGCGAGGGCACGCTGCCGCTGGCCCTGGCGCGGGCGCGGCGGATGGCCGACGCGCTCACCGCCGCCGGCGTGCCGCCCGCCGCGATCCGCATCGCCGCCCTGGCTTCAGGTTCTGGCGGCTTCGCGCAATTCGTATATTAAGCCTTGCATCGATAACCCGAGTCCGAGTTGAACATGTCCTCTGAAGAGTTCCACCGCATCCGCCGCCTGCCCCCTTATGTGTTCGCCGAGGTGAACGCCGCCAAGGCCAAGGCCCGCGCCGCGGCCGAGGACATTATCGACCTCGGCATGGGCAACCCGGATTCCGGCACCCCGGCGCATATCGTCGCCAAGCTGGTCGAAACCATCCAGGACCCGCGCACGCATCGCTATTCCACCTCCAAGGGCATTCCCGGCCTGCGCCGCGCCCAGGCGGCGTATTATGAGCGCCGCTTCGGCGTGAAGCTGGACCCGGAGACCGAGGTGATCGCCACGCTCGGCTCCAAGGAGGGGCTGGCCAACCTCGCCGCCGCCATCACCTCGCCGGGCGACACCATCCTGGTGCCCAACCCGTCCTACCCAATCCATCAGTTCGGCTTCATCATCGCGGGCGCTTCGGTGCGCTCCATCCCCGCGCATCCGGGCGAGGACATGCTGCGCGCCATCGACCAGGCGGTGCGCCACTCGGTGCCGAAGCCGACGGCGCTGATCGTGAACTTCCCCTCCAACCCCACCGCCTACATGGCCGACCTTGATTTCTACAAGGAGCTGGTGGCGCTGGCCCGCAAGACCGAGATCTTCATCATCTCCGACCTCGCCTATGGCGAGATTTATTTCGACGGCAACCCGCCGCCTTCCGTGCTGCAGGTCGAGGGCGCGAAGGAGATCGCGGTGGAGTTCACCTCGATGTCGAAGACCTACTCGATGGCCGGCTGGCGCATGGGCTTCGGCGTGGGCAATCCGCGCCTGATCAAGGCGCTCACCCGCATGAAATCCTATCTCGATTACGGCGCCTTCACCCCGATCCAGGTGGCGGCGACGGCGGCGCTGAACGGCCCGCAGGATTGCGTGGAGGAGATGCGCAACCTCTACCGCGAGCGCCGCGACGTGCTGATCAAGGGGCTGCATCAGGCCGGGTGGGACGTGCCGTCCCCCAACGGCTCGATGTTCGCCTGGGCGCCGATCCCCGAGCGCTACAAGCATCTGGGCAGCCTGGAATTCTCCAAGCTGCTGATGGCCAAGGCCAAGGTTGCGGTGGCGCCGGGCATCGGCTTTGGCGAATATGGCGATACGCATGTGCGCATCGCCCTGGTCGAAAACACCCACCGGCTGCGCCAGGCGATCCGCAATATCCGCGGCTTCCTGGCCACCGATAACGCCGCCCCGGCGGACGACTCTCTGGAGAGCAAATGATGAACCCCTTGCGCGTCGGCATTGCCGGGCTGGGCACCGTGGGTGCTGGCGTGGTCAAACTCCTGGCCCGGCAGGCGGAGCTGATCACCGCCCGCGCTGGCCGCCCGATCGTGGTCACCGCCGTGTCCGCCCGTGACCGCACCCGCGAGCGCGGCATCTCGCTGGACGGGCTGATCTGGCACGATGACCCGCTGGCCCTGGCCTGGGACGAGCAGGTGGACGTGGTCGTGGAGCTGATCGGCGGCTCCGACGGCCCGGCGAAGGCCCTGGCCGAGAAGGCGCTGGCCGCGGGCCGCCCACTGGTGACGGCGAACAAGGCGCTGCTCGCCGTGCATGGCGCGGCGCTGGCCCAGGCGGCCGAGGATGCTGGCCTCCCGCTGGCCTATGAGGCGGCGGTGGCCGGGGGCATCCCCGTGATCAAGGCGCTGCGCGAGGGCTTGGCCGCTAACCGGGTCAGCCGCGTCGCGGGCATCCTCAACGGCACTTGCAACTACATCCTAACCACCATGCGCGAGGAGGGGCGTGACTTCGCCGATGTGCTGGCCGACGCCCAGCGCCTGGGCTACGCCGAGGCCGATCCCAGCTTCGACATCGACGGCGTGGACGCCGCTCATAAGCTCGCCATCCTGGCCGGGCTGGCCTTTGGCGCGCGCATCAATTTCGCGGATCTGCACATCGAGGGCATCCGCCGCGTCTCCGCGCTGGACATCGCCTTCGCCCAGGAGCTGGGCTACCGCATCAAGCTGCTCGGCATCGCGGAGCAGACCGGCGAGGGCGTGTCGCTGCGCGTGCATCCGGCCATGGTGCCGGTGAGCAAGCCGATCGCCACCGTGGATGGCGTGTTCAACGCCGTGCTGCTGGAGGGTGATTTCTCTGGCCCGGTGTTCCTGCAAGGGCGCGGCGCGGGCGAGGGACCGACGGCCTCCGCCGTGGTCGCCGACCTCATCGACATCGCCCGCGGCAGCCAGATCCCGGTTTGGGGCATGGCGCAGGGCGCGCTGGCCGAGGCCCGCGTGGTGCCGATGGCGCGGCTTTCCAGCGCTTATTTCCTGCGCCTGATGGTGGTCGACCAGCCCGGCGTGATGGCCGATGTCACCTCCATTCTGCGCGACCATGGCATCTCGCTCGAATCCATGTTGCAGCATGGGCGCAAGCCGGGCGAGGCAGTGCCGATCGTGCTGCTGACCCACGAAACGCGCGAGGACGCGGTGAACGCCGCGCTGGCGCGCATCGCCACGCTGGAAGCGGTGCTGGAAGCCCCGGCGCTGATCCGTATCGAACCGAAATAAGGATAGAGCCATGACCGAACCCCTTCGCCTGGGCGAAGTTTCCGACCGCAACCTGGCGCTTGAGCTGGTCCGCGTGACCGAGGCCGCCGCCATCGCCGCCGCGCGCTGGATCGGACGCGGCAAGAAGAACGACGCCGACGGCGCCGCCGTGGAGGCGATGCGCAAGGCGTTCGACACCGTGGCCATCAATGGCACCGTGGTGATCGGCGAGGGCGAGATGGACGAGGCGCCGATGCTGTATATCGGCGAGAAGGTCGGCTGCGGCGGGCCGGAGATGGATATCGCGGTGGACCCGCTGGAGGGGACCTCGATCACCGCCAAGGGCGGGCAGAACGCCATCGCCACCGTCGCTCTGGCCGAGCGCGGTAATTTCCTGCACGCGCCGGATATCTATATGGACAAGATCGCCGTCGGCGGCGGGCTGCCTGATGACGTGGTGGGGCTGGACGCCCCGGTGAAGGAGAATCTGAAGAACCTGGCCCTGGCCAAGGGCGTGGAAATCTCCGATCTGATGGTGTGCATGCTCGACCGCGACCGCCATGCCGAGCTGGTCGCCAAGATCCGCGAGGCCGGGGCGCGCATCATGCTGATCGGCGATGGCGACGTGGCCGGGGTGATCGCCGCCTCGCAGCCGAATACGGGCGTGGACATGTATCTCGGCTCCGGCGGCGCGCCCGAGGGCGTGCTGGCGGCGGCGGCGCTGCGCTGCATTGGCGGGCAGATGCAGGGGCGGCTGATGTTCGAGGACCAGGCGCAGATCGACCGCGCCCGCACCATGGGCATCACCGACCCGAACCGCATCTACAAGATCGAGGAAATGGCCAAGGGCGACGTGATGTTCGCCGCCACCGGCGTGACCTCGGGCGCGATGCTGAACGGCGTGCGCCGGGTCGGCCATGGCGCGGTGACGCACAGCATCGTCATGCGCAGCAAGTCAGGTACGGTGCGCTATATCGAGGCACACCATAATTTTGTGAAGAAGAATCTCGGCGTGTAAGCCGGGCGCAAATTCACTCAAGCGCCGGGGCCGTTTGGCCCCGGTTTTCGTTTCAGCCCTTGGTTTTCAGCAGATCGCGGATTTCGCCGAGTAGGGCCTCGGTGGGGGTCGGGCCAGGAGGGGCGGCCGGCGCGGCCGGCGCCTTGTAGAGTTTCTCGATCATCCGCACGATCCAGAAAATGGCGGCGGCGATGATCAGGAAATTGAACACGGCGTTGAGGAACACGCCGTAATTGATCGTCACGTCACCGGCCTTCTGCGCCTCCGCCAGGGTGGCGGCGGCGGTGCCCTTGAGGATGATGAAATGGTTGGAGAAATCCACACCGCCCGTGATCAGCCCGATGACTGGGGTGATGATGTCCTTGACCAGGCTGGTGACGATGCCGGTGAAGGCGGCGCCGATGATCACGCCGACGGCCAGATCGACCACGTTGCCGCGCATGATGAAGGCCTTGAAATCGTCGAGCCAGCCTGGCGGCTTGATGTTGAGCGGGGCTTTTTTCAACAGGTCGGACATGGGAGCCTCCTCTAAGGGTATGGTGAACTCTAGATTGCTGAATCGGCTTCGCCAAGCATGAAGTTCCGGCATGAAAACGCTTGCCCGGCGCGGGGAGGCTCTGAAACAAGGGGCGCGTAATGCGGAGGACCATATGCGGAAACTGGCTTGGCTGATGTTGCCCCTGGCCCTGGCGGCGTGCGGCAGCGGCACCGGGCGCACCACCGGCACGGCGGCGGGCGGGGCGGCCACGGGCGCGCTCATTGGCCTGGTTGGCGGGCCGATTGGCGTGGTCGTCGGCGCGGGCATCGGCGCCGGGGCGGGGGCGATGGCGGGCTCCAACACCACGCCCAAGCAGGTTAATCTGGGCAACGCGCCCTGGGACAAGAACGGCCAGTAGCGCCGCGCTCCCTTTTCTTGGGCCGTATATGTGCTAAAGGCCCTGACCCATGCGCCAATACCTCGAATTTGAAAAACCCGTCGCTGAGCTCGAAGCCAAGATCGAGGAGCTGCGGCGGATGCCCGCCTCCGGTGAGATCAACATCGCCGACGAGGTGGCACGGCTCTCCGCCAAGGCCGACGCTCAACTCAAGAGCATCTACGCCAAGCTCTCCCCCTGGCAGAAGACCCAGGTGGCCCGCCATGCCGAGCGCCCGAAGGCGGCCGGCGTCATCGCCGCGCTGATCGAGGATTTCACCCCGCTGGCGGGCGACCGCGCCTTTGCCGACGACGCGGCGGTTGTGGGCGGCATGGGCCGGTTCCGCGGCACGCCGGTGGTGGTCATCGGCACAGAGAAGGGCACTGATACCGAGACCCGCATCAAGCATAATTTCGGCATGGCCAAGCCCGAGGGCTACCGCAAGGCGCGCCGCCTGATGGAGCTGGCCGGGCGGTTCAACATGCCGATCCTGACCTTCGTGGACACGTCCGGCGCCTTCCCGGGCATTGAGGCCGAGGCGCGCGGCCAGGCCGAGGCGATCGCGCGCGGCATCGAGGCGTGCCTCTCGGCGCCGGTGCCGCTGGTGGCGACGATCATTGGCGAGGGCGGCTCGGGCGGCGCGATCGCGCTGGCAGCGGGCAATTCGGTGCTGATGTATGAGCACGCGATCTATTCGGTGATCTCGCCGGAGGGCTGCGCCTCGATTTTGTGGCGCGACTCGGCGCAGGCCCCGGTGGCCGCCGAGGCCATGCGCATCACCGCCCAGGACTTGAAGAAGCTCGGGCTGATCGACGAAATCGTGCCGGAGCCGATGGGCGGGGCGCATCGCGACCCGGAAACCGCCCTGGCCAGCCTGGGCGAGGCGGTGGAGAAGCAGCTCAAGGCGCTGCTGGGTCTGCCCCCCGAGGCGCTGAAGGCGAAGCGGCGCGAGAAGTTTTTGGCGATGGGGAAGGTGGGGCTTTAAGCCGCCCCGTCCCAGCCGGGGCGGCGGCTCACCACGCTCAGCCACGCCACCAGCCCGAGCGCGGCGCCGATCACGCCCTGCGTGCCGTTATAATTGACCACCGCGGCGATGCCCGCGCCCAGCGCCAGCGCGCCGAGCAGGCGCTTGCCGCCAAAAAAAGCCGCCAGCCCCAGCGCCAGCGCGGCCCAGCCGAATGCGCCGTAATATTGCCCGGTCAGCACCCAGTGGCGCGGGGTGCAGAAACCCGGCGCGCTGGCCGCCGCGCATAGCCCCACCGTGGCCCGCGGCACGATGGCGAACCAGCGGAAGGCGAAGGCCCCGCCGCCGAGCAGTGCCGCGAGCGCGGCGCCCAGCCAGTCGGCGGCGGTCCAGGTGATGGATTTGCTCATCGCTTTGCGTCCTCTGCGGTTGCTCTTCGCCGTGCGGGGCCGTATTGCTGCGCCGCGACAGGTCCACAGTTTAGCCAAGGGTCCATGACAGTCCATACCGCCAACGGGCGCCCGAAGAGTTTTCAGGAGATCATCCTGACATTGCACAGGTTCTGGGCGGAGCAGGGTTGCGTGATCCTGCAACCCTACGACGTGGAGATGGGGGCGGGCACGTTCCACCCGGCCACGACGTTGCGCGCCCTGGGGCCGAAGCCCTGGAAGGCGGCCTATGTGCAGCCCTCGCGCCGGCCCTCGGATGGCCGCTATGGCGAGAACCCGAACCGCTTGCAGCATTATTACCAATATCAGGCGCTGCTGAAGCCGAGCCCGGACAATATCCAGGAGTTGCTGCTAGCCTCCTACGACGCCATCGGCATCGACCGCCGCAAGCACGACATCCGCTTTGTCGAGGATGACTGGGAAAGCCCGACGCTGGGCGCCTGGGGGCTGGGCTGGGAAGTCTGGTGCGACGGCATGGAAGTGACTCAGTTCACCTATTTCCAGCAGGTGGGCGGCATCGCCTGCGTGGCGCCCTCGGCCGAGCTGACCTATGGGCTGGAGCGCCTGGCCATGTATGTGCAGGGCGTGGAGAATGTGTACGACCTGGATTTCAACGGCCAGGGCGTGAGCTATGGCGATGTCTTCCTGCGTGCCGAGCGCGACTACTCGAAGCATAATTTCGAGCTGGCCAACACCGCGATGCTGATGCGCCATTTCGAGGATGCGGAGGCCGAATGCGCGGCGCTGGCCGCGGCCGGGGTGGCGCAGCCAGCCTATGACCAGTGCATCAAGGCCAGCCATTTGTTCAATCTGCTCGACGCGCGGGGCGTGATCTCGGTGGCCGAGCGCGCCGCTTATATCGGGCGCGTGCGGGCGCTGGCCAAGATCTGCGCCGAAGCCTGGCTGGCGGGGGAATAAGATGCCCGAATTCTTTCTGGAATTGTTCTCCGAGGAAATCCCGGCCCGGATGCAGGCGGGCGCGGCGGCGGAGCTGGAGCGGCTGCTCGCGCCGGTGTTCGCCGAACTGAAGGCCGAGGGAATTCGCAGCTATTACGGCCCGCGCCGGGTCGCCATCGCCGCCAGCGTGGCGGCGGAGAAGCCTGGCAGCGCGGTGGAAGAGCGCGGCCCCCGCGACTCCGCGCCCGAGCAGGCGCTGGCCGGGTTCCTGCGCAAGCATAACGCCGCGCGCGAGGAGTTGGTGGCCGAGAACGGCTATTATGTGCTGCGCCGCGACCTGCCGCCCGTGGCCGCCGCCGCGCTGCTGTGCGAGGCCCTGCCCGGCGCTTTGGCCAAATTCTCCTGGCCGAAATCGATGCGCTGGGGGGCTTCGGGCGAATTCACCTGGGTGCGCCCGCTGCGCCGGGTCGTGTGCCTGCTGGATGGCGCGGTGGTGCCGTTCAGCCTCGGGCCGGTGACTTCGGGCGATGAGACCGAGGGGCACCGCATGCATGGGCATGGGCTGGTGGCGGTGTCGTCGGTGGCGGTGTGGGAAGAGAAGCTGCGCGAGCACCGCGTGATCGTGGACCAGGCCGAGCGCCGCCGCCTGATTGCCGAGGGCATGGCCGAACAAGCCGCCGCGCTGGGCCTGAGCGTGGTGCCGGACGAGGCGCTGCTGGACGAGGTGACCGGGCTGGTGGAATGGCCGGTGCCGCTGCTCGGCAAGATCGACGGCGCCTTCATGGCGCTGCCGCCGGAAGTCCGCGAATTGTCGATGAAGATCAACCAGAAATATTTCGCGCTGCGCGATGCGGCGGGTCAGCCGGCCCCGTATTTCGCCTTCGCGGCGAATCTGGAGGCGCCGGATGGCGGCGCGGCGATCGTGGCGGGCAATGAGCGCGTGCTGCGCGCCAGGCTCTCGGATGCACGGCATTTCTGGGAGCTGGACCTCAAGACCGAGCTGGAATTCCTGCTGCCGCGGCTGGACAAGATCACCTTCCACGCCAAAATCGGCACACAGCGCGCGCGTGTGCGCCGGATCGAGGAACTGGCCGCCGAGATCGCGGAGCTGCTGGGCGCGGATGGCGACGAGCTGATGAGCGCGCAGCTCGCCGCGCGCTGGTGCAAGGCCGATCTGGTCACCGGCATGGTTGGCGAGTTCCCCGAGTTGCAGGGCGTCATGGGCGGGTATTATGCCGCGCACGGGGCCGAGGACGACCCGCTGGCGCAGATGGTGGGGCAGGCGATCCGCAGCCATTATCAGCCGAAAGGGCCGTCGGATGAGGTTCCCGCCGGCACCGCCGCCGTGGCGGTGGCGCTGGCCGACAAGCTGGACACGCTGCGCGAATTCTTCCGCATTGGCGAGAAGCCGACCGGCTCGGGCGACCCTTACGCGCTGCGCCGCTGCGCGCTCGGCGTGATCCGCATCATCCTGGAAAACGGGCTGCGCCTGCATCTGAAGCCGCTGCTGAACGAGGATGAGGAGCTGTTCGGCTTCATCATCGAGCGCCTGCGCGTGAAGCTGCGCGGCGAGGGTAAGCGGTTCGATATTCTGGACGCGGTGCTGGCGGCCGGGGCGGATGATGACCTCGTGCGGGTGATGCGGCGCGTGGAGGCGCTGGAGGCGATGCTGGGTACAAGCAATGGCAAGAGCCTGCATGCGGCCTATAAGCGAGCCGCGAATATTTTGCGTATTGAAGAAGAAAAGGACGGCGTGAAATATGATCACGCTTTCGAGGTTTCTTTGTTTGGCGAGGCTGCTGAGAAGGCGTTGGCAAGGGATTGTGGTGCTGTTGAGGCTGCCCTGCAGTCCGACGATGGCTTGATGGCGCAGGAGCGTTTTTCGGATGCGATGACGGTCCTTTCGGCCTTGAGGGCCGCCATCGACGCGTTTTTCGAAAAAGTAACAGTGAATGCCGAAATGCCAGAATTGCGCCGCAATCGTTTGCGACTGCTCGCGCGCTTCCGGGACACGGTCAATCAAATCGCAGATTTTTCCAGGGTTGAGGTTTAGGAGCTGGGTATGACGAAATGGGTTTATAATTTCGGCGCGGGCCAGAATGACGGCAATGCGTCGCTGCGCAACCTGCTGGGCGGCAAGGGTGCCAACCTGGCGGAGATGGCGAGCATCGACCTGCCCGTGCCTCCCGGCTTCACCATCACCACCGAAGTCTGCACCGCCTATTACGATAATGACCGCAACTATCCCGCCGAGCTGAAGGCGCAGGTGGATGCGGCGCTGGCGCGAATCGAGGGCGCGGTCGGCCGCAAGTTTGGCGACAAGAACCAGCCGCTGCTGGTTTCCGTGCGCTCGGGCGCGCGCGTCTCCATGCCGGGCATGATGGACACGGTGCTGAATCTCGGCCTCAACGACGCCACCGTGCCGGGCCTGGCCGTGCTGTCGGGCGATCCGCGCTTCGCCTGGGATTCGTATCGCCGCTTCATCCAGATGTATGGCTCGGTGGTGCTGGGTGTGGACCATCACCGCTTCGAGGAGATCATCGAGCATGTGAAGCTCGAGGCCGACGTGGTGGAAGACACCGCGCTGAAGGCCGAGCATTGGCAGGCGGTGGTCGAGGGCTACAAGAAGATGGTCCAGGAGGAGATCGGCAAGCCGTTCCCGCAGGACCCTCAGGACCAGCTCTGGGGCGCGATCGGCGCCGTGTTCGGCTCTTGGATGAACCCGCGCGCCAATGTGTACCGCCGTCTGCACGACATCCCGGCCAATTGGGGCACGGCGGTGAACGTGCAGGCCATGGTGTTTGGCAATATGGGCGATGATTGTGCCACCGGCGTGTGCTTCACCCGCGACCCCTCCACCGGGCTCAACGAGTTTTACGGCGAATACCTCGTCAACGCCCAGGGCGAGGACGTGGTGGCCGGCATCCGCACCCCGCGCCCGCTCTCCAAGGCCTATGCCAAGCCGGGCGAGGTGAGCATGGAGGAGGCGCTGCCGGAAGCCTATGCCGAGTTGAAGAATGTCCGCGCGATCCTTGAGAAGCACTACAAGGACATGCAGGACATCGAGTTCACCGTGCAGCAGAACAAGCTGTATATGCTGCAGACGCGCTCGGGCAAGCGCTCGGCCGCCGCGTCTCTGCGCATCGCGGTGGAGATGGCGAATGAGGGGCTGATTGACCGCAACACCGCGGTGATGCGCGTGAACCCGGCGGCGCTGGACCAGCTGCTGCACCCGACCCTGGACCCCAAGGCGGCGAAGACGCAGTTCGCCAAGGGCCTGCCCGCCTCGCCGGGCGCGGCCTCGGGCGCGGTGGTGTTCTCCGCTGATGAGGCCGAGTTCCGCGCGCAGAAGGGCGAGTCGGTGATCCTGGTGCGCATCGAAACCAGCCCCGAGGATATTCACGGCATGCACGCCGCGCGCGGCATTCTCACCACCCGTGGCGGCATGACCAGCCACGCCGCCGTGGTGGCGCGCGGCATGGGCCGACCCTGCGTGGCCGGCGCCGGCGGCATCTCGGTGGATTATGGCGCGCAGACGCTCTCGGCCAATGGCGTGACCATCCGGGCGGGCGAGATCCTGACCATCGACGGCGCCACCGGTGAGGTGTTCGCGGGGGCGGTGAAGATGATCGAGCCGCAGCTCTCCGGCGATTTCGGCACGCTGATGGGCTGGGCCGATGAGATCCGCCGCCTGAAGGTGCGCACCAACGCGGAAACCCCGCTGGACGCCGAGACCGCGCGCCGCTTCGGCGCCGAAGGCATCGGGCTGTGCCGCACCGAGCACATGTTCTTCGACCCGCAGCGCATCGGCGCCGTGCGCCAGATGATCATGGCCAAGGACGAAGCGGGCCGCCGCGCCGCTCTGGCCAAGCTGCTGCCCTTCCAGCGCGAGGATTTCATCTCGCTGTTCAAGATCATGGAGGGGCTTCCGGTCACCATCCGTCTGCTCGACCCGCCGCTGCATGAGTTCCTGCCGCATGGCGAGGCCGAGCTGAAGGAAGTGGCCGACGCGCTGGGCATGGACGCCGCCGCGATCAAGGAGCGGGCGGAGGAACTTTCCGAAGCCAACCCGATGCTCGGGCATCGCGGCTGCCGTCTGGGCGTGACCTATCCGGAGATCTACGAGATGCAGGCCCGCGCCATCTTCGAGGCGGCGGTCGAGGTTGCGAAGACCACCAAGGCCCCGGTGCCGGAGATCATGATCCCGCTGGTGGGCACCAAGCGCGAATTGGACATCACCCGCGCCCAGGTGGAGCGCATGGCCAAGGCCGTGTTTGAGGAAACCGGCGCGCGCGTGGAATACTCGGTCGGCACCATGATCGAGCTGCCGCGCGCCGCCCTCACCGCCGACCAGATCGCGGAGGCCGCGGATTTCTTCTCCTTCGGCACCAACGACCTGACGCAGACTGTGTTCGGCCTGTCGCGCGACGATGCCGGCAAGTTCCTGCCGTCTTATGTCGAGCAGGGCATCCTGCCGAAGGACCCGTTCGTGTCGATCGACGTGGAAGGTGTCGGCGGGCTGGTGAAGATCGCCGCCGAGAAGGGGCGCGCGAAGAAGGACAAGCTGAAGCTCGGCATTTGCGGCGAGCATGGCGGCGACCCGGCCTCCATCGCGTTCTGCGAGTCGGTGGGGCTGGATTATGTGTCCTGCTCGCCCTATCGCGTGCCGGTGGCGCGCCTAGCCGCGGCGCAGGCCGCGATCGAGGCCAAGGAAACCCATTTCCGCGACAAGTAAGCGGGGCGGACAAAATCCCCGGCGGGTGGCCGCCGGGGGGACGAAACGGCTGGGCGCTGCGCGTTCCGGCCGTTTTTATGGCGCTCAGGCGGGGCGCGGGCTGAGCGGGCGCCAGAAGGCCATGGCAATGGCGAAGGCGGCGAGCTGCGCGGCGGCGGTGAGGGCGGCGCAGCCCGGCCAGCCGGTGCTGTGCCAGATGCCGCCGGGTAGGATGCCGCCAGCGCTGCCGCCGATATAGTAGCAGGTGACATACAGCCCCACCGCGGTGGATTTGGCGGCGCGCGCGGCCAGCGCGGTGTAGCCGGTGGCGATGGTCTGCTGCGTGAACAGGCCGCAGCAGGTGAGCAGCAGGCCGAGGCCGATGATCCAGAGCGGCTGGGCGAGGGAGAGGGCGAGGCCGCTCAGGCTCAGCCCGAGCGAGGCGGCCATCACCGCGCGGTGGCCGTATTTGGCGGCCATGCGCCCCGCCGCAGGGCTGATCACGGCGCCGCCGAGATAGACGACGAAGATGCTGCCCAGCGCCGCCGGGCCGAGGTGATAGGGGGCGTCGGCGAGGCGGAAATTGATGAAGGTGAACACCGTGACCAGGCTGAACAGCACGCCGAAGCCAACCGCATAGGTGGCGAGCAGGCGCGGGTTGCTGAGGTGGCTGGGAAAGGAGCGCAGCGCCGCGCCCAGGCCGGAAACCGGCCGGAACTGGCGCTCGCGCGGGAGCAGAGTGATGACCAGCAGCGCCATCGCCAGCGTGACCAGGCCGATGCAGAGAAACGCGGCGCGCCAGCCGAAGGCCTCGGTCGCCAGCCCGGCGATGAAGCGCCCCGAGAACCCGCCAGTGATGGTACCGGCCGTATAGGTGCCGGCGATGCGCATGGCGGCCGGGCCGGAGAATTCGTCGCCGATATAGGCGATGGTGACGATGAAGATGAAGGGCAGCAGCAGCCCCTGGGCGAAACGGCAGGCGATTAGCATTGGCAGGTTGACCGAGGCGGCGGCGAGTAGCGTGGGGATGACCAGCAGCAGCGCTGCCCCGGCGATGAAGCGCTTGCGCCCGAAGCGATCGGAGATGGCGCCGATGAGCGGGGCCATGGCGGCGGTGGCGGCGAGCGGCGCGGTAACGGTGAGGCCCGTCTGCGCCGGGCTGGCGTGCAGCGCCGCGCCGAGCACCGGCAGCAGCGCCTGGGTGCACCACATATTGGTGAAGGTGAGAAAGCCCGCGGCGGCGGCCGCGATGGTGATCTGCCTAGAACCGCCGCTCGAAGACCGTGATGACATCGCCGGGTTGCGCCAGTGCAAAAAGTGGGGCGCGGTATTGGGCAGCGGCGCTGCCCGTGTTGCGCGTGACACCCACATAGTCTTGGCAGGCGCGGTAGGTGAACCCTCCGGCGATGGAAATCGCGGTCAGGACTGTCATGCCCGGACGGAATGGATACTGGCCTGGCGTGTTGACCTCGCCAAGGATGTAGAAGGGGCGATAGGTGGAGACCTCAACCGCGACGCTGGGATGCAGGATCAGCCCGCCATTTTGCAGCGCCTGGGCGATCGCGGCGGCGAAGCCATCGGTGCTGCGGCCTTGGGCCTGCACCGGGCCGAGCAAAGGCAGGTTGATGTTGCCGCTGTCATCCACATTGTAGCTGCCGGAGAGTTGTGGCTGGTCGTAGATGCGCAGGTTCAGCACGTCGCCAGGACCGAGGCGGTAAGGGCCGGGCTGTGGCGCGGGCAAGGGCGGCAGGCCGGAGCCCGGTGCGCGCAGCGCCGCGCAGCCGGCCAGCAGGGAACAGCTGCCAAGGAGCAGGACACGCCGGTGGATGATCTTGAGCCTCCGCAAAACCTGAGATTGTGCCGATATTTACCCGCTTCGCGAAAAAGGGCAAATGGCGGAGGTTAGGTACTCCGGAGGTTTCATGCGGCGTTCTCTATTGTTGCTTCTGCTTCTGCTGGTGATCGGCGCGGGGGCGTATGAAGTCTGGTCACGCCTCCAGGGCGGGCCGCCCTCGGGCACCGCCGCGGCGGCGAATCAGGACCCGCGCGCGCTCACCGCGGCCGAACAGGCGGCGTTTCTGCCGCTGGTCTGCGGGGGCGCCGGCCCTGGCGCGGATGGTTATGCGCATAGTTGCCAGAGCCTGCCGGGCTATCCGTCCTCGGATTATGGCGGCGCCGGGACTGGGCTGGGGATCACCCTGACCAGCGTGATTTATGGGCATCTCACGGCGGCGGACGCGGATGAGGCGTATGTCTCCTACCAAGGCAGTTTCGAGCCGCATGTCACCAGTTTCGGCGGTGGGATTCTGTTTCATCGCGCCGGCACGGGCTGGGCGCTCTCGGCTTGGCTGCCGGGCGGGGCGGCGGAGCATTGCCTGTCGCTCAATCCGCAGGGGCGGGCGCGGCTGCTTTGCCTGTATGGCGCCACTGGCCAGGGTGAGGCGGATACCGGGCTGTATCTCGTGACCATCCCCAATGGCGGGCAGCTCAAGCTGACGCCGGTGCTGAAGGCGAGCGATCTGCGCGGGACGCTGGACCCGAACGCGAATTGCCAGCTGCGCCAATCGGCGGATCAGGCGGTGCTGCTCAGCGTCGACTCGCTGGCGCGCGGCGGCAGCTTCGCCACGGCGGGCGTGACCTATGTGCCCGCCGCCACGGCGCAGACAGCCTGTCAGGCCAAGAGCTTCGCCAATGCCGCAACCCAGACGGCGGTGCTGAACCTGGGCTGGGATGGCGATAAGATCAGCCTCTCGCCGGATCTGCATTTCGCCCCGGCCGAGGGGCCGTGATGGCCTCGCCGCGCGAAGAGCTGATCGCGGCGGCGCAGGCGATGGCCGCGCGCGGGCTGGCGGCGGGAACCTCGGGCAATGTGTCACTGCGCACGAAGGAGGGGATTCTGATCACCCCCTCCGCCACGCCATATGAGACGCTGACCCCGGAGATGATCCCGCTGCTGCAGCCGGATGGACGTTTCGAGGGCAGGCTACGCCCGTCCTCGGAATGGCATTTCCATCTGGACATTTATGCCGCGCGGCCGGAGGTGGGCGGCATCGTACACCACCACGCGCCTTACACCACGGCGCTGGCGCTGGCGCGGCGTGAGATCCCGGCCTGCCATTACATGATCGCCCGCTTCGGCGGGGCGCCGCTGCGCTGCGCCGGGTATGCGCTGTTCGGCACTGAGGAACTCTCGGCCAATGTGCTGAAGGCGCTGGAGGGGCGCAGCGCCTGCCTGATGGCGAATCATGGCGGCATCGCCACCGGGCGGGATGTGGCCGCCGCCCTGGCCGCCGCTACCGAGCTGGAGGTGCTGGCGCAGCAATATCTGCTCTCGTTGGCGGCGGGCGGGCCGGTGTTGCTCTCGGAGGCCGAGATCGAGGACGCGGTCCGGCAATTCGCCACCGCCTACCGCCCGAATACGGGCCGGGATTAGCTCAGGCCGCTGGCTCGGCGCGGACGAGGTGGTTGAGCGGGCCGTGACCGGCGCCGAAGCCCGGCGCGGTGCGGATGGCCTCTTGCAGGTAATTCCGGGCGCGGCGGATGGCGGCGCCGAGCGGCAGGTTTTGCGCGAGGCCGGTGGCGATGGCGCTGGCATAGGTGCAGCCGGTGCCGTGCGTGCTGGTGCTGTGCAGGCGGGGCAGGGTGATGCGCTCCACGCCTTCTGGGGTGACGAGGTAGTCGGTCAGCATCTCCTCGCGGCCATGGCCGCCCTTCACCAGCGCGGCCTTGGCGCCCATGGCCAGCAGCTTCTGCCCGGCGGCGATGCGCTCGGCCTCGTTGCTCACGGTCAGGCCGGTGAGCTTGGCGGCCTCGGGCAGGTTGGGCGTGACCAGCGCGGCGCGGGGCAGCAGGCTGGTGATCAGCGCGGCGATGGCCTCCTCGGGCAGCAGCACGGCGCCGGAGGTGGCGACCATCACCGGGTCGAGCACCACGGGGATGGTGTCCGGCAGGCTGGCGGCGACGGCGCGGATGATCGGCTCATTGGCCAGCATGCCGAGCTTGATCGCGTCAGCGCCAATATCGGCGAGCACGGTCTCGATGGAGAGGCTGACGAAATCGGCGGGGAGCGGATGCACGCCCCGCACCCCCAGCGTGTTTTGCGCGGTGACGGCGGTGATGGCGGTGCAGGCATAGGCGCCGAGGGCGGAGATGGTCTTGATATCCGCCTCGATGCCCGCGCCGCCTCCGGAATCGGAGCCGGCGATGGTGAGGACGCGCTTCATGCCGCGGCGGCGGCGATGGTTTCGCACAGCCCGCCGACGATATCGTGAATCAGGGCGGAATCCTCGCCCTCGGCCATCACGCGGATCAGCGGCTCGGTGCCCGAGGGGCGGATCAGCACCCGGCCCGCGCCGTTGAGGCGTTGCTCGGCCGCGGCGATGGCCGCCTGGATGTGCGGCAGGGCGAGCGGCGAGGCGCCGGCATAGCGGACATTGCGCAAAAGCTGCGGCAGCGGGGCGAAGACGCGGCAGGCCTCGGAGGCGCGCTTGCCGCCGCGCACCAGCACGGCCAGCACTTGCAGCGCCGCCACCAGCCCGTCGCCCGTGGTGGCGAAATCGGAGAGGATGACGTGGCCGGATTGCTCGCCGCCGAGATTGATGCCCTTCTCGCGCATGGTCTCAGCGACATAGCGGTCGCCCACCTTGGTGCGGGTGAGGGTGAGGCCGAGGCTGCCCAGGAAGCGCTCCAGCCCGAGATTGGACATGACCGTGGCGACGATGCCGCCGCCGCGCAGCGTGCCGTTGGCGTGCATGTCGCGTGCGATCAGGCCGAGGATCTGGTCGCCATCGATGATCTCGCCCTGCTCGTCGGCCAGGATCACGCGGTCGGCGTCGCCGTCCAGCGCGATGCCGATATCCGCGCCATGCTCCAGCACCGCCTCGCAGAGTTTCTGCGGCGCGGTGGAGCCAGCCTCGCGGTTGATGTTGAAGCCATCAGGGCTGACGCCGAGCGGGATCACCTCGGCCCCCAGTTCGAACAGCGCGGCGGGGGCGACCTTGTAGGCGGCGCCATGCGCGCAATCGAGCACGATGCGCAGGCCATCGAGCCGCAGCCCGCGCTCCAGCGAGGCTTTCGCCGCCTCGATATAGCGCCCGGCGGCGTCCACGAGGCGCGCGGCGCGGCCGAGCTTGGCGGGTGGGGCGAGGCGGTCCGTGAGGTCTTGCGCCATCAGCGCCTCGATCTCCCGCTCGGTCTCGTCGGAGAGCTTGTTGCCGTCAGGCCCGAACAGCTTGATGCCGTTATCCTCATACGGGTTGTGCGAGGCGGAGATGACGACGCCGAGATCGAGCCGCAGCGAGCGGGTGAGCATGGCGATGGCCGGGGTCGGCAGCGGGCCGGCGAGGGTGACGTTCATGCCCGCCGAGATGAAGCCGGCGGTGAGGGCAGGCTCCAGCATGTAGCCGGACAGCCGCGTATCCTTGCCGATGATGACGCGATGGCGGTGTTTGCCGCGGGTGAACAGCAGCCCGGCGGCCTGGCCGAGCTTGAGCGCGATCTCAGGCGTCATCGGCGCGGTGTTGGCGGTGCCGCGAATGCCATCGGTGCCGAACAGCCGGCGTTTTGCCTTCTCAGTCATGCTCTCTCGCTCATCAAAGCCTGCCAGACGCGCAAGGCCCGCACGGTGCCCGCCACGTCATGCACGCGCAGTATATGCGCGCCGCGCTGCACCGCAAACAGCCCGGCGGCCAGGGATTCGGGATCGCGCCGGGCGGCCTCGGCCTCGCCGGAGAGGGCGCCGAGGAAGCGCTTGCGCGAGAGCGCGACGAGCACCGGATGGCCGGTGGCGGCGAGGCGCGGGGTGGCTTGCAGCAGGGCGGTGTTTTGCGCGCCGATCTTGGCGAAGCCGAGGCCGGGGTCGAGGCAGATATCCGCCGCCCGTACCCCCGCCGCCACGGCGGCGTCGCGCGCGGCGAGCAGCTCGGACAGCACCTCGGCGGTGATGTCGCCATATACGGCGTGCTCGTTCATCGTCTCCGGCGTGCCGCGCATATGCATCAGGATCACCGGGCAGCCGCGCCGGGCCGCGAGGGGCAGGGCGGCGGGGTCGTGGGTGAGGGCGGAGACGTCGTTGATGATGCGGGCCCCGGCATCGAGCGCGGCGTGCATGGTGGCGGCGTTGCGCGTGTCCACCGAGATCACCGCGCCCGCGGCGGCAAGGGCGGCGATGACCGGGACCACACGGGCGGTTTCCTGCGCCGGGGTGACCGGGGCGGCGCCGGGGCGGGTGCTCTCCCCGCCGATATCCAGGATGTCGGCGCCGTCGGCCAGCATCTCCCGCCCGGCGGCGATCGCGGATTCGGGCGTGAAATGCCGCCCGCCATCGGAGAAGGAATCGGGGGTGACGTTGAGGATGCCCATGACCAGGGGGCGGGTGAGCGCCAGCCCGGCCCAAGCGAAGGGAGCGAAGACCATGCCGGCCGCCTAGCACGGCGCGCATGTTTTTGCACATTGCCCGGCGCATGGTAGGGCTGAGGCCGGCAATGCATTGGGGGAGACCATGACCGCCAAACTTTATCTCGGCACCGCGCGGTATTCCTCGTGGTCGATGCGCGGCTGGCTGGTGGTGCATCTGGCGGGCTTGCGGGCCGAAGAGATTTTTGTGCCGCTGGTGGGTGGCAATTCGCCCGAGGTGAAGAAGGTCTCGCCCAGCGGTACGGTGCCGTATCTGGAGCATGAGGGGGCGCGCATCTGGGAAAGCCTCGCGATCGCGGAATATTGCGCCGAGATCAATCCGTCGCTCTGGCCGGAGGACCGTATCGAGCGCGCGCATGCCCGCGCCATCGCCGCCGAGATGCACGCCGGATACCGTGCGCTGCGCCTGGCGATGCCGATGAATCTGGGACGCACCTATCCGGGGCTGGGGCAGAACCCGGAGAGCCTTGCCGATGTGGCGCGGATCGATGCGCTCTGGGGTGAGACGCGCGCGCGCTTTGGCGGCTCCGGGCCGTATCTGTTCGGTGAGACCTTCAACGCCGCCGATGCGATGTTCGCGCCGGTGGTGGCGCGGTTCATCACCTACGCGCCGCCGCTGAGCCCCGCCGCGCGCGCCTATTGCGATGCCGTGCGGGCACATCCGCTCATTGCCAAATGGTATGAATTGGCGGCAAAGGAGCCCGTAACTTGGCAACTCGAGAAATACGAAAACCTCGCATGATGCTTCGCTCATTGCTTTTGGCGCTGCCGCTGCTGGCCAGCCCGGCCCTCGCCCTGGCCGAGGTTAACGTGACGCTGGATCACGGCGCCGTCTGGCAGACAGACAAGCTGGGGGGGCAGACCGAGGCGTTCCTGGAAATCCACAACAAGGGCAGTGCGCCCGATGTGCTCACGGCGGCTGATTGCAGCATCGCCGCCAGCACCGTGCTGGTGGGGGGCGATGGCAAGGTGCTGGACAGCCTGACCATCCTGCCCGGGCAGACGCTCACGCTCTCCGCTTCGGGACCGCATCTGCTCCTGCAAGACCTGCATTACACGGTTGATCGCGGCAGCATCCTGCCCTGCGCCTTCAGCTTCCAGCAGGCGGGGGATTTGCTCGGTTATCTCAATGCCGCGCCGCGTCCGGCGAAGCCCTGATGCGCCGCTTGTGCGGCGCGGGGCTTGCCGGTAATGCCTTGAGATGAAGCGGCGGTAAGGTTTAAGCGGAGGGCTGACAGAGCATGGCACCGGCGGCGCAGCAAGAAGATTTGGCCAACCCCGTACATGCTCCGGAGCCCCCGGATTTCGATGAACAGATTTATCTGCGCCTGAACCCCGATGTGCTGCTGGCGGTGGCCGCAGGCAAATTCGGCTCGGGGCTGGAGCATTATGAGCGTTTTGGCCGGGCCGAGGGACGGCCAATCACCGACCTTGGCACCCTGCCGCGCGGCCGGGTGGTGCCGACCGCGAAGTCCCGCGACACGGCGGAACTGGCGGAGGCGCCTGTTGGCGTGTTGGATGCTATCCGCATATCTCCAGCGGGCGGCATCTATGTCGTGGGCTGGGTCAATGATTCGCTCGACCGGTTGGACAGCGTTGATCTGCATTTTCAGGGCTGGTCGGTATGCCTCGACGCCGCCGCGATGGCGCGCGTGCGGCGGCCCGATGCGGAGCCCGCAAGCGGGAACGGGACACCGCATGCCTATGGGTTTTGGGGCTTTCTCTATGCGGCGCAGCGGCTGACGGCTGGCGCCTGCAATGTTGTTTTGCGGCTGAAATCGGGCGCCGAACTCACGCTTTCGCCCCATGCGGAGATGGCCGAGGACCAGGATTTGCGCAACATCGCGCTCGGCCAGCTGGCGCAGGCGCCGTATCTGGGCAACGCTTATTTCGCTGCCGCCGCCGCGGTGGATGGCGAGCTCGGCGACCAGCTCCTCGATTTCAACCGGATGCTGACGCGCCGGGCGGTGAACGCGCCTTATGTCGAACGTTTCGGTCCGCGCCGGGAAAATTATAAGGCGTCGATCATCGTCTGCCTGTATGGCAAGCCGGAATATCTGTTTTTACAACAGGCGATGTTCTCGCGCCATCCGGCGATGCGTGATTACGAGTTCATCTATGTCTCCAACAGCCCGGAGATGGCGGAGACGCTGCTGCGCGAGGCGCGGCGCTGCGCGCTGATCTATGGGCTGAGCGTGACGCTGGTGTTGTTCAGCGGCAATGCCGGGTTTGGCGCGGCCAACAACGTGGCGGCGCAATATGCGGCAAGCTCGCGGCTGATCATCATGAATCCTGACGTGTTTCCCTATGATCAGGACTGGGCGGTGAAGCACGAGGCGGTGCTGGAGGGGATGCCTGAGGCGCAAACGCGGCTCTTCGGCGTGCCGCTCTATTACGATGATGGCTCGCTGATGCATGCGGGCATGTATTTTGAAGCGGATGCGATGCCCAGCCTCACGCCGGGGCGCCGGCCAGAGACGAGCATTTTGCGCGTGGAACATTACGGCAAGGGGGCGCCGCCAGAAACGGCGCGGTTTCTGCGCCCGCGCCCGGTGCCGGCGGTGACCGGCGCGTTCATCTCGGTGGCGCGTGATTGGTTTGAGCAGTTGGATGGCTTTACCGAGGATTATATCTTCGGCCATTACGAGGATGCTGATTTGTGCCTGAAGAGCCTGGAGGCGGGCTGCGCGGCTTGGTTGCATGATGTGCGGCTTTGGCATCTGGAGGGCAAGGGGTCCATTCGCACGCCGGTGCATGAGGGCGGTTCGGCCGTGAACCGCTGGCTGTTTACCAAAACCTGGGGCGAACTGGTATGCGCGGAATTGCTCGGACCGGTGCCGGAACATCCCGCCTTGCGCGCGGCGGCTGAGGAGGCGCTGGCATGAAGGTGTTGATCGTCAGCCTGTATCACCCCGAGCTGGTGCGCGGCGGGGCGCAGCAGGTGGCCTATGAGTTGTTTGAGGGGCTGCAGCAGCGGGCTGATGTGGAGCCGTATCTGCTGGCCTCGGCTGACCATAACAGCCCAGCTCTATTCAAGAGCGGGGCGCGCATCACCGGTTTTGACGGGCGGCCCAACGAGTTTCTCTTCCTGACGCAGGAATATGATTATGCCTGGGAGAAGGGCGCGAATGTGCTGCTGGTTGAGGCGTTCAAGGAGTTTCTTGAACTGATCCGCCCCGATGTGGTGCATTTCCACCACTTCCTCACCTTCGGCATTGATCTGCTCACGCTGACGCGCCGGGTGCTGCCGGAGGTGAAGATCGTGTTCACGGCGCATGAGTTTCTTGCGATCTGCCCGGCTAACGGGCATATGGTACGCCGCACGGATGCCTCGCTATGCACGCGCGCCTCCGCCGTACGCTGCCACCAATGCTTACCTGAGCGGCTGCCCGAGCATTATTTCATGCGCGATATGTGGATGCGCCGGCATCTGGAGGCGGTGGATGTGTTCACCACGCCAAGCCGCTTCATGATTTCTCATTATACTAATTGGGGGCTGGATGAATCGAAATTTGTTCATGTTACCAACGGAATGCGCGCACGGGGTGTGACGCTGCCGGCGGCTTCGAAGACCGGGGCGCGCAAGCGCTTTGGCTTCTTTGGCCAGATGGTGGACGCCAAGGGGCTGCATGTGTTGCTGGAGGCGGTGGCGCTGTTGCGCGCGGGCGGGTTTACGGATTTCACCGTCGAGATCAATGGCGACAACATCCATTTCGCCACGCCCAAGCGGCGGGCGGAGATTGAGGCGTTTTTGGCTGCCGAGGCGGAATTTCCGCTGGCGGAGCGCAATGTTTTGTTCAACGGCTCGTATCATCCTGAACAGCTGCGCGCGCGCATGGCGCGGGTGGATTGGGTGGTGGTGCCCTCGGTCTGGTGGGAGATTTTCTGCCTGGTGATCTCGGAGGCGTGGAGCTTCGGGCGGCCGGTGATCGCCTCCAACGCGGGCGGCCCGGCCGAGCGCGTGCGCGATGGCGTGGACGGCATGCTGTTTGAACTGGGCGATGCCCGCGCCCTGGCGGACGCCATGTATCGCGCCTGCACCGAGGACGGGCTGTGGGACAGCCTCGCCGCCGGCATCACCCCGCCCGCGCGGCAGGAGGAGATGGTGGAGGGGTTTGTGGGGGTGTATTCTGCCCGGAAGGCGGCGTGAGCGGGCGTGTGAAAAAGACGGCAGTCATTACCGATGCGACGTCGGCTGAGTTCTTTTTTCCGTTGTGGTATCGTTATTATGGCGGCCAGTTTGGGAGCGCTAATCTTCACGTCGTTACCTATGAGGGGTTGAAGCCTTTATTCACCGGCTTCGAATTAGGGAATGTCTGGGAGATTAACGCCAAATATGACGATATGCTGCGCGCGGGGGTAATATCCGATCTGGTGGGAATTCTGCTGCGCAGTTACGACGTGGTGTTACGTTGCGATGTTGATGAATTTCTTGTGCCTGACCGCACGCACGGGCCTCAACTCAAGGATTTTGTTGAGCATAACGAACAGCCTTATGTGACCGCGTGTGGCATTGATGTTGTTGAGTTGGCCGATGATTCACCGCTGGACTTGAGCAAACCCGTGTTCGGAGGGCAGCGCTGTTATGGCATACGCAACGCGGCGCTCGACAAAACAGCGCTGATCACGATGCCGGTGCGTTGGGCCGCAGGGTTCCACGGTGCCAGCGTGCCTCCGCGATTTGGCGGGTTGTATAATCTGCATTTGAAATTTGCTGACTTGAAAAGCCGGATTGCGTGGCATGAGCAGATGCTTTCCGGAATCGAGCCCGGCACAAAGGCTTATGAATATTTTGCGGTAGGGGCGGACCATCTCATCGCGGTGCAGAAATTTTTTGCTGCTTTGCCGAGGAACGGGCAGGAAAGCCAGGATGAGTTTGACGCGCGCTACATGGCCTCGGTGAGCCGGAATGATCGCAACGGGATTTTCCAGGGTGAGTTTATCAGGCAAGATTTTTTGATACCGCTCGATGCCTTTGCGCATGCGCAAGGGGTGGGTAATGGGGGGCGGGCAGAGTTTCTCCCGGTATCTACCGAGGAACGTTTGCTGATTTTTGAACATCTCGCGCGCGCGCAGCCGTTGCGGGAGCCCCCAAGGCGGATTTTGGCATTTGGTCCGGATGCGCCTTGCGATGCGCTCTCAGTATCGCCGCCCGGTTTTCAGCGGATTGATCTGGAGAAACTGGCCGAAGACATTGTGCCGGGCCTGTTTGCGGGTGCGGAAATGGTCGTGGCGTTAGGGAAATATGCAGTGCGGGAGTTGCGATATTGCGCTCCGGGGACGTCGGTGATCGTGGTGCTGCCGCCGAATGAAGGTGACGTTGGGCCGTATTTGTCGTCTCTTGACTTGCGCTTCCGACGATTAGAGGGGAATTCTACTGAGCATGGCTGGGTGGTACGGCCAGACCAGGTGACGGAGGCTGTCGCGGACCTCGTTCCGTCTTTGTGAAATGGCGGTGTGAATTCGTCTAAGCCGTGGGGCGAGCGCGGCGGAAGATGAGGATGCCGAGCGCGGCCGAGGCGGTGAACATGGCGAGGCCGAGGATCAGCAGATGGGCGTGGCTGGGGGCGCTGCCTTTGCCGAACAGGGCGAACACCACCGTCTGCGGGATGAAGCCGATGGCGGAGCCGGCCAGGAAGGGCAGCAGCCGCACCGATGTAAGGCCGGCCAGCAGGTTGAGCAGCAGATTGTTGCCGATGGGCATCAGCCGCAGGGTGAGTGTGGTGATGAAGGGGTGGGCGGAGAGCGTGCGGTCGATGCGCTCAAGCCGGGCACCGAAGCGGCGGCGGACGAAGGATTGGCCGATGGCGCGGGCCCAGATGAAGTCCAGGCTGCAGGCCAGCACCTGGGCGATGAGGGCGATGGCCGAGCCGTAAACCGGGCCGAAGGCGTAGCCCGCGGCGAAGGCGGGGATCTGCCGGGGCAGGCCGATGGCGGTTAGCAAGGTGGCGAGCAGCAGGAACAGGGATTGTCCGCGCAGGCCGCCCTGGGCGAGGGTGGTGGTGAGCTCTGTCTGCGCCGCGCCATCGCCGACCAGGGGCAGGGCCGCGGCCACCAGGATCAGCCCGGCCGCCATCAGCGCGGGTTTGAGCGCCTTGGCGGCGACCGTGGTGGTGGCGGCGCGGGACAGGTTCTGGCTCATTCGACGCGCTCGACCTGAGGCACTTTCCAGCGCCGTTGCAGCCAGGCGACGCCGAACAGATCGACAATGCCGACCTTGAGGCGCTGCCAGTTATTGTAGTGCGAGGCGCCATGGGCGCGCGCATGGTGGCGCACCGGCACCGAGACCACATGCCCGCCCGCGCGGATGAACAGCGCCGGGAGGAAGCGGTGGATATGGTCGAAATGCGGGAGTTCCAGGAAAGCCTGGCGGCGGAACAACTTCAGCCCGCAGCCCGTGTCGGGCGTGGCATCCTGCAACAGGGCGGCGCGCACGCGGTTGGCGAGCTTGGAGCCCCAGCGCTTGGAATTGCTGTCCTGCCGGTTGACGCGATGCCCGGCGATGAGCACCGGTAGCGGGCCTTTGGCCTCGGCCTCGCGCGCCGCGGCGAGCATGGCGGGGATGTCGGCGGGGTCGTTCTGGCCGTCGCCGTCCAGCGTGGCGATATAGGTGCCGCGCGCCGCCTTCACCCCGGTGATGACGGCGGCGCTCTGGCCGCAGCTGCGCTTGTGGCGGACGCGGATGAGCGCGGGGGTGGCGCGGGCGAGCTCGGCCAGGATTTGCGGTGTGGCGTCGGCGCTGCCGTCATCGACATAGATGATCTCATGCGCGACGCCATCGAGCGCGGCGCTGATCGCGGTGATCAGCGGTTTGAGGTTCGGCGCCTCGTTATGCACGGGCACGACGACGGAGAGCAACGGGATGCTGGGATCGGTGTCGGCCTGGGTCTGGAAACGTGTCTCGATGTTCATGTTGTTATTTAGCCGCTTCATTGAGGCGTATCTGTGGCCCGAATCCGTCCGGGAAAAGATGCTGTCCACCGAATCCTCCCGGTTTCAGCAAAAATTTGTAGTCGCCGGCGGCGAGCCAGCACAAGCCTTGCCAGACGCCGCAAGCGGTGAGGGCGCCGATGCCGAGGCGGCGCAGGATGAGAGCGGCAGTGTCGTTGCCGGCGAGCACGAAGCGGCGCAGCCCCTGGGCGGCGAGGCCGGCGGCGATCTCGCCCAGCGCCTCGGCGGCGAGCGGGCCGGGCGTGCCGCGCTGGCCGGGGGCGGCGGAGGTGGAGAGAATGAAATGCTGCGGCTGCGCGGCGGCCCAGTCGAGCGCGGCTTCGATGGCCGGGGCGGTGGGGTCGATCTGGCGCAGGGGCATTTCGCCGCGCGCGGCGCCGAGCTGGAACAGGGTTTGCCGGTCCAGCGCGCCGGAGAGGATGGCGGTGTGGCCATCCGGCGGTTCCGCCGCGTAGCTGGGGGCGGGCAGGCCCGCCGCCCAGGCCGGGCCGCCGGCGCAGAGCTGGCCCGCCATAACCGGGGCGAGGGCGGCGCATTGGGCTTCGTCCACCGCGTCGAGCAGCGCCATCACGGCGCCATGCTCGCGCGCGGCGCTGATGCGCCGGAGCAGATCGGGGCCGCCTTTGGCGACCGTCTCGTAGGTGACGACGACGGCGCGGCCCGAAAGATGCGGCGCGAGCGCGCGGCGCAGATCGGCGAGCAGCAGGCCGTCCTGAAACACATGCCCCTGATAGGCGAAGCGGCGGAAGCCGGGCTCCGCCGCGCAGGCGAGCATGAAGCCGGTGCCCGCACCCGCCGCCACCTCGTCCAGCGTCTGTGCCAAAGGCTCCGCTTCGGGGAAGGCTGCTTGGTTGCCGAAGCTGAAGAACACGCGCCCGGCGGGGGCGAGAGCGGCGCGCGCCTCGGTCGGGGTGAGGATGAGGCCGGCGGGGGCGATGATGTCGGCCGCTTCGCCGGGGCCAAGGGCGATGCGCGTGCCGGGGCCGCGTGCCTCGGCCAGGGCCACCGCGTCGCGCAGGGTGAAGCCGATCCCGCGCAGGCTCATGCTGGCCATTGTGTCATCGTTTGGACATGAAACATGGCAGCTTCATGCCATGTTCACGCGCGTGCGGCCAGAGCGCCAGAAGGCGGTCTTGGCGAGGAGGGGCGGCATCGCTATAAGCCCGCACAATCTCAAAAGCCGCTCGTGTTGACGGTTGAAGCTACTTAAGGAACGGACGGGATGTTGATTTCTTTGCCCCCCGATTACCGCCCCTCGGATGACGAGGAGTTCATGAATCCGATGCAGACGGAGTATTTCCGGCAAAAGCTGCTGCGCTGGCGCGCGGATTTGGTGAAAGAGGCGAATGGCACGCTGGCCTCTCTGGGCGAGGGGGGTATTCTGGAGCCCGATATCACCGACCGCGCCTCGGTGGAGACCGACCGCGCCCTGGAGCTGCGCACCCGCGACCGCGCGCGCAAGCTGATCGGCAAGATCGACCAAGCGCTGCTGCGGATCGAGAACGGGACTTACGGGTTTTGTGAGGAGACCGGCGAGCCGATCGGCCTGAAGCGGCTGGAGGCGCGGCCCATCGCCACGCTGTCGATCGAGGCGCAGGAGCGCCACGAGAAGATGGAAAAAGTGCACCGCGACGATTGAGGCGGGCATAAAAAACGGGGCGCCCTGGGGCGCCCCGTCCCGCCAGACCGGATGGGCGGGAAATTACATCAGCCGCGCATGCGCCGCGGCTTGGCGCTGCTCAGCGACCTGAGCCTTCATTGATTTCTGCAGCTTCTCGAAGCCGCGCACCTCGATCTGGCGCACCCGCTCGCGCGAGATGCCGTAATGCTGCGAGAGTTCTTCGAGCGTTGCGGGATTATCCTTCAGCCGCCGCTCGCTGATGATATGGCGCTCGCGCGGGGTGAGGGTCTCCAGCGCCGTGGCCAGCAGGGCCTTGCGGCCGGAGAGTTCCTCGCGCTCGCCCATCGCGGTTTCCTGGCTGTCGGAATCATCGACCAGCCAATCCTGCCATTCGCCCTCGCCGTCCATCTTGATCGGCGCGTTCAGGCTGCTATCGGCGGCGGACAGGCGGCGGTTCATGTTCACCACGTCTTCCGCCGGAACATCCAGCAGATGCGCGATGCGCTCCACCTGCTCGGGCTGCAAATCGCCGTCGTCGATCGCCTGCATCTGGCCCTTGAGCCGGCGCAGGTTGAAGAACAGCTTCTTCTGCGCCGCGGTGGTGCCCATTTTCACCAGCGACCAGGAGTGCAGGATGTATTCCTGGATCGCGGCGCGGATCCACCACATCGCGTAGGTGGAGAGGCGGAAGCCGCGATCCGGGTCGAAGCGCTTGACGGCCTGCATCATGCCGACATTGCCCTCGGAGATCAGCTCCGAGACCGGCAGGCCGTAGCCGCGATAGCCCATGGCGATCTTCGCCACCAGGCGCAGATGCGACTGCACGAGCTTATGCGCCGCCTGCTGATCGCCATTGTCGCGCCAGGAACGGGCCAAGCGTTCCTCTTCCTCATGCGCCAGCATCGGGTATTTGCGGATTTCCTGCATATACTTCGTCAGGCTGGCATCGGGGGCCAAGGTTGTGATGGTTGAGGCCATTAAACTGATTTCCCCAAAATTTTCCGGCCCCACACCGGCCGGCAAGCGGAACGGCGCGGGGCAAGCTTGTGGCCACCGCCAGGGCCCGGAAACCCTAACACCACCGGCCAGAACTACCCCTTAAAAGGCGGTAAGACGCTGGCCATGCGGTGCGGCCCCTCGGGTGGATTCGAGAGTCAGCTTAGGAGCGGGGGAGGGGGCGGTCAACAAAAAGGACCGCGCAAGTCCCGTTTCAGGCGCATGCGAGCAATGCGTCTTCGAGGGCCAGAAAATCCTCTGGCGGGGGAACGGAAAAGCGCAACATCTCGCCCGTGATCGGGTGGGTGAAGCCGAGAACCGCCGCATGCAGCGCTTGGCGCGGGAAGTCGAGCGCCAGGGTGCGGGCTGGTTCAGGAAGGTATTTGGCGGCGGCGGGGCGGCGTTTCAAGTATACCGGGTCGCCGATCAGCGGATGGCCGATATGGGCGAGGTGGACGCGGATCTGATGCGTGCGCCCGGTGGCGAGGCGGCAGGAGAGTAGCGCGGCCGCCGGGCCGAAGGCGCGAAGCACGCGGTAATGGGTGAGGGCGTGCTTGCCGTTGCGGTTAACCACGGCCATGCGCTTGCGGTCGCGCGGGTCGCGGCCGATATCGCCCTGGATGTCGCCGCTGGCGGGAGCCGGCACGCCCCAGCAGAGTGCATTGTATTCGCGCTCCAGATCGCGCGACGCGAAAGCGGCGGAGAGCCGGGCATGGGCCAGCTCGGTCTTGGCCACGACCATGACGCCGGAGGTGTCTTTGTCCAGCCGGTGGACGATGCCGGGGCGCTTCTCGCCGCCAATGCCGGTGAGGCTGTCGCCGCAATGGGCGATGAGAGCGTTGACGAGGGTGCCGTCCGGGTTGCCGGGGGCGGGGTGCACGACCATGCCGGCCGGCTTGTTGAGCACCAGCAGCT
>NZ_JAJDJU010000026.1 GCF_020567705.1 Acidocella sp. KAb 2-4 | reverse complement strand
GTCCATCCCATGGCGAGAACCACCATCCTGGGATGGTTTTGGCTCTGATTTCGCCGCGAGCGTCAGGAGTGATCATTCATTGACCTGGACCATGTCCTGATCCGCCACTGGCACATAGAGGTGGTTGCCGGCATCCTTAAAGGCCGCGCTCTGTGCGTCCAGCCCGGCTTGGCGTTCCGCCTCTTCCCGAATGTCGTGACTGATCCTCATCGAACAGAATTTCGGTCCGCACATGGAGCAGAAATGCGCGGTCTTGTGCGCCTCCTTTGGCAGGGTCTGGTCGTGGAAATCCCGCGCGGTGTCGGGATCGAGCGAGAGGTTGAACTGATCTTCCCAGCGGAACTCGAACCGTGCGCGGGAGATGGCGTCATCACGCAACCGCGCCGCCGGATGGCCTTTAGCAAGGTCCGCCGCGTGCGCCGCCAGTTTATAGGTGATGACGCCGGTTTTCACGTCCTCACGGTTGGGCAGGCCGAGATGCTCTTTCGGCGTGACGTAGCAGAGCATGGCGGTGCCGAACCAGCCGATCATCGCAGCACCTATGGCCGATGTGATATGGTCATAGCCCGGCGCGATGTCCGTGGTAAGCGGCCCGAGCGTGTAGAACGGCGCCTCGCCGCAAGTCGCAAGCTGTTTGTCCATGTTGGCCTTGATCTTGTGCATCGGCACATGCCCCGGCCCTTCGACCATCACCTGGCAACCCTTGTCCCAGGCCACGCGCGTCAGCTTGCCGAGCGTTTCCAGCTCCGCGAACTGCGCCGCGTCGTTGGCATCGGCGTTCGAGCCGGGACGTAGCCCGTCACCGAGAGAGAACGAGACATCGTATTTGCGCATGATGTCGCAGATGTCGCCGAAATGCTCATAGAGGAAACTCTCGCGGTGATGGCTGAGACACCATTGCGCCACGATCGAGCCGCCGCGGCTGACGATGCCGGTGACGCGCCTGGCCGTCAGAGGGATGTAGGCGAGCCGCACACCCGCATGAATGGTGAAGTAATCCACGCCTTGTTCCGCCTGCTCGATCAGTGTGTCTTTGAATACCTCCCAATCGAGCTTGGTGGCGTCGCCGCCAACCTTTTCCAGCGCCTGATAGATGGGCACGGTACCGATCGGCACGGGCGAATTGCGGAGGATCCAGCCACGAATGTTATGAATGTTACGGCCTGTGGAAAGGTCCATCACCGTATCGGCACCCCAGCGGATGGCCCAGACCAGCTTCTCGACCTCCTCTGCCGCTGAGGAGGTGACAGCGGAATTGCCGATATTGGCGTTGACCTTCACCAGGAAGTTCCGGCCGATGATCATCGGCTCAATCTCGGGATGGTTGATGTTGGCGGGGATGATCGCCCGCCCGGCGGCGATTTCCGCGCGTACGAATTCAGGCGTGACGAATGCGGGGATCGCGGCGCCGAAATCCTCGCCGTCCGCGCGCAACACCGCCGCTTGCTCGTGCGCTGCCGCCCGTCCGAGATTTTCCCGGTGGGCGGCATAGACCATTTCCTCGGTAACGATACCGGCGCGGGCATATTCATATTGGGTGACGAGCTGACTCTCCTGTCCCGCCAGCACGCGATGCGGCGCTGGACAAGGCGGAACGGCCAGATCGGCTGCGACGAACCCGTTATCTTCGGGTTTCACGTCCCGGCCCGGTTTACCGCTGACATTCCTGGCGGCAATCCAATGTGAACGGAGCTTCGGCAAGCCCTGGTCGAGATCGATAGGCGCTGCCCAGTCCGTGTAGGGGCCAGACGTGTCGTAGAGCCTGAAAGGCGGTTCGCCGGAGGTTTCATGCAGCGCCACCTCGCGGAAGGGTACCAACATGTCGTCATGCCCCGGGGGAGATGAATAGATTTTGCGGGAACCAATGATCGGGCCGATCGTTATCCGCGCGGGTTTGCTTGTGACGGTCATCTGCGCCCCTCCAAAAATAGGGAGAGAGCGGGGAAATATGGCTCCTGCTGAAATCCCCGTCCCTCCGCCGGTATGACCCGGATCAGGTTCAAAGGGTTTATCGCGGCGGGAATTCTCCCTAGCGACGTCTCAGCTCCTTCACGGAACACCCCTCGGTGGCTCCAAGAGACGGCATCACGTTGAAGCTGTCAAGATGAACAACGCTGCTGGTCGTAGCATCAAATGCCGCATACCTGTGACCTACGTAACCGTGCAGAACAACTTACGGTTTGCTTTGTGTTCACTTGCCGTGCGTTTTTACCGCAGAACTCCATCTGACCCCGCCATAAAATGGGTGACCCACGTCTTCCCATTGTTTCGGCAAGTGGCTGCTTTCGAAATATGCCCTCAGCCCCACGAACGACCACAAAGGGCGCGTTGCAGCTTTGCGGCGAGGGGGCGATTGTGCCAATCGCCCCCCTACCGGTGTGCCATCACATGCGTCTCAACGCTTCTGTTGTTTTTCCCATTTCTTCACCAGCCGGTCGCGTTTGAGGCGTGAGAGGCGCTGAAGCCAAAACACCCCATCGAGCTGGTCGATCTCATGTTGCAGGCAAACGGCCAACAGCCCGTCGGCTTCTTCCGTGGTGAAGGTGCCGTCGACATCTTGGTAACTCACCCGCACGTGGGCGGGGCGTTCAACGGTCTCAATGGCGCCCGGCCCGACTTTCAGCCACAGCCCACCACCATCGCCATAGGTGCCGGGGGTGTTGGTATTCCTAACCACCGCCGGGGAGAGTTTCTCAATCGCTCTGGCCATCTTCCGCCCAACTTCCACCCACAATCCAGCCCACAAATCAGGACGAGATGTACGCGCAGGGGAGCGCACGGTCAAGCAAGTTGGCCATGGTTAATTGCTGGTTTTTCAAGGGGTTTTGCGGTGGCGCTGCACTTAAGTGCAGGGGTTTCTGGCGGAGAGGGTGGGATTCGAACCCACGGTACGCTTGCACGCACAACAGTTTTCGAGACTGCCCCAATCGGCCACTCTGGCACCTCTCCTTGGGTCGTGTGGCGGCGCTTATAGGCGGGGGATGCGCGCTCGGCAACAGCCTGGCTGGTTTTCTGCGCCCGCCTTGCCACGAATCCGCATTGACACCAGCCCCAGCCCGGCTATAACGCGCCACTCCCGCGGCTGGGTTTCCTTGCCGCGAACTTCGTTTTGTCGATACAGGATTTTTTGAACCATGTTCGCAGTCATCCGCACCGGCGGCAAACAATACCGTGTCACGCCCGACGCGGTGCTGAAGGTTGAGAAGCTGGAGGCGGAAGCCGGCAGCACGGTCACCTTTACCGACGTTCTGGCCGTCGGCGGCGAGGGCTCGCTGAAGCTCGGCGCCCCCGTGGTGGCCGGCGCCTCGGTCACCGCCACCGTCATCGCCCAGGATCGCCTGGACAAAGTCATCATCTTCAAGAAGCGCCGCCGGCAGAACAGCCGCCGCAAGAACGGCCACCGCCAGCACGTGACCGTCCTGCGCGTGTCCTCGATCAACGCGGCCTAAGGAGCACTGAAACATGGCACACAAGAAAGCAGGCGGTTCGTCCCGTAACGGCCGCGATACCGCGGGCCGGCGCCTTGGCGTCAAAAAGGCGGGCGGCCAGGCCGTCATCGCCGGCAACATCATCATCCGCCAGCGCGGCACCAAGGTGAAGCCGGGCGCCAATGTGGGCGTCGGCCGTGACCACACCCTCTTCGCCCTCACCGACGGCACCGTGCTGTTCGAGCGCAAGGCCGATGACCGGGTGCATGTGTCGGTCGCCCCGGTCAAGCTGGCCGCTGAGTAATCTAAACGGATATCTCCGCAGCAAGGCCGGCCTCAAGCCGGCCTTTTTTGTTGGAGCCCAATCATGAAATTCCTCGATCAAGCGAAAATCTTCCTCAAATCCGGCGATGGCGGCGACGGCGTCACCGCTTTCCGGCGCGAGAAATACATTGAGTTCGGCGGGCCGGACGGCGGCGATGGCGGCCGCGGCGGCGATATCGTGTTCGAATCCGTCGAGAACCTGAACACGCTGATCGACTTTCGCTACACTCAGCATTTCAAGGCCAAGAAGGGCGGCAACGGCGCGGGGTCTGACCGCACGGGCGCGGGCGCGCCGCCGCTGGTCATCAAGGTGCCGGTCGGCACCCAAATCTTCGACGACGAGCGCGAGACCATGCTCGCCGATCTCGACAAGCCGGGCATGCGCATCGCCCTGCTCAAGGGCGGCGATGGCGGTTTCGGCAATGCCCGTTACAAGACCAGCACCAACCGCGCCCCGCGCCGCGCCGACAAAGGCTGGCCGGGCGAGGAGCGCTGGGTCTGGCTGCGGCTGAAGCTGATCGCCGATGCTGGGCTGGTCGGCCTGCCGAATGCCGGCAAATCCACCTTCCTCAAGACCGTCTCGGGCGCCAAGCCCAAGATCGCCGACTACCCCTTCACCACCCTGCACCCGCAGCTCGGCGTTGTGCGGCTGTCGATGTCCGAGGAATTCGTGCTCGCCGACATCCCCGGCCTGATCGAGGGGGCGCATGAGGGCACCGGGCTCGGCGACCGCTTCCTCGGCCATGTCGAGCGCTGCGCGGTGCTGCTGCACCTGATCGACGGCGCCGCCGGCAGCGTGGTCGATGCCTGGCGCACCATCCGCCACGAGCTGGAAGCCTATGGCGGCGGCCTCGCGGACAAGCCCGAGATCGTGGTGCTGAACAAGATGGACGCGATGACCCCGCGCGAGTTCTCCGCCCGCCGCGCGGCCCTGGCGAAAGCCTCGGGCGCGGTGGTGATGGGGATTTCCGCGATCAGCGGCCAGGGCGTGCCAGAGGTGCTGCGCGCCCTGCAAAACGTCATTACCGAGGCCCGCAAGGCATGATCCCGTCGCTGGCCACCGCCAAGCGCATCGTCATCAAGATCGGCAGCGCGCTGATCGTCGACCCCGCCACCGCCGCCCCGCGTATGGACTGGCTGCGCGGCGTGGTCGATGACATCGCCGCCCTGGCCGGGCGCGGGGCTGAAATCATCGTTGTCTCCTCGGGCGCCATCGCGCTGGCGCGCCGCCAGCTCGGGCTCAACGGCGCCAAGCTGCGGCTCGATGAAAAACAGGCCGCCGCCGCGGTGGGCCAGATCCGCCTTGCCCAGGCCTGGGCCGAAACGCTCTCCGAAAAATCGCTCACCGCCGCGCAGCTGCTGATCACGCTGGACGACACCGAGGACCGGCGCCGCTATCTCAACGCCCGCGCCACCC
Source organism: Acidocella sp. KAb 2-4 (assembly GCF_020567705.1). GTDB lineage: Bacteria > Pseudomonadota > Alphaproteobacteria > Acetobacterales > Acetobacteraceae > Acidocella. Next base: position 24,443 of record NZ_JAJDJU010000026.1, on the reverse strand, counting down.
TCTCCACCCTGCTCTCGCTCGGCTGCGTCCCGGTCATCAACGAGAACGACTCCGTGGCCACGGCGGAAATCCGCTATGGTGACAATGACCGCTTGGCCGCCCGCGTGGCCGAGATGGTGCAGGCCGACGTGCTTTTGCTGCTCTCCGATATCGATGGCCTCTACACCGCCGACCCGCGCAAGACCCCGGATGCCTCGCATATCCCCGTGGTGCCCGTGCTGACGCCGGAAATCGACGCCATGGGCGGCGAGCCGCCGCCGGGCTATTCCTCGGGCGGCATGCGCACCAAGCTGGTGGCGGCGCATATCGCCACCCAGGCGGGCTGCGCGATGGCCATCGCCCTTGGCGGCCGCCCCAACCCCATCGCCGCCATCTCCAAGGGCGGCAAATGCACCTGGTTCCTGCCCGCGCCCGAGGGCCGCTCGGCCCGCAAGACCTGGATCGCCGGGCATCTGGCCCCCCAGGGCACGCTCACCATCGACGCCGGGGCCGCTAAGGCGCTGGCAAACGGCTCCTCCCTGCTACCCGCTGGCATCAAGGCGGTGAGCGGCACGTTCGGGCGTGGCGATCCGGTGGATGTGCTGAACCAGGCGGGGCTGCGCATTGCGCGCGGCCTCGTCACCTATACCAGCGACGAAGCGGCCGTCATCGCCGGCCATCGCTCCGAGGATTTCGAGGCGCTGCTCGGCTTCCGTGGCCGCGATGAGATGATCCACCGCGACGATCTGGTGCTGTTTTAATCCTGGTGCAGCTTGGCGTGGGCTGAGTCGGTGATGTAATCGGTCACCGCGAAGAGCAGCGCCATCACGCTAAACAGCCCGACGATGATGATCTGCCATAGCAGATCGCGGTCGCTCTGCTGGTCCACTTCCAGAAAGCTGCGCAGCAGATCCACCGCGCCGATCACCGTGATCGCGCCCAGCAATTTCAGCTTCAGCCCGGCGAAATCGATCTTGCCCAGCCATTCCGGCCGGGCATCATCGCCAAACTCTCCCCGGCGCACGAAATTCTCGTATCCCGCCAGGATGACCAGCATCACCAAATTCGCGGTGAGCGACAAATCGATCAGCTTGAGGGTGAGGATGACGAGGCTGGCCTCGGAGATGTTCTGCAGCAGTGGCAAGGCGTGCCACAGATCCATCAGGAAATACCATACCAGAATGCCCAGCAGGCCGAGCATGGCAAGGTAAACGGGTAGGATCAGCCAGCGGCCGCCATAGAGGATCGCTTCAATCGCGCGGGTCGGGGTCATGCCCCGACCCTACCTGCTCAGACGTTGAAGCGGAAGAGCATCACGTCGCCATCCTTGACGACATATTCCTTGCCTTCGACACGCAGCTTGCCCGCTTCGCGCGCCCCGGCCTCGCCCTTGCAGGCCACGTAATCGTCAAAGGCGATGGTTTCCGCGGCGATGAAGCCGCGCTCGAAATCGCCATGGATGACGCCCGCCGCGCCTGGCGCCTTGGCGCCGTTGATGATCGTCCAGGCGCGCGTCTCCTTCGGCCCCACCGTGAAATAGGTGATCAGCCCGAGCAACGCGTAACCAGCGCGGATGATGCGGTCGAGGCCGGAATCCTCCAGCCCGAGATCGGCCAGGAACCCGGCGCGGTCCTCCTCCGGCAGCTGCGACACCTCGGCCTCGATCGCCGCCGAGATGATCACATGCCGCGCCCCCTGGGCGGCGGCCATCTCGGCCACGCGGGTGGAGAATGCATTGCCGCTGGCGGCGGCGGCCTCCTCGACATTGCAGACATACAGCACCGGCTTCGAGGTGAGCAGATTGAGCCGCTTCACCGCTTCCTCCTCGCCCTTGGGGATGGCGGTGCGCGCGGGCTTGCCCGCCTCCAGCGCGGCGATCAGCGGCTCGACCAGCGCCAGCTCGGCGGCGGCCAGCTTGTCGTTGCTCTTGGCCTTCTTTTGCAGCATCGGCACGCGCTTGGTCAGGCTCTCAAGATCGGCGAGCATCAGCTCGGTCTCCACCGTGTCGGCATCGCGGACCGGGTCCACCGAGCCCTCCACATGCGTCACGTCGGAATCCTCAAAGCAGCGCAGCACGTGCACGATCGCGTCCACCTCGCGGATATTGGCCAGGAACTGGTTGCCCAGCCCCTCGCCCTTGGAGGCGCCGCGTACCAGCCCGGCGATATCGACGAATTCCAGGCTGGTCGGCACCACCTTTATGGATTTGCCGATTTCAGCCAGCTTCTCCATGCGCTTATCCGGCACCGCCACCCGGCCGACATTCGGCTCGATGGTGCAGAACGGATAATTCGCCGCCTGCGCCGCCACCGTCGCGGTGAGCGCGTTGAACAGGGTGGACTTGCCGACATTCGGCAGGCCCACGATGCCGCAATTAAAACCCATATCCTCGCGCCTCCTTAAGCCTGCGCCACTCGCGCCAAAAATTGTTCTGGCTTGCCCGCGGCCAGCAGATCAGCGTTATCGGCCACCGCGTCGAGCAATGGCAGCAGCCAGGTTTCCGATTTGGAAAAATCCCCCAGCACATGGCCGGTCACCCGCGCCTTGTCGCCCGGATGGCCAATGCCCAGCCGCACCCGCCAATATTCCGGCGTGCTCAAATGCTTGTCGATGCTGCGCAGCCCGTTATGCCCGGCATGCCCGCCGCCTTTTTTGCACCGCACGGCGCCAGGCGGGATATCCAGCTCGTCATGAAACACGGTGATCGCGGCAGGCTCGATCTTGTAAAACGCCGCCGCCTCCTGCACCGCCTCACCCGACAAATTCATGTAGGTCATCGGCTTCAGCAGCAGGACACGGTGCAGGCCGATCCGCCCTTCAGCGGCCGTCCCCTTAAAACGCGGCCGCCACGGGCTGAACCCGTGGCGGAGCGCAATCGTATCCACGGCCATGAAGCCGATATTGTGCCGGTTGCGCGCCATGCCCGGTTCCGGGTTTCCAAGGCCAACCCATAACAGCATGGCGCGGCGCTAAACGGCGTTACTTCTTCTTGCCGCCCTTGCCGGCCTTCGCGGCGGCAGCGGCGGCGGCAGCGGCAGCGTCGGCGGCCAGCTGCTCAGCGGAGACGGTCGGCGGCGCCACGGTGGCGATCACGAAATCGCGCCCGATGATCACCGGCTTGCAGTTCTCCGCGCCCTTGAGGTCGTGCCAGCGGATATTGTCGTTGATATCCAGCGTGCCCAGATCGGCCTCGAATTTCTCCGGGATGTGGTCGGGGTCGACCTCGACCTCCACCTTGTGGCGCACGATGTTGAGCACACCGCCGCGCTTCAGGCCCGGGCTGGTGGCTTCGTTCAGGAAGCTGACGGCCACGGCCACGCGCACGCGCTCACCGGCGGCGAGGCGCTGGAAGTCCACATGCTCGGGCTGGTCGGTGACCGGGTGAAACTGCACGTCGCGCATCAGCGCGCGGCTCTTCTGTCCGTCCACGGAAATCTCATACAGGCGCGAACGCCAGCCGCCGCGCTTCAGCTCGCGCATCACCGCGCGCGGGTCGAGCGCGATGAGGCTCGGTTCCTGGTTCGCACCATAAATCACGGCGGGCACCTTGCCCTCACGCCTCGTCGCCCGCGCCACCCCCTTGCCGGCACGCGGACGCGCAAAGGCCTCGATCACTTCAAAATTGGCCATCATACGCTCCTACAAACAACAAAAGCCGGCCTCCAGGGGTGCCGGCGGGGCCGGGTTTAGCGACTTTCGACGATCTTTTCAACAAGCCCCGGCCGGGCTTAAGCTGGCCCCATGAAAATCGCGCTGTACCAGGGCCCCGGCCATATCAACAACATCCCGGCCGCGTTCGGGCACATGGAGGCCCGGGCCCGCGAGGCCAAGGCCCAGGGGGCGGATCTGCTGATCCTGCCCGAGATGTATCTCTCCGGCTATAATATCGGGCCGGAGGCCGCCCTGGCCCAGGCAATGACCGCCGAGGGCCTCGCCCCGGCGCGGCAGATCGCGCGCGAGACCGGCATCGCCCTGGTGTTCGGCTACCCGGAGAAAGTGGGGGCGCAAGTCGCCAATTCCGCCGTGCTGATCGGGCCGGAGGGCGATCTCCTGCTCAATTACCGCAAGACGCATCTGTTCGGCGATCTCGACCGCGCCATGTTCAAGGCGGTGGGCGACGCGTTTCCCGTGGCCGAGCTGGGCGGCTTCAAGATCGGGCTGCTGATCTGCTACGATATCGAATTCCCCGAGCCGGCCCGGCGCCTCGCCTTAGCGGGGGCGGAAATCCTGCTCATCCCCACCGCGCAGATGCAGCCCTATGAGCAGGTCGCCCGCCATGTGCTACCCGCGCGCGCCTATGAGAACCAGGTTTATACCGCCTATGCCAACCATAGCGGCGATGATGACGGGTTGTCTTATGTCGGCCTCTCCAGCCTGTGCGGCCCGGATGGCACGGTGCTGGCCATGGCCGGGCGCGGCGAGGAGATGCTCTACGCCGAGGCCAGCCACGCGCATCTCGCCGCGGTGCGCGCGGCCGACCCGTTCTTCACCGACCGCCGCCCGGTGCTATACGGCCCGCTCGCGCAACCGAAATAAATAATTGCGCCCTGGCGCTCCCCTGCCCATACTCAACCTCCGGGTACAAGGGAGAACAGCCATGACTGTCCGACAGATTCTGCGCAACAAGCCGTCCGGCTTCATCTCTGTCGCGCCGGAGGCGCGGATCACCTCCGTGATCGCGACACTGGCGGAGCGTGGCATCGGCGCCGTTCTGGTGCTGGATGCCGGGCGGCTGGTGGGCATCCTCTCGGAGCGCGACATCGTGCGCAGCCTGGCCAAGCATGCTCAGGAGACGCTGGACATGACCGCCACCGCGCTGATGACGCCCAATCCCACCACCGGCACCCCGGAAACCACCGTGGCCGAAGCCATGGAGGTGATGACCAATGGGCATTTCCGCCATCTGCCGATCATGGAAAACGGTATCCTCACCGGCCTCGTCAGCATTGGCGACGTGGTGAAGGCGCGCATCGACCAAAGCCAGTTCGAGGTCGACTCCCTGCGCACCTATGTGAGCGGCCGCTCCTGAACTCTCCTGAGGACATTGGAAGCGGGCACCCTGCCCGCTCCTTCCCGCCCCGCTCAACCCTGGGCGTTGATATACGTCATTGACTCCGGCCCGGCGGATGCCCTTTTTGCCTGAGGTTCAGCGACGCACGGGTTCCGATGCACAAGTTTCTGGTTAAATGCGACGAGGCTCTGGCCGAAATTTCCGCCCAGGGGCGCTACCGGCGCTTCGTGGCGCTTGAAAAACTGGTCGAGACCTTCCCCTATTACCGTGTCACGATGGAGGGCAAAACCAGGGATATCCTGGTCTGGTCCACCAATGATTATCTCGGCATGGGCACCGATCCGGTGGTCATCGAGGCCGCGGTGGATGCCGCCCGCCGCTACGGCGCCGGGGCCGGGGGCACGCGCAACATCGCCGGCTCCAGCCCGCTGCATGTGGCGCTGGAGGAGGAGCTGGCCGACCTGCACGGCAAGGACGCGGCGCTGCTGTTCACCTCGGGCTATGTCTCCAACCAGGCGAGCCTGACCGCGATCCTCAACGCCCTGCCCGACTGGCACGTGTTCTCCGACGCGCAGAACCACAACTCGATGATCGTCGGTATCAAGGGCGGGCGCCAGGCCACGGTGCATGTGTTCAAACACAACGACATGGCCGATCTGGAGGCGAAGCTCGCCGCCGCGCCCAAGGACGCACCAAAGCTGATCGCCTTCGAGAGCGTGTATTCGATGGATGGCGACATCGCGCCGCTCAGCGAGATCTGCGACCTCGCGGATAAATACGAGGCGCTCACCTATCTCGACGAGGTGCATGCCGTGGGCATGTATGGCCCGCAGGGCGGCGGCGTGTCGGAGCGCGACGGCGTGGCCAACCGCATCACCATCATCGAGGGCACGCTGGCCAAGGCCTATGGCTGCCATGGCGGCTACATCACCGGCGATTTCAAGGTGCTGGATTATATCCGCTCGGTCGCCGCCGGGTTCATCTTCACCACCGCCCTGCCGCCGCCCACCGTGGCCGCGGCGCTGGCCTCGATCCGCTCCCTGCGGCAAGACGCAGCCCGCCGCGCGCTGCTGTTCAACCGGGCGGAGACGCTGAAGGCCAAATTCGCCGCCGCCGGGCTGCCGGTGATGCCGAGCACCAGCCATATCGTGCCGCTGATGATCGGCGACGCCGCCAAGGCCACCGCCGTCTCCATGCGGCTGATCCGCGAATTCGGCATGTACGCGACGCCGATCAACTACCCCACCGTGCCCAAGGGCACTGAGCGCCTGCGCTTCACCCCCGGGCCGAAGCACACCGACGCGATGATGGACGAATTGGTGGCGGCGCTGTGCCAGATCCTGCACCCGGCCGAGGCGGCGCGCGCCTGATGGAATTGGGGCTTGCCGGCAAGGCGGTGCTCGTCACTGGCGGCTCCAAGGGCATCGGCCTCGCCTGCGCCAAAGCGTTTCTGAACGAAGGTGCGCGCGTGGCCATCTGCTCGCGCAGCCAAGCCAATCTCGACATCGCGCTGGCCAGCCTGCCCGGCGCGCTGGGCTTCGCCGCCGATCTGACCGCCGCCGAGGACGCAGCGGCGATGCTCGCCCAGGTGGAGGCCGCGCTCGGCCCGCTCGATGTGCTGGTGAATTCCGCCGGGGCGGCCCGGCGGGTGGCGCCGGAGGCACTCACCCCGGCCCTCTGGCGTGAGGCCATGGACGCCAAATTCTTCAGCTACATCAATGTCATCGACCCCTCGGTGAAGGGCATGGCGGCGCGGGGCGCCGGCGTCATCGTCAATATCATCGGCAATGGCGGCAAGGTCGCCAATCCGGTGCACATCTCCGGCGGCGCGGCCAATGCCGCGCTGATGCTGGCCACCGCCGGGCTCGCCGCCGCCTATGGCCGCCAGGGCGTGCGCGTCGTCGGCCTCAACCCCGGCCTCACCGCCACGGGCCGGGTCACCGGCTTCCTCGCCGCGAATGCCGCGCGTGAGGGCATCACCACAGAGGCCGCGCTGGAACGCGCGGTCGCCCATATCGGGCTTGGCCGCATGGCGGCGCCCGAGGATATCGCCAACATGGCGGTTTTCCTGGCATCAGGCCGCGCCGGCTATGTCTCCGGCGTCACCATCTCCATGGACGGCGTGCAGACCCCCACCGTCATCTGACATAAACGCATAGCTGGTCTGTCCTAAAACGATACAGTGGACCGGACCACTTTACGCAACATTTTGCCATTCGACCAGAATCTGCCATAACCGCAACGGTCGTGATGCACTATCATGCACCACAAATGATAAAAAATTGCGTTAACAAGTCCAGTTGGAGGAAGACACGTATGAAACTTGCCAACCCGGCTCCCCTCGGGCTCTTCGGCTTCGCGCTCACCACATGGCTGCTCAGCATGGCGAATGCCGGGCTCCTGCCTGAGGGCGCGCTGATGCCGCTGGTGCTCGCCATGGCCTTCGCCTTTGGCGGCACCGCCCAGTTCTTCGCCGGGATGATGGAAATGGCCAGGGGCAACACCTTCGGCTTCGTCGCCTTCTCGTCTTACGGCGCGTTCTGGTGGAGCTTCGCGCTGTTCGTGAAGTTCTTTGTCGGCGACATCCCCTCCACCGTGGCCGGGGCCGATGTCGGCGCCGCCGTCGGCTGGTATCTGATCATCTGGGGCGCGCTCACCACCGCCATGTGGATCGGCACCTTCGCGCTCAACCGCGCGGTGTTCCTGGTCTTCACCGCGCTGGTGCCGACCTTCTTTCTGCTCGGCTTCGGCAAGCTGCTGGGCATGCCCGCGCTTGGCACCATTGGCGGCTATGGCGGCCTGATCACCGCCGCCCTGGCGTTCTATACGGGGGCCGCGGAAGTCATCAACGAGGCGCATGGCAAGACCGTGCTGCCGCTTGGCGCCCGGAGCTGATCCGGCGCGACTCAGGGGCGGCCTTTTGGCCGCCCCTTTTTATTTGTTGATACGTTCAGGACCTGAGAGAGACCGAGGATGACCGCCTACACCGCCCTGTATGCCGGCTGGCAAGCCAACCCCGAGGCCTATTGGGCCGATTGCGCGAACCTGATTTCCTGGGACGAGGCGCCCGAGCAGATCTTCGACGGCGCCATCGGCCCCTATGGCGCCTGGTTCCCCGGCGCCATGCTCAACACCTCGTTCAACTGCCTCGACCGCCACGTGCAGGCTGGGCACGGCGAGCGCACCGCCATCATCTGGGACAGCCCGATGGAGGGCAAGCTGCTCAAGATCACCTACGCCGAGGCGCTCGCCCGCGTCGAGAAGATCGCCGGCGCGCTGCGCAATCTGGGCGTGCAAAAGGGCGACCGCGTGGTTATTTACATGCCGATGGTGCCCGAGGCGGCGTTCTCCATGCTTGCCTGCGCGCGGCTGGGGGCGATCCACTCCATGGTGTTCGGCGGCTTCGCCCCGCCCGAGCTGGCGGCGCGCATCTCGGATGCCAAGCCCAAAGCCATCATCGCCGCCTCTTGCGGGCTGGAGCCGGGGCGCGTCATCGCCTACAAGCCGATGCTCGACGCCGCGCTCGGCCTCTGCGACCACAAGCCGGAGGCCTGCCTGATCTTCCAGCGCCCCGCCTGCCGCGCCGAGATGACCCCTGGGCTGGACCACGACTTCATCGCCGCCGAGGCCGCCGCCGCGCCCGCCGCCCCGGTGCCGGTCGAGGCCACCCACCCGCTTTATATCCTCTACACCTCCGGCACCACCGGCCGGCCGAAAGGCGTGGTGCGCGACAATGGCGGCCATGCCGTGGCCATGGCGCAGAGCATGAAGACGACCTTCGGCGTCGGCGCGGGCGAGGTGATGTGGGCCGCCGCCGATGTCGGCTGGGCGGTCGGACATTCCTATGTGGTCTATGCGCCGCTGCTGGTGGGCGCCACCACCATCATCTACGAGGGCAAGCCGGTCGGCACGCCGGATGCCGGGGCGTTCTGGCGCGTGGTCGAGCAGCACAAGGTGAAGAGCATGTTCACCGCGCCCACCGCGCTGCGCGCCATCAAGCAGCAGGATTTCGCGGGCGAGCATCTGCAAAAATACGATCTCTCCAGCCTGCAGGCGCTGTTTCTGGCCGGTGAGCGCTGCGACCCGCCAACCGCCGTGTGGATCCAGAAGCTGCTCGACAAGCCGGTGATCGATAATTGGTGGCAGACCGAAACCGGCTGGCCGATCACGGCGCGTTTCCTCGGCCTGGGCCTCACCCCGTTCAAGCCCGGCTCCGGCGGACGCCCCTCGCCGGGCTACGACGTGCAGGCCCTGGACGAGGCGGGCGAAGTCCTGCCGCGCGGCACGGTCGGCAATCTCTGCATCCGCCTGCCCATGCCGCCCGGCTGCGGGCCGACGCTGTGGCAGAATGAGGAGGGCTACCGCAACGCCTATCTCACCGCCTTCCCCGGCTGGTACCGCACCGGCGATGCCGGCATGGTCGATGAGGATGGCGATGTGTGGATCATGGGCCGCACCGACGACATCATCAACGTCGCCGGGCACCGGCTCTCCACCGGCGCCATGGAAGAGGTGGTCGCCAGCCATAAAGACATCGCGGAATGCGCGGTGATCGCCCGCTCCGACGACGTGAAGGGCGAGATCCCCTGCGGGCTGGTGGTGCTGAAGGCCGGGGTCGAGCGCGATCCGAAACAGGTGGAGGCCGAGCTGATCGCCCTGGTGCGCGAGAAGATCGGCCCGGTCGCCGCCTTCCGCGAGGTGATGGTGGTGCCCCGCCTGCCCAAGACCCGCTCGGGCAAGATCCTGCGCGCGGCGATGAAGAAGATCGCCAATGGCGAGCCAGTGACCGTGCCCGGCACCATCGAGGATGCCAGCGTGCTGGACCAGATCCGCGAGGCCTTCGCCGCCCAAGGCTAAGCCAAACGCGGCGGGCCGGCCCGAAACCGGCCCGCCGCCCGGCGCGGGTTAAAACCCGCGGATCGTGCAGAAATCGGCGAGTTCGGCGCGGTCGGTGCACAGCGCGTTCACCGGCGCCGCCTCATCCGGGTAGCCCAGCGCCATGCCGCCGAGCAGGATCTGCCCCTCGTCGAGCTCCAGGAACTCCGCCACCGTCTCCGGCCACGCCGCCCAGCACGCCTGCGGGCAGGTGCCCAGCCCGCGCTCCACCGCCAGCAGCATGATGGTCTGCATCAGCATGCCCATATCGGCCCATTGCGCGAGGCCGAAACGCCGGTCGAGCGAGAAGAACAGCGCCACCGGCGCGTCGAAGAACGCGAAATTGCGGGCGAATTGCGCCAGCCGCGCCGGCTTGTCCTCCCGCGCCACGCCGATGCTGGCGTAGAGATCCTCACCATTCTTGAAGCGATAGCTGCGGTGCGGCTCCCACAGATGCGGCGGATAGACCTGATATTGCGGGGCCTCCTGCGCCCCGGCCTCACGCCGGGCGCGGATCAGCGCGCGGAACTCATCCAGCGTCGCACCGCCCAGCACATGCAGGCGCCAGGGCTGCACATTCCCGCCCGAGGGCGCGCGCCGCGCCGTCTCCAGCAGCTCCTCGACCAATTCGCGCGGCACCGGCTTGGGCAAAAACGCCCGCACCGAGATCCGCCCCGCCACCGCCGCGCTGACCGAAACGCTCACTGCCCGCCGCCAAAGTTGAAGCGCAGCAGGGCGGCGCGCTCCTCGGCGGTGAGCGGCGCGGCCTTGCCGTGCGGCGCCTTCACCATCACGCCATCGGCCAGGGCGAAGCATTTGCCGTTCTGAAACGCCGCGTGGCCGAACTGGAAGGAGGATTTGCCCGCGCGCAGGATCGCGGTGCCGACCTCGACCTCGCCCGGATAATAAGCCTGGGCGATGTAATCGATGATCCCCGACGCGAACAGCATCAGCCGCTCGCTGGACGGATTGACCAGCGCATCCGTGCCGAACACCTCGATCAGGCAGGCGGCGCGGCCCTCCTCGATATAGCGCGCGATGGCGACATTATTGACGTGGCGGAAGCTGTCCATGTCCGCGAACAGAACGCGGGAGGTGAAGCGCAGCGGATAATTGGCGATATCGAGCCGGGCCGGATCGTCTTGCAGGGCCATGGCGTCAGGCGCCCGCCGCGCGGCAATGGCGATGGAAACCGATGAGCATTCTTCCTCACTCCCGTTACGTGTGTTGGTCTATCCGCCCGAGACTATGGCCCGGCGGCGCGGGCTGTCAAAACCCGCCCCCCGGCTTTACCGCGCCGCTCAGGCGCGAGAAGATGGCACCAACAACGACACAGGATACGCCAATGCCAATGCCCGAACTCTTCCGCGGCCGCCTTTCCGTTCCCGTCATCGCCGCGCCGATGTTCATCATCTCCCGCCCCGAGTTGGTGATCGCGCAATGCCGCGCCGGGGTGGTGGGATCCTTTCCCTCGCTCAACGCCCGCCCCTCGGGCACGCTGGAGGAATGGCTGCAACGCCTGCGCCGGGAGCTGACGGCGCAGGACGCGCCCTTCGCGGTCAACCTGATCGTGCATAAGAGCAACACACGGCTGGCGGAAGATCTCGCCCTGATCGTGAAATACCAGGTGCCGGTGGTCATCACCTCGCTCGGCGCGCGCGCGGATGTGAACGAGGCCGTGCATGCCTATGGCGGCGTCGTGTTCCACGACATCATCAACGACGCCTTCGCGCACAAGGCGATTGAGCGCGGGGCGGATGGGCTGGTGGCGGTGGCCGCCGGGGCGGGCGGGCATGCGGGCACGCAATCGCCCTTCGCCCTGGTGCAGGAGATCCGCGCATGGTTCCAGGGGCCGCTGGCGCTCTCGGGCGCCATCGCCAACGGCAACGCCATCGCCGCCGCGCGCGCGCTGGACGCCGATTTCGCCTATATCGGCTCCGCCTTCATCGCCACCGAGGAGGCGAACGCGGCGCCGGATTACAAGCAGATGATCGTGGCCAGCACGGCCAAGGACATCATCTACACCGACCGCTTCACCGGCGTGCATGGCAATTATCTGATCCCCAGCCTGGAAGCCGCCGGGATCGACCCCGCGAAGCTGCGCGAGGAGGCCACCACGCACATGAATTTCGGCGAGGCCGAGGGCGGCAACGCCAAGGCCTGGCGCGATATCTGGGGCTCTGGCCAGGGCATCGGCGCGGTCAAGCAGGTGGTGCCGGCGGCCGAACTGGTGGCGCGGCTGGGCCGCGAATACCGCGCCGCGCTGGCCCGGCTGGCGACCGAGGGCTGAGCGGCCCTTGGGGATCGGGCGCGGATGGATTATGCCCGCCGGACCATGCCCAAACAGCGCGCCGATCTCATGCTCGTCAATTCCGGCCTCGTGGAGTCCCGCGCCAAGGCGCAGGCGCTGATCATGGCCGGGCTGGTCTATGCCGGCACCGCGCGGGTGAACAAGCCCGGCGAGTTGCTGGCCGAGGACGCGCAGCTCTCGGTGAAGGGGCAGGACCACCCCTGGGTCTCGCGCGGCGGGGTGAAGCTGGCGCACGGGCTCGGCCATTTCGGCCTCAGCCCCGAGGGCCGGGTCTGCCTGGATGTCGGCACCTCCACCGGCGGATTCACCGATGTGCTGCTCGCCCATGGCGCGGCCAAGGTTTACGCGGTGGATGTCGGCCACGGGCAACTGGCCTGGAAGCTGCGCTCTGACCCGCGGGTGGTGGTGCTGGAGAAGACCAATGCCCGCCACCTTAGCGCCGAGATCATCCCCGAGCCGATCGGCGCGCTGGTTTGCGATGCCAGCTTCATCGGGTTGCAAACCGTGCTGCCCGCCGGGCTGGCGCTGTGCGCGCCGGGAGCCTTCGCGATCGCGCTGATCAAGCCGCAATTCGAGGCCGGGCCGGGGCAGGTCGGCAAAGGCGGGGTGGTGCGCGACCCGGCCGTGCATGAGGAGGTCTGCGCGCGCATCGAAGCATGGTTCGCCACCCTGCCGGGTTGGACGGTGCTGGGCATCACCCCGAGCCCGATCAAGGGCCCGGAAGGCAATGTGGAATTCCTGATCGCGGCGGTAAAGGCGGGCTGAGGCCCGCCCTTGCTCCGGTCAGGCCGCGGATTTGATCGCGGCGGCCTTCACATCCTCATCGACATGCTCGGCGAAAGTGGTGAAATTCTCGATGAACCGCGCCACCAGCCCGCGCGCCGCCTGATCATAGGCGGCCTTGTCGGCCCAGGCCTCGCGCGGGTCGAGCACCTCATCCGGCACGCCGTTCACCCGCACCGGAATAGCGAGGCCGAAGAACGGGTCGGTGCGGTATTCCACATTGTTCAGCTCGCCCGCCAGGGCGGCGCGCAGCAGGGCGCGGGTATGGGAGATCGACATGCGCTTGCCCACGCCATAGGCGCCGCCGGTCCAGCCGGTGTTCACCAGCCAGCAATTGGCGCCATATTGGTTGATGAGCTTTTGCAGCAGCTTGCCGTAAACCTGCGGATGGCGCGGCAGGAAGGGCGAGCCGTAGCAGGTGGAGAAGGTGGCCTGCGGCTCGGAGCCCAGCCCCTTCTCGGTGCCCGCCACGCGCGCGGTGTAGCCCGAGAGGTAGTGATACATCGCCTGCGCCGGGGTGAGGCGCGAGATCGGCGGCAGCACGCCAAAGGCATCGGCGGTGAGCATGATCACGTTCCGGGGAATGCCGCCGCGGCCAGACAGCTCGACATTGGGAATGAACTCCACCGGGTAGCAGGCGCGGGTGTTCTCGGTGAAGGTCTTGTCGGTGAGGTCGAGATGGCCCTGCGCGTCAGCCACCACATTCTCCAGCACGGTGCCGAAACGGTGCGTCGCCGCCCAAATCTCGGGCTCGCTCTTCTGGCTGAGGTCGATAACCTTGGCGTAGCAGCCGCCCTCGAAATTGAACACGCCCTCGGGGCCCCAGCCATGCTCGTCATCGCCGATCAGGCGCCGCGTCGGGTCGGAGGAGAGGGTCGTCTTGCCGGTGCCGGAGAGGCCGAAGAACAGGGCCGCATCCTCGGCCGGGCCGATATTGGCCGAGCAATGCATCGGCAGCATGCCGCGCTCGGGCAGGATCCAGTTCATCACGGTGAAGATGGATTTCTTGATCTCGCCGGCATACTCGGTGCCGGCGATGACGATCACCTTCTCGGCGAAGGAGAGCGCGATGGCGGTGGCGGATTTCACGCCGTCAATCGCCGGCTCGGCCTGAAAGTCCGGCGCGTGCAAAATCACGTAGTCGGGCGCGAAACCCTCCAGCTCCTCGGCCTTGGGGCGGATGAACATGTTGCGCGCGAACATCGCGTGCCAGGCGCCGGTGGTGACAAGGCGCACGCGGATGCGGTGGCTGGGGTCGGCGCCAGCATAAAGATCCTGCGTGAACAGCTCGCGGCCTTGCAAATAGGCCTGCACGCGCCCCTTCAGCACCTCGTATTTCTCGCGCGGCAGGCGCTGGTTCACCTTGCCCCACCAGACATCGCCGCTGGTCTCCGGCTCATCCACCACGAATTTGTCGGCCACCGAGCGGCCGGTATGCACGCCCGTGCGCACGATCAGCGCGCCATCGGCCGAGAGCCGCCCCTCGCTCTTGCGCAGCGAATGCGCGACCAGCGCGGGCGCCGTGAGATTGGCATGCACGGGCCCCGTGGCGCGGACGCCGGTGCCGGCAAGGGCCTGGTCGGTTGCGGAGTTGGAATGGGTCACGGCGCGTCCTCTCGTTATCAAGCTGAGATCACCCGGCCTTCATAAGCAGGCGGACACGCGGCATCAACCTTTTACCAAACCCCCAAATTGAGAAATTTCATGCTGCAATGCGGTAAAATTCAAGCGCAATGCCCGCCCGAACCCCCCGATATACTGCACGTCATGGACGAAAATTTTCCAAAACTCGAAATCTTGGAAATCCACATATTGCGCCGCATAAGGATGCGCGGCGAGGTAGCGGGCGCGCGGCGGCGCCTTGGGCACGATGCGGGCCTCGCCGGTCAGGCACAAGCGCGGCGCGGTCTGCGGATTTTCGCTGGCGGCGGCGCCACTGACCAGCAGAGCGCAGGCCGCATGGGCCTTAAGCTGGCGCGTATGCACGGACAGGGCGGAGAGCAGCAGCAGGGGCTGGGCGTCCTCGTCCAGCGCCGGGGTAACGAGCGCGGCATGCGGCACCCCCGCCGCCACCGTGGCCAGCGTGCCCATGCGCGCGCCCCGGAGCAACGCCGCCGCCTCGGCCAATGCCTCTTGATTTACTGCCATAATCCGGTCACTCCCTGTCACCACAAAGGCCGCAAAGCCCAGCCATGGATGCCGCACAGATGAAGCACACAATCGCCCTCGTTGACGATGACCGCAATATCCTCACCTCGGTGCAGATGACGCTGGAGGCCGAAGGGTTCCTGGTCCGCACCTATACCGACGGCGAGTCCGCCCTGCAGGCGCTGCTGGCCAAGCCCGTGGATCTTGCGGTGCTCGACATCAAGATGCCGCGCATGGACGGCATGGAGCTGCTGCAAAAACTGCGCGCGCGCTCGCAAATGCCGGTGATCTTCCTGACCTCGAAGGATGACGAGCTGGACGAGCTGATGGGGCTGCGCCTGGGCGCGGATGACTACATCACCAAGCCCTTTTCCCAGCGTTTGCTGCTGGAGCGTATCCGCGCCCTGCTGCGCCGCAACGACTCCACCCGCGCCGAGGCCACCGGCACCGCCCCGGCCAGCGTGCTCACCCGCGGCGAATTGACACTGGACGAGACCAAGCATCAATGCCTGTGGAAGGGCAAGGACATCCAGCTCACCGTCACCGAATTCCTGCTGGTGAAGGCGCTGGCGCAACGCCCCGGCATGGTAAAATCGCGCGACCAGCTCATCGACGCCGCCTATGGCGAGAACGTGTATGTGGATGACCGCACCATCGACAGCCATGTGAAGCGCCTGCGCAAGAAATTCCGTAATGTCGATGGCGAGTTCGACCAGATCGAAACGCTCTACGGCATCGGCTACCGCTACAAGGACGCCTGATCCTGAACCGCAAACCCCGTATCTCGCGCCTGCTGCGCGACATCCTCCTGGTCAACCTGCTGCCGCTGGCGCTGATCTTCGCGGCGCTGCTCTATCTCGACCAGTATCAGCAGGGTTTGCTGGCGGCGGAAGTCTCCGCCCTGCGCGAACAGGCGCGCATCTATGCCGGGGCCATCGCGCAAACCGCGGTGGCGGTGAATAACGGCACGCCCAGCGTAAACCCCGACCAGGCGCAGCCGCTGCTCTACTCGCTCACCGAGCCCACGCCCAACGCCCAGGCGCTGATCTACGGCACGGATGGCACGCTGATCGCCAATTCCCGCGTACATCCGGGCGCTGGCGGGGCGATCATCACCGAGCCGCTCTCCGCCCCGCCCCCGCCCGGGCTGCTCAACCGCGTCGTCAGCTTTATTTACGACCATCTCTCCGGCTCGGTGACCGGCAATGAGGACGAGTCCGGCATGGTCGGCTCCGGCGCCGGGCAGGACCCGAACACGCTGGGCTGGCAGCCCGATGCCCGCACCGTGCTGCAACTCACCTCCGCCGCCCAGGGCCAGGAAGCCGCGCCCTTTGTGCGGCGCGACACCGAAGGGCTGCTGCTGATAACAGTGGCCGAGCCGATCGAGCGCAGCCAGCAGGTGATCGGCACCGTTTTGCTGACGCGCGAGGCCAATGAGGTCGATCAGGCCGTGCTGGCCGTGCGGCTCTCCATCCTCGGCCTGTTCGCCCTGGCCCTGGCGCTCACCGTGATTGTCTCCTTCTACCTCTCGCGCACCATCGCCAGCCCGATCACCCGGCTCGCCCAGGCCGCCGAACGCCTGCGCGAAGGCCGCGCGCGGACCCAGAAGCTGTCCGAGGCGGTGACCGGCCGTAATGACGAGATCGGCACCCTGGCGCGCACGCTGGAAGCCTCGGCCCAGGCGCTCTGGGCGCGGATGGACGCGATCGAGAAATTCGCCGCCGATGTCAGCCACGAGATCAAAAACCCGCTCTCCTCGATCCGCTCGGCGATCGAGACGCTGACCCGCGTCGAAGACCCGGCCCGCGCCTCGCGCCTGCTCGCCATCATCAGCCAGGACGTGCAGCGCCTCGACCGGCTGATCACCGACATCTCCGACTCCTCGCGCCTGGACGCTGAGCTGTCGCGCAGCAAATACGAGATCGTGGACATGGCGCGGATGCTGTCGGCGCTGGCCGAGATCCACGACGCCACGCGCAAGGAGCATAGCCCGTTCATGGTGGTGGACGCGCCGGCGGCCGGGCTGTTCGTGAGCGGCTCCGAAACCAGGCTGGTGCAGGTGCTGCGCAACCTGATCGGCAATGCCATCTCCTTCTCACCACCAGAGGGCAAGATCTACCTGCGCGGCAAGGAAACGGGCGGGCTGATCGAGCTCGCGGTGGAGGATGAGGGCCCCGGCATCCCCGATGGCAAGCTCGACTCCATCTTCGACCGCTTCTATTCCGAGCGGCCGCAGAGCGAGCAATTCGGCAGCCATTCGGGGCTTGGCCTGTCGATCTCACGCCAGATCGTGGAGGCGCATCAGGGCCGCATCTCGGCCGAAAACCGGCGCGACGACGCAGGCCACATCATCGGCGCGCGCTTCGTCATCCGGCTGCCCAAGGCCGGGGAATAGCCAGCACCGCGGCGGCGGGTTACAGTTTTCTTAACCCCCCGCCCGGAGCCGCCATGCTGACCGTCGTCGCCCACCCGCTGGTGCAACACAAGCTCACCCTGCTGCGCAAGAAAGAGACCACCACCGGCGAGTTCCGCCGTCTGGCGCGCGAGATCTCGCTGCTGCTGGGCTATGAGGTGCTGCGCGACCTGCCACTGGAACCGGTGACGATCGAGACGCCGCTGGAGGAGATGCGGGCCGTGCAGGTGCAGGGCAAGAAGCTGTGCCTGATCTCCATCCTGCGCGCGGGCGAGGGAATTCTCGACGGCATCCTCGATTTGGTCCCCTCGGCGCGCATCGGCCATGTCGGGCTCTACCGAGACCCGGCGACGCATGAGCCGGTGGAATACTACTTCAAGGTGCCGGATGCGCTGGAGGAGCGGCTCTGCGTGGTGGTGGACCCGATGCTCGCCACCGGCCATTCCGCCGCCGCCGCCGTGACCAAGCTCAAACAGGCCGGAGCGCGGGCGATCAAGATGGTCTGCCTGATCGCCGCCCCCGAGGGCGTGGCCGCGTTCGAGGCCGCGCATCCCGACGTGCCTATTTTCGCCGCCGGGCTGGACCGCTGCCTCGACGATCACGCCTACATCCACCCCGGCCTGGGCGACGCCGGAGACAGGCTGTTCGGCACCAAATGATCACAACGGCGGGCCGCGCCAGCGCGCCAGGGCGCGGTTGAGGGCGGCGGCGAGATCCTGCTTCTGCGCCGCGCCCAGCGATCGCCCGATCTCCTGTATGGCATTGGGCGTGCGGATGACCAGGCGCGGCACCGCCCCCGGCCTTTCCTGAAGTTCGGCCCTGGCCCAGCCCGGCGGAACGCTCACCATGCGCGCCCGCCCGGCAGGGGTGATGGTGGTGATCTCGATCTCCTCGCCGCGCAGCCGGATGATTTCGCGCGCCCGCGCGGCGCGGGCATTGAGCCAGAACAGCAACGCCGCCAGGGCGAGATCGGCTCCGTTGAAGCCCATCACCGGCCACGCGCCCAGCAGATACATCAGCGTCGTCACATACAACGAGACCACCGCCATGCCGCCCAGCACCCCCAGCAGCGCCCCGCGCGACAGGCTGCGATGCGGCTTCAGCACGGCCTCGAAATACAGCAAGGGGGCGGGGTTGGCGGCAGCGGCATCCATGCCGCATACATCGTGCATCACCGCCCCAGCCCCAAGGAAAAAATGCCGAAACTGATGAAACGCGCGGATATTCCCGCCTTCCTCACCGCCATCGCCGCCGGCAACCCGGACCCGAAGACAGAGCTGCATTACCAGACACCGTTCCAGCTGCTGGTCGCCGTGGTGCTCTCCGCGCAGACGACTGACGTGGCGGTGAACAAGGTGACACCCGCGCTCTTCACCGCCGCGCCCGATGCGGCGGCGATGGCGGCGCTGGCGGCCGAGGGCATCGGGCCGTTCATCAAATCGATCGGGCTATGGCAGAGCAAGGCGAAAAACGTGGCGGCGCTGGCGGCGCAGCTGCTCGCGCAGCATGGCGGCGCGGTGCCAGGCTCGCGCGAGGCGCTGGAAGCCCTGCCCGGCGTTGGCCGCAAAACCGCGAATGTGGTGCTGAATGAGATTTTCGGCGAGCCGACCATGGCGGTGGACACGCATATCTTCCGCCTCGGCAACCGCACCGGCATCGCCCCCGGCGCCACGCCGCGCGCGGTGGAGGACCAGCTGGTCAAGCGCATCCCCAAGGAGATGCTGAAGCCGGCGCATTTATGGCTGATTCTACACGGGCGTTATTTGTGCAAGGCGCGCACGCCGGAATGCTGGCGCTGCCCGGGGGCCGCCTGGTGCGCCTACCCCGATAAAACCCCGGTGCCGGCGGCGCAAAAGCCCCGCCGCACCGGGAGCTGAGACTTACTTCAGCGCCGCGCAGAAGCGCTGGATACGGGCGCAGGCCTCGCGCAGCGCCTCGGTGGAGGTGGCGTAAGAGATGCGGAAATGGCCGGGATAAACGAAGGCCGAGCCATGTACGGCGGCGACCCCTTCCTCGTCCAGCAGGGCGATGACAAAATCCTCGTCGGTATTGATCTTCGCGCCCTTGGCCGTGGTCTTGCCGATGCAGCCCTGCATCGAGGGGAACACGTAGAACGCGCCCTCGGGCTTGTGGCAGGTCAGGCCCTGGGCCTGATTCAGCATCTCCACCACCAGATCGCGCCGCTCCTTATACACCTTCGTCATCTCGACGAGCGCGTCTTCCGGCCCGTTCAGCGCCGCCACCGCCGCCGCCTGGCTGACCGATGAGGTGTTGGAGGTGGACTGGCTCTGCAGCTTGTCCATGGCCTTGATCAGCGCCACCGGGGCGCCGCAGAAGCCGATGCGCCAGCCCGTCATCGCATAGGCCTTGGAGCAGCCATTCATGGTGATGGTGCGCTCGCGCAGCCGCGGTTCCACCTGCACGATGGTCGCCGGCTTGAAGCCGTCATAAACCAGCTTCTCGTAAATATCGTCGGTGAACACCCAGACATGCGGGTGCTTGAGCAGCACGTCGCAGATCGGGCGCAGATCCTCGGCGGAATACGCGGCGCCGGTCGGGTTGCTGGGGGAGTTGAGGAAGACCCACTTGGTCTTCGGGGTGATCGCCGCCTCCAGATCCTCGGCGCGCAGTTTGAAGCCGTTATTCTGGCTGCACGGCACGAAAACCGGCTTGCCCTCGGCTAGCTGCACGATGTCCGGGTAGCTCACCCAGCATGGGGTGGGGATGATCACCTCATCGCCCGCCTGCACGGTGGCCAGCATGGCGTTGAAAATCACCTGCTTGCCGCCGGTGGAGACGATCACCTCCTCCGGCTTGTAGTCGATGCCCGAATCCCGCAGGAACTTCGCCGCCACGGCCTTGCGCAGCGCCGGGGTACCGGCGACATCGGTGTATTTGGTATCGCCCTTATTGATAGCCTCGATCGCCGCCTGCTTGATATGCGCGGGGGTATCGAAATCCGGCTCTCCGGCGGAGAGGCTGATAATGTCCCGGCCGGCGGCTTTCAGCGCCCGCGCCTTGGAGGAGATGGCGATGGTCTGGCTGGGGCTGATGCGATTCAGCCGGTCGGCGATCAGGGTCATTCTGTTGCGTCTCGATGAAGTTATGCCGCGGGCCTTCTAAACCCTCGGCCTTCCGCACGCAAATCACGAGATTACAACTTGTACGCTTGTTGCACACGCGCTTGCGGCGCGGCGGGAAACGGCATAGGGCGCTGTTACCGGCCCAGGCGCCACGGCGCTGGAACGGTAAGCCGCCATATGAAAAACGCCCGCGGACCTGCGTGGCGTTCTTGCAGGAGATGAAGAAATGAAGGGTTCCAATTTCACCCGGCGTCTGCCCGCGTTCACCGTCGCGCTCGCGCTCGGTTTCGCCCCGGCTGCCTTCGCCCAGACCAGCACCGGCGGCACCATGGCCCCGATGTCGAACATGTCCAGCCCGTCCACGATGGCCCCGGCTGCGCCCGCCACCGCCCCGGCCGCCCCGGCTGCGACGGCCCCTGCTGCGATGGCCCCGGCCATGAAGCCCGCCGCCAAGACCCCGCTGACGAAGGCTGACGAGTTCAAGACCGCCGCCGAAGCCGCCGCGCACTGCCCGGGCGACACGGTGGAGTGGACCACGCTGACCAAGGCGAAGGTCTACCACACCAGCACCTCGAAGTATTACGGCAAGACCAAGCACGGCGCCTATGTCTGCAAGGCCAATGCCGACGCGGCCGGCTATCACCAGGCCAAGAACTAAGTATATTGCGCGCCGGGGCGGTCATCGCGCCGCCCCGGATACCCTTGCGTGGAGGATTTAAAACATGGCCGAGACCGAAATCATCACCCTGCCGTCCGGCGTGCAGTATCAGGACCATGTGACCGGCACCGGCGAAACGCCGAAAAAAGGCCAGATGGTCACCGTGCATTACACCGGCTGGCTGTATGAGAGCGGCGTCAAGGGCCGGAAATTCGACTCCTCGCGCGATCGTGGCCAGCCCTTCACCTTCAAGCTCGGCGTCGGGCAGGTGATTTCCGGCTGGGATATCGGCGTCTCCACCATGCAGGCCGGCGGCCAGCGTACGCTCATCCTGCCGCCCGAGCACGGCTACGGCCAACGCGGCGCGGGCAGCGTGATCCCGCCCGGCGCCACCCTGATGTTCGACGTCGAGCTGATTTCCTTCCAGTAGGCCCGGCGCGGGCTATCCGGCGGCGCGCGGCAGGTATTTCACCGCGCCGCGCCCAGGCCGCCGCGTCACCCGCCGCCGCTCGCGCGCGAGGCGCACCATGTCCTGAAAACAAGCCTGCACTGCGGCCGGCTCTCCCGTCCGCCGCTCGGCTTGGCGCAGGCTAAAATGCACCCGCGCCATGTTCTGATAATACGACGTAAAGGCGTAATTCAGCGCCGCGCCGGTGAACGCGCCCGCCACCGGCACCGCCTGCGCCAGAAATTTTTCCGACAGTGTGATCCCAAGCCGGCTGGCCGCGTTGTTGATCAGCAAATTCACCGTCAGGTGGTTCACACCCAGCCGCGTCACCCAATAGCCGGTCTCCGCGTCATCGTCCGCCGTATCGGGCCCGCCAAACGCGAGCACCTGCAAACAGGCGCGGCGCGTCTCCTCCTCGGCGAGATCCTCGCCGCAATCGCGCGCCACCTGGGCGATGGAGCGTAAAATTGTGGTGGTGGTGAACGGAATATCAAACAGCACACCGGGCAGGCCGACAAAGCCCGAGGCCGCGCCGCTCGCCATCGTCGCCAGCCGGTGCAGCGCATTGCCGCGCGGCGTCTTGGGGCGAGCAAGCTGCGGCACCGCCTCCAGCCCCAACGTGGCATAGCGGTAGCCCGACCATAGCGTGTCCTCGACCGTCTCTTGCACGCGGCGCACAAACTCGGCCCAGGCTGCACCGCCCAAGCGCTCGCCGGCCTGCGCCATGGCGCCGCGCATCGCCTCGATGCGCCGCCCGAACACACCGGCCAGACGCAGCAGCACCCCGCGCGAATCCGCCATGATGACGGCCGCACGCCAAAGCTGCTCCAATTCGTGGGGGGTCAGAAACGGGGCCTGGTCAGCCAGGCCTTCAGGGATAGGAGGAAAATTCTTCATGTCCGGGGAGACGATGCGCCCCGCCCGGACATGAGACAAGTGAAGTTTGCGGAAATCTTATTCCGCGGCGGCGGCGGAAACGCCCTTCACCGCCTGCACGATCTCCGCGAAGGACGCGGGGTCGTCATACGCAATGGCCGCGAGCACCTTGCGATCCAGCTCCAGCCCGGCCTGCTTCAGGCCGAAGATGAACTGGCTGTAGGTGAGGCCATGTTCGCGCACCGCGGCGTTGATACGCTGAATCCACAGCGAGCGGAACTCGCGCTTCTTCACCCGGCGGTCGCGGTAGGCATAGCGCAGGGCCTTTTCCAGGCGCTCCATCGCAATGCGGTAATTCGTCGAAGACCGGCCGACATAGCCCTTCGACAGTTCCAGAACCTTCTTGTGGCGGGCGTGGGTGGTAACGCCGCGTTTCACACGTGCCATGTTATATCCTCCGCCTTACTCGAGACCGTAGGGGGCCCACTGCTTCACGGTCAGGCCGTCAGCATGGGTAAGGACTTGGCTGCCGCGGTTCTGGCGCTTGGCCTTCTGGCTGCGGGCATACAGGTTGTGGCGCTTCTTGCCCGGGCCGGCGAGAACCTTGCCCGTGGCGGTGATCTTGAAGCGCTTCTTGACCGATGACTTGGTCTTCAGCTTCGGCATTTTGGTCTCCTGTCACTTTAACCCCGCTCACACGGGGGTCCCGGATATCGGGGCGGCGGCCAGGCATGCCTAATGGCCCGGACACGCGCGCATCACGTTTTACGGTGAAGCGGGCCGTATAAGGCCAGAACCCCCGCGTGACAAGAGACCGCAAGCGGGGCAGACTCCCGGCATGGCAGGCCCCCCTCCCGATGCCGGAAAACTCTACGAAGCGGCGATGAACCATCTGGCGCGCTACGCCGCGACCGAGGCCAGCCTCGCCCGCGCCCTGGCGCGCCGGATCGACCGCTGGGCCCGCGCGCAGGCCGACGCCGAGCCGGAAGAGACCGCCCGCGCCAGCCGCCGGGCCAAGGCCGAAATCCCCGGCGTGCTGGCCCGGCTGAAGGAGCAGGGCGTGCTGAACGACGACGCCTTCGCCGCCTCACGCGCCCGCCGCCTCACGCGCGAGGGCAAATCCCGCCGCGCCACGCTGGCGCATCTGGCCGCCAAGGGTGTCAAATCCCCTGCCCTGGCCGACGACCCGGAGCGCGAACTCGCCGCCGCCTGCGCCTATCTGCGCCGCCGCCGCGCCGGCCCGTTCGGCGACGCGCCGGAGCAAAAAATCCTCGCCGCCATGGCCAGGGGCGGCTTCGCCCAAAGCGTCGCACGCCGCGCCCTGGCCCTGCCGCGCGAGGAAGCCGAGGCGCTGATCAAGGGCCTCGCCGCTAGCCCGGAATTTTAATGCCCGCCCAGGCTGGGGTCAGGCGCGGGTCGAACCCCGCCGCCCCGGCGGGCGGCAAACGCGACTGGCGGAAAAAATACGCCCGCAACGCCTGCGCCAGATCCCGCTCATCCACCACGGGCTCTGGTCTCGACCCGCCCCCCGCCATCGGCGCCGCCGGCATCACCGCGGGCGCAGCGCCCTGCCTCGCCAACGCCGCCAAAGCCCCAGCCATATGCGCCTCGCGGCGCCCGCCACCCAGCGCGCGCGTGATCACCTCGGGCGACGGCGTCAGCCTTTCCTCCGTCACCGCCAACCGCCGTGGACGCAGCACTCCCGCCGGCACCATCGGCCCGCCCTGCACCGGCGCAAACCCCGCGCGGGGCATGCCCACACTCCGCCCCGGTAAAAATGCCTCCGCGCGCGATTGCACCCGCCCGGCGCGGGCCTGCGCTGCCGCCCGCCGCGCCGTCGCCAGCACCTGTCTCTTAT
>NZ_JAJDJU010000025.1 GCF_020567705.1 Acidocella sp. KAb 2-4 | reverse complement strand
AATCGATCAGCGCGGAAACCACCTTCGCCAGCGACCTGCGCGCGCTGGCGCCGCTGGAGGCGGAGCTGTGGCGGCTCTGCGAGACGCTGGGGCGGCGGCTGCGGCGCGATGAGCAGGCGGCGGCGGGCATCGTGTTGAAGCTGAAAACCGCCGCCTTCGCCACGCGCACACGCAGCCAGCGCCTGCCCAACCCGACCCAGTTGCCGGACATTTTGTTCGACGCCGCCCGCCCGCTGCTGCACCGCGAGGCGGATGGCACCGCCTTCCGGCTGATCGGCATCGGCGCCGCGCCGCTGGCCGAGGCGGCGCTAGCCGATAAGGGCGATCTGGCCGACACGCTCACCCCGCGCCGCCTCGCCCGGCAGACGGCGATCGACACGCTGCGCGCCCGCTTCGGCGATGGCGCGATCCGCCGCGGGCGCAGCTTGCCCAAGCCCGGTTCAGGCGGATAAACCAGCATGATGAGCAACGACTCCACCGCTGTTGACCGCAACAGCTTCCGCGAAGCCATGGCCCGGCTCGGCGCCGCGGTGAACATCGTCACCACCAAGGGGCCGGAGGGCGATGTCGGCCTCACCGTTTCCGCCGTGTGCAGCGTCACCGATGATCCGGCGACCGTGCTCGTCTGCATCAACCGCGGCAGCCGCCAGCACGACGTGTTGCAGGCCGCCGGGGTGCTCTGTGTGAACATATTGGGGCATGAGCACGAGGAATTATCGCCGATCTTCGCCGGCAAGGACGATCTGCCGATGGCGCAGCGATTTGCGCGGGCGCGGTGGACGCGGCTGGTCACCGGCGCGCCGGTGCTGGAGAGCGCCGCCGCCAGCCTGGACTGCAAAATCGACCAGAGCGTCGAAGTTGGCACCCATACGGTGTTTTTCTGCGCCGTGCAGGCTATCCGGCTCGGCAGCAGCGCCTCCGGGCTCGTGTATCATGGCCGGGCCTATCACCACATTCACCCGGCGAAAAAATAGCCACGCTTAGGTGATTTCAGTCGTGGCCTCGAGCCCGAGCATCTGGGCCAGCCGCTCTAGCCGGCGCAGCACGGCTTCGCCCGCGAACACCCCGTTGGCCTCGGTGAGGCGCAGCGTCAGCCGCGTGGCGGAGAGGTACAGCCGCGCGCCCGCGAGCAGATGCGGGGTGCCAGCCGAGAGCGTGTAGGCGAGGCGCAGCGCCGTGCCCAGCGTTTCGGCCCGGCGCGCGGCTGGCAGGTCGAGCAGCGTGCGAGCCGGGGCGAGGAAGCCGGCATCGGCCGGGGCCTCGTAGCGCAGCGCCGTGGTCAGCGCGAGGAAGGCGCGGGCGTGATGGTCCAGCCCCACCCCCGACTGGCGCAGCACGCGCAGGAAGGCCTGCTCGGCCCGGTATTCGGGGTGCTCGTGGCTGCCGATATCGGAGAGCCAGCACGCGGCCTCGCGCAAGCGTCGCTGCGCGGGCGTCTCGGCGGGAAAGAGCGAGGCCGTCCAGGCCACCAGGGCGGGCGGCAAATTGGCGTCGCGGATGATGCCGCGGGTGAGGTCGCGCCCGGCGGCAAGCAGCGGGTCCTCGGCGCGGATCGGCGCGGGCAGCATGCGCGTGAACCAGCCCTCGCGTAGCCCATTGGCCGAAAACACCACGCGCGCGGCGCCGGTGGCGCGCAACAGGCGGCGCAGGATGACCGCGGCGTAGGGCAGATCCTCGATGCGCCGGCGCGGCACGCCGGGCATGCGCTCGATCAGCTTGCGCCCCGCCTCGCTCACCACGCCGGCGAGGTCGCGCGCCTCCTCGCGCCCGATGGTGTAGTGATGCACCATGTTCAGCGGGTAGCCGGTCTGCGCGATATGGATGCGCGCCAGAGCGCGGAAAGCGCCGCCGGCGACATAGAGATCGCGCCCCGCCGCCTCCGCCGCGAAGGGCACGCCCTCCAGCTCAGCGGTGACGATGGCGCGGGCCTTGAGCAGATCCTCCCCCGCGCGGTCAGCCAGGCGGATGACGCCCACTGGCAGCGTCGCCGCCGGGCCAACCTGGCCGCCATCGAGCCGGATCAGCTCCAGCGAGCCGCCGCCGAGATCGGCCAGGATGCCATCGGCGCCGGGGATGCCGCAGAGCACGCCCTCGGCCGAGAGTTCGGCCTCCTGCGCGCCGGAGAGCACATGAACCCGCATCTCGGGGATGCGCGCCTCGATATCGCGCACGAATTCCGGCCCGTTTTCGGCGTCGCGCACGGCGGAGGTGGCCAGGACATCGATCGGCACCGCGCCCATGGCGCGGGCGATAGCGGCATAGCGGCGCAGCACGGTCTCGGTCTGGACCATGGCCACGCCGTCGAGGCGGCCGGTTTTGGTCATGCCCTTGGCCAGGCGTAGCACCGCCTTCTCGTTAAAGATCTGTACTGGATTGCGCGCTTCGCCCTCGTAGATCACGAGGCGCACGGAGTTGGAGCCGAGATCGACAACAGCGCGGCGCAGGCCGTGCTGGGCGGGCGGGGAAATCATCTGGTCCATGGCCTAGGCTCCGCTGGAAAACGTCTCAATCATAGAAAATTTTCCATGAAAATTGTCTGGGCCCGTTCTAGGCCAAAACGAGATGCAATGTCAGGGCGTCGCCGCCATCGGGGTAATAGGCGCGGCGAAGGCCGGTCTGAGTGAAGCCGAGCCTGGTGTAAAGCGCGCGGGCGGCGGCGTTGGCGGCGGCGACTTCGAGATGCATCTCGCGCACGCCGCCAATGGCGGCGAGGCGCAGCCCCTCGCGCATCAGCGCCAGACCGATCCCCTGGCGCGGAGCGGTGACGCCGATGGTCAGGATTTCTGCTTCGTCCAGCACCATGCGCAGGAGCAGAAAGCCGCCGCGCTCATCGATCAGCCCAGCCACGCCGGGCATGGCGAGCAAGGCGGCGAAGCTGGCGGCGTCCCAAGGGTCCCGCGGGAAGGCCTGCTCATGCATCGCGGCCAGCAGCCCGGCATGGGCCAAGCCCGCGGAGATCATACCGGCGGCGGGCGCAACCCGGCGGCAGGGCGCTTGGCCTCGGGCGGGTCGACGTAAAGCGGCTGCGCCGGTTGCGGGGTGAGGCCAGCCTCGTGCTGGGCCATGGCCGCCCTGGCCACCCATACGGGGTCGATGGCGCGGGCATTGGTCAGCAGCACATCGGCGCCACGGGCGGCGAGCCGGGCGGCGATCTCAGCCGCGGCGTCGCCCGCAAGCGCGATGGGGGCGCGGGGTGTGGGCGTGTCTTCGTCGGCGAAGGCCGCCGCCACGCCGTCACGCAGCAGAAAAACGCGGCCGCGCCGCGCCCGTACGGCGACCCAGAGCGGGCGGTGCAACTGCGGGAAGGCGGCGTGATAGGCTTGCTCCACCCCGATGCCCCAGAGCGGCAGCCCGGCAGCGGCGGCAAAGCCCTGCGCCAGAGCGATGGAGGTACGCAGGCCGGTGAAGCTTCCCGGCCCGATGGTGACGGCGACATCGGTGATGCCGCCCAACTTCACCGCCTCATCCAGCAGCAGCGGCAGCGCCTCGATCAGTCCCGGGCGTAGCGGCGCCGCGGCGCGGTGCAGCACCGCGCCATCCTGCCCGACCACCGCGAGCCCTGCCCGCGTGCCGGAGGCATCCAATGCCAGCCAGCTCACGCGAACTGCGCCACCTCGTCGAAGCCGAGCCTGGGCAGGCGCGGCGGCGGCTCGGCGGGTTTCGGGCGGCCCAGATTGAGCAGGAAATTGGACTTCCACCCGCTTTGCGTGAACAGAGCGCGGTCGAGCTTGGCGCGGTCGAAGCCGGACATCGGGCCGCAGGCGAAGCCCAGCGCCCGCGCCGCCATGAGGAAATACGCGCCTTGCAGGGTGGAGTTGCGGAAGGCGGTGTCCTCGGCGAAGTCGGGGTTGGCGGAGAACCAGCCCTTCACGTCGGCGGCCGGGTAGAGCTGCGGGAGTTTGAGGTAGAAATGCGGGTCATAGGCAATGACCACGGTCACCGGCGCGGCCAGGACTTTCTCGATATTGCCCTGGCTGAGCGTGGCTTTCAGCGTCTGCTTGCCTTCGGGGCTACGCACGAACAGGAAACGGGCTGGCGAGGAGTTGGCCGAGGTCGGCCCCAGCTTCGCCAGCTCGTAAATGGCTTTCAGATCGTCATCGGTGACGGGGTCTTCCGCGAACTCCGAATGCGTGCGCGCCGTGCGGAACAGCACGTCGAGCGCCGCGTCATCCAATGCCATCTGCGTCCCTCCTGAAGCTCAGGCCGCTTGTGTAACCGAGACCACCTCAGGAATATAGTGCTTCAGCATGTTCTCGATGCCGTGCTTGAGCGTGGCGGTGGAGGAGGGGCAGCCCGCGCAGGAGCCCTGCATCTTGAGGCTCACCACGCCGTCGCGGTAGCCGCGGAAAATGATGTCGCCGCCATCGCCAGCCACGGCGGGGCGGATGCGGGTGTCGAGCAGTTCCTTGATCTGCGCCACGATCTCGGCATCGGCGGGATCCACATCCTCGGCGGCCAGGGTCACGTTCTCACGCAGGATCGGGCGGTCGCTGACCAGATGATCCATGAGCAGGCCCAGCACTTGCGGCTTCAGCGCCGGCCATTCGGCCTCCGGCGTCTTGGTCACGCTCACGAAATCGCCGCCCAGGAACACGCGCGCCACGCCGGGCAGGCCGAACAGCGCCTCGGCCAGGGGGGAGATCAGTGCCGCATCGGCATCGGCGAAATCGGCGGTCTTGTCGCCCAGGATCTCGCGGCCCGGCAGGAATTTCAGCGTCGCCGGGTTCGGCGTGCCTTCGGTCTCGATAAACATGGTGGCTCCCCAGAAAAGCGGACTAATACAGTCCTGATCGCGCTCTAATTTGGCGGTTTTTGCGGCGCTGACAAGGGGCGGCATGGCTGGGCGGTGGAATGCGCCGCTTGCGGGACTAGCAGGGCTGGGGCAAGCTCGCGCCATGCTTCCCACCCTGTTCCTGAGCCACGGCTCGCCCATGACCGCGATTGAGGACACGCCGGCGCGGCGCTTCCTCGGCGGCCTTAGCAGTTTCCTGCCCGAGCGGCCGAGCGCGATTTTGGTCGCTTCGGCGCATTGGGAGACGGCGGCGCCCGCCGTGAACGCCCCGGCGCGCAACACCACCATCCATGATTTCTACGGTTTTCCGCGCCCGCTTTACGAGCTGCGCTATGAACCGCCCACCGCCCCCTGGCTGGCCGCGCGCACGGCCGCGCTGCTGCGCGCCGCCGGGCTGGACTGCGCCACCGACACTGAGCGCGGCCTCGACCACGGAGCCTGGGTGCCACTGCTGCTGGCCTATCCGGAGGCCGATATTCCGGTGATCCAGCTCTCGCTGCAAACCCGGCTCGGCCCGGCACATCATCTGGCGCTGGGCGCGGCGCTGGCGCCGCTGCGCGAGGAAGGCGTGCTGATCATCGGCAGCGGCAGCTTCACGCATGATCTGCGCCGCTTCCGCGTGGCAAGCGGAGATTACGGCGCGCCGGAAATGCCGGATGTGACGGCGTTTTCCGACTGGATGAACGAAAAGATCCTGGCCGGCGACTTGGCCGCGATGGCGGAATACCGCACCCGGGCCCCCCATGCCCGCGACGAGCACCCAACCGATGAGCATCTGCTGCCGCTGCATGTGGCGATGGGCGCGGCGGGGCCGAAGCCCCAGGCCGAGCGGCTGCACAGCTCGGTGGAGTTCGGCTTCCTGCGGATGGATTCCTACCTGTTCAACTGAACAGCGCGTGCAGGCGGTGGTTGAGCCCGGCCAGGGCCGCCTGCGCATCTTTGTAAACGCCGAACAGGCTGGTGTAGAATTCGTGTGAATCCGCGTCGGGCGGGGTGGTATCGAGCAGGCGCACGCAGCGCGCCACCGCGTCTTCCGGCCCGGCGAAAACGCCCGCGCCAATCCCCGCGATGAGCGCGGCGCCAAACGAAGCGTCGGCGGCCTCGGTGCGCTCGACGGCGAGGCCGGTGACATCGGCGATGATCTGCCGCCAGCAGGCGCTGCGCGCGCCGCCGCCCATCAGCCGGATGGCGCCGAAGGAGAGGCCAAGCGCGCGCGCGGCTTCCAGCAGGTCGCGAATGGAGAAGGCCAGCCCCTCATACAGCGCGCGGGCGAAGTCGGGCTTGCCGTGGGAGATGGTGAGGCCGATGAAATCGGCGCGCAGCAGCGGGTCCCAATAGGGGGCGCGCTCGCCTTGCAGATAGGGGTGGAAGAGCAGGCTGCGGGCGCCGCGCGGGGCGTCGGCGGCCAAGGCGTCCATGCCCTCGAACCCGTCCGCCGCGAACATCAGGTCGCGCAGCCAGCGATGCGCCGAGGCGCAGGAATTGGTGCCGGTGGCGGTGTAATACATGCCGGGCATGATATGCGGGTAGCAGGAGATTGGCGGATTCACGCTCGGCCCCTGGGTGGCGAGGAACAGCACCCCCGCCGTGGCCAGCTTGACCCCGCTAATGCCCGGCCGCGTGGCGCCGACGCCGAAGAATTCCACCGTGGTGTCGTTGGCGCCGCAGACCACCGGGGTGCCCGCGGCAAGGCCGGTGCGGGCGGCGGCCTCGGCCGTGACTCCGCCAACCACCGCCTCGGGCGCGACGATGGGGGGGAGCAACGCCATGTCCAGCCCGATCAGGGCGCAGAGTTCGGACGACCAGGATTTGGTGACGTTGTCAGCCAGCAGCGCGCCGATGGCGTCGGAGAAATCGGTCTCCCAGGTGCCGGTGAGCAGGTAACGCAGATAATCCTTGGCCAGATACAGGCGCTTGGCCTCAGCCATCACGTCCGGCTCATTCTCTTGCAGCCAGGCAAGCATGGCCAGCGTCCAGGTCGGGTTCACCCGGTTCAGCGAGGTGGCGATGATCCGCGCACCCGCGCGCTCATGCAGAGCGGCGGCCTGGGCGGCGGCGCGCTGGTCGTTCCACATGATCGCGGGGCGCAGCACCTGCCCCTGCGCGTTGGTCAGCACCGGGATATGCGCCCCGGCGGAGATGCCGATGCCGGCGATGGCGCTGGCCGGAATGCCCGAAGCCGCGATGGCCTTGGGGACGGCGGCGCAGAGGGCCTCGAACCACTCGGCCGGGTCTTGCTCCGACCAGCCGAAACGCGGCACCGAGGTGGTGACGGGGTGGCTGCCCTCGCCGAGCGTGCGCCCGGCGCCGTCGATGATCGTGGCCTTGAGGCTGCCCGCCCCGAGATCGATGCCGAGAAGGTAATTGCCCATGTTTTTGTCCTGGAAAGCGATACCCAGGCAGACTAACATCGAGTGCATGGCGGATACCATACAGATCGACCCCAGCCTGCGCGGCGCGCACATGCCGCTGACGCAGATCCCCATCATCGACATCTCGCCCCTGCGCGGCGCGCCGGGCAAGGCGGAGATGGTCGAGCAGATCGGCAAGGCGTGTCGGGAGATCGGGTTTTTCTACGCGGTGAATCATGGCGTGGCGCCGGAGATGATCGCGCAGGTCTATGCCGAGGCGCGGCGCTTCTTCGCGTTGCCCGATGCCGAGAAGGAGAAGGTGGCGATCGAGAAATCGAGCTGCCATCGCGGCTGGTTCCGCATTGGCGGGGAGAACCTGGACCCGGCCAAGCAGGCCGAGGGCGACCTCAAGGAAGGCTACAAGATCGGCCGGGACCTGCCGCCGGATCATCCGCGCGTGCTGGCCGGGCTGCCCTTGCACGGGCCGAATCTGTGGCCCGATTTCCTGCCCGGCTGGCGGGAGGTGATGCAGGGCTATTACGACGAGATGGTGGCGATGGGCCGCAGGATGATCGGCGCCTTCGCGCTGGCGCTCGGGCTGCAGGAGGATTTCTTCGCCCCCTGGCTGGATGTGACGATGACCACCCTCGGCCCCCTGCACTACCCACCGCAGACCGGGCGCATCACCGAGGCGCGGCTGGGCGCGGGCGCGCATACCGACTATGGCTGCCTGACGCTGCTGCATCAGGACGAATCAGGCGGGTTGCAGGTGCGCCGCCGCGATGGCGTGTGGATCGACGCGCCACCCGTGCCAGGCAGCTACGTGGTGAATATCGGCGACATGATGGAACGTTGGACCAACGGCGTGTTCCAATCCAATTATCACCGCGTCATCAACGTCTCGGGCAAGGAGCGGTATTCGCTGCCGTTTTTCTTCGACCCGGATTTCTACGCGCCGGTCGAATGCCTGCCGACCTGCCTGGCTCCGGGAGAAACGCCGAAATACAAGCCGACCACGGCGGGGCAGCATCTGCTGGATATGATCAACGCGTCGTTCGACTATCACCGCGACAAGGCATAAGCCGCGTCAGGCGGGAATGAAGCGCAGCGCGGCGCCGTTCATGCAATAGCGCAGGCCGGTTGGGGGCGGGCCGTCGGGGAACACATGCCCCAGATGACCGCCGCAGCGGCGGCAATGCACTTCGGTGCGCACCATGCCCAGGGAGTCATCCGCGCTGGTGAGCACGGCATTGGGCAGCGGCGCGTAAAAGCTCGGCCAGCCCGTGCCGGAATCGTATTTCGTCTGGCTGGAAAACAGCGGCAGCGCGCAGCCCGCGCAGGCGAACACCCCGGTGCGGTGCTCGTTGAGCAGCGGCGAGGAAAACGGCGCTTCGGTACCTTGTTGGCGCAGTATGTAATATTGCTCAGGGGTGAGGCGTTGCCGCCATTGGGCATCAGTGTACGAAACCTCGTAGGCTGCGGCGGGGCGGCCGAGCAGAGCGAGCGCGCTGGTTGCGAGCAGGTCGCGGCGGGTCATGGCGAAATATCTCCGTTGCGGTGAAGACCGGCGCGCACCTCTTGCGGCGTTGTTACGGGAAGCGAACACACGCCGCCGCGGCAGATGAAGGCGGCGGGGCCGGTGGCGGTTTTGCCATGGGCCGGGTGGCCGGGGGGCAAGGATGCGTCGGCGGGGATACGCAGCACGGCCACCGCCGGATCGGGCGCGGCCAGCGCGGCGTGCGCCAGTTCGGCGGCGCCGGGCGTGACGACGACGCAGGCGGTATTTTCCAGGAGATCAGCCGCCGCGAGCAGCAGCGGCGAGCCGGTGAGGCGGTCGGCGCCGCCGGAGAAGGCCGCAAGCAGCGCCTCGGCCTTCTCCCGGAGTTCCGGCGCGGCGGTGAGGGCGTGCAGCAAGGCGTAATTCTCGGCCATCAGCGCGATGCCCGAAGGCGTCGGACCATCCTGCGCATTGCGCGCGCGGGGGGCGAAGCTTTGCGCGGCATCGGCGGACATGAAGAAAGCACCCCCGCCATCAGCGAATTTCTGCTCGGTGACGGCGAGCAAATTTTGCGCTTGGGCGAGATACTCAGGCTTGGCGGTGGCCTGATACAGCGCCAGCGCGGCGCGGATCATGGCCGCCTGATCCTCCAGCAGACCGGGCGCGGAGATTTTGCCGTGACGGCAGGCATGGGCAACGCTACCGCCGGGCTCGGACATGGCGGTGAGGATGCTGGCGAACACGTCTTCAGCCAGCGTCAGCCAGGCGGGCTCGGCGAAGACGGCGCTGGCGCGGGCCAGGGCGGCGATGGTGAGGGCGTTCCAATCGGCGAGGATCTTGTCGTCGCGCGCGGGGCGGATGCGCGCGTTGCGTCTTACGAACAGCCTGGCGCGCAGCGGGGCGAGGCGCTCCTCCTCGGCAAACGGGGCACGGCGCTCCAGGATGATCTTGCCCTCCCAATTCCCTCCGGCGGGGGCGGGGTAGTGCTGGGTGAAAAAATCGACGTCAGCGCCCAGGCACTCGACGATCTCGTCGCGGGTCCAGACGTAGAACTTGCCCTCCTCGCCTTCGGAATCCGCGTCCTCGGCGGCAGCGAAGGCGCCTTCGGCGCGCATGTCGCGCCGCAGCCATGCCACCGTCTCGCGCGCGCGGGCGGCGTAGAGCGGGGTGGGGCGGCGCGCACGGGCCAAGGCCAGAAGATCGAGGATCAGGGCATTGTCGTAGAGCATCTTTTCGAAATGCGGGACCAGCCAGGCTTCGTCGGTGGCGTAGCGGGCATAGCCGCCGCCGAGATGATCATAGATGCCGCCCTGGGACATGCGCTCCAGCAGCAATTCGACCGCCTGCGCGGCGCTTGGCTCGTTAGTACGGCAATATTCCTGCCATAAAAACCGGAAAATCGGGATATTGGGAAATTTGGGGGCGCGGCCGATGCCGCCATGCTGCCAATCCATGGCGCGCAGATAGGCGGCGCGGATGTCGTCCAGCAATGCCGGACCGGGTGGTTCGCCGGGGCGGGGCGCGGCTTGCGCGGCCAAGGCGCGGCGCAGCGTGGCGGCGGACCCGGTGATGCGGTCGCGATCCGTGTCCCAGGCATTGGCCAGCGCCGCCAGAATCTGGCGGAAGCTGGGGCGGCCAAAGCGCGGGACGGGCGGAAAATAGGTGCCGCCCCAAAACGGCTCGCCCTGCGGCGTGAGGGCCATGGTCAGCGGCCAGCCGCCCTGTTCACCCATGGCGTGCAACGCCGACATGAAGATCTGGTCGAGATCAGGACGCTCCTCGCGGTCCAATTTAATATTAATGAAATGGCGGTTCATCAGCGCCGCCGTTTCCGGATCCTCGAAGCTTTCATGCGCCATAACGTGACACCAATGGCAGGCGGCGTAGCCAATGGAGAGCAGAATCGGGCGGTCGAGCCGCGCGGCCAGCGCCAATGTCTCGGGCGACCAGAGCTGCCAGTGGACGGGATTGTCCTTGTGCTGCTGCAAATAGGGCGAGGACGCCTCGCCCAGCATGTTCCGCATTTTGCCTGCTCCCCGGTTTGCCGTTTAGATAGGAGCGAACAGTTAGGAGTAACAGGTTTGGGCACGCGGCAAGACGATGATCCGGCGCTTTATTTCTCGACCCATGTGTTTGTCTGCGGCAATCGGCGGCCAGAGGGACACCCCCGCGGCTGCTGCGCCAGCAAGGGGAGCGAGAAAATCCGCGATTATATGAAGGCGCGGGTGAAGGAATTGGGGATCAAGGGGGTTCGGATCAATCAGGCTGGTTGCCTGGACCGCTGCGAGCTTGGTCCCTGCGCGGTGCTGTACCCCGAAGGCGTGTGGTACAAGCTGGACTCTTTTGCCGCCGCGGATGAGGTGCTGGAACAGCATATGATCGCCGGGGGGCGGGTGAAGGCGTTGATGCTGCCTTGAAACGCGAAGGGCGGCATCGAGATGCCGCCCTTGCTGGTTTGCTTAGTATTCCTCGTCGGCGACGTAGGAGCCAATGCGCTGGACCAGATCCGGATTCCGCCGGGCCAGGATGGCGCCGTAGATGAAGGACAGGACCAGCAGGCCGCCCGCCAGCTTGGGATACAGGTTGAACGGATAGGACTGACCCGGCTGCACGAGGCCCCAAAGCGGGAACAGCATCAAGGCGGTGCCCAGCAGCGGCACGATCAGGTGCTTGATCACCGAGAACTCGTCGCGGTGCTTACGCAGCATATAGACCGGCAGCGCTAGGTTGGTGAGCAGGTAGGTGACGATGACCGGGATGGTGCCCATGGTGCCGGTATCGCCGAACAGGGTCACCGGGTCGATATTCTCCAGCGTGCCGAAGCCGAGTACCAGCAGCAGCGCCACCACGATGAAGGTCCACATGGCGGTGTGCGGGGTCTTGTGCTGCGGATGGATCTTGCCAAAGAAGCCCGGCAGCAATCCCTCACGCGAGGAGCTGAACAGGATGCGCGCCTGGGCGTTGGTCAGGCCGATCAGCGATGAGAAGATGGAGGTCAGGCCAGCCAGATAGGCGATGAACAGCAGCACCGCGGCGGAGGCCTTGAGGGCATCCACGAACGGAATGGCGGAATTGCCAATGGCCGTGGCATTGTTGTGGAACGCCGTCTCCACCGCATAGGCGAGGAAGATATAGAGTGCGCCGATCGAGATGGTGCCCACGCGCAGCGCGTAAGGCACGTTACGGCGGGGGTTGGTGGTCTCCTCGGCCAGCATCGCCGAGTTCTCCCAGCCGATGAACAGGTAGATGGCGAGCGGGAACCCGGCGCCCACACCAGCCAGACCGCCCGAGATCGAGGACGGCAGGAACGGCGCGATGGACATCGCCCCATGATTGATCACCAGCATGATGACGGCGCCGATGACCAGCAGGATCAACTCGAAATAGAAGAAGATCGCGGCCCAGGTGGTGGAGAGGCCGATGCCGCGCGAGACCAACATGCCAACGATGGCGGTGGCGATGACGGAGATGATCTGCCAGGGAACGTGAACACCCAGGAACATTTGCAGGGTCTGTGCCGCCCAGCCGCCGGAGATGACAACCACCGAAGCCGCGGCGATGCAGTAGCCAACCACCACGAAGATGGAGGCGGCGGCGCCGGCCGTGGGGCCGAAAGTCATGCCGATGAAGGTGACGAAGGAGCCGGTGGAAGGGCGGTATTTGGAGAATTCCGCGAGGGTGTTGGTGAGGAACAGGATCACCACCATGGCCAGCAGAATGGTTAGCGGCGCCCCCACACCCGCACCGCCGACAATCACCCCGAAGCCGAAGAAGAAGCTCATGGCCGGAGCGATATTCGCCAGCGTGGATGCGATGATTTGTGACAGACCTAGACTGTCACGCTTGAGGCGCTCTCCGCTCCTCATGACTGTAGCCATATTAAACCTCCTCAGCTATTATGATTTACCGGCATGCGGCGACGGCAAACTCTGCCATAAGGCAGGATTCGTCAATATGACAAAGCTGAGAGCTTCGGCAACGTCTTTCTAACATCGGTGAGACCAAGCCTGACGAGAAGGCTTTTATGCAGTGGCTGTGCCCTTTCAGGCTTCCGCGATCAGCCGCCCGCCCTCTTGCACGCCTAAGGCCTGGAGCGATTGCAGCGCAGCATTCAATCCCCGATTGAGATGCTGCGCGCGCCGATTGGCGCTGAAAGAGCGCTTCGCAAAGCGGGTTAGGGCGCCGCGCAGGGCCTCGGCCAAGCCCGCGGCATCGTCTTCTTCAATCTTACGTAATTGTTCAGCGGCTGTGACCAAATTGGACGCGCCGAGACGGCTGACGGTCTCCGCGATCTGCGTGAAGGTGGGTGATGCGTCTCGGATCGCGCCTTCGACCGCGGCGGCGGCGTCTGAAATCTCATTGGGGCGGCCGGTGAGCATCAGATCGTCCAAGTGATGCAGCTTGAGGCCGAGACTTTCAACCAGATCAAGGCCGCGGGCTAGTAT
The DNA here is from genome assembly GCF_020567705.1 of Acidocella sp. KAb 2-4. GTDB lineage: Bacteria > Pseudomonadota > Alphaproteobacteria > Acetobacterales > Acetobacteraceae > Acidocella. Next base: position 19,413 of record NZ_JAJDJU010000025.1, on the reverse strand, counting down.
ATCAGCGACCGCAGGCGGCTCCGGCTTGAGATCCAGCGTGCGGAATTGGCCGGAGATGCTCATTTGCTTGTCACTTTCAGAACGGCGACCATGGCCTGCGCCAGATCTTCTGGCGCGACGTTATAATTGCCTGCGGCGAGCGCGTTGCGGATGCGCGCAACCGCTTCATGGTCGATGCCAGCAGATTGTTGCGCGGCGGAAAGTAGTTGGGTGCTGGTTTGGGCGGCATCGCTCAAGGTCACGGCCTCGGTTTGCGGCGTCGTCTCTGCCGAACTGGTGGACTTTGCGGTGGCGGGCGGGGGGGCGGCTTCGGTGGTAACCGCGGCAGATGTCGCCGCCGATAGCGGAGGGATGGTGTTGCTCATGCCACTAACGCCCCTTCAGAAACTTTCGCCATGTCCTGATCCAGAATCGCCAGCGCCGCCTCGAAATCATCGAGTGCGGAGAGGCTGTTCTCCGTATTGGCGCGCAGCAGCGTGTAACGCAAGGCGGAATAGATGGTCATAAGCGCCTGGCCGAGCGTGCTGGCATCGCTGGTGTCGAGAATCCCGCTCATCAGCGTGAGCAAATCATCGGCCCGCGCGAGCATGATCGCCTTGGTCGCGACATCCCCCGCCGCGATCGCCAACCGGGCGCGCCGGCCATAAAGGCGCAGGCCCCGCCAACCCTGGTGCAGCCACGCAACATCGGCTTGGCCATCGAACATCGAAGCACGGTATTCGTTGATGATATCCATGATACGCCGTCCGGTTAACCGTTCGAAGAAGAGGAGTTCGTGTTGAAAATATTGAGATAAGTCTGCGTGATGGACGCCGAGTTGGCGGCCGTCTCCGCGGACGTGTAGAGCGACTGCATATTTTTGAGCGACGCCGAGCCTTGCTTGGTCAACTGCGTGATCTGGCTGTCGAGCGAGGTGACAATACCGTTGAGCGACGCTGTCTGCGCGGTGATGAAGCCCGTATTTTTCTTCGTGCTGCCCGTGCTTGCGCTGGAGCCTCCGGCGCTGCCGATGGCGCTGGCAGAGATGGTGTTCAGCTTCTGATAGAGCGTGCCAATGAGCTTCTGCACCGCCGTCGGGTTTTTGGCGTATTGGCTGGCGAAGCTGGACGTATTGAAACTTACGGCGCCAGAACTGCTGATCGACAATCCCGCCGCGCCGGCGCTGACGCCGCTGGCGACGAGGCTGCTGACCGCCGACATCAATTCGCTCTTCAGCGAGGTGGCCGAGAAATTCCCCAGCAACACGCCAGCCTGGGCTGACCCGCTGGCGGTGCTGGCGGGCACGTACTTCGTCTGTTTCGCGATGGCGGAAATCGCGGCGTTAAGGCTGGTGGCGACGCCTTGCACGGCGTTGGAAAGGCCGGCCGGAGAGGAACTGACCGCGAGCGAGGTGGCGCCCGAGCCAGCCAGCGTGATCGTTACTCCCGGGATGGTGTTGGTGAGCGTGTTGGAGGCGCTGATGATGGGCACGCCATTCAGAGACAGCGTGGCATCTTGCGCGGCTTGCGCCAGTGTTTCGCCGCTATGGGCGGTTGCGGAACTCGGGTTGAAATAGAATTGCGCGAGCGCACCTGTGCCCGACACCGTGAACGCGGCGGAACCGCCCGTGGCGCTGCTTTGCAACACCAACCGCGTGCCGGCTGCGGTGCCGATGAGACTCGCCTGCACGCCGCCATGTTGTTTGTTGACGGCCGCGGCGACACCATTGAGCGTTAGACTGCCGGAGCCGATTGACACGGTCTCGCTCTTGCCGCCGCCGAGCGTGAAGACCAGTGACCCGGCGCCGCCGGAAAGGGTCGCATTGCCGGAGCTCAGCAGCGAGGAATAGATCTCCTGCGGCTGTGCGAGCTTCACGCCGCTCAGATTATACGCCCCCGTGGCGGCGGAGCTGGTGGCCGAGACGGTGGCGACAGCATTGTTGGCGGTGCTCGCGGATTTGTTGTTGATTGTGCTTAAATCTTTGATGTTGGCCAAAGATTGCGACAGCGTGGAGACCGCGCCGCTGATGCTGCCCCAGGCGGAAATTTCGGCCTGCTCGGTCTTGACCTGGGTTTGCAACTGGGTGATCGGCGCCTGCAGCTTGGCCGCGTAATTGCTGATTTGCGAGGAAATAGCGGACGAACTAAGCGCGCTCACCGAGGACGTCATGGATCACCTATTGCGGAAATGAGGGGTGGGCCGGAGCGTGATGCTCCGGCCCCGTCGCGTGGTTTACGGCAGCAGCGAGGTGTAGGATTGCTGCAGCTGGGTGGAGGCCTTGAGCGCCGCCACACCGGCCTGCGCCTGAATCTGCGACTGCGTCAGCTTGGTGCTGACCGCCGGGATGTTGGCGTCCTGCACCACGCCGAGAGCGGTGGTGAGGTTTTGGCTGGTGGTGTTCATGTTGTTGATGTTCGCGGTGAGGCTCTGCTGCACGGCGCCCAGCGAACCGCCCTGGTTGTTCAACGTGGCCAGCGAGTACTTCACAACGTTGATCGCGGCATTCGCGCCACTGGTGTTGGACACGTTGATGTCACCCAGATCGGCAAGGCTGGAGTTGCCCTTCACGCCGATGGCCGCACCGTTGGTAACGGAGAAGGCGCCGGAGGACTGCAACTGCACTTGGCCCTGGATCACTGCCGATGCCGCACCAGTCTTGATCAACGCGCCAGCGATGGCCGTGCCCTTGGAGTTAACCGCCTGCAGAGAGCCGGAGCTGGCACCGGTGATGTTGATGTTCTCACCAGCGGACTGCGTAAGGACCAGGTTGTTGTTTTTATCGAGCGACGCGGTGATGCCGCTGGTCGAGGATTGGCTGTTGATCTCAGACACCACGCCTGCGGCCGAGGACGCGACGATCTTCTGCTGGCTGCCAATCGTGGTCGCGCCGCTGCTCGCCGCTTGAATGCTGAACTGGTACTGGCCGTTCGTGCCAGCCGTCAGCTGGAAAGTCGCCTGGGTGTAGGCCTGGGCCTGCACGCCAGCCTGGCTCGACAGGTTGTTGACCGTGGCCGCCAGGGAGGCGGCGGATTCTCCGGCGGTGGACGTGACCGCCTGGCTGGCGCCGTTGGCGCCGGTGATGGTCGCGGCGCCGGCCGTGAAGGCACCCACTGCCGCACCCGGCGCGCCGAGCGTGATGGCCGCGCTGCCGACCTGGCCATTCTTGGCCGACCCATTGGTGCCTTTATAAACGGCGCTCGCCGCCGAGGAATGCCACATGCCGATCGCGTTGGCATTGGTGTTGGAAATCGAGAGGCTCATCGTCTGCCCCTCATTCGCGCCAACCTGAAACTGCACGCCCTGGAAAGAGCCGTCGAGCAGGTTGATGTTATTAAACTGCGTCTGCTTGGCGATGGTGGAGACCTGGCTGGTCAAATGGCTGGCCAAAGTTTGCAGAGACTGCGACTCAGCGGCGGTCTGCGTGCCGTTGGCGGCCTGCACGGCGATGGAGTTCAGCTGCTGAACAATGCCGATCTGCTGGGAAATGGCGCCCTGCGCCGTCTGCAGCAGGGAGACACCCTGATTGGCGTTGGAGACCGCCTGGGTGAGGCCGTTGAGCTGCGAGGTGAAGCCCTGCGCGGTAATATAGCCCGCCGGGTTGTCGGACGGGGAGTTGATCGACAGACCGCTGGAAAGCTGAGTCTCAAGGTTGTTGTTGTTCGCGGTGGTGTTGGCGAGAGAGTTGAGCCCCGAGAGGGCACCGGTATTTGTCAGGATGGAACCAACGGCCGACATGATGATCTCCTTGTTTGAGGTTGCCGTACCCCTTTATTCGCGGCTGGCGGGTTTTGTTTTCATATTTTACAACTTAAAATTTTATCCGACAGAAAAATTCCAGATGCCGCTTATTGCAGCTGCACCACCGGCCCCTGCGCCGTGACCTCGGCGGAGAAACGCCGGCCCGAGGAGGGATTGGTGAGCAAAATCGTGTCGCCGATGCGGCCCGGCTGCTGCGCCACGGCGTTGACCGAGAGCACCACGCCGCCGCTGATAACCTGAACCGTGACCGTCTGCCCGGCTTTGATGACCAGCGGGGCCTGCACCGTGTCTTGCGTGATAACCATGCCCGCGGCGAGGGACATCATGACGCTGGAACCGACGAGCTGGGCGGGGTCGGCGAAGACCTGCCGCCCGGCGAAAAGCTGCACCGGCTCGCGCCGCACGGTGAGGTCGCCAGCCGCCAAACTCTGCCCGGCGGCCACGGGATGCGCGGTGACCACCACATCCTCGCTCTGCGCCACGGTGACGGCGACATAGAGTGTCCAGCCCGGGGTGGGGCAATGCACCGCCGCCTGCTCATAAGGCGCCACGCCGCTCATGCTCACGGCCAGCGGGGCGGTGCAGGCCTGCATATAGGCCGCCCCGGTCACCGGCCCCAGGGTGAGGGTGGCGTCGGGCGGCGCCACCATCTGCGCGGCTTGGCGCACGGCCGCGCTCACCGCGCCGGGGTTCTGCCCGGCGAGGGCAAAGCCGGGCCAGAGGGCGAGCAGGGCGGCGAGGGCGCGGCGGTTCACTCCGCCGCGCTCCGCAGCCCAGCGGCGCTGGCGCTGAAATCAACCCAGGGGGGCGGGACGTCTTCGCTGGCGGGCAGGGCGAGCGCGGCTTGGCGGGTCTTTTGGCCGTGTTTCAACGTGGCGGTAAGATCGGCCACCGCGCCGCTGAGCGCCTCCTTCCAGGCTGGAAGGCGGTTCTTCAGCCGCAGCGCGCCGAGGCTGGAGGGGATGTCGAAGCGGTCATCCACCAGCAGATGGCACCCCGCCGCCGCTGCCAGCAGGAGGGGGTAGTGATCGGCGTAAGCCTCCATATTGGCGGGGCGGACCATGATCTGCGGCCCCAGCTCGGTCATCGCCTGCGCCCAGTCCGCCTCGGTCTCGGGCAGAGTGAGACGGGACATGGCGCCTGGATAGGTCTCGCCGGAGCGCTCGACCACGATCCAGGCGGCACTGTCCAGCGTGGCGGCGATCAGCTCCTGGAACCAGGGCGGGTTGTTGCCCTCATCGACCCAGAGCACGCGCGGCTTGGTGTTGAGCCCAGTGCCGGGTTGCAGGCCGGCCCAGATGTGACGCGACAAGCCGGGGCGCCACAACCCAACCGGCTGGCCCGGGGGAACCAGGCCGCGCAGCTTGGCCACCAACGCGGGTGAGGTGGCATAAACGCCGGAGGCGGCGGCCAGCACGGGCTTGGCCGAGTCGAGATCGGCGGGCATGGCAGTGTAGAGCGCGGTGTAGGCCGGGCTGTGGGGGAAGGCCGGAACGGCCGGATTCACCCGCACCCAGGCGGCTGGGGCGCGGCGGCCAAGCTCGGCGGCGTTGGGCCGTTCGGGCGCCCAATCGGCCGAGCAGACGCCGTCGCGGCGCAGCGTCCGCGCCGCGTTGAGCGCCGCCGCGCCGGGGCCAGGGGCGCCGGTGACCAGCAGGTCCAGCGGGTCGGCCGGGCTGGCGGGCACCAGCCCGGCGCGGGCTTCGTCGGCCAGGAGATCACCATGCAGGGAGAGCGCGGGATGGTGATAGGGATCGGCCCAGGGCAGCGCCCGCGCGGCTTCCGACCCCTGGCGGAACGAAGCGGCGGCATCGGCCTGCACCGCGCCGGCGGGCATGACGAAGGAGATATCCGGGGTCCAGACCAGCCGCGCCCCCTGGGCACGGATCTGCGCGCACAGGTCGATCCACAGCGCGTCGCCGCTCAGGGCCGGGAAGTCGCAGGCGGCCAGGGCGGCGGTGCGCGCCAGCAAGCCGGGCGGCGCCAGGGCGCTGGCCTCCTGGTCCACCAGCAGCCAGCCGCCGGGGCCAGGGTCGTCGGCCAGATGCCCAGCGCCCAGGCGGGTATCGGCGCCGATCACGATCGGCCCCTGCACCATGGTGAGGGTCTTGTTGGCGCCCTCAAGCGGCACCAGCGTGCGTGCCGCCACCAGGGCCACGCCGGGGTCGGCCAGGCGCATGCGCAGCGCCTCCCGCCAATAGGGCGAGGCCGTCTCGGCCCGCGCATCCAGCACCGCGACATGCGGGGTGGGTACCAGCGCCAGCGCCTGGCGCAACGCCTCGGCCTGGGTGAGGCCGGGCGCGGGCGGCACGGCGAGCACCTTGCCCTCCAGCGCCGCGGTCTGGCGCCTGACCTCGGTGAGATAATTCTGCAGACCGGGATTCAGCTCCGCCCCAGCCAGGATCACCGGGCCGGTGAGCGGCTGCCCGCTGAGCAGCGCGGTGAGCCAGCCATTGAGGGCCGGAACCTCGCCGCCATCGCAGAGCATGATGATGCTGGTGCCCGGGTCGGCCACATTGCGCATGTGGTGGAACAGCCCGAGATGCTGGCGGTTCTGCACCTCGGCCGGCAGCCCGGCGCGCCGCAGATGCTCCTGCACCGCCTGGGCGGCGCGGGCGCAGAATATGTCCGCCCGGATGTCGTCGCGCCGACTTTGCGCGCTGCGGGTGAACAGCGCCTCCGGCAGGCGCTCGACCTTGGCACCGGCCTCGGCCAGCCGGAGCTGGACATCGAACTCCTCGGCCCCGGCGCGCGCCGGGTCGAACCCGCCCAGGCGGCGCACGGCGCCCGCGCCGTACCACACCCAATCGCCGAGGTAGGCGGCCTGACGCAGGCGGGTGATGTCCCAGCTCGGTTTGCGCCGCACCCACTGGCCGTTTTCACGCGGGACGATCTCGTCGCAATACAGCATCTCGGCCCCAGTGGCGGCGGCTTGGAGGGCGAAGCGCAGGCAGGCGTCGGGGGAGACCGTGTCGCCGGCATTGAGCACGGCGAGATAATCCGCGCCCGCCGCCGCGTCGTTCAGCGCGGCGCAGAGGGCGCGGCTCATCGCCTCTGGCGCCGGGTCAACCGCCGTCACCTGATGGCCATCGAGCGATAATGGATCGGCGGCCAGGATAATGATCCTGGCTGGCCGCTCCCACTGCCCGTCGAGCGCGGCCAGGGTGTCGTTCACCGCGTGGGCGCGGCCAGCGGGCGCGGCGATCACGACAGCAAGGCGCGGCAGCTCTCCCGCCGCCGCCTGCATCGCGCGCAGGCGGGTCCTGGCGCCGTCATCGCTGCGTTCGGGCGGACGCAGGGCGGTGGCGCCACCGGCGGGCCGCGCCGCCCCGGCGACCTGGGTGAAGGAGCCGCCCAGAGCCGGTAGCGCGCGGCCGCGGCTGGCGCCGATCTCACTCAGGAAGCCGACGAGATCGGCGGTCTCCTCGGCGAAACCGTCCCACATTTCGGGGATGAACTCCCGTGCCTGGATCGCTTCCCACGTGCGGGCAACGAGGCGCTCCAACGGGCGGCACAGCCCCTCGCGCGCAAGCGGCTCGCTACGGTTGAGCTGGGTGGTGAGGTAGCTGGCGGCGTCCTCCACCCCGCGCGCACCGAGCGGCAGATCCAGCTCCACGGCAATCCGGCGCAGCTGCGCGGAGGGGCTGTCGAGCAAATCCTGGTAGGTCGTCCAGCTGCGCGGCAAATGCCGGGCCAGACGCTCGCCAGAGGTGGCGTAGGTCATCCATAGCAACAAGGCATGGGCGCGGCTCAGGCCATTCTTGCGCTGCTGGCTGGCGGCGGCGGTCCACGGGTCGCGGAAGATATGCACCACATGCGGCTTGTGCCCGGCCTGCCGGGCGGCGCGCTCATAGGCGGGCAGGGTGCGGCACAGATGCGGGTGCTTCAGCCCCCAGAGCTTATCCGCGGAGAGGAAGCGCCGGCGGATGATTTCCTCAAGGCGCGACCAGAAGGCACTGAGATCGGCGCGCTCGGTCCAGCCGGGCGGCAGGCCGCGCACATCCGTCCAATCCACGCCCAGGCGCGCGAACAGATCGGCATCATATTGGATAAGCTCCGGAATTTCATAGAAGCCGAGCGGGTTGTGCTCGTTTGGGTCAGCATCGTTATAGAACTTTACCCCCGCGCGCATTAGCGCGCCGGAGAGCGCGGACGTGCCGCTGCGGTAGTAACCGACAATGAAAATCGCGTCCGACATGGCGGCATCCTTAGAGATATTTGAACAGGCTCAGGCTCTGCACCGTGCCGAATGTCTTCATCGCGGCCTGCAGGGCGGTCATGGTCTGGGTCAGGCTGGAGATCGCCGCCGGCATGTTCACCGCCGTCGCGTTGTCGACATTGATTTGCGTTTTGGTGGCCTGCCCGGTGTTGCTGGCGGCGGCGGTGGTGATCGCCTGCAAGGTCACGCCGTTCTGCGCCTGCGCGGTCAGCACCGCCTGTTGATACTGGGCCAGCCCCGCGAGACTTTGGTTGAGCGCCTGGTTGGTCTGCGCCACCTGCGCCGGGGTGCCGCTGGTGCTGGCCAAGGCGTTGTAGATGTTTTGCAGCAGGGTGAAGGCCGATTGCGGGCGCGCGGGGGCAATGGTGAAACGATCGCCATTCGCCGGACTGCCGGTGATCTGATAATCCACGCCGGCCAGTTGCAGCGTGGTACCGCTGCTGGTGGAAAGCGTACCGCTGGCGATGGCGCTGCCATTCTGCGTCGCGGTATAGGTGTTGCCACCGCCAAAGGTGACGGTGATGGCCGCGCCGCCCTGCTGGAACGCGTTGGCGGCGCTGGCATTGACCACGCCCTGTTGCAAAATCTGCCCGCTGCCGGTGTTGGCGCTGTTGGCGGTGACATTGGAGATGCCATCCCCCGCCAGGCTGGAGACGAGGACATCGCCATTGGCGAGGGTGCTGGCCGTCTGCCCCGGGGCGATGCTGGCCCGCGAGCCTCCGCCATCGCCAAAATAGACGATATCGCCATTGGCGTTGGCTTGAAACGGCGCCAGCGAGCCGCGCGAGCCGCCGAACAGATAGGTGCCGTTCGGCGCTGTCTTGTTGCCGATGCCGAGCAGCTGCTGCGACGCGGATTTCACCTGCTGCGCGAGCGCGTTCATGTTGGCGGCGCTGGTGGTGCCGTTCAGCGCCTGCTCGACGATGGTCTGCACATTGTCGAACAGCGTGCTCATCGAGGAATAAGCGTCGCTCACATTGCCGAGCTGCACCTGCACGGCGGCCTGGGTGGTGTTGTCACCGTTCAACTGGCTGATCTGATCATTGCCCAGCACGCCAGTCTCATACGCCGCAGGGTTCTGGTCCGGCGTCTGCACCGCCACACCGCTGGAGATCTGCTGTTGCAGCTGCGCGATCTGCGCCTCCTGCGCGGTGAGGGAGGCGGTGAAGCTGGTAAAGAGCGACAAATCCATTTTGGTCTCCTTTGGGACCATATGGCGGGCTAAATCTTAGCGTTTGATTACAAACCGGCGCGGGAGCGGCCCCGCCAGGGCAGATTTTGCGCCGCCTTCAGCTCCGCTGCCGCGCTGGCCTGGCGTTGAAGCGCGCGCAGCCGCTCGGCCAGCTTGCGCCGGTGCGCCTTGAGCCGGGCGAGATCGGCAATGGCCGCATCCAGCCGCGCGCGCGTGCCGGCTTCGGTGTCGGTGAGCTGGCCTTGCGCGCCCAGGGCTCCGGCCGCGAATTGCCCGGCCCGGCGCGCCTGCGCCGCGCTCACCACCGCGCCGCCCTGCCAGCTGGCGGCGAGGCGCTCGCGATAGGAAACCAGCATACCACGCTGATACGCCGCCTGCTGCAAGGCTAAATTTTGCTGGCTGATGGTTTCGAGCAGCGCGGCCTCGCGCTCGGCGGCCAACAGATCCAGCCGGGCGAGCGTCGCCGCCTTCACGCCGCTTCACCCAGGGCCGCGCGCAGCGCCGCCACGCTCTCGGCCAGGGTTACGCCGGACTCTTTGTCCTGACGCAGCAGCGCCTCCATGGCCGGGGCGCGTTGAATGGCTTCGTCCAGTAACTTGTCCCGCCCCGGCGCATAGGCGCCGAGGTCGATGAAATCCTGCTTCTCCCGCTTACGCGCCCAGAGCGCGCGGAAACGCGAGGCAAGCGCCATATGCTCAGGCGGCACCAGCCCCGGCATGGGGCGCGAGAGCGAGGCGGTGATGTCGATCGGCGGGTAGATCGCAGCCTCGACCATGGCGCGGGACAGCACGATATGGCCGTCCAGCACCGAGCGCGCCGTGTCGCCCACCGGATCGCCCACGTGGTCGTCACCCTCCACCAGCACCGTGTAGATCGCGGTGATGCTGCCCTGCCCTTCCGCGCCATTGCCAGCACGCTCGACATAGGCCGCGAGCGCGCCGAATACCGAGGGCGGATAGCCCTTGGTGGCGGGCGGCTCGCCCACCGCCAGCCCGATTTCGCGCTGCGCCATGGCCAGGCGCGTGAGGCTATCCACCACCAGCAGCACGTGCTGGCCCTGGGCCCGGAAATATTCAGCAATGGCGGCGGCGCGATAGGCGCCATGCACGCGGCTCAGCGCGGTATCGTCGGCGGGCGAGGCCACCACCACGCTGCGCTGCCGCGCATGGCCGAGATGGTCCTCGATGAACTCCCTGATCTCGCGCCCGCGCTCGCCGATCATCGCCACCACCACCACATCGGCCTGGGCATGGCGCGAGAGCATGCCGAGCAGCGTGGTCTTACCCACGCCCGACCCCGCGAATAGCCCCACACGCATGCCGCGCCCGAACGTGGCCAGCGCGTTGATGGCGCGCACGCCGACATCGAAGGGCTGGTCCAGACGCGCGCGGGTCATCGGGTTCACGCTCACGCCCATCAGCGGCCAGGGGTGCGATACGGCGGGCGGCGGCAAGCCGTCCAGCGGGGCGCCGCGCGCATCCAGCACCCGGCCGAGCAGTTCCGGGCCGACCAGCGGCGCGTGCGTGCCGCCCTCCACATGCACCCGCGCGCCGCGCACCACCCCGCGCGCGCCCTGCTCGGGCATCAGCAGTAGCCCACCCTCCTGGAACCCGACGATCTCGGCCGGTAGCGGGGCGGCGTCCGGCATGTCGATCAGGCAGCGCGCCCCGATCGGCGCGCGGATGCCGCTGGCGTGCAGCACATCGCCGCTGGCGCGCACGATGCGGCCGAAGCGGCGCACCGGGTCCACCGCCAGCGCCGCGCGGACGCGCTCACGCGCCTGCGCACGCACGGCCTCAATGTTGATCATGCCATATCCTCCGCCAAGCCGAGCGCGTTGCGGATCGCCTCCGCCCGCCCCTGCAATGTCGCGTCCCACTCGATCTTATCGAGCGGATCGCCATCCGGGCTGCTCAGTTCGGCCAGCGCGCCGCCCGGCGCGATGTTGTCATCGGCGATCAATTGCGCGGTTTGCGGCCCGAGCAGCGGGGTGATCTCGGCATGGTCGGCGGGGTTGAGGCGAAGGCGCAGCGATTGGCGCGGCCCGCGCGCGGCGGCGGCTTCCTCCAGCAGCGTGGTCACCAGCGTTTGCAACCCCGCGGCATTGCGGCCAGCCTCGGCGCCGATGATGTGCCTTGCCAGCAGAAAGGCGAGTTCAGTGACAAGGCCGGCGAGATCGTGCTCCTTCTGCGCCAGCGGCGCGGCGAGCTGGGCGGTGGCGGCTTGCAGCGCCCCGGCGGCGGAGGTAAGCGCCGCGCGCAAGGGCGCGGCCTCGGCGAGGGCGGTTTGCAGCCCGGCTTCACGCCCCTCGGCTTCGGCTTTTTCGCGCAGCTTGGCGGCCTCCTGGCGCGCGCGCCGCGTGATCTCTGCGTCCTGCGCGGCCAGATCGGCCATATCTTGCGCCAACACTGTCTGCACGAAAGCTTTGTTGCGCGCCTCGGATACCGTGACGAAGCTCATGGCTGCACCTCCTTACCGTTCGCCGTCTGGCGCAGGGCGGCGCCGAGCAGCGCGATGCCGAGAGTCATCCCAGGTGTGAGCAGCGCCAGCGCCGCGCGCACTAGCAGCGCCACCGCCAGCACCTGTAGCGCCCACACCCCGGCGCTCGCCACCGTGAAAGTCAGCGGTTCATGCACCGCCCCCCAGGCCGCCGCCGCCGCGATGGTCAGCATCATCGGCTTCAGAAGTTTCGGCTTTTTTGCTCCCTTCGCCATCAACCATCCTCCTTATTTCTGCGCTGGATCAGGTGCGTGCACCACAACGACCACGCGCCGGTTCTGCGCGCGCCCCGCATCGGTGCTGTTATCGGCAACTGGCGAGAATTCGCCGAACCCTTCCGCCGCGAGTTGTTCGCCTTGCACACCGGAGGCGACAAACAGCGCCACGACTGTCACCGCGCGCTCCGCTGAGAGCGACCAGTTGGAGGGAAATTGTGCGGTGGCGATGGGCTGATTATCGGTATAGCCCTGCACGACGATGCGGAAGCCATCTGGGAGACTGACAAAGCCGGCCGCGACCTGCTTCAACAGCGCCGTGCCTTGCGGCGTCAGATCAGCCTCGCCCGAGGGAAACAGCACCGAAGCGTCAAGCTGGATTGTCAGTGTCAGCGGCGCGCTGGTCACTGTCATCTGATGCTTCTCGATCATCGGCTGGAACAGGGCGGAAAGTTTCATCTGCAATGCCTGCAGGGTCTGCATGGAATCGGAAAGCTGATGCGCCATGGTCTTGGGCAGTTTCGAGGCTCCCGGTGTTTCCTTTGGCTTTGGTACCGCCGAATCCTGATGCTGAAGCACGCCGCGCGAGCCCGTTGGCGTGGGCGTGGTGATTGCGGGCGGCATGCCCTGGAAAGCCTGTAGGAAAGATTTCGCCACCTCGTCCGCCTTGTGCCGGTCGCGCTGCGACGACGCATATAAAACCACGAACGTGGCCAGCAGCAGCGTCAGCAAATCGGCGTAGGAAATAACCCAGCGCTCGTGATTTTCAGGCTTTTGGGGTTTCGCTTTCTTTTTGGGTACAGACGCCATGCATCGCTACTCCGCTGGCGCGGCGACGGCTTCCGGCTCGGCATCCGCACCGCCCTTGCCCTTCTTCTTGCCATGGTCATCGAGGAAGGAGCTGAGATTTTGCCGGATGACGATACCTGGCTTGCCTTCCGCCAGCAGCATGAAACCCTGCATCACCACCTCGCGCTCGCGTTCCATTTTTTTGGCAAGCTGCTTCAGGCGGTTGCCTAGTGGCAACGCGACCAGATTGGCGAAGCCAACGCCGTACACCGTTGCGATGAACGCGGTGGCGATGCCTTCACCCAGCTCGTCCGGGTGGTCGAGGCGCATCATCACATGGATCAGCCCCATTACCGCGCCCATTACGCCGATGGTTGGGGAGTAGCCTCCCATCGCCTCCCAGACCTCGGCCGGGATCTGCTGATGATGCGCGGCATTCTCGGCCATCGTGCCAAGGATGATGGCGAAATCGTCGGGCGAGGTGTTGTCGACGATCATCTGCAGCCCCTGTTTCTGGAACGGATCTGAGACATCCGGGATCACGCTTTCCAGCGCCAGCGTGCCCTGGCTGCGCGCCAGCGAGGACCACTCGGTCACCTGATCGATGAATTTATGCAAATCAACCGAGGGCGGCTTAATCAGCCACATGAACGCCTTGAGGCCGCTGATCATGTTGCCCAGGCCGAAATGCAGGGTGGAGGCCGAAAACGATCCGCACAGCACAATCAGAAAGGCGGTGAAATTGAGCAGTGAGCTTAGCGGCACATGGTCTGATATCGCACCGCCAATAATGCTCAAAAATCCAGCGATCAAACCCAGTAGACTCGTCATGGCACCATTTCTTCCTTGGCGGCGGCGTTGATGTAGATCGCGAGGCTCTCAAGCGCGCGTTTGCGGATGCGCGACGCGTACCCCTCACTGATCTCCAGCACCGCGGAGATCTCGCGATTATTCATGTCGTTGAAAAAATGCATGGCAAGAACTTGATAATCCTGCTCGGACAGAGTTTTCAGCGCCGCCACCAGCAGGCTTCGGTTATCCTCGCGCTGCAGGATCGCGAGCGGATCCTCGGGCGCCAGACCACGCTCCACCGCCACCATCTCGACATGCTCAGGGTCAAAGGAGGCTTCACCCCGGCGATGGGCGCCATCGCGGCGCAACCCGTCAATCATGGCGCCTCGAATCCGCCGCGAGGCGAAGGCCTGGAACTCAACCCCCAGGCTCGGGTCGAAACGCTGCGTCGCCTCCATCATGCCGATCGCGCCCCATTGCAGCAGTTCGTCGAGATCCGCCCAGGGCATCCGCGACCTGAGAAGCAGCGCCATGCGCTTGATCCAATTACCGTAGAGCGCGGTTAAGGCGGCGTCATCGGTGCGCGAGACGGCTTCAGGCATGCACGCCTCCGGGCTCTGCGGTGGTAATCACCTGCAGCGGCATCGTGTCAGGAATTTCCTCCAGCGCGACGACAGGAAGCAGCCCCGACACCGTGCGCGCGATGGCGCGGCGCATATTCGCCTGCACCACCAACACCGGCCGCGCGCCTTTCGCCCGCATCGTCCGCGCCGCCTGCACCGCCGCGTCGCGCAGATGCTGCGCCGTCTCGGCCTCGACCTCGGCCCCCATGCCGCCATCCTTGGCCGTGCGGAGAGATTTTCCGATCAGCTCCTCCAGCTTCGGTTGCAGCACGGCCACACGCAATGTCGTCTCTGTGCCTGCAAGTTGGCTGACGATAAAGCGCCCGAGCCGCAGGCGCACCGCCGCCAGCAATTTCTCCGGCTCCTTCGCTCCAGCATCGGCGGCTTCCACCAAAGCTTCGGCGATGCGCTCAAAATCACGGATCGGCACTTCCTCGGCGAGCAGCCCTTGCAAGACCTGCCGGACGACGCCAATGGACAGGTTGGTTCGCAAATCCTCAGCCAGGCGCGGCGTGGTTTCAGCGAGGCGGGTCATCAGCCCCTCCACCTGCGGGCGGCCGAGCAACTCGGCACCGTAGCGCTTCAAAATCTCGGCAAAATGCGTTGCGATGGCCGACGGCGCGTCGACAACCGTATAGCCCAACTCCTCCGCCGCCGGAATCGCGCCTGGCGGAATCCAGACCGCCGCCTGGCCGAAGGCCGCATCTTTCACTGCCCGGCCGATGGTCAGCTTTTCCGTTACCATCGGGCCTTCGATCGCCAGCCACTGGCCGGGCCACACCTCGCCACCGCCAATCGCGGCGCCGCGCAGGGTAAAGCGATAGCCATGCGCGGTTAGTTCCGAGGAGTCGCGGATATGCACCGCCGGCACCAGAAATCCCATCGCGCGGCCGTAACGCTGGCGCACGGCGGTCAAGCGGTTGAGCAAGCGCCCCTCGCCCGCCCCGACTAGCGGCGTAAGGGCGAAGCCGATATTCATACCCAGCGGATCGACCCCGGTGACATCCACCAGCGAGTCCACTTTCGCCTCCGCAGGCTGGTTGTCGATGCCGCCAGTTTTACCGGCTTCGGCCGCGGCCTCAGGCGCTTGCGCGGCGCGCGAGAGCCGCCAGGACGCCGTGCCCAAAGCCGCGGCCAGAGCGAAAAACGGGATATGCGCCATCTCGGGGATCAGCCCGATCGCGCCGGTCAGCGCCGCCGCGATAGCGAGCGCCTGAGGATATTTGGAAAGCTGCGACTTGATCTGCCCACCGATATCCTCGCCCGTGGCGACGCGCGTGACCACCAAACCGGCGGCGACCGAAATGGTGAGCGAGGGAATCTGCGCGGCGAGACCATCACCCACCGTCAACAGCGTGTAGGTGCGCGCGGCGTCGGCTAGCGGCAGGCCGAATTGCAGGGTGCCTATGATGAGACCGCCAACCATATTGACAACGAGGATGATCATCGCCGCCACCACGTCGCCGCGCACGAATTTGCTGGCGCCGTCCATGGCACCGAAGAAATCCGCCTCACGCCGCAACATTTCGCGCCGCCGCTCCGCCGCCTGGGGCGAAAGGATGCCGGCATTGATCTCGGCATCGATCGCCATTTGCCGGCCGGGCAGACTATCCAGCATGAAGCGGGCCGAAACCTCGGCCACACGCGAAGCGCCTTTGGTCACCACGACAAAATTAATGATAATGAGGATGACGAAGATGATGCCGCCAACCACATAATTGCCGCCCACGGCGAACTGGCCGAAGGATTCGATGACCCGACCGGCAGCGCCCGGCCCGGCATAGCCATTGAGCAGAATGGCGCGCGCGGTGGCGACGTTGAGGGCCAGGCGCATCAACGTTGTCGCCAGCAACACGGATGGAAAGGCCGAGAATTCCGCTGGCGAGGGAATGTAAAGCGATGCGCCGAGAATCACGAGTCCGGCCGAAATATTCAACGCGAAGAGAAACGATATGCACGCCGGCGGCAACGGCACCACCAGCATCACCAGCACGAGCAGAACGACAATGGGCCCGGAAAGCTGCGTGAGACTCAGTGGATTGGCGCGCGGCAGCGCGGCGGCATCAGCCATGGATCAACCCCGGAATGGCGAGAAACAAACGCGCGGCGTAGGCTTCCACGCCCCCCAGCATCAGCCGCCCTGCCGCCGTGCTGAGCGCCGCTAGTCCGGCGAGTTTTAATACAAAGGGGATCGACGCCTCTTTGACCTGCGTGGCGGTTTGCACAATGCCCACGGCGAGACCGATGACCAGCATGAGCAGCATTATTGGCGCGGCGAGCTCAGCAAATGCCACCCAGGCGCCCACGCTCAACCCTTGGGAACTCATGCCTCGCCTCCGGTATCCGTCGTAGAATCCTCAACCAGCGCCGTCACCCGCACGCCGTAGCGGTCATTGCCCACGGCCACGACTTCGCCATAGGCCATCTTCTGGTCATTGGCATAAATCGCCAGCGGTTCTCCAACCGCCTGGTTGAGCGCCAGGATCTGCCCATGCCGCAGCGCGCGCAAATCTTTCACCGTGATCTGCGTGCGCCCGAGTTCCACCGAGAGGGCCACCTGCACCTTGTCGAGCACATTGCGCGCGGTGAGGATGGGAGCGCCACGCGGCTGGCCTTGCAGGCGCTCCAGTTCAACGCGCTCCGGCTCGGCTAGCCGGTCGGCTGTATTGGCACGGGTTTTCTGTTCAGACATGCTTGCATCTCCCTCTTCGTCAATTGCCCTCACCCGGCAGCAGACCTGGCCATTCTCCTGGCCATAATCAGCCCAGAAGAGATCGACATCGCCAGAAACCGCGACCGCCTCGCCCCAGAGGGAGAGCGGCAGGATGCTGCCCATCGCCACCCGCTCGAACACCGCCAGCGGCACCACGGCGCGGGCGACTTCGAATCGGAGATCAACCTGCGTCATTTCCGCAAGCGACTCGATGGCGTTGATCCAGCTTGTATCTTCGCCCCGCCCGCCAAGCAGCCCCGATTGCGCCGCCACCTTGGCCTCCAGCGGCTCGAACCCCGCATAAGGGGCAATCAGCTTGATCGTCCCGGAGCCGAGCGCGGTTTCAAAAATGCCAGTGACTGTAATCATCCAGTCCTGACCGTCGGCGATCGCGAGCATGCCGGTCGCGTTTTCATAGGCGATGGGCGTAAGGTCCAACTGTACCGCGGGATTCAATGTCTCTGTGATTGTCGCGAGCGACAGATCGATCATCTGCCTGCCGATGCGGGTTTCCATCATCGACAGCTCATAACGCTCGAACGGATGCACCGTCGTGGCGCCGCACAGCGCGTCGACCATCGCACCGATCAGATCACCATCAATCGCCAGCAACATGCGTCCACGCAGCGGCGCGAGTTCGGAAATGCCCGCCAGCATCACCTCTGGCAGCGCGGATATCGCGGCTTCGTGACTAATCACGTTGTTGATGCAGGAAAGTAACTGCACCGAGTGACGCATACGCTGGAAGAGCGCAAAGGCGATCTGCCGCATGAAGCGGTCAGACAGATTCTCCATGAGCAGCGACCGCAATTGCGGCGCGCGCATGGGGTCGAGAAGATCGATGGTTTCCGCCTCCATAAACTCCTCAAGCATAAGCGCTCACTCCACCATTATCGCGCCGCAAAGTTTCCGTTGCGTTGCGTTGGGGCGTACTGGTACCGTCACCGCGCCAGCCCTGCCCGCTTTGTCCGCCCTGTCCTGCGTTTTGGCCGAACTGGCCACCGATCTGCGCTTGACCCAGCGTGAGGCCGGATTGCGCCATCGCCTGCGATAACCCGCTCAGGCCCGATTGCAGGGCCTGCGCCCCCGCAGCGGAATCCGGTACGAACAATACGTTTACCTGCCCCTGTTGACCGAGCCCAACATGCACCGACAGATTACCCAAGCCCGGCGGATCAATGTGGAGCACGGCGCCACTCTGACCAGCCTGATGCATGGCGCTGACCGTGGCGGCCAAGGCCGAGGAGGAACTCGCCGCAATGCTGGTACTGCCCAATGCGACGGGCAGAGCCGAGATCGTTCCGGATATGACCGTTGCGATGGGAGTACCAAGCGCCGCAACGTTACCCTGTGCGACCACCGCGATCGAGCTGGCATCAATGCGACGCGGGGTGTCGGTTGCCTTCGTTGGCACCGCCATCGTAACGGTCTGCCGCACCAAGCCACGCGCGAGCAGGCCGGCGACCGTACTCGGCGTTGGCTTCGTCCCCGCAGTTTGCAACACCGCGATTGGGGCGGCCGCTTTGCCATTTCCGGTTCTGGAAGCGCTCTCGCCATCCGCGTCAGGCTGCTGTTGCATCAGCTCGACGCTGGCCTGCTGCATCAAGGCTGTCCGCGATACCTCGCCACTCTGAGCGCTCATCGCTGAAGCGCCAATATTTGCCTTCACATCCGCGGCAGGCCTCGTCGCCGCGCCGTGCAATGCCTCCTGCGCCCCCGGGTGTACATCGATCACCTTGCTTCCCGAACCAGCAAGACTGTCCGGCACCGCGCCATGACCTTGCTGAATCGCGGCGGCGGCCGCATCTGCGGGCGTTGCGCTTGTACCCGACGCGGCATCGGCAGCCATCTGGGTTTTGCCACCACCCGGCACCAGCCTTTCGGCTTGCGGCATGTTACCCGCGAGCATTATGGCAAGTGGATTCGCGCTCTGCGTTCTCTTGTCCGTCTGCACGGCAGGTGCCGCGTCACTCGAAGTAACCGACGACGTCAACGCCATGTGCTTCGCAGGCTTTTTCTCCGCCGAGGGAATGGTGGATTGATCGGCGCTAACGCCGTCCGCGGGCACCTTGGCTTGGCTAGCGCCTTTATCAGGCTCTCCCGACCCGGCTTCATTGCCCGATATTCCGAGAACAGCCGCATCAGCCGGCGCGACGGTGTTGGCTTGCGCCAGCGCGCTCGACCACGTCCCCGCATCGGATCTGGACGCGCTGCCGGCGGCAAGCGCTGTCGATTGGGTTACTGAACTGATCGCGGGAACGGTCATCAGACCATCTCCTCTGTCGCGCTGATGGTAATGCGCCCTTCGCCCGAAAGCCTGAGCGCGACTTCGACAATTTCGCTTTGCGCGGCGAGCGCATCGGCGCGGCGGATGGGTGGGCCGGACCGCAACTCCTCCTTGAGAATCTCCACTTGCCGGGCCGAAAGATTCTGGAAAAAGCGGGTTCGCAAAGTTTCGTCCACCAGACGCAACGCCGGGGCGAGTTTTTCGCCAGGAACCTCACGCAGCAAGATCTGCATCGAGCGGTCTGTCAGCCTGATAAGATCGATGAAGGTGAATAGATTCTCGCGGATCTTCTCCGCCGTCTTCGCGTCTCGCGCATCGATCGCGTTGAGGATCGTGTCGGACATGC
>NZ_JAJDJU010000024.1 GCF_020567705.1 Acidocella sp. KAb 2-4 | reverse complement strand
GGTGGCGGGGGCCAGAGCGTCGCCGATCGCCATCACACTCTCGATGCCCGCCTCGGCTAGGTTTTGTGCGCGCAACTCGTGTAGCAGCGCCTCTTGGGGCAGGCGGGCGGTGACGGGCAGCACCGCGTCGGCCTCCACCACGCGCGCGCGCCCGGTGAACACGCAGCCGAGCGTCACCCGCCCCGGCGCGGCAGCGGTGAGGGTGTGCGAGACGATGATGTTCACCCCCGCCTCCAGCATGCGTTTCTGGATGAAATGCTGCTCCATGGTGTTGCGTGTCCAGGTGGAGGCTTCGGAGGCGGGCGTGGCGTAGGTGACGGTGTAGCCCCTCGCGGCCAGGGCTTCGGCCATCACGCCGCCCATGTAATAATGGTCGTCGTCCCAAACCAGCACATGTTGCGCGGCGGGGTAGGCGCCGTCCATGATGTCGTCCGGCGTGATGACCGTGGTGCCGGGCGCAACCGGGAGCGGCGCCGTGTATTGGTGGCCGACGAAATCGCGCCGCCATGCCGCGCCGGTGGCGATGGCGATGCGCGGGAAGCCGAATTCCAGAACATTCTGGGCGGTGAGGCGGCTGTCGAGATAGATCTGCACATTGGGCAGTTTGTGCAGCTGGCCGATGCGGTAATCGCGCACGCGGGACCAGGCGGCGAGGCCGGGAAGTTTGGACTCACGGGTGACGCGCCCGCCGAGTTGGGTGCCGGCCTCGGCCAGCGCCACCTCGTAACCGCGCTTGCCCAGGGCGTGCGCGGCCTCAAGCCCCGCCGGGCCGCCGCCGATGATGAGCACCGGCTTGTCGCTTTCCTTGGCGCGGATGCGCTCGGGGTGCCAGCCTTTGCGCCACTCCTCGCCCATGGTCGGGTTTTGCGTGCAGCGCAGGGGCGATTGCGTGAAATCGCCGGAGACGCAGATGTTGCAGCCGATGCATTCGCGGATATCCTCGATGCGCCCCTCTTCCAGCTTTTTGGGCAGGAAGGGGTCGGCGATGCTGGGGCGGGCGGCGCCGATGAGGTCGAGCACGCCCTTGCGCACCAGTGAGGCCATGCGGTCCACCGAGGTATAACGCCCCACGCCCACCACCGGCTTGCTGGTGAGGCGGCGGATGCCGGAGATAAAGGGCTCCTGCGCGCCCTCCTCGGCGAAGCGGGAGGTGCGGCTGTCGTTTTCCCAGCCGGCGAGGGTGACATCCCACAAATCCGGCAGGTCGGCGAGCAGGCCGATCATGTCCTCCACCTCGGCTTTTTCCAGCCCGCCTTCGCCGAGCAGTTCATCGACGGAAATGCGGATCGGCACGGCGCAGACATCGCCAACCGCCGCCTTGGTCTCCTCGGTGATCTCGCGCAGCAGGCGTACGCGGTTTTCCAGGCTGCCGCCATATTCGTCGGTGCGGTCGTTGTAACGGCGGGAGAGGAAATGGTGCAGGAAACCGAGCGCATGCGCGGCGTAGACATAGATGAGGTCGAACCCTGCCTTTTGCGCCCGCCGCACCGCCGCCAGATGCCATTGGCGCAGATTGGCGATGTCGCTCTTATCCATGCGCCGCGCCTGCACGGGGTCGTAGGTAAAGGTGGCGACGGGCAAATGCGCCGGCCCCATCGGCACTTCGCGCGAGTAGAGATTGGGGCCGTTCATGCCGTTATAGGCCAGCTCGATGCCCGCCAGCGCGCCGTGCTCGTGGATCTTCTCGGCCATGCGGGCCAGGGCGGGGATGTCGCGGTCATCCCACAGACGTAGCTCGATGAAGGGGGTGATCTCGGAGGAATGGTGCAGCTCCACCTGCTCGGTGCAGACCACGGCCCAGCCGCCCTCGGCCTTCACGCCGCGCATATGGGCGAGCGCCGTGGGGTCGCGATAGCCCATGCCGTTGCAATGCGGCACCTGGTAGAAGCGGTTACGGGCGGTGAGTGGGCCGATTTTCACCGGCTCGAAGAGGATGTCATAGGCGGCGGGCCGGGTCATGCGTATTTGATCCAGGTGGTTTTGAGGCTGGAGAATTTGTCCAGGGCGTGGGGCGAGAGATCGCGCCCGAAGCCGGAGCGCTTGGTGCCGCCGAACGGGGTTTGCGGGGAGAGCGCGTCGACCGTGTTCACCGACACGGTGCCGACGTTGAGCGCCGCCGAGACGCGCAGGGCGCGGTTGATGTCGCGCGTCCAGACCGAGGCGGCGAGCCCGTATTCGGAATCATTGGCGATGCGGATCGCCTCGTCTTCGGTATCGAACGGCACCACCGCCAGCACCGGGCCGAAAATCTCGTCACGCACCAGCGGCGAGGCCGGATCGGCATGGTCGAAGATCGTCGGCTGCACGAAGGCGCCGCCGGGCAGCACCTCGGCCGCGGCGCCGCCGCAGACGAGGCGGGCATGGGCCTTGCCGGCCGCGATGGCGCCCAGCACATGCGCTTGATGCGCGGCGTCGACGAGCGCGCCCATCTTGCTTGCCGGATCGAGCGGGTCGCCGGGCTGGTAGACGGCGGCCTGGGCCACGAGGCGCTCGACGAAGGCGGCGTGGATCGAGCGCTCCACCAGCAGGCGGGAGTTGGCCGAACAGACCTGCCCAGCATTGAAGAAGATTCCGAACGCGGCCATCTGGGCGGCGGCGTCGAGATCGGCGTCGGCGAAGACGAGGTTGGGGCTCTTGCCGCCCAGCTCCAGCCAGACCTGTTTGAGGTTGGACTCGCCGGAATAGCCCATCAGCATGCGTCCGGTGCGGGTGGAGCCGGTGAAGGCCAGGCAATCGACATCTGGATGCAGCGCCAGGGCCTTGCCGGCCTCGCCGCCGAAGCCGGTGACAACGTTGAACACGCCCTCGGGGATACCCGCCTCGCGCGCCATCTCGGCCAGCATCAGCGCGGTGTAGGGCGAACGCTCGGAGGGTTTCAGCACCACAGAATTGCCCGCCGCCAGGGCGGGGGCGGATTTCCAGGCCGCCATGTCAAACGGAAAATTCCAGGGCACGATGGCGCCGACCACGCCCAGCGGCTCGCGCGTGACCACCGCCAGGTTGCCGGGGTTGGCGGGTGCGGCCTCGCCGCAGAATTTGTCCAGCGCCTCGGCGTAATAGCGCCAAACGGCGGCGGCGCCGGGGATGTCGATGGCGGCGGCCTCGGCCACGGGCTTGCCCATGTCCAGGCTTTCGGCCAGGGCGAGGCGCTCGGTATTGGCCTCGATCAGCGCCACCAGTTTGAGCAGGATCGCCTGTCGCTCGGCCATTGGCTTGCCGCGCCAGCGCTTGTCGTCAAACGCCGCGCGCGCGGCGGCAACAGCGCGGTCGATTTCCGCCTCGCCGCCGCGCGATATCTGGCCCAGCGCCGCGCCCGTGGCGGGGTTGCGCTTGGTGTAGGTGGCGCCGCCATCGGCATGCGGCAGCCGGAGGCTGGCGGCGCGTGACTGCCAGCCGGCATGGGTCTGTTCGGTCATGGAGGATCCTTATTCGGTCGTGACGGCGGCGAGTTCACCCTCGACCACGTAGCGGCGCGGGCGGAAGAACAGCACACCGGCCAGCAGCGTGCCGATGCCCACGGCGGCGGTGGTGCGGTTGAAGGTGGTGATGGCGTAGAGCCCGGTGGCGATCAGCCCGACGGCGCTGAGGCCCGGATATACGCCGTAAAGCAAATATTGCCCCCAGGAAGTGCGGTAAGCCTTGCGATGCACCCAGAAGCAGACCAGCCCGGCCATGCCGAAATAATACGCCACTTGCAGGCCGCTGGCGGCCACGGCGTCGGAGAGGATGGCGCTGACGGAGGGCATGAAGCCCGTGATGAGGATGCCCGCCAGCCCAGTGCCTATGAGCCACCAGGTGCCGGTGCTGGGGTTTTGCGTGCGTGGGCTGACCTTGCCGAAGTTGAAGGGCAGGGCACCATCGCGCCCCATGGCGAAGAGCGTGCGCGTGACTTGCAGCATGCCGGTTTGCACCGTGGCGGCGGAGGAGAAGATGACGGCGATGGAGACGATCAGCCCGCCCGTGCGCCCAAGCCCGGCGGCAAGCGCGATGCTGTAGAGCAGGTTGCTGGAATCGTTGGAGGTCTGCGCCGCGGTGAGCAGCATCAGCGTGGCGATGGCGTAGAGCGAATACAGGAAGATGGTGACGAACACGCCCGACAGCCCGCCATTGCCGGCGGCATGCTCGCCATTGGCGGTTTCTTCACCAAGATTGGCGGTGACGTCCCACCCCCAATAGAGGAAGATGACGCTGAGCGCGGCGGCGGAGAATTCGGGCATGGTGGCGCTGGAGAAGAAATAGCCCGGCGAATATGCGTGCCACGACCAGGGATTGGCGTAAGCCATGCCATGCGCATGCACCAGCGCGGCGGCGCCGACGGCAAGCAGCACCAGCATCTCGAAGGCGACCATCAGGATCTGCAGGTAGCTGGTCGTTTTGATGCCAAACATGATGACGCCGACGATGGCCAGGAACCAGACGGCGGATAACCCGGTAGTGAGCGGCACGCTATTGGCGAGGTTGGGATTGATGAAGTCCAGCACCGCGGTGGAGAGCGGCACCACGCCGGAGATGATGAAGATCATCTGCGCCGTGATCAGCGCCCAGCCGGACATGAAGCCGTGGAATTTGCCGAAGGTGAGGCCGACCCAGTTAAAGGCGGCGCCGGCATGGGTCACGCGTTTGTTGAGCGCCTTGTAGGCCAGCGCGATGCCCAGCATGGGCACGGCGAAAATGAGGACGTAAAGCGGGCTGCGCAGCCCCGCCGTGCCGATGAGCGCGCCCATGGCCAGCGAGATGGCGTTGGCGGGGCCGGAGCCCGCCACGCCGAGGGTGAGGGATTCGAAGAACGAGAGCGAGTCTTTGCGCAGGCTATGGGTCATTCGGAACCTCCAAGCAGAGAACGGGCGTAAAGCGCGGGGCGCCGCTCGGCGCGGTAGGGAAACGTGGCGGCGCAGGCGGAAATCAGCGCGGGGTCGAGATCGGCGATGAGCAGGGCGTCGCCTGTGCCCGCCTCGGCGAGCTTGCGGCCGTCGGGGGCGGCGATGCAGGAGCCGCCGAGATAAGTGAGGCCGTTTTCGACCCCGGCATGGTTGCAATAGGCGACGAAAATCTGGTTCTCCACGGCCCGCGCGGGAACGATGAATTTGGGCACGGCGCCGTATTCCGGCGTGAGCGCGGTGGGGATGAGAATGAGATCCGCTCCCGCCAGGGCGGTGGCGCGCACCGCCTCGGGGAACTCGACATCGTAGCAGATCAGCAGGGCGATCTGGAAACCGGCATGGGAGAACGGGCGGCAGAAGGAGGTGCCCGGCGCATAGGCGCGGCGTTCGAAATCACCGAACAGATGCGTTTTGCGATAATGGCCGAGGCGCGCGCCATCTGGCCCAACCACCGCGGCGCTGTTGTAAATCGCGCCGCCGTCGCGCTCAGCATAACCATAGGCGATGGCGATGGCGCTCTCGCGCGCCAGCGCCGCGATGGCGGTGAAGGCGGGGCCGTTCGCCGGTTCGGCACCGGCGGCGCCCTCGACGTTGTAGCCGCTCAGCCAGCATTCCGGCGTGAGCAGCAGCGTGGCCCCGGCAGCGGCGGCGGCGCGGGCGGTGCCGGACAGGGCGGCGAGATTTGCCGCCTTGTCGGCCCCGTGCCCCTGTGTCTGCCACAGCGCCAGCCGCATGGTCAGGCGGCTCCGGCCAGCTTGGGCGCGCGGCGCTTGGCCAGCAGGTAATAAACCGGGCTGATCACCGCGAGGCCGACGATCCAGGAGATATCGACGCCGCCAAGCATATTGGCGATCGGCCCGGTGTAGAGCGTGGTGTCGACGAAGGGGAGCTGGATGAGGATGCCGAACAGGTAGCAGCCAATCGCCAGCTTGTTGTAGCGCCCATACACGCCGCCCTCGGCGGTGAAGAACGAGTCCACATCGTAATCGCCATGGCGGACGAGGTAGAAATCGACGAGGTTGATTGCTGTCCACGGTACCAGCACGTAGAGCAGCAGGAGGATGAAGTTGGTGTAGTTGGTGAGGAAGTTGCCAGCCGCGAACAGCGCGATGGCTAGGCCGATGAGGGTGATGACGATCGCGGTGACGATGCGCGCCATCGGCCCCGCCTTCCAGGACGGGATGAAGGTGTGGAACAGGGTGATGGTGGAGAGCACGCCGCAATAAAGATTCATGGCGTTGGTGCCGGCGATGCCGATGGAGAAGATGACGATGATCGGCACCGCGGCGGCGCCGGTGAAGGTGGTGAGCCCGCCGACCGGATCGCCATTGGCGGCGACGAGGCCGAGCAGCGCGCCCAGAATCATGGGCAGGATGGAGCCGAGCGTGCAGCCCCAATAGGAGGCCCAGAAGGCCGGGCCGGCACCCGTGTCGTGCGGCATGTAGCGGGTATAATCGGAAACATAGGGGGCGTAGGCGATCTGCCAAAGCGCGCCGACGGAGATCATCGAACAGAATCCCGCGAGGCTGAAGCTGTTCAGATGCATGACCCCGGCGGGCAGGCCATGGATAAACACCATCCAGACGAAGGTGAGCACCAGGGCGGCGCCCGAGCCATAGGTAAGGACGCGGGCATAGGCGTGAATCAGGTCGTGGCCAAAGATGGTGGCAATGACGCTGACACCGGCGATCAGGACGATCAGCAGGTTTTGGTTGATGCCAGGGGTGATGGTGTGCAGCGATTGCCCGCCGAGCACGATGTTGGAGGCGAGGAAGCCGACATACATGATGATGACGATGGCCACCACCAGCACCGCGCCCATGGAGCCGAATTGCCCGCGCGTCTGCACCATCTGCGGCACGCCAAGCTGCGGCCCTTGGGCGGCGTGCAAGGCCATGAAGATGGCGCCAACGAAGTTGCCGATGGCGATGGCGAGGATGGAGGAGACGAGGTCTAGCTTGAATACCGTGGTGGCGAGCGCGCCGGTCACGATGGTCAGCATCATGATGTTCGAGCCGAACCAGATGGTGAAAAGATCGCGGAACGTGCCGTGACGCTGATCCGTCGGAATTTGGTAAATGGTGTGCTGCTCGACAGCACCTGGACGTTCGGTAGCCATGGACGGCCTCCTTATCTTTTACTTATCGCGCCGGAATGGCGCCTGGGGTGAAGGGGAAGGACTGGGCGACTGGTTGCCGCCGCCGCGCAGGGCCCGGCGGGGTGTGCTGAAATTTTGATAAACCATCATAGCGCGAAGCACGCGGCATGAACGGAACACTCCACTTGAATTTCTTGACACAATGCTTACACGAACTTGTCGAGGCGTTGCATCGAATTTCCTGAAGCAGGGGAGAGCGTTCCCCGTAGCTATGGTGAAAGATAAGGCAATCGTCGCGGCGATCCTGCTCAAAACGAAGGCGTTTTTTGATGCGTGGACAGGGCTGGATGTTTTGCTAGAACGGAGCAATGTCCGATACCGTCGCCACGCTGGCCGAGCTGGCCGCTTTTCCGACCATCAGTGCTGAGAGCAACGAGGCGTTGATCCGTCATGCTGCTGAGAGGATTACCGAAGCGGGTGGACGGATTCATATTCTCGCAGGTGCGAAGCCTGGGAAATTCAACATGCTGGCGAGTTTCGGCCCCGCCACGGGGGCGGGAATCGTGCTCTCCGGGCATAGCGATGTGGTGCCGGTGGCGGGGCAGGATTGGCACTCGGATCCGTTCACACTAACGGAGAAAGACGGGCGGCTTTATGCGCGCGGGGCATCTGACATGAAGGGGTTTCTCGCCGCCATGCTCACCGCCGCCGGGCGCTGCGATGCAGCAAAACTGACGCGGCCGCTGCATCTGGTTTTTTCCTATGATGAGGAAATCGGCTGTGTAGGTGTGCGGGATTTGCTGGCCCGGCTACGGGCGGAAAACTTCCAGGCGCAGGGCTGCATTATTGGTGAGCCGACGGAACAGCGGGTGATTACCGGGCATAAGGGCAAGATCGCGGGATGCATCTGCTGCCAGGGCAGGGCCGCGCATTCGGCCAACCCGGCGCTGGGGTGCAACGCGATTATGCTGGCCAGCGATATGTTACAGGAAATGCGGGTGGTGCAGGAGGAATTGACGCGCGGGCGGCGCGATGATGCCTATCCGTTCCCCTTCACCAGCCTGCATGCGGGTACCATCAGAGGCGGCGTGGCGCTCAATATCGTGCCTGATCTCTGTGAAATCGAGTTTGAGATCCGCCATCTCGCGGGCGAGGATACGGATGCGCTGCTGGCCCGGCTCGGTGCGGCGGGGCGGCGTCTCGCCGCCTCGTCCGATGGCGGGGCGGTGGAGGTGCGGGTGACCAACGCCTATCCGGGGGTGGAAACGCCGCGTGACGCGGCCATTGCGCAAATCGCATTGGTAGCTGCGGGGGCGGCGCAAACCGGCAAGATCGGTTTTGGCACAGAGGCCGGGCTGTTTGCCGAGGCGCTTGGCATGCAGACGGTGATTTGCGGACCAGGCAGCATCGACCGCGCGCACAAGGCGGATGAATATGTCACGCGCGACGAGCTCGCGGCCTGCGATGCGTTTCTAGACCGGGTGATCGCCACGCTTTACTAGCGTGTGCCGGGCAGCGGCTGGCCCAGCAGCAATTCCTGGCAGAGTGCGATGAATGCCTCGGTGGTTGGCGTGCGGCGCAGGCCGCGGAACAGGGCGATGCCGTAATTGAGTGGACGCAGCGTGTCTTCGAGCGCCAGATAGGTGAGTTTGCGGCCATCGAGCGTGGAGAGATTCTTCGGCTGCGCGTTCGCCAGGCTGTACCCCTCGCCACGGCCGACTAGGCTGCGGATGACATCGATATATGCGTAGCGCGCTGTGATGTTCGGGCTGACCCCGGCCTGCCGGAATAGAGAGAGGAAATAATCACGGCTCATCGGCAGGTCGAGCAGGAGGAAATTATCCTCGGCCAGTTCGCGCAACAGCACTGAGCGGCGGCGGGCGAAGGGGTGCGTCGCGCCGACGAAGGCATAGGGCGGCACCGGCGCCAAGGGAAGGAAATCGAAATCCGGCGGGATGGCGAGGTCGTAGGTGAGCAGCAGGGAGATATGGCCGGTGCGCAGATGCTCGAACAGCTCAGCCTGGCTGCCCGCGATGGCGGAGGCGCGCGCGGCCTCGTGCCGGCGGCGGAACTGCGAGAGCAGCTCGGGGATCACCAGCGGGAACAGCGTGGACAGGCAACCAACCTCCAGCGGCCCGGCGACGCGCGAGGAGATGACCATGGCGGCGCTCTCCACCTCTTCGGCTTGTAGCAACAGGGCGCGGGCCTCGCGCAGGAAACGCTGCCCCTCGGCGGTGAGCGAGAGGCCCTGCGCATGGTGGCGGATGAAAAGCTGGATGCCGTAGGCTTCCTCCAGCGCCGTGATGGCCGAGGAGATGGAGGGCTGCGAGATGTTCACACGCTCCGACGCCTGCGTGATGCTGCCGGTTTCCGCGGTGGCGACGAAATAGGCGATCTGCTTGAGCGTGAAGCGCATGGGTTATATCTTTCCGAAGCAAAGCCTTAGCAGATTTTATTTTACAGAACCAGTGTGGCCGGCAAGATGTTAGCAAAACACACAATGGAGTGCCGCTGATGACCTTTTCGCTTGCCGTCCGCTGCGTGCGCACCGGCCAATTCGCCGTGGCGGTTACCTCGTCATCTCCAGCGGTGGCGGCGCGTTGTGCTTTCGCCCGCGCCGGGGTGGGGGCGGTGACGACGCAGAATGTCACCGATCCCCGCCTGGGTCCGGCTTTACTTTCGGCGCTGGCGGAGGGGCTGGATGCGGAAGCCGCCCTCGTCCGCGTGCGCGGCGCGGCGCATTTTCCGGCTTATCGGCAATTGACGGTGGTGGATGCGGCTGGGCGCACGGCGGCGTGGTCGGGGGAGAATACGTTGGGCGTGCATGCCCAGGCATTGGGGGAGGGCGCGGTGTCGGCCGGAAATCTGCTTGCCCATACAGGTGTTCCGGCGGCGGTGCTGGCGGCGTTTAACGCCACCGATCCGGCGCGGGAACTGGGGGCGCGGGTGATCGGCGCGATGCAGGCAGGGTTGGCGGCGGGGGGCGAGGCGGGGCCGATCCGTTCCGCCGGGCTGCTGGTGGTGGACCGCGAAGCCTGGGCGCTGGCGGATTTGCGGGTGGATTGGCACGATGAGCCGCTGGCGGAACTCGCCCGGCTGTGGGAGGTTTGGGCGCCGCAAATGTATGATTACGTCACCCGCGCGCTCAACCCGGTGGCGGCCCCCAGCTATGGTGTGCCGGGGGACGAATAACCCAATCCTATTCGAATTCGGCGATTACATCGACTTCGACCAGCCATTCCGGACGGGCGAGGGCAACCACGACGAGGCCGGTGAAGACGGGATACACGCCCTTCATCCAGCGCCCGAGCACGCGGTACACGGTTTCGCGGTAGCGGATATCCGTGAGATAGACGGTGACTTTGCAAATATTCTCCAGCCCGGCGCCGCACTCGGAGAGTAGCAGGGCGATGTTTTGCATCACCTTCTCCGCTTGCCCGGCAGGGTCGCCCACAGAGACGTTCTCGCGCGTGTCGAGGTCCTGCGCCACCTGGCCGCGCAGATAGATCGTCTTGCCCGCAACCACGGCCTGGCAGAGATCGTTGTCGAGCTTCTGCTCGGGGTAGGTGTCCTTGGTGTTGAAGGGGCGGATGCGCTTATGGATCATGGCTTGTCCTCGTTGGCGGTGGTGACGGCCAGGTAGCTCTTGCGGATATGGGGAGAGCGGATATCCCACAGCACCGTCGTGCCTTTGGCGATGATCCAGCTGTCGCCGGGGCCGTAAATCACGGTCTTGCCGGAGGTTTCATCGGTGATGGCAAGCATGCCGTCGAGTAGCGTGGCGTGTTCGTGGAACGGATAGGTGACGCGGTATTTGCCCTGGGTGGCGGCATACAGGCCGCCGGAGACGGGGCTCGTGAAACTGCCAAACAGCAGCTTACCGGAGACCCGCACGCCGCCTTCGACCGTCGCGGCGCCGATATCCTCGGGTTTGCCCCAGTCATCGAGGGGGATGCGGTCCATATCCAGTTTGAAAGAGAGCATTCACGACCTCCGTGTAGCGATGTGTTCGGCGAGATATTTGGCGTCGTGCCATACGCCCCAGATGAAGGCGGAAGCGCGGCGCGAGAGCCACGGCAAGCCGAGGAAATACAGCCCCGGCACCGCGGAAACACCGCGATGGTGGCGTGGATTCCCCTGCTGATCGAAAATGTCGAACTGCATCCAGCCGAAATCGAGCGCATAGCCCGTGGCCCAGATGATCGTGTTGACGCCCGCCTGCCGCAGATCGAGCTTAAGCAGCGGATTGGTGACGCAATCCGGGTCGGGCTCCATGCGCCGCGCCTCGGGCTCCTCGGGCAGGTCCAGCCCCTCGCGCGCGGCGTAGGCATCGGCGGCGTCGAGCATGTTGAGATAATTCGCGTCGCCCAAAGTGATGTTTTTTGCGAGATCGGAGGCGAAATGCAGGGCGCTGTTTTCATAGGCGCCGGTACGCCCGACCAGCGTGATGCCGTCCGCCGCGAGGCGCCGGAAATCGACGGTATGGCCGCCATCGGCGCCGCTCACCGCGATGGTGACATGCGCCATCGCCGGTTCTATGGCTTCGGCATTCCACATGCCCAGCACGCCGAGCCACCAGACGAAATCCTTGCCGCGGTAGCGCCGCGGGGGGCGGTCATGCGGGCCGACGGAGAGATAAACCTGACGCCCGGCCTTGCGCAGCTCATCGGCGATCTGCACGCCTGAGGAGCCAGCGCCGATCACCATTACCGCGCCTTCGGGCAGTTGTGCCGGGTTGCGGTAATGCGCGGAGTGGAGCTGCATGAGGCCCGCCGCCTCGGGCACCACGGTGGGGATGAGCGGGCGCTGGAAGGGGCCGGTGGCGGCGATAACATTTTTTGCTTCGATCTGGCCGAGCGAAGTTTCGGCGATGAAGAGATCGCCATGCTTGCGCAGCGCCTTGACTTCGACGCCGGTGCGCAGCGGAGCTTTGACCTGGGCGGCGTAGCCCAAGAGATAATCCACGATTTCGCGCGCGGGGGCGAAGCCGTCAGGCCCGGTTCGCTCGAATTGTTTGTTGGGAAATCTATCGTGCCAGGCTGGACCATTGGCCACCAGGGAATCCCAGCGCTCGGAGCGCCAGCGCTCGGCGATGCGGTTGCGTTCGACCACCAGATGCGGCAACGCCAGCGCGCCCAGATGCTCGCTCATCGCGATCCCGGCCTGGCCGCCGCCAATGACGAGCGTTTCCACGTTTTCAACTGACATGCGCGGTATCCCTTTTGCGGTTCCCCAATGGCGTCAGCTTGGATCGCTGACTCTGAGGCGAACTCTATTGAAGCGCGTGCCTCGGGAAAATAATGATTTAAGTAGGTTCTGCTTAGGAATCGCAAAAGACGTGTTGATTAAATCGCCATTTTTTCGGCGGATGCGGGATGTCGGGTTTTCCAGCCGCTTGGGGGGGCGAAATAGGAAGACTTGCCTGACCGCCGGGAACAGCCCCCGATGGCCGGGAATCGGACCCTCTTGGCAATGCGGCGGCGGCGCGGCTAGCTTGTACCCAGAATGTCAACAGGGGCGCCGCGTTTCGTGTTTGCAGTTGCTGGGGCGGCGCATGTGGCGTTGCTTGCGCCGGCTTTGGCCGCGCTCCGGCGGGTTACGCGCCAGCGTGTGCTGGTGGTGCAGCGTGCCGGAGACCCGCCCGCCCCGCATGATGACCGCGTGGCGGTGGAGGTGCCGCAGGGCTTGTCGGCGCATCAGGCCGCGATCTGGTTGAAGACGGGGCTGCACCGGATCGTGGGGCTGGCGGCGCCGTTTTGCTATCTTGACTCCGATGTGATCGCGCTGACGCCTGAGATGGATGCGGTGTTTGCCGCGGTGTCCGCGCCGGTGGCGTTTGCGCCCGACCATGCCACGCTGGACCAGTTTTCGCCTTATGCCGTGCGTTGCGGCTGCGGGCGTGCGTGCGGGCATCTGCGCGAGGCGCTGTATTGCGAGTTTGGCGTGGATGTGCCTGGCGATTTCCGCTTGTGGAATGGCGGGGTCTTTGTCGCCCGCGCCGGGGCGGAAACCCTGCTGGATGATTGGCACGCCCTCGCCACGACGATGTTCACGCGCCCCTATTGGGCGACGCGGGACCAGGCCGCGCTGGCCGCTGCCGTGTGGCGCGCGGGCTGGCGGGCGGCGCCGATGCTGCCCGCGCGCTTCAACACCATTCTCGACTGCTATGCCGGTCTGCCGCCCGGCCTGCGCGCGGGCGCGCGCCCGGCGCAGCTGGCCATATCCGCCCGCCACCTGCCATTGCCCCAAGCGGTGGCGGCGCATCTCATCAATGGCGGCGTGGGGCGCGCTGGCTGGCCGCATTGGGACAATATCGCCCGCTTTCTGGAGACAACGCCATGAGCCATTTGCCGCCGGTCCATGCCATGTGGCTGGGTGAAAAACTTTCGGGACTGGAGCGACTCGCCCTCGCCTCCTTTCAGGCCCAGGGGCATCGCGTAACCCTGTGGGCTTATGACGATTTGACCGGGCAGGTGCCGAAAGGGGTGGTGCTGCGCGATGCCGAGCAGATTTTTCCGCGCGCGCGCATCATCCCCAAGGCCGCGGCGGAGCCGGGCTTTGGCATCGGCAAGGGCAGTGTCGGCGGCGTGTTCTCCGATCTGTTCCGCTACAAGGTGTTGTATGAGCATGGCGGCATCTGGGCCGACATGGATGTGACGGCGCTGAAGCCGCTCGACTTCAACCAGGATTACGCCTTTCGCCCGCACCGGCTCGGCGCGGTGGGCAGCGTGATGCAATGCCCCAAGGGCAGCCGGTTTCTGGCGGGCCTGTATGAGGCGACCGAGGCGGTGGCCGGGCCGGACACGCCCTGGCTGCTGCCGATCCATCTGCTGAACGAGCATATTGCCGCGGCCGGGCTGCAGGGCGCGATCGTGCCGGAAATGACCAATCTCGATCACTGGAACGAGATTCGCCCGTTCATCGAGGGGCGGCGGGAATTCCCGCGCGCGTGGTACGCCGTGCATTGGATGAACGAGGTGTGGCGCACGCTGGCCGCGCAGAATGGCCAGCTCAATGGCGAGCCTCTAACCGGCTTGGCGTTGGACAAGGATGCCCCGCCAGTGGGATCGACGCTGCACGAATTGTATCGCGCCCATGGGCTGGCCGATATCTACGAGCCCTTCGTGGTGCCGCCCGCCCGCCCGGCGGCGCTGAGGCATGAGCCGGCGGCGCATAAATCGAGGCTGGATGTGTTGTTGCCCGCGCTTGCCCCCGGCGGGGCCGAGCGGATTGTGCTCGATGTGCTCGGGGCGTTGGCGCCGGAGGCGGTGTGCCGCCTGCATGTCATCGGCGAAGCGCCGATGGAACTGCCCCTGCCGCACGGTGTTTCGCTGCATCGGCCACGAGGCGGGCGGGTGGAGAAGCTGCGCTCCGTTGCGCTGGAGGTGTTGGCGGCGGGCACGATGCTGCACACCCATCTCATCAGTGCGGAGGATCTGGCGTTTTTCTGGGCGCAGGGGGTGCGCACCATCCCGGTGCTGCATAATGCCCGCCCAGGGTGGCAGGATTCGGTGGTACGCTATAACACGCCGATGGTGCCGCTGGTGGTGGCCTGTGCCGATGCCGTGGCGGCGCAGGCGCGGGAGAGCGGGCTCACCCGGCCGCTCTCCGTGATCCGTCACGAGTTGCAGAGCCGCCCCTCGGCCGAGGAACTGGCCAAGTCCCGCACCGCGCTGCGCCGCCAACATGGGATCAGCGCCGACACGCTGCTGATCGGCATGGTGGGGCAGTTCAAGCTGCAAAAGGCGTATCAGCGGGCGGTGGGCGTGCTGGCCGCGGTGAAGGCAGCGGGGGTGAAGGCGCGGCTGCTGGTGTTGGGCGGCTGGGACCACCAATGGGGCTCGGGCCGCGCGGCTTATGAGGCATTCATGCGCGCGGCGGTGGAGGCTGATGTGGTGGCCGACGTCATCTGCCCCGGCGCGCTGGATGCCGCCGCCGGGTATTACGCCGCCTTCGACGTGTTGCTGAACACCTCGGCCTATGAGGGCTATAGTGTTGCCATGCTGGAAGCGCTGGCGGCCGGTTGCCCGGTTGTGGCGTCGGATGTTGGCGGGGCGCGCGAAATGCCGGAGGGCGTGACGTTGATCGCGGCGCCCGATGATGCCGCCGCCTATGCCGAGGCGATTCTCGACCGCGCGGCGGGCGGTGCGCGGGTGCTCCCCGGCGAAGCGCTGGAACCGCGACTGATCCCGCAGCTATGGCGGCTGCTTGGCGCGGTGCCGCGGGGGCTGGATGAAAGCTGGACCGGCGCGCTGATCCTCACCCAGGCGCTGGAGCATGGCGGCCCGGCCACGTCGCTGGTCCGCCTGGCCGCGGCCTTGGCGCCGGGGCGCAAGCTGTGCGTGGGGGTTTTTGGCGCGGCGTTGGACATGCATGTCCGCGCCCTGGCCGGGGCGAAGCTGCTTTCCGCCGCGGGGTTGCCGCTGGCGGCCCAGGCCGAGGCGGTGCTGAGCTGGCTGGCGCGCTACCGGCTGCGCGCGGTGTGCTTCTGGAATGTCGCCCCGGAACTCAAGCTGCTGCTCGCCAAACTGCTGGAAACCTCGCCCATCCGGCTGATCGATGTCAGCCCGGGGCCGATGCTGTTCGACGAATTGGCGGCGGCTGAGGGGGTTGGGCGGCGCGTTGCCCTGTCTCCCGCCCAATATTTCGCGCGGATGGATCGCTTCGTCAGTCTATATAAAGGCGGAGAGGCGCGGGGCGCGAAGAACATCGTGGCTCCGCTCGCGGCGCCCGTGCCGCCGAGCTTCGTGCCGTTGCCCGCTCCCTGGACGCTGCCGCCACGCGGCTTTAACCCGGCGCTGGTGGTTGGCACCATCTGCCGTCTGGTGCCGGATAAGAACGTGGAGATGCTCGTCGAGGTCGCGCGCAAGCTGCATGCGCGCGTGCCAGGGGCCACGCTGATGGTGGTGGGCGGACCTGATGCGCGCTCGGTGCCTTATGCGCAGGCGCTAATGGGGGAGGCGGTTCCTGGCCTGCGCTTTACGGGACCTTGCGACGATCCTTGGCCGTTTCTGCGCCTGTTCCGGGTTTTCCTGCTCACTGGGCGCCGCCAGGGGTGCCCTAACGCCTCGTCGGAGGCCATGGCCATGGGCTTGCCGGTGGTCGCCCAACCCGATGGCGGCGTGGCGGAGCAGGTTATCCACGGCGAAACCGGCTATCTGGCGGACACCGCCGAGGCGATGGCACGCCGCGTCACGACCCTGTTGCGCGACGAGACGCAGCGCGCGCGCATGGGCGCCGCGGCCCGGGCCCATGCGGTACGGAGTTTTTCTGTTTTGTCGATGGCGGAACGCTATGATAGCGTTTTGTTCGGCGGCTAGGAGGCGGCAATGACGGACCCGAAATTGAGATTGACGAGGCGTGTGCTGCTGGGCACCGGGTTCGCGCTGCCGGTCAGCTTTGTGCAGAGCGCCGCCGCGCAGGATGCCGCGCCGACCGCTTATAATAGTGAGAGCGGGCCGGTTGATAATAATGGCGAGCCCACGGGGGGCGCCGAAAATGGTGGGCAGCAGCCGGTGCAGCTTAACCCTGGTGCGCAAAATGCCACCGGGCCCGAGTTCGCGCCTTCGCAGGGCGGCGGCGCGGCGCCGGCGGGTTCGGCCTTTCAGCAGTTGCAAAATCTGACCAATGGCTCAGAGACCACGGGGCAGGGTTATGACAATGGCCGCGGACCCGATGATACCACAGTGAATGCGCCGACACCGGAGCCGCCCACGCCGGAGGCCCAGCCGGTGGAGCAGGAACCAGCCGCCGTGCTCAATGACCAGCAATATCAACAGCTTTCGAGTCAGGCGGATCAGGCTGATGCCGCCGCCAGCGCGGCCGCGCAGCAGGCGCAACAGGCGCAGCAGCAATGGGATGCTGTGAAAAGCGATCCGAACGCGTCGTCACAGACACTGACAAATACGTATAACCAGCTGCAACAGGCGGAGTCGCAAAAAACCTGGACGACTTATAAAGCCCAGCAGGCCGACGATGCGAAGCAGCAGCGCGCCAAGCAGGTGATTTCTGTGCTCGATGCGGGTGGCGGCAGCAAGTGAGGGCGCGTTTTATATTGGTTGCGGCGTTCGCGGCGGTGGCCGCTGGCGGTGTGGCGCGGGCGCAGTCTGCGTCATGCCCCGCCCATGCCGCGCCGTATAAGACAGAAGAAACGGCGGATGCGACCATTATCCATTGCCGCTGCGTCGCGGGTTATCATGCCAGTGGCGGCGCCTGTGTACCGGATGCGCCGGCACCGCTGAGTTGCACCGTGGCGCAAGCGCGGATTGATGCCGATCTCAGGGAAATCCAGCAACAGCGTGATCTTGCGGCCAAAAATCAGGCGCAATTGGCAGATGCTCATGGGTTGGGTACCAAGGGGTTGACAGATTTGCTGAAGGCGGCGGCTCAATTTTCCGCTGATCGCTATGGCCAAAATGCGAATGAGGTGAACCGGCAGGTCGATAAGCTTGAACAACAAGCGGAGATTTATGCCGAGGGCGTTAACACACTGAAATACAATCCAGACCGCTACCTGGATTTGCAATTGCTGAAGCGGACTTCGGCCGAACTGCGGACGGTAAAGTTCACGCAGGCCAAGAAGATTATCGCGTCAGAAGGGCCGGCGAGTTGGGTGCTGGCGCGGGATACGATGAATAATGGCTTTGTGACAGCCGCAGCGTTCAACGGCCAACTCGCCACGGAGTTGAACGATCCGAAGTTCCAGACCGCACTGTTCGGGGAAGAAGCAGATACGCACAGTATTCGTTACGATACGATGGCTGATGCGCTGAAGGCGGCACTGTCTGTGGTTGCAGATAACGCGAAATTTCTCGCTGATTCCACTGAGATTACCGGACCGACCATTACGTATACGAGCTTTGTCATCGATGGGGCATATGCTGATCTCGAGCTGTGGTTTGCCGCCAAGAGCGCTGATCAGGCCGACCAGAATGCCGGACAACTCGCCCGTGCCGCGGGGCTTATGCAGGCCAAGTACCAGCGGGACTTTCAGGCGCGGCAGACCTGTACGCCGTGACGCAGGATTTCTCCACTTACGATCAGGGGCGGGATTTTTCGCGCAAGGCAGTGCGGTCTTTGTGTTATGCCCCGCACACCAATCTGTATTTTGATCGGCGCGGGAATGCCCGTGTCTGCTGCCATAACTGGTCGCAGCCAGCGGGTAATATCACGCAACAGACGCTTGATGAGATCTGGAGCAGTGCGCAGGCGGTATCTCTGCGCGCGTCGCTGGAGCGTTACGAACTGCCGGAGAGCTGCGGTTTTTGCCGGTTCCAATCGTTGGAAGGCTGGTTCGGCGGGGCGGTGATGCGCCAATTCGACCGCTTCGACGTTAGCGAAACTCCACCGCGCTGGCCACGACGGATTGAGTTCTCGATCAGCAATTCATGCAATCTTGAATGCGTGATGTGCGATGGCGACTTTTCCTCTGCCATCCGTGCCAGGCGCGAGGCGCGACCGCCGATGGCGCGCCCGTATAGCGACGATGTTTTGGAGCAGTTCAGAAAATATCTGCCGCATCTCAGCCAGGCGAAGTTTCTCGGCGGGGAGCCATTTCTTGCTGTTGAGCATTACAAGATATGGGACATGATGTTGCAAGATGGACTGCAGACGCCCTGCCATGTCACCACCAACGGCACGCAATATGATGCGCGTATCGAAGGGTTGCTTGGGCGTCTGCCGTTCAGTTTCGCGGTGTCGCTGGATGGCGCGCGCAAGGAAACGATCGAGCGTATCCGCCTGAATACGCGGTATGATGAAGTGATGCGCAATGTGCGCCGCTTTCGTGACTATGCGCTTGAGCGGGGCACGACGCTCTCGCTGACCTTCTGTCTGATGCGGCCGAATTGGGAGGAGTTTGGCGAATACTGCGCCATGGCTGATGAGTGGAACGTGCGCGTGAGCGTGAATACTGTACGCTTTCCACCGGGGTTGTCGCTTTACACCTTGCCGGCTGGGGAGTTGCGCAAGGTGGTGGCCGCGATGGAGCGCCAAGCCGTGGACGTGGCGCCGCGCCTGGGCTTGAACAAGGCGGTGTGGTTCAATGAGTTTGAGCGTCTGCGCCGCAAGGCTGAGGCGGCATCGATCGAAACGCCCGCGCCGCTCGCAGCCCCGGCGTCGCGGGATGTGTTCATCCTGGGGATCGAGGATGAACATGCTGCTGATCTGGGGAGCATCACCCTGCATTTTCTGAAACGGTTTTCCAAGGCCCGGATTGTGGTGGCGCAGGCTGCTGGCGGGCGCCGTCTACCGCATGATTATGTGATGGACGTCGCAAACGATTCTGGATCCGCTTTAAGGCTTTGTGCCGTTCCGCAGGGGGGGCGGGGAGAGCGCTTCGTCTTTCTCACGCCAAATGTGGCGCCACCGCATCATGACGTGGATGAGTTGTTTTCAGATTTCATCCCGCCGCTAAACTTCGCGGCTTTGGGCGAGACTATTGACGACGCCTCGCCCTCTCTGGTGCGCTGCGGTTGTGCTGGTCCGTGTGGCCATGCTCGTGAGGCGCTGTTCTGCGCGTTCGGTGTCGACGTCATTGCGCCGGACTGGCAACTTCCCGATCCGTCGTGCTTCGGCTTCACGCCGGCGGCGGCAGCGCATTTCGCGGCATGGCAAGACTTCGCCGGCTTGGCCGGCGCGGATGGATATTGGCGTGAGCCGCTAATGGCGGGGTTGATCGCCATGCTATGGAGCAGCGGTCTTGCGCAAACCCCGCCGCTGGCGCTCGGACGGACCGTTCAGCCGATGCCCGGCAGGATGCACAGAATTTCGAACGCGATGTTGGCCGCTACCAGCGCCGTGGTGCCTTGCGGATCGTAAGGTGGCGAGACTTCCACTACGTCGCCACCGATGATCTCAAGCCCGTCGAGCCCGCGGATGATCTCCAGCGCTTGCGGCACTGTCAGGCCGCCGATTTCCGGTGTGCCGGTGCCGGGGGCGTAGGCGGGGTCGAGGCTGTCGATATCGAAACTCACATAGACGGGGCCGGCGCCGAGCTTGGTCTTGATCTCGCGCATCAGCGGCGCCATGGATTTGTTCCAGCATTCCTGCGCCTCGACTACGGTGAAGCCCTGGGCGCGCCCCCAATCGAATTCGTCAGCCGCATAGCCGGTTCCACGCAGGCCAATTTGCACCGTGCGCGCGGGTTCGATCAGCCCTTCCTCGACGGCGCGGCGGAACGGGGTGCCGTGCGCGATCTTCTCGCCGAACATGGTGTCGTTGATGTCGGCATGGGCATCGACGTGGACGAGCCCGACTTTGCCGTATTTGCGCGCCAGAGAGCGCAGGATTGGCAGCGCGATGGTATGGTCGCCGCCGAGTGTGATGGGCTTGGCGCCGTGGGTCAGAAGCTCGTCGTATTTAGCCTCGATCCGCGCGATGGAGTCGTGAAGATTATATGGGTTTACGGCGACGTCGCCGATATCGGCGACGCGCAAGTGCTCGAACGGCCCTTTGCGGGTGGCGACATTATAGGGGCGCAGCAGGACGGATTCGGCGCGGATCTGGCGCGGCCCGAAGCGTGTGCCGGTGCGGTTGGAGGTGCCCAGATCGAACGGCACGCCGACGAAGCAGGCATCCAGCCCGGCGGCGCTTTCATACACCGGCAGGCGCATCATCGAAGCGATGCCGCCACAGCGGGGCATCACATTGCCGCTCAGGGGCTGGGGCAAATCGGAATGGTTCATGGCGCATCTCTCCCGGCTGGTGTTTGGCAGGGTTTACTGCGCCGCCGCGGGGGCTTACATAACGGGGCGCGGGCATTCACTTTGATGCCAGTCAAAACAATGATCGCCATGCAATGCAAGGCCCTGGCATTGAGGCCGCATACCGCGTTATTTTCTTTTTGATGAAACGGGCAGGTTGTTGCGGAGAAGGATGGCGACATGGCAAGGCTCGATACGGTTGACCTGCGGCTGCTGCGTGTCTTCGCCACGGTGGTGGAGGCGCGCGGATTTACGGCGGCCCAAACGGTGCTGAATGTCAGCGCCTCGACGATCAGCAATCAGATTGCCGCGCTGGAGACGCGCCTGGGCGTGAAGCTCTGCCAGCGTGGGCGGGCGGGATTCAAACTCACCGAGGATGGGGAGACGATCTTCTCTGAAACACAAAAGCTGTTTTCGGCCATAGACGGGTTTGATATGCGCGCCAGCGCCCTGCGGGCTAAGGTGCGTGGCACGCTGTCCATTGGCCTAATCGACAACACTATTACGGATGCCAATGCTGGTCTTAACGCGTTGTTGCATAAATTCACCAGCGCGCGGGGAGACGTGCAACTGTCGGTTGAGGTGAAGCCGCCCAACGAGTTGCTGCGAGATCTTATAGAAGGAAAGCTTCATGTCGCGATCGGGAGTTTTCCAAAGATGCTGCTCGGCCTGAACTATACGCGGTTATATGACGAGCCGCATTTCTTCTATTGTGGGCGGCGGCATCCGTTCTTTGGTCTGCGAGACGGACAGGTGACGCAGGAGATGATCGCGCAGCAAAGGCTGATCTCACGCGGGTATTGGGGGGCGCGGGACACCAAGCATATCCGGAGTGACCGCCCGGTGGCGACGGTGAATAATATGGAGGCGGCGGCGCAGCTGATTTTATCGGGCGATTATATGGGATATCTACCCGCGCATTACGCCAGAAGATGGGAAGGGGCCGGCGAGTTGAAGCGGCTACTGGCCGAGGAACTCACTTACGCCGCGCCATTCGAGATGGCTTATGACCAGGCCAAACTGGCATTACCGTCCGTGCGGCTATTCACCACGCTGGCGGCGGAGATGTTGGCGCGGGAGGGGTAACTCCCGCGCCAATCGGCTCAAAGGTTGATGCCGAAGGCTTTGTCGCTCGCATCGATGGCTGGGCGCTCAGCCGCGAGATCGAGATTGCGAGTAATAAGGTAGTACACCACGCCCGCAACCAGCAGCCCCGGAGCCCAGGAGATATCGACATCGCCAAGGGCATGCGCGATTGGGCCTTCATACACGCCGGCAAGATTGAAGAAGGGCACGCTGGCGGCGAAGCCAATGATGTAGGCGAGCAACCCGCGCCACGCCCAGGCGCCATAAATGCCGGTGAGGGAGAAGAAATCCCTAATGGCGTAATGGCCTTTGCGGACGAAGAAATAATCCATCAGGTTCACCGCCGTCCACGGCACAAGCAGATAGAGCATGACGGAAAGGGCATCATAAAGCGCGTTGATGGCATTGGCGTTCAGCGCGAGCGATACCGCCAGCCACAGCGCCGCCAACGCCAGCACTCCGGCCACGCGCACACCACGTGAGAAGGGGACATCGGCGAAACAATCGAGCCCAGTAACAAGTGTGAGCATGCCGGAATAGGCGTTCAGCCCCATGGTCGCCGTGAGCGCCGCGACGGAGACCAGCACTGTGAGTGTGCCCAGATGCGGGAACACGGCATTGCCTGCAGTGCTTGTGGCGACCATGCCGTCGGAGGCGCCGAAATAGGTGGCGAGCCACGCGCCGAGCACGGTGAGCCAGATGGCCGAGGCCGACGCGCCGATATACACATTCCAGACCAGGGCGCTGCGGCTACGTCCGCGCGGCAGGTAGCGCGTATAGTCCGACACATACGGAGCGTAGGTGATGTTGTAGCTAGCGCAGGCGGCGAATTGCGCGGCAAAGGCAACCCAGCCGAACGAGGTATGCGGCGTGGTGCTGGGCACGACATGTCCGAGCAGGATGGCGCCAGAAATGATGAGGTAAAGCGGCAGGCTGGCCCAAAACAGAACGCGGAAGATGATGTGCAGCCAGTCATGCCCGAAGATGGCGATGACCGCCGCGAGAACGCCAAGTGCGAGCACCACAATGGGGATGCCCCAGCCGAACAGGTGATTGAGGCCTTGGGAGATCAGCACCGTGTCTACCACATTGAAACCCGCGAAGGTGAACAACGTGCCCAGGAGTGGGATGATAACGCCGCGATAACCGAACTGCGCGCGAGACTGGATCATCTGCGGCAGACCAAGATCCGGACCCTGGCTCGCGTGGAAGGCCATGAACAGCGTTCCGAACAAGATACCAAGTACCGAGGCCAAGGTGGTTGCGCCGAGGCCGAGGCCCATGCCGGGTCCGATGAAGCCGATGGCGATGGTGAAAAATTGGAAATTGCCAAGGAACCAGAATGGCCCTTGAGTGGAGACTTTCCCGTGGCGCTCAGCCTCGGGCACGTAGTCGATGGAGCGGGTCTCTATGCCCAGCCGTGGCCCATTGCGGACACCTCCGGCCTCGGTATCAGCGAGCGTTACCATATTTCCTCCAGGTTTTGACGTTAATGGAAAAAACATAGCACCCATGCGCACATGGCAAACATAATGCAGCCATGGCGGTTAGTTTGATGATTGGCAAAGTATGCACGGATGGGGGCGGTGGCTGCTTTCCGCTGCGGTGCAGCGACTATGGCGTAGCGGTGGATGACTGGAGAAGGCTACGCTCGTAACGCAGGATCCCGCCACGGAAGCTCTGAGAGCCCCAGGTTGCCGTTTCCAGTACCTTTTTGTAGCTCTGCTGGGCTGAATATTTCAGCTTCTTCAGCCACGGAATGTTGGGGATGTAAGGCGCGAGTTCGGGATAACGCCTGATGGCCTGGAGATAGGTTTCGTATTCGCTGAATGACCAGGGCGCGAACTGGCCATGCCATGGTTTCGGGTTGCCCATGTAATGGATGATCCGGGGAGCAATTTCCGGCTCCAACCCGGCGTTGCGAAGGAATACGGGGAAATTCCATGTGAGGGACATGGGGATGCGGCGGTCCATGGCCACAAGATTGAGAGCGTCTTGATCCGGGTAACGTGATTGGCCGCGTAACGTCTTATATAATGCCCAGGCTTCACGGCCAGTTGCGTCCCATCCAGCCCGATTGATACGCAATACGCCGCTATTAAAATACTCCTTGTGTCTATCTGGATTTAGCCCGATTGCAGAAAAATAACTGGTCAGCCTCTTGCTTTTGTAGTCGCTTGATTGCAGCGAAAAACTCAGTGGGTCGGTGGCGGCGAGGAAACGCCCGGCGGGAACTTCGGCGAGAAGCAACGGTGTCAACAGATTTTTGATCTGCGTATCACCATCAATATATAAAAGGTCGTGGTATTCATCGGGGACTAGCCGGTCAAGAAAAAGACGTGCAAGCATCGCGTTTGCACCTTCAAGCTTGTCCGACGCCACAGGCAGCAGGCGAATGTCTTCGGAGGCACAGGCCGCACTGAAATGCTTCTCTTGCTCTGAGGAAATGCCGATGCAGAAGATTGCGATATCGGCTAGCTCGGATGGTGTGTGCGTCCGCGCCTGTATGGCGCTTACAAATGTAGGAAACAGATAACCTGTGTCGGTCGTGTAGCAGATACAGCGATGAGGTGTCATGCCCGCTCGTTCCCGATTGCGGTGGGCAAGTTATGTCCGCCGGATACCATGGTGGTCTTCTGTGAGCACCTAAGCATCAGGCGATACGCCGTTTTGCCAAGGAGCGTCGCCACAGAAGACGCACGGCAAAGGCTTCCAGGCCCTCAG
This sequence comes from Acidocella sp. KAb 2-4, assembly GCF_020567705.1. Lineage (GTDB taxonomy): Bacteria > Pseudomonadota > Alphaproteobacteria > Acetobacterales > Acetobacteraceae > Acidocella. The sequence goes on along the minus strand of NZ_JAJDJU010000024.1, from coordinate 8,565 downwards.
GGTACCCCGCTAAACGCCAGGATAACAGAAGACATCCAGCGTAACTTATAACCCCGCTGCCGATGAGCAATGTTAGACGAAGTAGCTGCCATGATGGAGAGAGCGGAAAATACATCGTCCTATCCAACGACAATACCACAATCAGCATTGCGACGCAGGACATAATGGCGCGCAGGTTAACTGTAAATTGCCTGGTAAGTGATAGGCCGCAGAGCTTGCGGATACTGAGCATGCAATAAAGCGCTGTGACGGACTCGGAGATTAATCGCGCTACAATCACGCCCGCAAAGCCATAATTAATCGCTCCGATGATCACCAGAGGTAGTTTGACCATGATCTGTAACATATTGCGTGTCGCGATTTCGTGGGTTTGTCCGAGCGCCATGCTTAATGGTGTTAGGAGCAGGCCAAAGAGATAAGGAATCAGGCTAATTGATAGCCACTCGAAGAGGGAGGCGGCACTCAGCCATTTTGGCCCGAGCAGAACCATGATCAGCGGTTGCGCGATGATGACCTGCCCAACGAGAAACGGTAGACCTATGGAAACGATTCCACTGGCGGCGTGTTGATAGCTCTGGCCCAGTCGCGCTATGTCGTCGCGTCGTACCGTGAACGCCGAGAGCAGCGGGCGCAGGACAGGACCAAATAGGGCTGTAAGGGGAATGTAAGTTAGGCTATTGGCGGTGCTGAACAGTCCGAGTTTCGCTGGAGGAAGGAGTTTGCCCAGCAATAGCTGGTCTGATTGGAAGTTCACCGCCATGATTATTTGGGAAAGGCTGAACCAGCCGAGGAAATCACTGAACAGCCGCCAATCGCGTAGTGATAGGCGGGGGCGGTAAGGAAGGATGATGTATCCCATTAGCGTCGTGCTGGCGGGAGCGACGATGGTGCAGAGAGCGATGGCCCAATATGTGTGTAAGAAATAGGCGGTGAGGCTACCCGCCAGGAAGGCCAGAGCCTTGCCGCTGATTTCAAGATAGAATTCGTATTTGAAATTCAATTCTTTGGCATATTCGGCGAGGCGGGGGTTTTGCAGTCCGCGTGAGGCAGGGGCGAGGCTCAGGGCCTGGATCAGTGGTGTAAGTTCGGGATGGCCATACCAACGATCGAAGGGCAGGGCGAGGCTCATGGCGATGACGCAGAGTGCAACGCCTCGCAGAAGCCCGATCGTGAAGGCAGTGTGGAAATGGTGGGGCTCTATTCTGGGCAGTTGAACGAGCGCCTGACTGAGTGGAAGTTCTAGCGCGGCTTCCAGGAGCGTTATCAAAGTCATTGCGATAGCAATAAGGCCGAAATCGAGTGGTGATAGAAGTCTTGCGAGGATCAGCATCGTGCAGAGGTCAACAGCGCGCGTCGCCAGGCGGGCTGTTACCATTAACGAACTGCTCAGCGCTGCTTTATGGGCTAACATACAGATTCCGGACACACGGACCCGGCAAATGAAGGTAAGGTGCGGACCACGCGCGCCGGTGTGCCCGCGTAAAGGCCGTTTGGTTGCGTTTGGCGTGTGACGACCGCACTAGCTGCTATAACGCAACCACTAGCCACGGTGACGCTGGGGAGTATTGTGACGAAACCGATATTTATGAATACATTGATGACGGTTTTGGTTTTTTTTGATCGCAGAATCGCGCCTGCCCATAAGCAGGCGGATGGATCGATGTCGTATCCCACCGCCCGCATCAGGCGGGTGCGGAATCTTACGGGCAGGAATTCGCTGCGCAGGAGAGTGTCGGTGACGCGGTGCCCGAAATCGCCCAATTCATCGCTCCTAGATGAGTGGATGACAGGTTTTATCCATCGATCTGGAACCAGCCGGTGAATTTTGGTCTGCGGACGGTTCCGAGGAAATAGGCGTCTGCATCGCCGTAACTGGCGATGTCGGCGCCGTTGATGACTAGGCCGTGTGGCTTGTCCAACGCCTCAATCAATTCGTTATGCAGTTCGAAGGCACGGCGCATGGTGTGCGATACGTTGACGACGGAAAGGATAAGGTCGGCAAAGCTGCCAAGCAACAAGCCGTCGGAGACAATAGGCAAAGGGGGGCTGTCGAGGATGAGATAGTCGAATTCATTGGAAAGGGTATCAATAATTCCAGCAAGTGCGGCTTCGTCCAATCTTGCGCCGCGATGTGGTTTGGTGGTCCCGGCAGGTAGTACCCTGAAGCCTCCGCCAGGCCAGTACGCTAATTGCGGACGGATGCCGGTCCGCACCCAATCGGTCAGCCCGTGAAGGCCAACGAAACTCGCTAGGCCATGCGGGCGGCGGGCATATATATCACAATTCATCAGCAGCACCCGCTTACCATCATCGGCTAGGCTCTTGGCCAGATTGGCGGCAATGGTCGTTTTGCCATCTTGCGGATTGGCGGAGATCACCAAGATGGCGGCAGCATGGCTGGGATCGATCTGTCGGTAAATATTGCGCTTAATTAACTGAAATGCCTCAGAGAAGGCGTTGAAGCTGCATGGTCCGGCTAATCTGGCCTGGAGCGTGGCGCTGGTGAGCGCGGGTGCCTGGCGGGGAACGGCACCATATATCGGTAGAGCCACGCTGCGGCGGATCTGTTCCTCGCTCTCAAACCGCCCTGAGAAGCCGTGTTGGGCAAAAATCAGCGCAAGACTGGAAAGAAATCCAAAGAGTGCTCCTGCAATGATGGTAATCACCGGACGTGGGGATGTGGCGCGTAGCGGCAGTTGCGATGGGGTGACGACGCGTGTATCGATGATGGTTGCGGCCTTGGAGATCTCGGCCTGTTCGGCTTTCTGGGTGAGCAGGTTATATAGTTGGCCGAGCTGATCGGAGTTGCGTTTGAGCGATTGCACCTTGAGCGCTTCGGCCGGCTGATCTCTCAGTTGATCGCGGTATGTCCCGATTAGGTTGTCAATGTCGGTCAAGCCTTGGGCGGCGGCTTCCATGTCGTTCCTGATCAGCGAGCTGATCGAGTTGCGCAACTCCGCGACCTGCGCTTCCTGTATTTGTACGTCCTGCGAGTTTTGCGTATATTCGGCCTCCAACTGGCTTAGCTTCACCTCCGCCTGCGCGAGTGATGTGCCAAGAGAGGAGAGCAGGTTGTCATCCGCCTCGGTAATCAGGAATTGGTTGACCGTGCCGGCATTTGTAGCGAGTGTGCGGTGAAGCTGGCGTAGGGCTTGCATCTTCAGTTGGAGCGCCGCACGCTGTTGTTGAAGCTCGGACATCTCAGTAACCGCCGCCTGCGCACTTTGTTGCGGATCAACGATCCCCGTCTCTGCTTGGTAGGTGGACAGGCTGCGATCGGCTTGAGCTAGTTGTTGAGAAACTTTGGAGATCTGGTCGGTGACGAAGCTTTCGGTTACGGACGCGGCCTCTGTTTTCCATTGCAGTTGCGTGGCGATATAATCCTGCATCATCTGGTTCACAAAGATTTTCGCCTGATAGGGGTCGGACCAATGAAACTGCAATGTCGCGAGTTTGGTCGGCTGGGTCGGGCTGCCTCCGGTATCGACGCTGAATGCACCATTGACCAGCTTATCGGCGAGGGCGTCAGGGGGCGCGATGTTGAGCTGATAGGTAAGGCCCGGTTTCAGCGCCGTTGGGGGCGCCGTGGGGGCTGAGAGGTCTTCTGGTGCGGCGTCGTCTTCAACCGGTGCCGGAAAGCGTACCAGGAGCGCTCCGTCCGCGTTGCGGGCCAATTCGCCGATGGTGCCAGTGAGTACCGGCTTTGAGGAACCGAACAATCCGCTATTGACATAAAGTTTATAGGTATTATTGGGGCCGATCTCTAGCCGGTAACGCCCGGTCAGAGTTGCATCAACGACTTGCAGGGATTGTGGGCCAGGTAGGAAGGTGCGCGTATTGCCGCCATGAAAGACGAGCCAACGCCAATAGGTGAGAGGCGGTTTTCCGGCGGGACGCAGAGTGGCGTTGAGGCCGCTCTCCAGCACGGCCCGTTCGACCAGGGTGCCGGTCGTTAATAGCTCGATCTGCGTCTCGACGTCGCTCTGGGTTGAATACGCCAAGAGGTTAACGGTGCCGTCGCTATCGCCTGTCCCTGGGGCGGCCTGCTGGGTGTCACCGAGATAGAGCGCGCCGCGGGCCGTGAATTGTGGTGTGGCGAACAGCGTGTAAAGCAACGCCGCGCCACCGGCCAAACCTGTAAAGAGCACGATCGTGCGGCTCCGGCGGCGAAGTGTGCGGAGGAATTGGCTGATGTCGGCAGTGTCGTAAGCTTCTTGAATGCCAATTGCCGGTAGTTGCGATGCCATCGCGACCTCCTTATTGACGCCGATCCTTTTGCAGGGGGGCGGTGAGTGAACGTGATCCGCCATTGGGCGCGTTGCGCATGGTGGTTCGTATCTCGCGGAAATTGAATGACGATGTCGGCGAACTCCTGATTATTTCTGCGCACTTAGCCGCTGGAAGCCGAAGGGAGGCTCTTGGATTAATACCGGAGACGGATGCGATAAAACAATCGCCCATTAGCCGTAATGTTAGGCCCTAATGGGGTATACGGTTCGGGTGAATGAGGGTGTTGCTCCGTTTCTTCGGCGGTTTTAACGTCATTATGTCATTCTGGCGGCTTCGCCGAGCGTTGCCTGCCGCGTTGCCTGGAGGGCTGTCTCCATGATCACCGCGATTGGCGGCTTGCTGATTCCAGTTTGCCTGTGGTTTTGGCGCCGCCCTGCCGTGTTGCTGATGCTGGTGCTGGTTTATTCAGTCTTTGCCGCGGCGGCGCTGGTAGTCGCTGGTGGGTTTGGTCTTACCCCGGCATTGCTACCCGCCGCGCTGTTTATCGGAATGTTTCTTCTTAGCTTGTTCAACGGGAAGCACTACCCAGCGGAGCGTCAAGCGTTATTGTTACTGTTTCCCTTTATCCTTGTCGTTTGTGGAGCATTGGTGAGTTCGTTCATTATGCCGCGCTTGTTTGAGGGCGAGGTTCTGGTCTGGCCGCAGAAAGTGACCGCTTTTTTTGTTCGTTCACCCCTCGCGCCGAGCGCCGGCAATTTCACGCAGGACATGTATTTGCTGGCGGACGCCTTACTAACGGTGACAGCCGCATTATACCTTGCCAGGGCGGGAGGGCTGCTTATGCGGCTGATGGATGTTTATTTTCTCAGCGCGCTGGTGGCGGTGGTCGTGTCGCTGTGGCAGTTTTCAGGGGACTTGCTCCATTTCCCTTATCCGAGCGGCTTCTTTCTCTCAAATCCGGGGTGGGCGCAGCTTTCGGACCAGAAGATGGGCTGGCTCACCCGTCTCGATGGCCCGTTTAGCGAGCCGGCGGCGCTGGCAGGATATATTTGTGCGCCCGTCAGCGCAGCAGGCTGGGCGATTATCAACGGCGACCGCCGCATGCTGCCGCAACTCACATTCTGGAGCGGGCTTGCCGTGGCGCTGCTGACGACGGCGTCAACCGGCTACATAACCTTGCTTGCCATGGGGGCGTTATTGGTGCTGCGTACAGTCATTGCTGGAAATATGGCGGTGCGGCGGCGCACGGCGGCTGGCGCAGGTGTAGCGTTGGTGCTGGGTGGACTTTTGATCGGGGGTGTACCTTCCCTCGCGCCCAGCGTGGCCAAGGAAGCAGCGCTCGTGTTGGACGGGACGGTCGACAAAACACAGTCAGCCTCTTACCAGGCGCGCACCACCGACGACCGGGACAGTTTGGCGGAAATGGGGGCGACCTATGGGTTTGGCGTGGGATGGGGCAGCAACCGCTCATCCAGCCTGTTGCCGGGGCTGTGCGCCACCATCGGTCTGTGGGGCGTCGCCGGGCTTGGCTGGTTTGGGGGCACGCTGAGTTGGCAGGCGCGCCGGGCCATTAGGCTAACCAATGATCCTGTGTTGCGCTATACGATGCGCGGAACCGGTGCGGCCTTGCTCTCCAGCTTGATCTCGGCCTTGTTGTCCGGTCCAACGATTTCTTCGCCTGATTTTTATCTGTTGTTGGCCATGCTAGTGGCGGCGACCGCGCGCGCACAGCGCGAGGCGGGCACGTTGCGTCATGCCCCGAATACCGAGAGGCGCGCGATGCAGCCACGGCGGATGCGCGCATGAATCTCTGCATCAATGGCCGCTTCACCACACAGCCGCTCTCAGGCGTGCAGCGCTTTGCCGTTGAGATCACCCGCGCGCTGCAGACGCGGGATCCGGGGTACGCGTTGCTCACGCCACGCGGCGGTGGGACGGCATGGCTGGGGGCACGGGAGGTCGGTGCTCACCAAGGACAGGGATGGGAGCAGTTCGACCTCCCTCGCGCCGTTGATGGGCCGCTTATTAATCTCGGAAACACCGGGCCATTATTGGCGCGCCGACAATTGGTGGTGATTCACGACGCGGGCGTATTCAGCACGCCTGAAGCCTATTCGCGCAAATTCCGACTTTGGTATAAACTCATGCAGAGCGTGCTCATACGAAGAGGGGCGATTATCGTCACTGTTTCCGAATTCGCGCGTGCGGAAATTTTGCGCCACCTGCCCGCGGAGCCAGCGCAGGTTCTGGTGATTCCGGAAGGCGCCAATCACCTGTCCGAAATCGCCGCGGATAACGCCATCCTCACCCGCCATGAGCTGGAGCCAGGCCGCTATGTTTTGGCTGTTGGCACCCTGGCGGCGCATAAGAATTTGGCGGCGTTGGGATTGCTTGCGCAGCGTTTATGTGAGCGCCGAATCCCCCTTGTGTTGGTCGGAGGTATGGGGGGCAGGGCATTTAGGACGGCTGTGCTACCTCAGCCGGCGCACTGCACCGGGCGCGTTACAGATGCTGAGCTGAAGGCACTTTATCAAGGTGCTGGCTGTTTTGTTTTTCCGTCGTGGTATGAGGGCTTTGGTCTGCCAACATTGGAGGCGATGGCCTGCTGTTGCCCTGTTGTGGCCTCAGACATTCCCGCCCTGCGCGAAGCATGCGGTCAGGCCGCATGTTTCTGCGATCCGTTCTCTCCGGAGGATATCGCGGCTCGCGTATTGGCCGTGCTGGAAGCACCATCCTGCCAGCAAGAATTCCGCGAGGCAGGCACGGCGCACACTTCGAACCTAACATGGGCGCGGGGCGCTGCAGTGCTTGACGCGATCGCAAAAGACAAGCTGTTGAATTGATGGGCGCTGTAATCACCAAAGCTTGGGGGCGGGGGCGCGTGAGGCTGGCTTGTCTACGGAAGTAGAATTGAGATTGGTACAAGGCGACCGACATGCGGATCATGCACCTTTTAAATCATTGCAACAAAGCCAACGGGCACGTGAATGTCTCGGTTGATCTTGCTTGCTGCCAGGTGCGGATGGGCCACACTGTGGGCTATGGCTGCGCAGGCGGTGATTTCGAGAGCCTGCTGGTGGAAGCCGGTATTCAGCTTTACCGCATCGAGCAACCGCATCGGAACATGACCGGATTCCTGCGTGCCAATCGGCAGTTGTGGCTGGCGCTGTGCGATTTTAGACCAGATGTCGTACACGCGCATATGGCCGCTCAGAGTGTACTCATGCAGCCCTATCGCCCGCTGGGCTATCCCTTGGTGACGACGCTCCACAATGAGTTCGATCGCTCCGCTTGGCTGATGTCGCTGGCTGACCGTGTCGTAACCGTTGGAAAGACGGGTTACAACGCCATGCGGCGTCGTGGCACTCCCTCAGAAAAGCTTCATCTTGTGGAAAATGGACCGGTAGGTTCGCCGCGGCTAAAGCCGAATTTTAGATCCGCCTCCATGTTGCATCCGGCCATCCTCACGGTGTGCGGCATGCATCCGCGCAAGGGCGTTGTCGACCTGCTGAATGCATTTTCGATTTTGATGCAGACTCACCCGGAAGCGACACTCTATCTTGCTGGTGAGGGGCCTATGCTTAGGCAATACAAGATGCTTGCGACATCCCTCGGGATCCGACAATCCACGTTTTTTCTTGGCTTTTGCGAAGATCCGCGGGAGTATCTCGCCGGAGCCGACCTCTTCGTTCTCGCCTCGCACGCGGACCCTGGGCCATTGGTAATCGCGGAGGCGCGCGCAGCCGGCTTGCCAATTGTAGCAACGGCCGTCGACGGCATCCCCGCAATGCTCGATTATGGTGAGGCGGGTATACTGGTGCCGCCGCACAGGCCGGACGTTATAGCGGAACATTTGCGTACCTTACTCAACGACGCATCTCTCCGACAAAGTTATGCGGCGCGGTCGCAGCGCGGTGCTGAGCGCTTTTATGTTGAGCGCCTTTGTCGGGATATGGAGCGCGTATATGCCGAATTACTGCCAAGGACGAAATCTTAACGGGGCCAGACCTCCGACGTCGAATCGGAATTTAAGTGGGTATGATTTTTGTGTGACCGGCCGAAAATACGTGCAGACCGAAAACTCCAACGATCCCAGATAATCTATCTATAGATCAAAAGGCTGAATATAAATCGTCTAAAACTTAAAGGTATATTCTCTTATTATCTGTAAATCATTAAAACATCATCGGTGCAAAATCATCGATCGTAAGCATATCTTGTTTATGCGAGTTGGAGATAGCCAAAAAATTGATAACACATCGCCACTAAGCATCCAATCAGTGCGATGTCGGAGTATTAGTGAAGACGGCAATAGCCATGCCTCACCGGATATTT
>NZ_JAJDJU010000023.1 GCF_020567705.1 Acidocella sp. KAb 2-4 | reverse complement strand
CATGAGACCACGGGATACGACTGCGCAGACGCGATCGTTGAATTCCACCACACTCCGCATCCCGGGCTTGATTATGCCCGGTACCTCCCCGGGCGTATCAGCTTTGGCGCGGCGCGCAACCGCCTCATCCTGCCCGAGGCCGTGCTTGACCGACCAATCCTGAGCCGGGATGACGAGCTTTGCGGCCTGCTCGTTGAACAAGCCCTGGCGCGGCGGCCCGGACAGGAGCATGACGGCCGCACCGCCCGGCAACTGCGTCAGCTCTTCATAATGTCACCCGGAACAACCCCACCCCTGACAGAGGCCGCCGACGCGCTGGGGCTCAGCACGCGAACACTCAACCGCCGCCTGAAGGCAGAGGGAACCAGCTATACCCGCATATTGGCGGCGTTCCGTAACGACTACGCCAAAGCCCTGGCGCGGGAGGGGACACTGGGCACCAAGCAAATCGCCCACGCGGTCGGCTTCCGCAGCCATCAGAGCCTTCGCCGCGCCTTTACGCAATGGAACGGCCACCCGCTGGGTGGCTGGCGCGGCACCGTGCCTGACGAGGATTAGCCCTGCCCCGGCACGTCAGCATGGATTTTGTTGCCACAGGTGAACCCGAGCCGCACTGCCGTGATGCCGCGATGCATCAGCCCCGGCCAATAGGCCGTGTCGCTGCCTTCCGGAATGACGCGCAAGTTCTGCAACCGTGCAAACAGCCTTGGGAAGGCAATGCCCATCTCCTTGCGCGCCAGCATCTGCCCAAGGCAGCGATGGATATTGCCCCCGCCAAAGGCTTGATGCAGACGGGCATTACGGCGGTGGATGTCAAACGTGTCAGGATCGGCGAACTTGCTGTCGTCCCGGTTGCCGGCGTCGAAGCGCAGCATGATTTGAGCACCTTTGGGGATGGCAACGCCGCCGAGCTCGGTGTCGCATGTCGCGATCCGCCACATCGCGGTGGCCGGCGTCTCGTAGCGCAATAATTCCTCAATGGCATTGCCTACCAAAGCCGGATTCTCGCGGAGCTGCCCAAGCTGGTCCGGGTCATTGATCAGGCGGACGATGCCGCTGATCAGCATGTTGCGGGTCGTCTCATTGCCTGCAACGGCGATTTCAAAGGCCAGCGGCGCGATTTCAGCGTCTGTCAGCGGTTCCATGCCGTCGATGCGCACGCTGATGAGGTAGGAAATCAGGTCATCCGCAGGCTTGGCCCTGCGGGTCCGGATCGTTTCCAGAATATATCGGCGGAAGATCAGCACCTCGCGTGCCGCTTCTAGCTCCTGTTCCGGCGTCGCCATGCGGCTGACGATTCGAATCACCGAATCCGACCATTGCCGCACCAACCCGTATTTCTCGCGCGGCAGGCCAAGAATGTCGGCGATGACATAGGTTGGCAGTAACACCGCGAACTCATTGACAAAATCGCACTCGCCGCGCTCGATGAAGCCGTCGATGAGGTCATCGACAATACGTTCGATGATGCCCGTCATATTCGCGATCCTGCCCATGGAGAAAACCGCGTTGACCAGCGCACGATAGCGCTTGTGCGCCGGATCGTCCGAGATCAGCAGCAAAGCCGGAGGGATAGGATCTTGCGCGAGCAGCCGCGACACCTCGGGGTTGTGCCCTTCAGCCATCAGCAAATGGCCCATCTGCGACGAGAACTCCTCAGCACGACGAGAGGCATCCTCGATAAGCTCGTAGCTGGTGACGAGATAAATGTCGCGCCCAGACGGGTCGGTGACTTTGGCGACTGGCGCGTTCTCCCGCAACGCCTTGAGGAAAGCATGCGGCTCGGAGAGGGTATCAGGCTTGAAGATATCCTGGGGATTCACAGCTGCAACCATGCCACTCATATCCTGGTCCCTCCTCCGCCTGTCCCGTTTGATACGGGCAGGATTGATCGAGCAATGATCCCGCGCTGGATTTCGTTGGTGCCACCGAAGATCGACCAGCAGCGGCCATAGAGATATTGGTGCGCCATCAGGCTCGCACGCTGCATGGGATTTGGGCTTACGTTAGTCGGCAGATGCAAATCCCTCGGATCATGCGCAGCACCGAGCGGGCCTCCGAGTTCCAGCGCGATCTCCGAGAGTAATTGCAAAATCTCGGTGCTGCGGATTTTCAATACCGAAGCCTGCGGGCCTTCCTTCGAGCCGCCACTCGCCCAAAGCTTCACGTAGTCCTGCTCAAGCGCGCAGAGCGCGGTCAGCTGGATTTCAGCATCCGCCACCTTCTGACGCAGCAACACCTTGCAGCTCTCCGGCACGGCGGACGACGCCGCAACGCCGACGAACAGTTCCTTGATCTCAGAAAGCAACTTCAACTTTGGGCCGGTATCGGCAATCGCCACGCGCTCGTTCGAGAGCAGGAACTTGGCGATCGTCCACCCCCCGCCTTCGCCGCCAACCAGATTTTCGACCGGCACACGCACATCATCCAGGAACACTTGATTGGTATGGTGCTGACCATCGATGGTAACGATAGGCCGGATCTCGATGCCAGGCGTCTTCATATCGATCAGCAGGAACGAGATGCCCTTTTGTGATTTAGCTTCCTTGTCGGTCCGCACAAGACAATGCATCCAATCCGCCCAATGCGCCTCGGTTGTCCACATCTTGGTGCCGTTGACAATGTAGTGGTCGCCATCACGCACCGCGGTCGTTTTTAACGAGGCAAGATCGGACCCTGAATTCGGCTCAGAATACCCCTGGCACCACCAGATATCGCTAGACAGGATGCCAGGCAGATGTTTCGCCTTCTGGGCGTCGGTGCCAAAGGTATAAAGAACCGGCCCAACCATGTTGACACCGTAAGGGATGATGTGCGGGGCGCCATTGAGCGCCGCTTCCTGCAGGAAAACAAGCTGCTTCTCCAGATCCCAGCCGGCCCCACCGAATTCCCGCGGCCACGCCGCGGCAAACCATCCCTTCTCGCGCAGAATCTTTTGCCAGCGCACGAAATCGCTTTTCTCATACTCCAAGCCAAGTCGCCCCTTGGTGGCAATGTCAACCGGGAGATGGGTGCGCACGAAATTCCGCACTTCCACGCGGAATTCGGCCAGTGCAGGAGACTCATCAAGCAACATGGGGAGTATCCTCACTGATCGTCGCGAAACGGGTGCGGTGCAGATCAGCGCTGCCAAATTCCGCACGGATGGCGGCCAGGCGGCGCATATAGTGGCTGACATTCAGCTCGTCCGAAACCCCCATGCCACCGTGCATTTGCACCGCCTCGTGGCCAATCCTGTGCCCGGCACTGTCAGTTAGCGCTTTGACTGCGCTGACAAAAGCGAAGCGCGCGGGGCTGTGTTGGTCAACAGCCCGAATCGCCCGCGCCGCCAGTGCCCGCGCCTCCTCGGCTGCGGCAAACATGTCCGCCGCACGGTGCTGCAACGCCTGGAAACTGGCTAGCGGCACGCCGAACTGCTTTCGTGTGCCAAGATAGGCGAAGGTCGCCGCATTCAACGCGCCGAAGATGCCGACGGCCTCTGCCGCAAGCCCAAGCTGGGCCCACAGCAGCGCATCCTCCAGCACCGCGGCACCGCCCAGATACCGTGCGGGCGTGTTTTGGAACGTCAGCGTCGCAGCGGACGAGGCATCTATGAGGCGGAACGGCTCGGACGTCACGCCTTCAGACCCCGCTTCCACCAGGAAGCATGCAGCAGCGCCGTTGAGCGTGGCGGAAACGACATAACCATGCGCAAGATCCGCGTGGCGGACAGCCTGTTTTGTGCCGGTAAGGCGGAAACCTTCCCCCTCGGCCACAGCATGCGTCGCTGGCAGTGCGAATGGATCGAAGCCTTCAGTGGTCGCCAATGCAAGAATACGCTCACCGGCAATGAGCGCTGCAAGCTGGTCTAGATCTCCGGCCGCCGCCAGGATGCGGCCGCAAATGGCGTTCGCCAACACGGGCTCGACCACCAGCCGCGCACCGATCACTTCCATCAGTACCGCCAAATCCCGCATCGTACCGCCGAAGCCGCCAACCTCTTCACCAAAGGCTGCGCCGAGAATGCCCTGCTCCGCCAGTTGCGGCCATAGCGCCAAGCGTTGCGGCGTCGATCCTGCAAGACGCTGACGCCGCGCCTCAAATTCGTTCTCGGCCGCAAGCAACCGGCCAGTCATATCGGCCAGCATCACCTGCGCTTCTGTTTCAGCAAAACTCATAATGACAGCTCTGTTTTTTCAATGAAATACTTTCTGATTGCGGCGCGTTGCACCTTGCCGGAGGCCGTGCGCGGCAACGTAACGCCGAACTCAATGCGCCGTGGAATTTTGTACCCAGCCAGGCAGGTGCGGGTGAACGCGATCAGTTCTTCCTGCGTTACCGTATGACCAGGCCGCAACTCCACTGCCGCCGTCACCCCCTCGCCCCATTTTTGGTGCGGCATGCCAAAAACGGCGCAGTCCAGCACCGCCGGGTGTCCGCGCAGCGCTGCTTCGACCTCCGCCGGATATACATTTTCGCCACCAGAGACGATCATATCCTTGATTCGATCGGTAAGAAACAGAAAACCATCCTCGTCTAGGTAGCCGCCATCGCCCGAGCGGTACCAACCATCGTGCAACGCCTCGGCGGTCGCGTCAGGACGATTCCAATACCCTAGCAGCAGACTTGGCGTCTGCAGCCAAATTTCCCCGGGCTCACCAACCCTGAGCAACTGCCCGTTGGCATCGCGGATTTCGAGGACCACTCCGGGCAACGGCCTGCCTACGGAACGCAGCAGGCGCGGCCGATCAAGGTCGTGATCACGCGGATCCAGCAGGGTAATGCTGCCCGTTGCTTCAGTCATGCCGTAATACTGCACAAAGCGGCACCCTAGCTGACTGATCGAGCGTTCGAGAAGCAACGGGTCCATTGAGGCGGCACCGTAATGAATGCTGCGAAGCGTGGGGATGGCAACACCCCGCTTGGTCATCTCCTCCATAACCGCTCTTACGACCGTGGGTACGATGAACGTTCTTGTTATATCATGCTCCAGACAAAGATCGAGCAAATGCGACGGCGCAAGATCGTCGGTGATCACCACCCCTTGCCCACGGCAAAAGCCCGAGAGCACCCAGGACATGCCGCCCACATGAAAGCTGGGAAGCGCGGAAAGCAAAATTTCGTCGTCACGCCAGTCATCAAACGCCTTGGTTCCGATTTCCATCTGGCGCTGCACGCCGAGCGCATGCTGGCTGGTAAGCACCCCCTTGGGCTTTCCCGTAGTGCCGCTGGTATACAACTGCAGGCTTGGTGCGACAGGGTTCAACGCCTCGCGCGGCAGCGGCGCTGTCGCACGTAATTTGGCGCGTAACCCAGCCTGCCCCGGATCGTTGGTGACGAGGATCTCACGGTTCCGCTGGGCCGCCTCAGCAAGCAGTGGTAGGAATTCAGCGTCGGCGATGATCAGATCAGCGCCACTATCATCCAGGATGAAAGCGGTTTCCGGCGCGGTATTACGCCAATTAACAGGCACGAGCACCGCCCCTGCCCGGACGATACCGATAAGGACGATGAAGAACAAATCGTTGTTCTTACCGATATAAGCAACGCGAGTACCCGGCGTGATTCCCCTCGAACGCAGCAGACCAGCCATGGCGTTACATGCTTCGTCCAACTCCCCGTAGGTCCAGCGCCAATTCTTGAACACCAGCGCGACTCGATCGGGAACGCGCGCGGCATGCGCGTTGGGATAGTCCGCCGGCAGCACCATGCCAGCCAAGTTGAGCGCTGGCCCAGCCGCACGTGCAAATGCCTTTTCAGAAGCCGACATCATCCCCGCCCTTGGTCTGCATCATCTCGCGCGCCTCCTGAGGCGTGGCGATATCCAGGCTCAGTTCCTCGATGATACGGCGGATCTTCGCCACCTGCACGGCATTGGAGGTCGCCATTTCCCCCTTGCCCGCGTAAAGGCTATCTTCCAGTCCGACACGCACATTGCCGCCGAGCAACGCGGAAAGCGTGGTCAGACGCATCTGGTGTCGGCCTGCGGCGAGCAACGAGAACAGGTAATCCTGCCCGAACAGCCGATCGGCGGTAGCCTTCATATGCATCACGTTCTCGGGGTCGGGGCCGATACCGCCAAGAATGCCAAACACACCCTGTATGAAGAAGGGCGGCTCGATCAGCTTGCGGTCAACGAAATGCGCAAGATTGTAGAGATGCCCGATGTCATAGCATTCAAACTCAAAGCGGGTTCCCTGGGCCGAGCATTCCGCCATTGCCTGCTCTATCTGCCGAAATGTATTGGAAAGGATAAAATCCTTCGTCATCTCCAGGTAGGGCTGCTCCCAGTCGAACTTCCATTCGCTGATCTTAGCCCCGGCACCGGAGATGTTGAAGTTAATCGAGCCCATGTTCATGGAGCAGACTTCCGGCTTGAGTTGCTTGGTCGGTGCCAAGCGATCCTCCAGACTCATGCCTAGCCCACCGCCGGTCGTAATGTTCAAAATCGCATCGGTGGATTGTTTGATCCGTGGCATGAATTGCCTGAATAAAGCCGGATTCTGGTCAGGCCTCCCCGTTTCCGGGTTGCGCGCGTGCAGATGAAGCATGGCCGCTCCGGCCTCCGCCGCTGCGATCGCGTCCGCCGCGATCTGATCCGGTGTAATCGGCAAATGCGGCGACATGGTCGGCGTATGGATGGAGCCAGTGACAGCGCAGGTGATGATAACTTTGTTCGAACGTTTCACGGTGTTTCTCCACCATATGTTTTTAAAGATAGAGCGCGAAAGCGGCGTCTGCTAGGCGAGCAACGCTGGATCTGAAAGTTTTTGCCCGATCGCCCGGACGAAGCGGGCGGCATCAGCGCCATTAATGACACGATGATCGTAGCTCAGCGAGAGGGGCAGCATTTTACGCCAGACAATCCCGCCATCCGGCGCGGGAGCCGGACGCAACTGCACCGCCGTCACCCCGAGTATGGCGACGTCCGGCGCGTTGATGATCGGGGTGAAAGCAGTGCCACCGATATGCCCGAGCGAAGAGATCGCCATGGAACTGCCCGCCATCTCCGCCATGGAGAGCCCTTTGGTCCGCGCCTTTTCCGCCATCTGGGCAAGCTGCGCCGCCAATTCGGCTACAGTATTCTGCCCAACATTGCGGATGACCGGCACGACCAGCCCTCTCGGTGTATCGACAGCTACGCCGATATTCACGTATTTTTTCAAGATCAGCGATTTGCCATCGCCGCTCAGCGAAGCGTTAAAATGCGGAAATGCCGGCAGCACGGCGGCGAGTGCCTTAACCTGCAGCACCACGGGCGTCAGCTTGGCCTCGGGATGATCCTTGTTCCAAGCCGTACGGCGTGCCTCCGCATCAGTTACATCCACCTCGTCATGATGCGTGACATGCGGTATCGTCACCCAGTTCCTGCCAAGAAAGGCACCGGTAAGTTGCTGGATGCGCGAAATCGGCTGGATTTCGACTTCCCCGAACTCCGAGAAATCAGCCTCCGGCAAGGGGGCTAGCGACGCCAGATAGGTTGGAACGTCGACCACGGTCAGACGATCTCGCCAAGGATCGTGCCGACTTCATAGGTCTCACCGGGCTGTTTCATGATATGCAGCTTGCCGGATGCCGGTGCCTCGACCTCCTGGGTTGATTTATCACTCTCCAAGGCGAAGAGCGGCTGCCCCTCCTTGACGTCACCACCGTCAGGGATCAGCCACTCCGCCAGCACGCCCTCGTTCATCGAGAAGCCGAGCTTCGGTAGCAGGATTTGTGTCGCCATATATTGTCTCCCTTAACGCGGACACGACGAGCGCCGCTCCACTATTCAAAAATTACCCCGGCCTGGACGAGCTTATTTTAGTCCCAGCTTGCGATCTAACATGTCATGGAAAGCCTGGATGCGACATTCCTGATAACGCCCAAGCGTGACGCTAATATTGTCGTCCCTGCATGAGCGCAAACCGATCTGCACTAGCGGCAAATTGGAAAAATCCTGATCGAACACCGAGGCCATGATGCCAAGCGCTGGCGCCGAGGAACATGGTGTATCGAAGTCGAGCTCAATGAGCTCCGCCGCGGGAGGGCGCGGGCCATTCTCCGGCACAGGCAGCGTCAGGCGCGCTTCCATGATACACTCGTTCGGGTTTGAGCCATACGGTGTAAACTGGTAGGTCAGCGGCAACCCCTCGCCGAACCAGGGCCAGAAATTCGGGAACATGAAATACTGGTTGGCATCCAGCATGTAAGAGTCGGAGCATTTCGAAAAATCAACACCCAACAGCTTACCCATCATCTCGCGCCGCCATGCCGCAACCTCGGAGCGGCCAGTCTCGGCGGATTTGATCTCGGGCAGCTCCACGCCGGGGAAAGGCAAAGCAAAGGTCTTCAGAGCGTCCTGCGCCGCCTGCAGGCGGGAGGCGTCATCACCAAGATGGCCGCTCGGGATCGCCGAGGGCGTGATCGAGCGGCTGATCTGAGATTTGCCGTCGTCCCAGATGTCGTAGCGGGTTTGAGTGTCGCCGTTATAGCTCAGGATGTTCGCGTGCGTTTCAATCACATGATACGCCTCAAAGAAGGCTTCCTGCGCCTGCTTCCAATTGGCTCGCATCTTCTTGCGGATGCCAACAACGGTATAGCGCTGCTCCGCCTCGCGCGGACTGAAATGCTTGGGCAGAACGCCCAGAGCGTCTTCCAGCGGGCCAGCATCCGGGTCCGGGTTGATGAACAGGAAGCCGCCCCAGCGCCCTATCTTCGCTTCCGGCAGGCGGTAGGCTTCGTCGGTGACACCCGGAAAATCCCAGCGGCTCGGAACGTTCTTCAGCGAGCCATCAACATTCCACTCCCACGCATGGAAAGGGCATTTGATCGATTTGCCGGAGGAATTGCCATTGCATAAGCGCGTACCACGATGCATGCAGGCATTTTGCAAGGCGCGGAACTCATCGCTGCCAGAGCGGATAATGATGTAGGAAAGTTCGCCGACCTCATAAAGCTTGCGGTCGCCAATCTCAGGTATATCCTCTTCGCGACCGACAACCTGCCAGCATGTCTTCCACATATGCTCCATCTCGAGCCTGGCGAATTCCGGGTCGAAATAGCGCTTGAACGGAACTTTCTTGAATTCAGGAAAAAAATTACCCTTTTCGCACAGCGCCGGTTCCAATGGCAGCGCATCTTGCTGCAGCAGCTCCTGCATCACCGGGCCGGAAGCGGTGCCGTAACCCTGCTGGATATCCTTGAAGTCGACGGCCATTCCCCTTGCTCCTTGCATTTTTTACCGCACCCGCCCGCGCTGGTGGCGCAGATCGAGCAAATATTTCAGAGGCCACAACCTCTTCTTCCGTCTTAGCGAAGCCTCACATATGCTTCCTCAAACCCAAACAAACATCTAACGTACCGTATGCATGCGGTCAAGTTATTCAGCCCTATCGGCGCGGGCCACGGCCACTGAAAGCAGGCTCGATGAGCTCGGCCTCAGCCTGCAATTGCCCGGCAATCCAGGTTCGGATGGCAATCCTTAGCCGGAGATATTCCGGCACCTCGCCGTGTGTGGCGCGTAACGCCTGCAACCGTGCCAGCGCCACCTCCAACTCCCTACGCAAGAGGCCGGCCGCACCGCCGAGATCAGTAAGCGTGGGATAAGTGCCGACGGGCAGGCTTGGGCGCGCCAGCGCGGCCTCGATGCGCGCTGCGGCGTCGATCTCTCCGATGTCACTGAAGAAGGTGGCAATTTCGGCAAGCAGAGGCCGCGTCGCGGACATATTATCAAGCAGGATCTGCCCCTCCCTGGCCAAACGCAAGCGGACATGGCGTAATAAATGGCCGATGCTTACCGCGGCGCTCTGCTCCACCGTGCCAGAGAGCGCCGGACGGAGGACAGTCTCCAGCGTCGCCTCGATCGTCTGCAGCACGTCCTCAGCTGTGGGTAAGATCATGATGCGCCTGCCCTATTGCGTATCGACGGTCTGATTGAGTTCAGCGAATCGCTCCGGCCCAAGCGGCGGGACCAACCCCATCGCCATGCCAAGCACCTGTTTGGCGATATGGATGACTTCAGTTCCCGTCCAAGCCTGCCGGATATGGCCAACCGCGCTTTTCGCGTGGATGTTGGCTGCGGAATTGCGGGCCATGACAACGAGGTTGAGCGCACGGACGACCTGGTAATAGCGCACCGAACTCAACTGGATGGTGACGCCCGTAACCTCGCGATAGTGATCGAGCGCCTGCTCCATACCCCATATCTGCTTTCCGTCGCGCAGCCGGGGTTCCGCAAATCCCTGCATGAACGCAAAATCACTGGCTGGATCGCCTATGGAGACTTCCTCCCAGTCGCTCAGCGCCACGACCTTGCCATCGCGGAAAACCTCCTCGCCCAGCCCATTCGTCCCCTTGCACAAGCACACCCGCGCCGCCGTGGGCGCGTGGTCAACCAGCCATTCGCCGGCTTCCAGGAAAATAGGCAGCGACTCACCGTCACGCGCATTGTAGCGAGCCTTTGCTGCGTCCACATAGTTGCGGGCCGCCTGGGTGGCGTCCACTGGCACCGGCAGCCGCTCGGCAAAGCCCAAAGCCTGCCAATCAACGGCATGGACCTTCGCCAGTGCCTCGACATGCGCCTTGGCCACCGCGATACGCAACGCATCATATTCCGGCGCCGGGTCCGAATAATGGGGAATGTTCCAACTCCCCTCGATCTTTTCGCGGATATAGAAGGGACGCGGCGCCCAGGCGGGATCATCCTCCCACCACAAGGCGCGAGCCACGGGCAGCCCGGCACCGCCCAGCCGCTCGTAGATGAAGAATTCCTGTTCAAGCGGCGTGGGATCCACCGCGCCACTGGGATGGTCCGCCCGCAGCACGATCTCGACTGGCGGTGCCAAATTCCCGAGCCGATAAGCGCCAAACCACGTTTCCCGCGAAGAGCCGCGTGGGAAAGATTCCAAAGACAGCACCGTGACCGCGCGGCCCAGCCGATCCGACAGATAATTTTGCAACCAAGTTGCGTTGAAATTCATCCTCGCCTCTGATTGAGCGATCGTCACGGGATACAGTTATTCCAGCCCATAGGGTTTGTATGGGCCATTGATGAACATCTCCACCTGGGCGGCGCCCGTACTCACCGTGCCATCCGGCGCATAGGTGGTGACGCGGCACAGATATTCCGGTCCATGCACCAGCTGGCCACGCGCACTGCCTTCGCCAAAATTGGACGCCGCGGCCTCCCCGCGCACGACGTAGGGAGTGTAAGGCGCGGGCTGGCGCGAGAAATCAAATTCGTCCCACTCCAGCGCCAGTTCCTCCGAGCCGTGATAGGTGAAGAACGTGCCGCCATCCTTCCAGCTGCCTGGATGGTAACCCATGGTCTGCACCACCCATGGTGGCGCGGCCCGCTCGAAGACTTGGCGCCAAGCACCGCCGTTAACATCGGTCAGATGGAGCACGGCGCGTTTCAGCATGCGCGTACTGGGTTCGAATTCTATCTCGTGCCGGCCTCCCGTCAGCTCGATTGCCTCCTCCCAGCCACGGAACAGACGCCCGCCAAACGGCGTGCCGAATACATCATTGAAATTAGCTTGCCGTCCCTCGAAATCCTCATGCAGATGAAAGAACCCGCTGAACGGATCTGTGCGAAAACAGGTCCAGAAACGTAGTGCCCGTTTTGGCCCAGTATCCACCTCACGCGGCGGCAATACGGAAGCAACGGGCGAGAGCGGCGGCCGGTCTGCGTACAGCCCCCAGCTATGGTCCCGCGCGCCACTCCAGCGCTCCGGCGTGATCTTCCAGCTCTGACCGCGAAAGGTCAGAAGCCCGGTGGCCTTCCCCGGCTGCGAATAACGCGTCTGGTCCGTCGTACGGCGGCCTCGGTTGACCGCGATGTGATGCTCTTCAAGAAAGGCCGGAGACGTCCCTTCCCAAAGAATGTCAAAGCTGATCCCGCTGTCATTCGCCTCCAGCGCGAGGCGCAACGCCTTTAGCGGCTCGATAAACTCGATCCGCCACGGCCCGATACGCAGATTGAAATCGCGCCGCCAACAGCGGTTGAACCGCAGAGTCGTCTGCTGACCGTGAATGTTGAGAAGGGCGTAGCCGCCGATAATGTCTGAATTGGGGTTCACTCGCGCGCCGGTCGCGAGGAAGATACCGTCATCAGGGCTAAACACGCCGAAATAATAGCCGTCATCCCAGTTAAAATCCGTAGACGGAATATAGCTGAACGGATGCGGCGCCTGATGCACCGGAAATTCATCATAGGGCGTGAGTTGCATTTTTGTGTCTCCGTTTCAGGCACACAGACCGGCTCAACATTCAAGATCGGGCCGGCACCGCCAAACGGTCCGGCCCGATGCAACTCTTCCGGCTTAGGGGTCGAGCCAGGTGTTCTTGTCGATCCCAGCATTGGCGCGGGCAAACTTAACGATCTGACTGATCCGCGACCCAAGTTCCGTGGGATCCTTACTCGCCTCGGCGCCAGGGCCGTGCTGCCAGCTCTCGATGACCTCGTAGCCATACCCCCAGGCTTCAAAGACGCGGCCAGAAATGTGCTTCGCTTCAGGGCTACACAGCCAGGCAACCAAGGCGGCAATCCATTCAGGGTCACGACGTTCAAGCTGCTCCGGCGTGTACTCGCGGAGCCCTTCGGTCATGCGGGTATTGGCACGCGGCGCAATAGCATTAACGGTAACACCGATGCGGGCAAGCTCACGTGCCGCGACTTGCGTGAGGGTCGCGATTCCCCCCTTTGCCGCAGCATAATTCGTCTGGCCGATATTCGCGAAGAGCGCCGAATGCGAGGTGGTATTGATAACGCGGGCATCGACTGGCTTACCGGCCTTGCTCTGCGCGCGCCAGTAATTCGCAGCATGGTGCAGTGGCGCGAAAGTGCCTTTTAGGTGAACCTTGACAACGATATCCCACTCATCCTCGCTCATGTTCACAAGCATGCGGTCGCGCAGAATGCCTGCGTTGTTGATGAGAATGTCCAGGCCGCCAAATG
Source organism: Acidocella sp. KAb 2-4 (assembly GCF_020567705.1). Taxonomy (GTDB): domain Bacteria; phylum Pseudomonadota; class Alphaproteobacteria; order Acetobacterales; family Acetobacteraceae; genus Acidocella. Next base: position 22,540 of record NZ_JAJDJU010000023.1, on the reverse strand, counting down.
TGTCCACCGCCTGTTGGACCATTTCCTGCGCGCCCTTCCAATTCGAGACGTCGCTGGTGTTCACCGCCGCATCGCCGCCGGCGGCCTTGATGGTTGCGACCACCTCCTCCGCCGGGGTTTGATCCTCACCGACGCCGGCTGCTGACGACCCTAGATCGTTAACAACGACTTTAGCGCCGTGTTTGGCAAGCATCAACGCGTGGGCCCGGCCCAGCCCACGCCCTGCGCCAGTAACGATAGCGACACGGCCGTTCAGCAAACTCATGTGATTCTCCCGCGTTAAATATGATTGTGGTCACATCTTATCATTGTTTTTCGTTCGCACAATACCCGTACGCATGCGCACGGTTGATAAACGAATACGGGTGGGCAGTTACAGGCTTTGTCTCTGACCAGTCTCAGACGCCCGCTCAATTGCCTCCACCATGCGGTGGCGTAGCACGGCATGGTGGAAATCAGGACAAATACATGTGCCATCGCGGACATCACGAGCAAGCTGGGCGTAGACTTCAGCTACGTTCACCGCAGGGCCGGTGTGCAAAGCCGTGTGATAATACTTCGCCGGCACCTGCAGCTTCTGCATCTCCTCCTGCCCTGCCGCGGCCCCCGAAAGCTCCATGTCAAAAATCTGCGCATGGCCACCGATAGACGTAAGGCGCAAATCCCCTCGTGTGCCATTAATCTCAAGCAGCAATCCGGTCCCCTTGGTCATGCCGCCGCGATAATGCGCCGTTAGCACCGCGCCGCCTTGGAGCGTGGCGACAAAAGCGACCTGATCCTCGGCGGTTAATGCCAATGCTTCACCAGTATCCGCGAGGATCGTTGAATGACGCCGATTGACGAGCAGAGCGGAGACAGCTCGGATCTCGCCCAACATCGAACAGACACCATCAACAGTATGCGACACCGGAATGGTCAACATTGTCGCACCGTTCTTGCGATCCGCGGTATAGGCATTTGGGGCGTCAACACACTCGCCCCAATTCATACCCGTCCCGATCACACTGGCGGACAAGACTTCTCCGACGTAGCCCTGCTCCACGAGATCCCGGGCGTAAGCCAAAGGCGGCGCAAACTGGGCTTGCAAGCCAACGACGGTCCGCACATCTTTTGCCTTAGCCAAGGCGGCAAGCTCTTCCGCCTCCGGCAGCCCATTGCCAAGCGGCCATTCACAATAAACCATCTTACCCGCTTCAAGCGCTGCCTTAACAATCTCGTAATGGTGGGGCACCTTGACCGTGACCGCGACAAGATCAACATCCGGCGCGTTCACTAACGGCGCATGATGCCCATAACCCCGCGGAATGCCATAATGAGTAGCCGCAGCATTCGCGCTCTCCTGGCGCGTGGTGCTGATCGCCGTAATATCATATTGCTCCGGCATCGCCCGTAACGCGGGGATATGTGCGAGCGCCGCCCAACTGCGGTCCGGCTGCACACCGATAATACCAACACGAATTTTTTGTATAGCCATTTCTATTTCCTGTCCCAGTGATTTTTGATCCGCATCAAATGAGACGCGGCTGGCTCAACCATATTCTGAAGATCTCTTTAGCACTACAAACACTCGCTGCTTATTTTGTTATTCTGATATTTTGCTTATATACTAAACAGTACCATCTTGACCAAAGAATGAGCGAAAGAAATGGCCGGTAATTTTTCCAAGCTAGAGATAACTCGTCAATTTGCGACAATAACCATTCAGCGCCCGGACCAAATGAACGCCCTACCGCCCGCCGCGCATTACGAACTATCGGATATCTTCGACGAACTGGAAAAGAACACGTCAATTCGAGCTGTGATTCTAACCGGGTCCGGCAGGACATTTTGCACCGGTTATGATCTCAAGCATAATCTTGAAACCGGCATCATTGACCTGCCGAAAACCGGATTTGGTGGACTAGCATTTCGTGCCGATTATCCTCTTCCCGTGATCGCGGCGGTAAATGGCCCAGCAATGGGCGGCGGCTTTGAGATGGCGCTGGCATGCGATTTAATCGTCGCCTCGGAAAATGCCACATTCGCCCTGCCGGAACCAAAAGTCGGGTGGGCGGCCTTGGGAGGAGGCGTACAAAGGTTGCCGCGTGCTATCGGCACAAAACGTGCCATGTCAATGATTTTAACTGGTCGAAGCGTGAATGCCGCGGAAGGATTTGAGCTTGGCTTCGTCAATCAGGTTGTGCCTGCCGAGGAACTTATGTCGGCCGCGAAAACTTGGGCCGATCAAATCGCTCAATGTGCGCCGCTAGCAATAAGGTGCAGCAAGCAGGCGGCATACGCAAGCTTTGATCAGCCCAATTTTACGACCATGATGAATCCTAAGACCTACCCGTCTGCTGCCGCCATGTTTACGAGTGAAGACGCACAAGAAGGAAAAAGGGCCTTTTCCGAACGGCGCAAACCAATCTGGCGCGGGCAATAAGCCGCGCCAGATTAGCTCGTCAGCTAGGCGGAAATCACGATTTTCTTGAGTTATGATGCCTTATCGAAAATTTTCGGCGGCAGCAGAAAATAAGCCAGTGATGGCAACAGGATCATGGCACCCATCATATTCCACAGGAACATGAAGGAAAGAAGCAAGCCCATATCGGCCTGGAACTTGATTGGCGCAAAAATCCACGTCACCACTCCTGCGGCAAGCGTAAAGCCGGTCAGCAGCACAACCTTTCCGGTAAAAAGCAATGTGCGGTGGTAGGCGTGACTGAGCGACGCCCCCGCGCGGAGTTGCTTAATGACAATACCCAAGACGTAGAGCGCGTAATCCACACCGATGCCAACGCCCAGAGCCATGACTGGTAACGTCGCAACTTTGATGCCGATACCCAGCCAAACCATGAGGGCCTGTGCCAAAATGGAGGTCAGGATCAAAGGCAATACAGCACAAAGAACCGCTCGCCACGAACGGAACACTATAAAACAGAATAGAATTACCGTGCTATAGACAAGGATGAGCATGATTTCATTAGCCTGCTCAATCACAATATTGGTGGCAGCATCTATACCCGCATTACCGCCCGCCAGAGAGATCTTGAAATCAGGCGACTGATTCTGCGGATTTTTTATAAAGCTTTGGACTTTTCTAATCACCGCATTCAGGGTCGCGGCCTTATGATCAACCAAGTAGACGTAAATGGGCGCAAAATTACAGTCAAAATTTGCTACATTTGATGTTAGATGCTCAGTGAAGTCTCCGAGAAAGTCCTGATTCTTCACGATTTCGTACCATTTTGGTGAATTCTCGGTAAGCAACATTGTTAGCTGCGCCGCAAATGAACCCAACGAATAGGTTGATTGAACCTGGGGCATCTGCTCGAGTTCCCATTGTAAATTGCTCATAGCATACAATGTCGGATATGCGATGCAATCCCCGTTCGGTGTATCAACTAGAACGACAAACTTGTCGCTACTGGTAGAATAATGATTAATTATATAAGCGTTGTCGATATTATACTGTGAATCCTGGCGCAACTCTGGCGCGCCTTTGTCAATATCGCCAACCTGCACATTCTTGCCAACATAGATGCCAACGCCACCGAGTATCACCGCAACCACGATCGCCAAAACGGCATATTCTTTGTGTGTAAACTTATCAAGAAAGTTCCAAAGTGGATAATCAATCCTGGCATCGGGATGCCCCTCATTCCGCAAGCTCCGGGCCGCCGCCTTTTTGCTAACGCCAGTGTAGCTGAGCACCATGGGAAGCATGATCAAATTAGTAAAAATTAAAATACCAACACCTATGCTAGCCAATAATGCAAGCTCTTGAATTGCACCAATCCGGATCGTTAACAGCACCGCAAAACTAGATGCATCGCAGACTAACGCCGCAAAGCCCGCCATGAATAGGCGCCGAAAGGTGAAACGAGCAGCGACAAGCGGATGTGCACCGCGTCCGATATCCTGCATCACGCCATTCATTTTCTGAGCGCCATGACTCATACCGATCGCAAAAACGAGAAATGGCACAAGAACCGAATACGGCGTGAGGTCATAGCCAAGCAGTGGCAAAAAGCCCATCTGCCAGATCACGGCGATAATCGATGCCGAAACCACCAATAGCGTGCTGCGAATACAGCGCGTAAACCAGAACAACATAGCCGTCGCAATAATCGCTGAGACAGCAAAAAATGTTAAAATCTTGCCAATCCCGTTGATCATATCACCAACGACCATGCCAAAGCCGATGATATGCAGCTTTACTCCCTTCGCCGCATATTCCTTCCGCAGGCCATTCAACTCCGTTGCCAACTGGCCGTAATTGATTTGCTTTCCCGTTAGGCCATCATACTGCAAGAGCGGGACGTGAATCATACTCGACGTGAAATCATTACTCACGATCTCGCCGATCTTGCCTGTTTTAGCGATATTTTGCGCGACGATATTCAGCTGCGCCGGTGATCCATCGTATGAACCGCTGTCAATAACCGGACCACTTGCAAGCCCATCTGATACGACAGAAACCCAACGGGTCGATGGCGTCCAAAGGGATGTCATAAAAGCACGATCTACATTTGGTAGAAGATAAATTTTATCATTCAGTTCCTTCAGAACTTCCAGATAATGTGCATTGATGATCGTTCCATTATCCGCCTGAACAGCAATGTCAATGGCATTGCCCTGGGACTGCAGATCGGCATAATGATTGTAGAAGTTGACAATAAAAGGCTGATGCCGCGGAATCATCTTTTCGAAACTGGCATTCAGCTTGATATGCGTAGCCTCGAAACCTAAAATGAGTGTCGCAATTAGGCAAAGGAATAAAATGATCGGCCGATTGTTAAACAGTAACCGTTCAACAAGGGAGCCGGAGCCATGATCGAAATCCAATACATCGCTAATGATTGGTGCGGTATCATCGAGATTCGCTGCCAAAGTTGTATTCCTGCCTTACGAAAGAAAAAGTTCTTTTGAGATCTTTGTAATGCCCGCGGCCCCTACCGCAATCAGTGCGCCATCTCGCGCAATATCGATATCGAAGAAGGGCTGGGGCTGCACACCTGAAATCGCACGATAAGTGATGCCATTATCCATACTCTCGAACAGAAGCCCGGACTCGCTGACCATTACAACCGCGCCGGAAGGCAGGACACGCCCGGCCGTCAAGTCTTCCTGGGTCGGAATCACTAGTGGCGTCCAACTCTTGCCGCCATCGATCGACCGAAAAGCGCTCCCGGCTACGCCGAACACAATAAGCGCGCCGTTTCGCGCACCAAGAATGCCAAACAACGTGACATTCTCTGGCGCTGTAAGGGGAAGAAACGTGTTCCCACCGTCATTAGAACAGAAGACCAACCCCATTTCTCCGACGATATAATACTCGCTGCCAATAGCCTGTGCGTCATAGATATTGTGGCTTAGCCTGTCGTAGATGTGTAAACTCCAATCGCACCATGTTTTACCACCATCCTCGGTCAGCATAGCCATCCGGTAGGCCCCAAACGCTAAGACCTTTTGTGGCTCTAGCACGAGCAACGTGAGAAACGGCTTGTCAGGTCCTTCACTCAGGAAATGCTCGGCGCGTTTTTCTGCCAATGGTGCTCCTGGAGACGGGCTGTTGGCAACCGACGGATCTTGTGCCGCCTGTTCGGTCAGCTGGTTTGCCTGGATACCATCGAGTTGCATCTGCCACGTAGCACCGCCATCGTCCGTATTCAAAATTACACCGAAATGGCCAACCGCCCACCCCGTCATGGACGTAGCAAAGCGGACGCAGGTCAATGTTACATTTACGGGTACAGCCGCCTGTGCCCAGGTCACGCCATTATCGTCTGAGAAAATGATGACGCCATGTTCACCAACCGCCACGAGTCGCCCGCCGGGCGTTTGCGTAACTGCCACAAGCAATACACGGGCAGGCGCCTTCACTTTCAACGATGGCGTGTCCAGGGCAGCAACACCAGTAAGCGCCAAGGCGTTGCCCGGCTTGAGGACACTTGCGATCACGGCCGCAGCACCTCCTAGCAGCAAATTTCGGCGGTGCACAATCTTATGGCGATGATTCATAATAGATCCGAAGAAGACAAACAGGTACATAACCCGACAGAGAGACGAAATCGGTGCGTCCCGCTCTTACCGAATAAGACGCAGCATGTTTATTCGTCATATCGCCGCGGCTGGCAACATCACTCACCAACCGCGGCGCTACGGATCAATACTGTGCTGAAGCCGCCATGTTGTTCGGGTCAAACACAGAATTCGGAATATCATCGACGAAAGTCAGTGTTGGATGCCGCGATTGATTCCAATGACCTGCGACCGAAACATAATCATCAGTCTGCAGATTATGGATGGTGTTTTGGCCGTACACGACGCCCGGCAGATCTGGCCGGCAGTTGTTATATAGCAGGTTCACCTTGAACAGATTGCCCTTGGCGTCCCACATATCGCCACACCCAACTTCCCAAGTGTCTTCGTCAATGTAATAGCGACGGCGGGCGAGAACATTGCGTTCGCCAGGGTGCAGCGTCGCTTCTACGACCCAGCAGCGGTGCTTCTCCCAGCGAATGAGTTCTGGATCGAGAAAGTGGGCGAGGTGTGCGCTCGGCGCATCGCCGCCATACAGTTTGTTGTTGTTGTACGGAATGTACATCTCTTGCTTGCCGAGATACTTCCAATCATACCGCTCCAGAGAGCCGTTGAAGCCGAAATATTCGTCGTATCCAGCAATGCCGTTGGACTGAGTGCTCGGCGTATCGAAAGAGACTTCGGGTGCACGGCGCACGCGCCCCTGGCCGTTGAGTAGTTCCCAAGCCTCCTGTGGATTCTTGTATGGATTGGTGAACTGCCACACGATGATCGCCTGGCCAACCAGGTTTTGCGGCCCCGTATACGGATCATACTGAATTTCCAGACGGCCGTCAAAAGTCTCCAGCGATCCTTTCGGATCATAATATGGGAACTTGAACTGGCTGGCATCCGCATAAGCCATCGACTTCTGGCCGCTGGAGACCGACCAACTCTGATAAGCGACGTTGAATGCGAACCCGTGCCAGCAAGACGACTGGTTCCACATGATCTGCGCCCCAGCCGTCAGGGGGTTGGTCAGATCGGGAACAGGAAACGGAACGCCGCCATAGGCATTCTCAAAACCAAAGCGCCCGCCGGTCGGATCCTGCGCCGTGAACCGGGCTTTACCATTGTTCTTGGCAATGTTGTCATAAACATATTGCGGCGCAGCGGCGGTCCGATGCGTCGGATAAACTTTGATCTTGAACCCATACTTCTGCATCATCGCCTGCACGCCCTCGGAGAGCATGGCCGCATGATCAGCCATATTGCTGGCGTCAATCACCGCGACTGGCTGCTCATCCGGAAACAATTCCGGGATGTAATCATTCTTCTGGAGCCCAGCAGGCAGGGTCGTCATGCCACCTGTCCAGGGCGGAATGCTGCCGTCAGCATTACCCGCCATTTCCGCACCCATCGGGGTGAGGCTAGCCCCCAACGCGGAGGCTGACTGCGCCTTGGCACGACCAGCCTGCAGAGCGATCACGCTGCTGCCAGCCAGCAGCCCTAACGTACGTCTTTTCATATTCTTGAACTCCTGGCGTTTTTTAGAACGTGTGTTGCAGGTTGAGCGAGACGAAACCGCGGTCGGCGAGAGGATTATGCGCGACGTCCGGCTTGCCCAGGTAATCCTGGTAAGACAATGACGCGATCCAGTTGACCCTGTACGTCGCCGTCACACCGAGGTCGAACACCCCGGTACCATGGTAGAGCGACGAATCCACATAGGAGCGACCAAGAAAGTTGTAGGTTAGGCCAATCGGAAATGTGATCTGTAGATTCGGCAGCACGTTATTATAGGTCGGCGTCACCGAAATATCGAATGCGCCCGCTGTCGCCTGGCCACCGGTTGCCAGGAGATGGCGATTCTGCGTGACATTGATGAGATGGTTAAGGATCGCCTCACCGGTAATCGTCACGCCACCCGGATCAAGCGGCAGAGCCGGGGTAACGTAGAGCGCGGAAATTTGGGCGTCCCAGGTGTTTCCGACCGGATAGCCCGGATTGTTGTTGGCGTTCTGACCTGGCGCGTAGAGGAACACACCGCCATTATTTGGGACGAGCGGCTGGTGCTCACGGAAAGAGAGCTCACCACCCACGTTCGCCGGACCGATATTGGTCGAGAAGCTGGCACCCTGCAGCCAAATATCGCGCGGGTAGACCAGGTAGTAGCTACCAATGGAAATCGCCCCCGCCGCGGGATTGCCAACCGGTCCCAGCGGATTCAGCCCCGGAGCAATGCCGACCTCAGGCGCTTTTGCGTCGAAGCGCTCCACGTAGACACCGAGATCCCAACTTCCGACCTGTTGCTGGAGGGATAGGCCAAATTGCCCGTTCTGATGCTCAGGGTTAACATCTTTAATGCGCGTCAAACCATAGCCACCGCCAAGCCCAAGCCAGCCAGCCCCCTTGTCCAGCACGTTGACGCTATTGAAATACGCGCCCTCACCCTGGAAGTAATCATGCTCCCACTCGAACTGATAATAGCCCTGAATGGTGGTCCCCGGGTGCGGCTGGTAGGTCAAAATAGCCTGCCCCACCGGCATGAACACCTGCTGCGCCTGCGGGTTGATCAGATTCTGTGCCGACACAACGTTAATCGGCGCCTGACCGCCGGAAATACCGTCGGTCGGGAAGTACAGGCTCTGCCCCCAGAACAGCACAGAGCGGCCGAATTTAAATTGAAGCGTCTGATCGTCGGCAAACGTGTGCTGCGCGAAGAAAAAGGCATCCAGAAGCTGCGCGTTCTCACCGTCGACATTGCGCGTGGCGCTGGTGAAATCCGTCTGCTTGGCCGTAAAAATCGCGCTGGAATACGGCGTCAGATCGTTCTGGTTGGTTCCCAGATAGGGTGTATTCAGGTAGAGCTGGCCGCTGACATGCGCACCGTAATCGCCGTCGCGGATATCCAGCACCGGCACGGCGGAGAACAGATTTGTCACGATGCCGTGCTGGAAGTTGGCGTCACCATCTTCGGCGGGCTTCAGAACCGATGACGGGCTGTTAACACGCAATGCCCCCGTATAGGAGAGCGTCGTCGTCAGATTGATTTCGAGGTTATTGCCATATTGCGAGCCGTCATAAAGGTTCAATGCATGCGCCGGTGTAACCGCCAGCAACAACGCGCCGCCCCCCACAACACAAGATCTCAGCCCAGTCGGCCGACCGATTGTCGCTAGAAGCCGTTGCCTCAAACTTTTCTGATTCGTAACCTCGTCCATCTCGTACCCCCTAATTATTGTTTAAGCCTCAAACCTGGGTGAAGAACTTGTTTTCTTATCCCAACTCCCAGAACCACAAGGATCGTGTTTATGCCGCGCACCGGCTTGCTGAGATGATACGCGCATGAGAAGTTATCGTGCCGCGTTTGCGCTACGCCGCGGTGCCCATCCCTCCTTCATCTGCCGAAGCGAAGCAATAGAGATTGCTGCACTACGATATATATGCTTACTAGTTTAATAGCGTGCCTTGCCGGCGGGGTCAATATTTCCTTCGGCTCTTGTGGTTCATTTTTGAGCACAAAAGGGACTCCCCCACGGCCCTACCCGCTACCCCGGCGCCCCGGGGAGAAAATCGGTGTAGACACCGATCGTCTGGCCACCATCAACAGCAATCTCCGCGCCGCACAGATAGGAAGCATCGTCGCTGACAAGGAACAGGCTGGTAAGAGCGACCTCTTCCGGCTCTCCAATCCGCTGGATCGGTTGGCGTTGGTAATGCTTGTTCAACTCGGTGACGGCCTCATTTGTGATGTTGCCCATCTTGGTGTTAATCCCGCCCGGGAACACCGCATTTACACGGATCCCTCTGAAGCCGAGCTCCATCGCCGCGGTTTTTGTGAGGCTGCGGAGCCCCCATTTGCTGGCCGAATAGGCGGTCAGGCCGTTCATCCCCCAAAGGCCGGATGACGAGGCGATATTGACGATGGCCCCCTTCCCCGCGGCGAGCATGCCGGGCGCCAGCGTTTTGATACCAAGCCACGCGCCAATGAGATTGATCCGCAGAACCCGTTCGAAATCATCCTGCGAAAGCTCAAGGATACTGACGGCGTGCACGACGCCGGCATTATTGACCAGAATACCCGGCGCGCCCCATTTCGCCGTCGCCATCTTGGCCAAAGCCTCCCAGGAGGCGGCGTTAGAAACATCGAGCGGAACGAACATTGCGGCGGCGCCGATATCTCGCGTCAACGCCCGCCCCTCATCCTCCAGCACGTCGGCGACCACGACTTTGGCCCCCTCAGCGGCAAAAACTCTGGCCGTCGCCTCTCCCTGCCCCCGCGCGCCACCGGTGATGACGGCGACCCTGCCTGCAAGCTTGCCAGCCATTGTTTTTCCCCCTCATTTTGGTTTACGCCCGCTCTTGCCCGAGAGCGGCTCGGCCAGGGTACGCATGCTAACGGTATTTTAGCATACCGTGCAAGCCTGTTTTAGAATTCCCTATTCATCCGGCGCTTGATTAAACGCCAATTCGGATGCTAGTACACCATAATGTTACTTTCTTTTTGCCCCTCACCTCTTGGGTGCCGGCAGCAGCGCTCCGCCGTCGCGGTAAGTTTAAGCAGACAGCCAAACTCATGGAGGGAATATGGGCAGTGACACGGACTGGAACTCCAATCTTGGCGGCGGGTTCGGCTCGCATGTCGAGACCGACGAGTTTTTTCACGGCACCGGCGAGGCCGTCGATTCGCTGACCGAGACTTGGTTTTGGAATTTCCACATTCCCCAGGCGGCAATCAACTGTTTCGCCTATTGTTGGGTGCACCCCGCGCTCAAGACCGTCACGTCCGGGCTGATGATCTACCAGGGCATCAAACCCTCGCACCTCGCCTGCGAACTCTTCGAGATGCGCGACTACATGTCACTCTCGGTCATCGGTGACGGCAGCGACATCCAGCTCCCCAATGGGTTTCGCGCGAAGGTCATCAAACCACTGGAACATGTGCATCTCAGCTTCGACGACCCGGCCCGGCAAACAACGCTGGCTGTCGACCTGATGGCCAAGTCTATCCCGATCATGCGGGCCAATAATCAGCATTTTGAGCAGGTGATGCATGCCACCGGCACGCTAACCCTGCGCGGGCAAACTCATAAGATCGATTGCTACCCGGTCCGGGACCGCTCCTGGGGCGAACCAAGACCGGAAAATCATGCGCCATACCCACCTTATACTTGGGTGACCGGCACATTCGGGCCGGATTTTGCATTTAACATCGGCTCGCATGACGATCCTACCCGCAAGCCAGACTGGGCGGGGATCATGCCCGCCCCGGCACGAATCTTCAACGATGGGTGGGTGCTGGTAAAAGGCGAACAGCGCCGCGTCATCCGCGCTACAAAACTTACGCAGCGCGAGTTTCCGCTCTGCCGCCCGCTCCGGCATGAATATGAGTTTGAGGACAGCGCCGGCGAAATCTATAAAATGACCGGACGCGTCGTGGCACAAACCGCTTGGTCTGGGTGGTCTAATATCAACACCCATCTTGGGCTCGTGGAATGGGACTGGAACGGCCAAACCGGCTGGGGTGAATCGCAGGAGGTGCAGTGGAACGATTACGTCTGGCGCATGAACCGCCTGCAACCTGACGTATGAAAATGATCAGCTTTATCGCCAGCGTCGTACTGCTCGTGCAACTTGCCAACTTAGCAAATGTGCTGCTGCATAGCGGCATGGGGCACGGTGCCGGGCTGGACACATTTCTAGCCGACATGCATGACCCCTGGCAAAATTTCATCAATAGCGATTTGGTGATGGGATTATTGTTCAGCCTCTCCTGGCTGATCTTCCGTGAGCGCGGCAAAAGGCGGGTACAAACCATAGCCTGGGTTTGGATGGCGGCGTGGTGGGGCAATATCGTCATTGCCATCTACGCCCTGAAAGCCGCGCGGGAAGCCCAAGGCGCATGGCCCGTATTCTTCATGGGAAGCCATTCCCCAAATGCATCGGCACGAACAAACCGGCCAGCGCCCTTGCCTTTGCGCCTTTTGTGTCTGGGCGGGGTGGCGGTAACGCTGATCTATATTGCGCACGGATTACTGGCATGCGCCTTCGCCACGGTACCTGCCACCGGCTATCTCGCGGGCTTTCTCCCCATCGCCCTGAGCTTGGCCTTGTTAGGCCTTCCCGCTCAACGCTGACCCATCAAAGGAGATCACAATGTATCTGCATGCCACGCTCGAATTGTCATACGCCGGGGTCGGGCCGTTTCTTGCCATGGCGCCGAAACTGAAGGCCATTGTCGAAGCCGATGGGTGGAAACTCGAACAGGCCCTGCTGCTGCAAAACGGCCGCCTGAACACCGTGATTCACATCTGGCGGCTGCGCGATATGAACCATTACCAGGAAACACTGGCGAAGCTGCCAACGCATCCTCAGTTCGCTGAAATCTGGCAGACCTTGTGCGAAGCGGTCGTCAAGGAGACCGTCGTGTTCGCCGAAGCGACGCCGTACGCCTGATGCCACCCACGCTCCGGATGCGGAACTGACTGATGCAAATCCTCGATGATCCACCGCTCTCCCATACCACGGCGGACGTCCAGGCCCTGATGATCCTGCTGAGGCTTGATGATGATTTATTTGTCAATCAGCATAACCAAGGGAATCTGCAAGGGGGTCTATTCGGCGGTCAAATCCTTGGGCAGTCGCTCGCCGCCGCTATGGCAACAGCAGAAGGACGCGAGATACATTCCATGCACGGCTACTTCCTGCGCCGAGGCGATGTGTCCCGGCGCATCTGCTTCATGGTGCGGCGCGTGCGCGATGGCCGTCGCTTCTCGACGCGACAGGTCACGGCACTACAACACGGCAAGCCGATCTTTGAGATGAACTGCTCCTTCTACGTGCCGCAGAATGGCTACGCGCATCAGGCCACAATGCCCGACGTGCCGCCGCCTGAAGCCTTGCCGGAGATGGGGATACTCGGGGCGGCGCATACGGAAAGCCCCGGGCCTGAGCTGGCCGGACTCCACGCGTTATATCCCATGGAAGTCCGCTTCACCGAACCTGAAGCACTATTTCAACGGCAGGCCGCGCCAAGGCTTCGCTACTGGCTGCGGGTTCCTCCTAGCCAGGGGCCAGACGATCCACGTATCCACCAGCAGATTCTCGCCTACCTCTCCGATTATTGGCTGATCGCGGCGGCACTGATGCCGCATCGCCCGCCCGTCCCGTCACCGGATCTGGAAGTTGCGAGCCTGGACCATGCCCTTTGGTTTCACCAACCGGTTCGCACGGATGACTGGCTGCTCGTCGATACCGCGAGCCCATTCGCCCGGCATGGCGTGAATCTGTCGCAGGGCCTTATCTTCCGCCGCGACGGCACGCTTGTTGCCACCGTCGCCCAGCAGGCGCTACAAAGGCCGACCCTATAAGCGGAACCGGCAGGTACACAAAACCACCCGCCGGCGCTGCGCTTAGCTCCAGATCACGCCGACATCCTTGGTCTGCGGATGCACCTTGGACAGGCCCGCCGGATAAAGATCAAACACCTCACGTCCGCCTTCCCAGGGGCTGTACGCCTCCATCACCATCGGCTTGCTGCAATAAGAAAGCAGCTGCGCCACAGTGGTGCGGAAGCCTTCCGTTTGGCGCACAGCGGCGACAATCTCCTCGCTCTTCCATGACTCAATCGCCACGAACTCATTCGGGTCGCGCCCCCAGCCGTAGAACACGAAATTCGTCACCTCCTTCATTTGATCCGCGGCACTTTGCCACAATAGATTGAAAAGGCCGACAAAATCTTCGCGTCGCTCTGGTTTGACATACCAGCGGGAGACAAAGGCCGGCGCATTGATAACAATTGGTGCGGACATAAACATTTCCTCATTCGTTATTGTGCATGCAAGTCGCCACCTGGGATGCGGCGCTTTCGTACGCTAATCTACGGTTTACATGCGGGCGAAATCAAGCTAGCAAATTCATCCGTTTATCCTCCAAACATAAAAAACGACACCGAGGACAAAATGATTGAACTCAAAGGGAAGACGGCTTTCATCACCGGTGCCGCCGGCGGCATTGGCCTTGGCATTGCCCAAGCGCTGACGCGGGAGGGGGCAGCGGTCGTGCTCGCCGATATCGACGGCGTAGAAGTGGAAAAGGCCGCCGCCACACTCCGCGATCAGGGGGCAAAGGCGCTGGCGCTGCATTTCGACGCCACGGATCCCGCCGCTTGGGAAGATGCCAAGGCACAGGCTGAACGCACCTTCGGGCCGGTCCGCATTCTATGCAGCAATGCGGGTGCCTTTGGCGCCTCCGGCCCCGTGGAGAGCATTGAACCGAAGCTCTGGCGCTGGCTGTTTGCGATCAATGCCGATGCGCATCTCCACGCCGCTCGAACCTTCCTGCCAGAGCTCAAGGCAAGCGGCGACGAGGCGCACATCGTCAACACCATCTCGATGGCGGGAATATTCGCCGCCCCCATGGCCGGCGCCTATAACGCCACCAAATTTGCCGCGCTTGGCCTCAGCATGACGCTGCGGAATGAACTGATCGGCACGAAAATCGGCGTTTCCGCGCTATGCCCGGGCTATGTGGCCACGAGGCTCGCCAAAACCTCGCTCCTGAACCAGCCCCGGGAACAACCGGCCGATGCCGCCGCGACGGAAGCTTTCGCCTCCGCCCTGCGTCAGGGGATGTCCCCCGGCCGCATTGGCCCGCGCGTGGTTGAGGCAATCAAGGCCAATGAATTCTACATTTTTCCTCATCAATCATACCGGCCGGTCGTGGAAGCGGTCCACCACCGCCAATTGGCAAGCTTCAACCATCAGGCCGATCCCGCGGACCAGGATGACATCAGCGCATTGCTCTCCATTATCTGATCCCCCATTGCGCCAATACACCCCGGACTTAACGCCCAGGGTGCATTTACCGGACTCACCTAGGCCTTCAGGACCTTCATCAGCACTTGATGGAAGAAGCGGATGCGGCTCTCCTGATAGCGGCCAAGCGTTACGCCTTCGGGATCCCCAGGCCAGGTGTGCATGCCCTTCTGCACGAACGGCATGTTTTCATCGTCCTGGTCGAAGATCAACCCCATCGCGCCGATCACCTGCTCGAACTTATCGTCCGGCCCGAGCTTAACCATTTGCGGCGCCGGAGGCGGCGCCCCCTGATCTGGCGACCGAACCAGCATCCAGATGTCAAAATACGACGTCTCCGGGGAGCTGGAATCCGGGCGGAACACGTAGGTTAGCGGCAAACCCTCGCCATACCAGGGGCAGAAATTGGGGAACAGCCAATACTGGATGGAGTCCAGCATTTCCGCGTCGGAGAGCGAGGCGTAGTCCGCGTGCGTCAGTTGCTTCATGAAATTCCGTCGCCATTCCGCCACCGACGCGCGATCCTTGATCTCGGACGGAAGTTCGTTGGCCTGGTCGGCACGCAGCGCGTTCACCAACCCCCAGACATGGGCAATTGCGCTCATCGCGGTGGCATCGCGCAAATGCTTGCTGGGAATGCCAACCGGCGTAATCGAGCGGCTGAAATATGCCGTGTCTTCATCGTAGATGTCATACTGTGTAGCGTGTTCACCCACCGAGGGCAGCGCCTGCGGATGCGTCTGCATCAGATGATAAGCCTCCAGGAAGGCCTCCATCGTCACCTTCCAGTTGGCATTGATCCGCTTCTGCACATGCCAGATGGCGTAGCGCTTATCCAGCGGCCAGTTCTCGAAATGCTTGGGCATGGAACCGAGATGCTTGGCGAGCGGCAGGGCGTGCTTGTCCGGGTTGATGAAGACGAACCCGCCCCAGGTATCGGCCTGCACCTCGCGCAGCTTGTATTTTTCCGGCTCTACATCGGGGAAATCCCAGGCACCAGGATAGAAGGCCAGTTCGCCGTTAATATCCCAGGTCCAGGAGTGATAGCCACATTTGAAATGCTTCGCCCCCTTGCCGTCCTGATCAACCAGACAGCGGCCACGATGGAGGCACACATTCCAGAACGCCTTAAACGTGCTCGGCGTGTTGCGCACGATCACGAAGTTGAGGTTGGCGACACGATAAACGAAATGATCGCCAACATTCGGGATCTCTTCCTCCCGGCATGCCACCTGCCACGTGCGCTTCCAGATTTTCTCGACCTCCTGGTCATGGAACTCCTGAGAGGTGTAGCGCTCCGGCGGAATTTTCCCGGTACCCAGATTCGGCGATGACTCGGTCTGCAGCAACGGCGGCAGCGGCTTTGAATCCTTCGCCGCCAAATCTCGCCAGTTAGGCGCAAGCTCGGTACCAAGACCGCGCTGAAATTCGTTAAATTCTTGTTGCACGTGGCTCACTACATTTTCCTCCAGGATGCCCAAGCCTTTGGTGCCGCGACACCCGCGCGCTACCGGCTTATGTGGTTAGAATTCCAACCGGGCCAGAAAATAGAAGCTCCGGCGCCTGACGGCTTTGATCTAAATCAACGTAGTAGTCATGCATATCGAACGCTTGCGTTCTTTTACGCCTCTCAGCCCCTTGGCGGCGTGAAGCCAAAGCTACCGGGCTGAAAAAGAAGCCGCTTTAGCTCACGCCGGAACCCGTCATCAGTCTCAGCGGCGGCGGAAAACCGGGCGATGAACGGGCGCATGGCCACCGCGACCGCCACAGCGCCGGTAAAGGTGAAGAAAAAGAAATCGGGGTCGGCCATCGCTTCACTGTCCCCTGCAGGGGGAATGAGGGGCAAAATCAGATCATGGACCGGGCGGATCAGGCGCTCGTAGAAATGGTCGAACCGCGCGTCCTGTTGCGCGACCTCCTTTACTAGGAACATCGCCACCTCCCGGCGCGCGCAGACGACGTTCACCAATTGCTCCAGCGCCTGCTGCAGGTCACCCGCAACCGGCCCGGCGGCGGCTGACATCTCATCGAGAAACGAGGCAGCGAGGTCATCCACCACCGCTCTCCACAGCTCGGTCTTGGAACCGAAGCGATGCGGGATGAGGGCAACATCGATACCTGCCGCCGCCGCGATCTGCCGCAAATTCGTCCCCTCAAACCCGTACTGCGCGAAACACGTCAAAGCAGCTGGCAAAATCTGCTCCGAGCGCGGGGCATGCCCCTTGGCGGGGCGCCCGCGCCGCCTCGGCAGCTGCGGAGAAACCTCGTCCAACCTCACGCTTTTTCCCGGTTTCTGATCCATTAAGCTTGACAATACCGCATCTTTTAAAATAATTCAACAAACGTTGAATAGCTTGCTAATGGTACGTATGCATAATACATTGCATAAATCCTTAGTTCAGGCGCAAGGCGGGGAAACGCAACATGGCAGATTACGATATCGTCGTTCTCGGCGGCGGCAGCAATTCGCTGACCGCGGCCGCCTACATGGCTAAAGCTGGTAAAAAGGTGCTCGTGCTGGAGAAAAACGCCCAAGCGGGGGGCGGCACGGTCTCCATCCATATCGCGCCGGGCTTCACCAACGACCCGCACGCGACGGGCCTTGTCGCCTGCCTGCCCAACCCCGCGATCAGCGCTCATGAATTGCCGCTCGGCAAGCACGGGCTGGAATTGATCCCCTTCCACGCCAGCTTCGCCTCAGTCTTCGAGGATGGCACCGGGCTGATCAGCTATTCCAGCCTCGATAAAACCTGTGAAGCCATCGCAAAATTCTCAACCAAGGATGCCGAGGTCTATCGTAAGATCGCGACCGACGCGATCGCGCTGCTACCGCTGCTCTCCCGCAGCATGGGCGCGCCACCGCTGCCTTTCGGCGGCTTCGTCGCGATGATGGAGCAGAGCGCGAACGGTCGGCGTCTCGTTACCGACATGCTCAACAGCGTGTACGACGTACTCGAAGAGAATTTCGAGAGCATCGAGCTTAAACTGCACTTCATGAAATGGTGCGGCGAGATGATGATGAACCCGGAGACCAAGGGCACCGGCCTCACCTTCCATATGCTGCTTGGGATGTCGCACAGCTACGATGCGCATTGCGTTAAAGGCGGCACCAAAAACCTGACCAATGCACTGATCGGCTGCATCAATGAGTTCGGCGGCGAGGTCCGGCTACAATCAGAGGTCAAGCGTGTCGTCGTCTCCGGCGGCAAGGCGACCGGCGTGGAGATGATGGATGGCGAGGTGATCAGGGCGCGCGACGGTGTCATCGCCTCCATCCATCCGTGGCGTCTGGGTGATTATATAGAAGGCCTAGACCCGCAACTCGTCGACGCTGCGCGCCGTGTGAAACTCAGTGACCATGGCGCCATCAATCAGCAATTCGCCC
Source organism: Acidocella sp. KAb 2-4 (assembly GCF_020567705.1). Classification (GTDB taxonomy): domain Bacteria; phylum Pseudomonadota; class Alphaproteobacteria; order Acetobacterales; family Acetobacteraceae; genus Acidocella. The sequence goes on along the minus strand of NZ_JAJDJU010000023.1, from coordinate 4,333 downwards.
TCACCCATGCGCCCGAATACAAGGCCGGCGCCGAATACAAGAACGTGATGTGCGTTGAACTGATGCACAAGGATATCCGTGAAGCACGTCAGCAGTTCCACAATTACATCATGGGGGATATGGACCTGACCAAGCTGAGCCCGCTGGTCATGGTCAATTCCAATGTCGACCCCTCCCGCGCGCCTCCAGGCAAGGCAGCGCTGTATCTGTACCATTTCGGCCCGCGCGAATGGGCGAATGGCGGCATCAACGCCTGGGAGGAGCGCGGCCAGGAGGTGGCGGACGCCATCTGGACCGACATGAAGCGCTACTGCACCAACATGGACGACAACGCTATCATTGCCCGCCATGTGGAAACACCGCTCACCCACCACCGCCATTCGAACAGTATGATGCTGGGCGATATTTTTGGCATCGGCGGCTCCGCGGCGCACCTCATGGGCCGCCGGCCGATTCCTGAACTCGCGCGCTACCGCGTGCCGGGCGTGACCGGCCTGTATCTATCTGGCCCGTTTATGCATCCGGGCGGCGCCGTCACCCTGGGCGGGCGCGCGACGGCTATGGCAATGTGCCAAGACTTCAAGATCGACCTCAAGCGCGCCTTCACCGTCATCTGATTTCGGGAGAAAATTATGAAATTGAAGACCACCGATGGCATGGAGCTGATGGAAGTCAGCGGCTTTGCGCGTGAAGACGGCAATCTCGTGGTTGAAGGCACGATCATGGGCGCCATGCCCATCCGTGCCGTACTAACCCCCGAAGAACTGCGCGGCGCGCTTGGCATGCTCGACATGAAAACAATCGCCTTCAGCCTCGGCATGCTTTTCCGCAAATCCAAACCTCAGGCCTAACCGGCAAGCGGCCGTGCCGCAGCATTTATCCGAAGGACGCCTTGTTCACCGTGCGCGGGCCGTGGCCGCGCACGTTTTTTCGTCTCCCCGCCCGCCGCAGCAAAGGTTACGTCAATGATCGAACAGCGCGTCGAAGATGGCGTGGCCATTCTCACCATGAACCGCCCCAAGCAGCGTAATGCGATGTCTGCGGCACTGGTCGCCGCACTGATTGAAGCCATCGAAAAAGCCAGACAAGATACGCGGATACGGGCCATTCTGCTTCATGGCGCCGGAACCGGATTCTGCGCGGGCAGCGATCTGGCTGGCCTCGCCGCCATGGATGCCGCCGGGCGCGCTCAATTCGAAGCTGAGTCCGGGCGCGCTGCGCGGCTACTAGGGCAGATATCGAAGCCAGTGCTGGCTGCCGTGAAAGGATTTGCCATTGGCGGCGGCCTCACGCTTGCCACATCCTGCGACATTGTGGTCACCGAACCCGGGGCGAAATGGAGCCTGCCGGAAGTTCCCATCGGACTGTTTCCGGCTTGGGGCCTGCAAAGTGTCTTGGCACGCGTTGGGGTGGCCAGCGCCCGCCGCCTCTCTTTTGGTATCGACACGCTCAGCGGCACCGAGGCGCAGCGCCTTGGGCTTGCCGACCATCTCGCCGAATCCGATGTCTTTGCCGAAACATTGGCGCGCGCTAAACAGCTTGCCGGCATGCCTGCCACGGCTGTCGCCGCGGTGAAATCCTATTTCACCCTGAACCCCGCGGGCGAAGCGGCGGACGCACTGGCCAACCGCCTTTTTGGTGACGCCGCCACCACGCCCGAAGCAGCCACCACATTCGAAAAATTCACTCGGCATTCAAACAAGGTTTAACAAAAGAGCGGCGCCCGGAGGTTCTGGGCGCCGCCTGATCATCATCCGCTAGTCGTGGCCCGGGTTATTTCACGTCCAGCGTATCCATATCATCCATGGCGACCGTCAACCGGCGGATGAATTCCAGCGTGATGTCACGCGGCTGCATATCGGGAATGTCGGGCGATGGGCAGAGCGTGATGGTCCAGTAGGCAAGCGCGCCCAGGAGCTGTTGGCGGCAATAGGTAAACGCCGTGTCGTAATCCACACGCGGGCCACCATGCGCCGCCAGTTCCTCCAGATAATAGGTGATAAGATCTTTCTGCCATTTGCGCCGGTTCTCAACGGTCAGCGCCGTGGTCATCGTGTAGATCAGATCACGCCCCCAATGCGCGCGTCCGCAGCATTGCCAGTCGCCCAAGCCCATTTCGCCATTACCGGCAACATACCAGTTCTTCAGATGCACATCGTTATGCGCCAGCGTGTGCGGCAACGAATCCAGCGCGATGATAGATTGCTCGGTGGCTGGCCATATCTCCGCTTCACGCTTGAACAGGCGCGGCGGAATCACTTCCTCAGCGGCCTTGAAGCCTTCCAGGCAACCCTCGCGGAAACCAAAGGCAAGGGAGCGGTTCCAAAATTCCCGGAAGGTGGCAAATTTCTGTATCCGCTCACGCAGCACCGGGTCGGAATAGCAAGCCCCGTGCAGCTTGCCGAGCTGGCGCATTTGGCTCATCGCCCGCGCCTCGGTCATGTTGGTGTTATGATTGCAGAATTCCTGCGCCTCGTCAGTCAGGTCACCCAGCATAATGAGCGAATTAAAGCTGTCCGGATCAAGATGGGCGTAATAGGGAACTGGGGCCTCGATATCGAGAATCGGGCGGATCTGCCTATAGAAGGTTACCTCGCCCAGCGCGCCGCCGGAAACACCCAGCACCACGCGGTTGGCCAAATCGTGCGTGGCCTTGCAGAACACCGCTTTCGGCAGCCCGGCGTCCAGTCCGGCCTGATTATACTCCATGTATATCTTGCGGCGGTTGGACGATCCATTGTCCTTTGGCCCCAGCGTGTGGCTGAGCACCTTGGCGCCTGGCGTCCTGGCACACAGGACAGCCGTCAGCCATTCATCCGTCACCGTCTCAAAGGAAATCGGTAGTTCGTCCGCTGTCTGGGCAATACGGTTGCTGACTTGGTCGTTCTCGTACGCCGCCTTGATCCGCTCAACAATTGTGGTCATATCGTTTCCCGTCCATTATGGGTTTTGCCGCTACAAGCCCTTCCGATGAGCCATCGTCGGCGCCTTGTATCCAGATATAGCGTATGCTTATGCACATTATGGCTGCTGCCCCACGCGTTTATACCCCGAGCAGGCCATAGGCGTCATGCTCCACCGCCGCGAAGGCCGCGCGCACCGCATTGGCGGTATTGATGGCCTCGGGTTGCCAGACAGAACTGTTATTCAGCCAGGTAACAACGGGGTAAAAACTGGCACAACGGTAAAGAAACCAGGCCTCCTCAAAGCTTGGAACATCGCTGACGCCATAGGCGCGCAGCCGAGAGAGATAATGCGCGAGCATTACCGTCTCCCAGCGACGGCGATCAATCACATCTAGTGCGCAGAGCATGAAATACACAATGCCGATGACCCAATGCTCAGGACGGCCAACCCAGTCGATAACTCCCGGCGTGCCATCAGCCTCGACGAAAAGATTTCCCAGATGCTCATCGCCATGTATGATCACCATTGCCGACTGCCTCAGCACACCCCACATCCGGTGCCACGCCGTCTCCGCCCGGGCGAGATCCTGAAATGCCGTTGGCAGCGCCCGCCCGCGCGGACGTTCGACATAACTGTTCCAACTTTCGGCGCGGAAGAAGCTTGGAAAATACATCTCATGCAGCATCCGCCTGTTCTCACCGCCCACAGTCTCTGGCCCCATGGCGCCACCGGGCTGAAAAGCCGGGCTGTTCCAACTGCTGGCATGCATGCGGGCGAAACTGTCCATGAACGCCATTGCCTGACTGAGATTAAGGGGGTGGAACGCATCAAAAAAAATGGCGCCCCTGGGCGTCAGGTCTTCCATCAATATGTCCGAGGCATCGGTCGCCACGGTAATCCGATAGCAGGCCGGCATGGCGGGGGCAGCGATCTGCGGGGCAATATCCCGGATCGCGCGAACCTCGCTCGCCATCGCCCACGCCGCCCCGGTTGAGGGATCATTCTCCCCGGGGAAATTGCCCTTGACGATGAAATGCCTGACCTGCGGATGGGGACCCGCGAGATCATATACCGCCTCGACGCGGAACTTATTCTTCTTATGCCCAAAAACCGGGCCGCGCTTTAAGGCGGCCACCTTCACGCCCGGCCAAGTGGGCTGCAATGCCTCGGTCAGCCAATCCGCAGTAACGTCATCGTAGCGCTGCAGAGCACCCGTCATGGCCACGCTTCCCCTTCTCGCCTTAACGGCTACATTTTAGTATGCGCGCACACCATATATATGATAACTCTTTCCTGCAAGCGCGATGAAGAAAACACCCCGTGGAGAAGCGGCAATGCTGAGTGCGATTTTCAAGGGCCCTGACGCGCCCCTGGCGGTGGAAGAGCGATCCATGCCTAGGCCCGGCCCGGGCCAAGCGCTGATACG
>NZ_JAJDJU010000022.1 GCF_020567705.1 Acidocella sp. KAb 2-4 | reverse complement strand
CACGGCGGACCGGGCGAAAACACGCATTTGACTGAGTGTTAGCCGATCCGCCGCGCCGGGCTGTTGACGAAAATCAATGCCGCGGGGCGGCGGGCCTCGTTAGGGTGCGGGGTGTGATCCAGCCTTGTGTGAAAGGGGGTCTGGCATGAACACCCGTCTTCTCGCTGTCAGCGCCATGGCGCTGCTCAGCGGTTGTGCCGTGGCGCCACCCATGGGGCCGAGCATCATGGTGACGCCCGGCCAGGGTAAGAGTTTCGACGCCTTCCAGGCGGATGATTACGATTGCCGTAACCAGGCGGCGCAAAGCATCGGGTATCAGGCACAAGGCGCGTCGCAGGCGAGCGAGCAGAACGGCGCGGCCGCAGCTGTTTCCGGCACGGTGATCGGCGCCGCCGCAGGCGCGCTGCTTGGCGCGGCGGCAGGTAATGCCGGGGCGGGGGCGGCCATTGGCGCGGGTACCGGGCTGGTGATTGGCGCCACCCAGGGAGCCGCGATGGCGCAGGACACAGCGGGCGAGCTGCAGTGGCGCTATGACACCACCTACGCCCAGTGCATGGCGGCGATGGGCAACCAGGTGCCCACCCTGCCGCCAGCCAGTGTTTACAGCTACCCGCCGCCGCCCGCGGGGTATTACCCGTATATGCCGTATCCGCCAGCTTACGCGTTCTATCCGGGCTACGGCTATATCTACCCGCCGATCACCTTCTTCTACGGATTCGACGGGCGCGGTGGCGGCGATTTTGGTCCGCCACACAGGCTACATCATTAGCGGGGGAACGCCTGGTTACGAGCGGGTGACGTAAACCTGCACAATCTTGCCGTCCTTCACCGCAGTGCCGTTCCAGCCGGCATGCACCGGGGTCTGCGCCGGGGCGCTGGTTTCGGTCGGGTTCAGTTCGGGGTGCGGGTCGGCCAGAGACGGCGCCGCGGCGCTCAGCGTAACGTTGCTATAGCCCTCGGCCTGAAGCTGCGTGGCCAGCTGCGCCTGGCTCTCCAGCCCGGCGGCGGGCACCTTCACCGACGGGGTGGGGCCGAAGAACCCCATCGCGGCGGCGGGCTGGGCCAGGCTCAGCAGAGAGGCAGCGGCCAGAGCGGCAGCGGAAGCGGAGAAACGCATTGGAATGATCCTTGAGTTTGCGTGTTGCAAATGAGAGGCGGTTACAACCGTCTTTCCGCCAGCGGATATGCTCCAGCGCGTCTGATTTGATAATCTGGTGTTTTTCTCTTTGTCTTTGCACCAATAGTTCATAATCTGGATCTAGCGGCGGCATGCGCCCGCCGAATGGGCGCAAAAGGCCAGCAGACCGCCAAAAACGGCCGCGGCCCGGCGGCGGAGGAGACCCCCGCCACACGGGCCGCATGGCTGATATGTAGGTGCTTTGGTTTACTTACGAGTGAGAGGCATAAACCTGCACGGTTTGCCCGTCTTTCTGGGCGGTGCCGTTCCAGCCGTCACGCACCGGGGTCTGCGCCGGGTTGCCGCTCTCGCTCGGGTTCAGCTCGGGATGCGGGTTGGCCAGGCTCGGCTCGGCGGAGGTCAGGGCGACATTGCTATACCCCTGGGCGCTGAGCTGCGCGGCCAGCTGGGCCTGGCTCTCAAGGCCAGCGGCATGAACATGCACGGCGGGAGCCGGGGCGAACGAACCAGCGGCGGCGGCGGGCTGAGCCAGGCTCAGCAGAGAGGCAGCGGCCAGAGCGGCGGCATAAGCGGAGAAACGCATGGGAATTGTCCTTTGGGGTTTGCGATTGAGAGGCGGCTTCAACCGTCTTTCCGCGGCTGGATATGCTCCCCTCGGACAAAATTGATAATCAGGAGAATTTCTCTTTGTCTTTGAACCGCTGGTTAATAATATTGGTGGCATGGACCGTCTCGCCAAAATGACCGCCTTTGCCAGGGTCGCGGAAACCGGCAGCTTCACCAAGGCCGCGCATGCGTTGCGGGTGTCACCCACCATTATCAGCAAGCATGTGCGCGAGCTGGAGGAATCGCTCGGCGTGCGGCTGCTCAACCGCACCACGCGCCATGTCAGCCTGACCGAAATCGGCCATGTCTATTACGAGCAATGCCACGAATTGCTCGACCAGCTGGAGGCGCTGGAGAACGTGGCCGGGCAGTTGCAGAACACGCCGACCGGCCTGGTGCGGCTGAGCGCGCCGCTCGCGCTGGGCACGGCCAGAATCGCCCCGGCCCTGCCCCGCTTCGCCGCCGCCTATCCGAGCGTGACGGTCGAGCTGATCCTGACCGACCGTTATGTGGATCTGGTGGAGGAAGGCTTCGACATGGCGGTGACGATGAACCAGCCGCCCGAGTCGAGTTACATCACCCGCACCCTGGGCAGCACCGGCACATTGCTTTGCGGCGCGCCCGCCTATTTGGCGCAACACGGCACCCCGGACTCACCCGCGGCGCTGACCGGGCATAACTGCCTGAGCCTGCTCACGCCGCAGCTGGGCGGGGCGTGGCGGTTCACCCGCGCCGACGGCTCGGTGGAGACAGTGAAGGTGAGCGGCAATGTGCGCAGCAACAGCGCGGCGGCGCTGCTGGCGGTGGTGCTGCTGGGCCAGGGGCTCTCCTTTCTGCCGGATTTTCTGGTCGCGCCAGCCTTGGCCGAGGGGCGGCTGGTGCGGCTGCTGCCCGAGTACTCGACGCCGCCGATCCCGGTCCACATGGTTTATTCGCCCGGACGGCACCTGACCGCGAAGCTGCGCGCCTTCGCCGATTTCCTGATCGAGACATTCGCGCCGCCGGGGCGCTAAACCGCCTGCCCGTGCTGGCGCAGCCAAGCCAGCGCCCCCTGCCCCGCCGCGCGCCCGGTGGCGAGACAGGCTTGCAGCAGGTAGCCGCCGGTCGGGGCTTCCCAATCCAGCATCTCGCCCGCGGCGAACAGGCCGGGATGGCGGCGCAGCATCAGGGCATCATCCAGCTCCGCAAGGCGGATGCCGCCGGCAGTGGAAATCGCCCGCGCCAGGCCAGAGGGGGCCAGCAGGCGCAGGGGCAAGGCTTTGATGAGCGCGGGCAGGTCGGCCGCCGCGCCGGCATGCCGGGCTTCCTGCACCAGCCCGATCGCCACCGGGGAGAGGCCGGCCTGTTTGCGTAGCCGGGTGGAGAGCGATTCGCTGCCCCCGCCGGCAAGGCGCTGGGCGAGCTGCGCGGCGGTGAGCTCGGGGCGCAGATCGAGGCGCAGCTCCGCCGCACCGTCGCGGGCGATGGCCTCGCGCGCCAGAGCGGAGATGGCATAGACCGCGCCGCCCTCGATGCCGTCGCTGGTGATCATCAGCTCGCCCGGCACGGTGACACCGGCGCAGGTGAGGGTGACGCGCTTGACCGGGGTGCCCGCGAATTTTTCGGCGAAGCGCGCTGACCAGCCGACGGTGAAGCCGCAATTCGCCGGGCGCAGCTTCGCGATCTCGACATCGGGGAGCAGCGCCGTCCACGCCCCGTTGCTGCCCAAGCGCGGCCAAGAGGCGCCGCCCAGCGCCAGCACCGTGGCATCGGCGGCGAAGACGCGGCCATCGGCGAAGCGCAGCCGCCCGGCCTCGTCCCAGCCCGCCCAGCTGGCGCGGGTGACGATGCTCACGCCCAGCCCTTGCAGGCGGCGCAGCCAGGCGCGCAGCAGCGGGCTGGCCTTCATCGCCACCGGAAACACGCGGCCGCTGCTGCCGATGAAGGTCTCCTGCCCCAGCCCGGCGCACCAGGCGCGCAGGGCCTCGGGCGGAAAGGCGGCGATGTGCGGCGCCAGCCACTCCGCCGCCGCGCCATAGCGGGCGAGGAAGCGGGGCAGCGGCTCGGAATGGGTGAGGTTGAGCCCGCCGCGCCCGGCCATCAGGAATTTGCGCCCGAGGCTGGGCATGCGCTCGAACAGCGTGACCGCCACCCCGGCCTCGGCCAGGGTCTCGGCGGCCATCAGCCCGGCGGGGCCGCCGCCGATGATGGCGGCGCGCGAAGAAGGGAAATGCGTGGTCACGCGCCCTTATGCACCGCCCCGGCGCGGAAACGCCAGAGCGGCGGGGCGTGTCAGTTCGCGGTGCCCTGATAGCCGTGCAGGCCGGGCGTCCAGAACCGGATCAGCGATTTATGGCCGATGCCGTTCTCGACGATGGACTTGCCGAAATCGGGCGTTGCCCGCTCGTCATCGATCATCCATTCCGCCTGGCTCCAATCGATCCGCGCGGCATCGGGGTGATCGCCATAGATGCCCATGGCGATCTCGCAGATGGCGCCGAACGGCGTGCCGGGCGGCAGCGGTACGCCGAAGGCGGAGACAAAGGAGATATGCTCCTCCCAATGCACATAGACGAGCATGGCGCCGTGATAGAGCGATTGCTCATCGCGGTATTCGATGTAGTCCTCGTAATCGGGGGTGATGGCGACAACAGACATGCGTGTGTTTCCTTAGCTGGCTTCGCTGAAGCGTTGCGCGGTCCAGGCGTTCCACAGGGCTTCGTCGGGCGAGCCGACATAATCGCCGTTATCGACGCCGACATTGATCTTGTACCAATCCAACACTTCCGGAACGGTGGCGCCGCCGCAATTGCCCTGGAAGATCTGGTTCACCGGCAGCCAGGACTGGACATATTTCTCCGGCTCGCCGTCGAAGATGTCCTTGCAACCATCGGAGCAGAAATGATAGCGCGTGCCTTTGAACACCGAGCTGCGAAAGCAGGTCTTGGTGGGGTCGCCGGGCTCGGTGTAGAGCATCGGCAGCTGGCAGCAGCTGCAGAGCTGCGGCAGGCCGTTGAAGAAGAAGCGCTTGCCCTCCTTCTCCTGCTTCGCCCACATCTCGAACCGCGGGCGGTAATATTTGTCGAAGGTGTTGGGGTATTTCGCGGAGAGCCAGTCGAGATGCTCGGCATCGGGCATCCAGGCATGGAACCCGGCGACATGGCAGAGCTGGTAGAACAGCCCCCAATTCTGGTGCGAGATATGCTCGCCAGCCTCGGTGGCGATATCGGCATATTTCGGCATCTTCAGCCCATAGCGCGCGAGATCCTGGAACAGCGCGCCGCCGGCCTCGACGAAATAAATATCCCATGCCTCCTTCCAGCTCATCACCTTCTTGGGCAGCATGTAGTCCATCATCGCGGCGACGATGCCGAGCAGGCGGAAGCCGCGCCAGAACCATTTATCCACCCAGCGCTGCACGATCGGCAGATTATCCGGGTGCTGTTCGAGCAGGAACTTGATCACCTCGATGCCCAGCGTCATGTGCCGGCTTTCATCCGATTGCGCGGAGAAGCCGAAGGTCACCGTCGACATGTCGCCATTATAGGCGGCGCCGGACATGAACGGCACGAACAGCAGATTGGTGAGCACGTATTCAAAGGCGAAGCCGACCGCGACCATGAACTCGAACGGTCCGGCGGTGCGGGCGTCGTCGAAGAAGCTCTTCGGCACCGAGAGATAGAACACGCGGTCATGCTGGATCGGGAATTCCGACATGCCATCGAAATATTTGTTGTAATGGCTGATCGTGTGGATCTGCGTCTGCACATGGCGCAGCTCGTCGAGCGACTGCATCTGGCAGGCGACGCGCGTGCCCGCGCCGCGCAGATGCCGCCCGGTGAAGGCGAAGCCGCGATGCGCCTGGTATTCCTCGGGCGAGATGCCGGTGAGGAAGACCTTCAGCACGTTGATGTAGCGGCCATCGGAAACGCCGGTCTGGCCGTTATTCTGGGCGAAGGCGTCGATCACCGCATAGAGCTTGCGCTCCTTTTCCGCCTGGAATTTCCAATAGGAATCCATGGTCAAGCGGAACGGGTCCTCCCAGCCGGACCAGTCCTTGATCTTGATGCCCTCGAATTTGTCGTAGGGGTAGATGTCGTCGGCGGATTGGTAGCTCGGCTCCCAGTCGAGATCGCGCGTGAGGAACTCGTAGCGCTGCTTCAGGCTTAGTTTCTTGGCGGTCATTGCGGTTTTTCCCTCGCTCTTATTTGTGCCAGCTCAGGGTGAACTGGTCGTCATCCTCTTCCAGATTGCCCGCCATGGAGACGAGCACGAGCTGGATCTCCTGCGGGCTCCAGGCGCGGCCCATGCGTTCCTCGACCGAGGCGCGGTTGACCCGTAGGCGGCCATCGCAATCGAGCTTGACGGCGCCTGGCATGTTGAGCACGCACACATCGGGATTATCGGCCATGATGGCGTCGATGATCGGGCGGGCGTCGTCGTTGCGCATCAGCGTGATGGAGGCGAGCTGTGTCATCATCGCCCCCTTACAGCGCCAGGCCGAGCTTGCGCCCGTGCCCGCGCGCGGCGTCGCCCGCGGCGCGGGCGGCGGCGCCATGGTCGCCCAGCAGCGCGGCGCTGAGCGGCTCCGCCGCCGTCACGGCGCGCGCGATCCAGCGCTCCGCCCAGCCGGAGATCAGCGCCTTGTTCGCCTCCGATTCCGCGGCCACGGTCTTCAGCACCGCGTCGCTCCAGCGCGTCTCGTCGGCGGCCCAATCGGCCATGAACCCGGTGAGCATGGCCAGCGCCAGGCCGGATTCGGGAAAAGCCTGCTCCAGCGCGCCGTAAACCAGTTTCAGCACAACTTCGTTCACGCCCAGCACCTGCGCGGTGAACAGTTCGAACCAGTCGCGCTGGACCAGCGTGTCCTCGATCATCTGCCGCACGCCCTGCCAGGCGGGGTTGCTCATCCAGCCCTGCTTGGCGGCGGCGAGGCAGGCGCCGGTCTGGCCATCCAGCGCCAGGCCGATGCGGCTGACGATCTGCGCCATGCCGAGCTGGTCGCCGGCGGAGAAGATGCAGGGCGCGGTGACGGCCGTGCCATAGCCGCGCTGACAGATCTCGGCCATGTTCATGTTGCTGCCCCAGTGCAGATGGCGCACCGGCAGCAACAGGCTGGTCACCCGCGCGCGCTCGGCGTCGGAGATCGTCGCCAGCAACCCACGCTCCTCGACGAAGGTGAAATTGCGCTCGCCGGCGCTCTGCATGTTGGCGCGGGCGATGTTGTAGCTGCCGTAATAATACTGGCGCGGGTCGAGCGGCTTGTACCAATCCGCCATCACCACCGCGGTCTTGCGCGTGTCATATTGCCAGAATTGCGGCTCCCAAAGCGGCTTGTAGTGAAAATTCTCGGTCGCCTGCAGGTCCAGCGTGGCTTCCTGGTAGCGCGTGGCCGGTTTGTCGCCGCCCAGGCGCCGGGCGACATGGGCGAAAGTCTGCCGCTTGGGCGTTAAATCCACGGTCTTGATCTGGACGCTCAAAATTCCTCTCCTTTTTTGTTGCGGCGGCGCGGGGGGCAAAAAACGGCGCGGCGCCCCGTTCCCGGCCCGGGTGGGCGGGCGGTGATCGGCGTGGTCTCATGTCATGCTGTGGCGGGCGGGCCGGCCTTAGCGGCGCCCTCGCGGCTTGGTGCCGTCTCGCATGGGGTTTCCTCGGCGTCTGTTGATGTTGGGCGGAGTATTCGGGATCACGCGATGGTGGAAAAATACTTTTTTGCGCCGCGCGGCATACCGTTCGAGTATGAAATTACGGGGCGCCGGGCAATTGGCTTTATTGTTGACAATCTGACGGGCGCGACTTAGAAATCAGGCGAATTTCGGGGCAATAGGCAGATTATTGTCAACACTATGCAGAAAGCGCAGACCATGCTGAGCGGCGGCGCGGCCGAGGGCGAGACCCTCTCGGACCATGTGCTGCGGCTGCTGCAATCGGCCATCGTGAAGGGCGAGATCGCGCCGGGGAGCAAGATTTCCGAGCCCGAGCTGGCCCGCGCCTATGGCATCAGCCGCGGCCCGCTGCGCGAGGCGCTGCACCGGCTGGAGGGGCAAAAGCTGATCGTGCGCATCCCGCATGTGGGGGCGCGGGTGGCCTCGCTCAGCCGCCAGGAATTGAGCGAACTCTACCAGATCCGTGAATCGCTGGAGGGGCTGGCCTGCCGGCTGGCGGCCGAGCGCATGCGCCCGGAGGAGGTGGAGGAGCTGCGCGGGGTGCTGCGCGAGCATGAGCGCGACGAAGCCTTCCAGGCCGGGCGCGGCTATTATCTGCAGGAAGGCGATTTCGACTTCCATTACCGGATCGTGCAGGGCAGCGGCAACGGCATGCTCATCCGCCTGCTCTGCGATGAACTCTACCAGCTCGCGCGCATGTACCGCATCCAATATTCGGCCACGCCGCACCGCCCGGCCCAGGCCTTCGCTGAGCATCACCGGATTCTTGACGCCATCGCCGAAGGCGATGGCGAGCTGGCGGAGCTTTTGATGCGCCGCCACATCCGCACCTCCCGCCTCAACATCGAACGCCAAATCCCGAAGGAAACCAGCGCATGAACACAAAATACCGCAAGCCATTGCCCGGCACCGGGCTGGATTATTTCGACGCAAGCGAGGCCGTCGAGGCGATCGCCCCCGGCGCCTGGGCCGGGCTGCCCTATACCTCGCGCGTACATGCCGAGAACCTGGTGCGCCGCTGCGAGCCGTCGCAGCTCACCGCCTCGCTCAAGCAGCTGATCGAGCGCAAGCGCGATCTCGACTTCCCCTGGTACCCCGCCCGCGTGGTCTGCCACGACATTCTGGGCCAGACCGCGCTGGTGGACCTCGCCGGGCTGCGCGACGCCATTGCCGATAAGGGCGGCGACCCGGCCAAGGTGAACCCGGTGGTGCCGGTGCAGCTGATCGTCGATCACTCGCTGGCGGTGGAATATGGCGGGTTTGACAAGGACGCCTTCGCCAAGAACCGCGCCGTCGAGGACCGCCGCAACGAGGACCGCTTCCACTTCATCAACTGGACCAAGGAAGCCTTCGACAATGTGGACGTGGTGCCCGCGGGCAATGGCATCATGCACCAGATCAACCTGGAGCGGATGTCGCCGGTGGTCTTCAGCAAGGATGGCGTCGCCTTCCCCGACACGCTGGTCGGCACCGATTCCCACACCCCGCATGTCGACGCGCTGGGCGTGATCGCGGTGGGCGTCGGCGGGCTGGAGGCCGAGAATGTGATGCTCGGCCGCGCCTCCTGGATGCGCCTGCCGGACATCATCGGCGTGGAGCTGAGCGGGCACCGCCAGCCCGGCATCACCGCCACCGACATCGTGCTGACGCTCACCGAGTTCCTGCGCAAGGAGAAGGTCGTCGGCGCTTATCTGGAATTCTACGGCGCCGGCGCGTCGAGCCTGACCATCGGCGACCGCGCCACCATCTCCAACATGGCCCCCGAATACGGCGCCACCGCGGCGATGTTCGCGATCGACGAGCAGACCATCGAGTATCTGCGCCTCACCGGCCGCGCGCCGGAGCAGGTGAAGCTGGTCGAGACCTATGCCCGCACCGCCGGGCTATGGGCCGACACGCTGAAAGACGCCAAATATGAGCGCGTGCTGAAATTCGACCTCAGCTCCGTCGTGCGCACGCTGGCCGGGCCCTCCAACCCGCATCGCCGCCTGCCGGTTTCGGCCCTGGCCGAGCGCGGCGTGGCCGCGCCCTGGACGCTGGAGGAAGGCAAGATGCCGGATGGCGCGGTGATCATCGCCGCCATCACCAGCTGCACCAACACCTCCAACCCGCGCAACGTGATCGCCGCCGCGCTGCTGGCGCGCAACGCCAACAAGGCGGGGCTCACCCGCAAGCCCTGGGTGAAATCCTCGCTCGCCCCCGGCTCCAAGGCCGTGGCGCTGTATCTGGACGAGGCCGGGCTGACCGCCGATCTGGAGAAGCTGGGCTTTGGCATCGTCGCCTTCGCCTGCACCACCTGCAACGGCATGTCCGGCGCGCTGGACCCGAAGATCCAGCAGGAGATCATCGACCGCGACCTGTATTCCGTGGCCGTGCTCTCGGGCAACCGCAATTTCGACGGGCGCATCCACCCCTATGCCAAGCAGGCCTTCCTGGCCTCGCCGCCGCTGGTGGTGGCCTATGCCATCGCTGGCACCATCCGCTTCGACATCGAGAAGGACGTGCTCGGCATCACCCCTGATGGCAAGGAAATCCGCCTCAAGGATATCTGGCCCTCCGACGAGGAGATCGACGCCGTGGTCGCGTCCTCGGTGAAGCCCGAGCAGTTCCAGAAAGTGTATGAGCCGATGTTCGGCCATCGCGGCGCGCGCAAGCAGGTGAGCCCGCTTTACGCCTGGCGCGCGCAGAGCACCTATATCCGCCGCCCGCCCTATTGGGAGGGCGCGCTGGCCGGCGAGCGCACGCTGAGCGGCATGCGGCCGCTGGCGGTGCTGGGCGACAACATCACCACCGACCATCTCTCGCCCTCCAACGCCATTCTGCCCAACTCGGCGGCGGGCGAGTATCTGGCCAAGATGGGCCTGCCGGAGGAGGATTTTAACTCCTACGCCACCCATCGCGGCGACCACCTGACGGCGCAGCGCGCCACCTTCGCCAACCCGACCCTGCTCAATGAGATGGTCCGCGCCCCGGATGGCGCGGTGAAGAAGGGCTCGCTGGCCCGCGTGGAGCCGGAAGGCCAGGTAATGCGGATGTGGGAGGCGATCGAGACCTACATGAACCGCCGCCAGCCGCTGATCATCGTGGCGGGCGCCGATTACGGCCAGGGCTCCTCGCGCGATTGGGCGGCCAAGGGCGTGCGCCTGGCCGGTGTGGAGGCGATCGTGGCCGAGGGCTTCGAGCGCATCCACCGCACCAACCTGATCGGCATGGGCGTGCTGCCGCTGGAGTTCAAGCCCGGCACCACCCGCCTCACCCTGGGGCTGGACGGCACCGAGACCTATGACGTGAAGGGCGAGCGCAAGCCGCGCGCCGATCTCACGCTGGTGATCCACCGCAAGGATGGCAGCACCACCGAGGTGCCCGTGACCTCGCGTCTGGACACGGCCGAGGAAGTGTCGGTGTACGAGGCGGGCGGCGTGCTGCAGCGCTTCGCGCAGGACTTCCTGGAAGCGGCGCAGGCGGCGGAGTGATGGACATGACCTTCGCACCGCAGATCAAGGTTCCCGCCACCTATATGCGTGGCGGCACCTCCAAGGGCGTGTTCTTCGTGCGCGATGAACTGCCCGCGGCCGCGCGCACGCCCGGCAAGGCGCGCGACACCCTGCTGATGCGCGTGATCGGCAGCCCGGACGCTTACGGCAAGCAGATCGACGGCATGGGCGGGGCGACCTCCTCGACCTCGAAAACCGTGATCATCAGCCGCAGCGAAAAGCCCGATCACGACGTCGACTACCTGTTCGGGCAGGTCGCCATCGACAAGGCGTTCGTCGACTGGTCGGGCAATTGCGGCAATCTCTCCGCCGCGGTCGGCCCGTTCGCGATCCGCAACGGGCTGGTCGACCCCGCCCGCCTGCCCGCCAACGGCACGGCGGTGATCCGCATCTGGCAGGCTAATATCGGCAAGACGATCATCGCGCATGTGCCGATGACCAATGGCGAAGTGCAGGAAACCGGCGATTTCGAGCTCGACGGCGTGACCTTCCCCGCCGCCGAGGTGGTTCTGGAATTCATGGACCCGGCCGAGGAGGGCGATGGCGGCGCGCTGTTCCCCACCGGCAAGCTGATCGATGATCTGGAGGTGCCGGGCATCGGCACCTTCAAGGCGACGATGATTAATTCCGGCATCCCGACGATTTTCCTCAACGCCGAGGCGCTGGGCTATACCGGCACCGAGTTGCAGGAGGACGTGAACAGCGACGCCGCGGCGCTGCAGAAGCTGGAGACGATCCGGGCTTACGGCGCGCTGAAGATGGGGCTGATCAAGTCGCTCGACGAAGCCGCTTCGCGCCAGCACACGCCGAAGATCGCCTGGGTGGCGCCGCCAAAGGCTTACACCGCCTCGTCCGGGAAGCCGATCGGGGCTGGGGATATCGACGTGCTGGTGCGCGCGATGTCGATGGGCAAGCTGCACCACGCGATGATGGGCACCGCCTCGGTCGCCATCGCCACCGCGGCGGCGATCACCGGCACGCTGGTCAATTTGGCCGCGGGCGGGGGCGAGCGCGAGACGGTATGCTTCGGCCATCCCTCGGGCACGTTGCGCGTCGGCTCCAAGGCGCAACTCGTCAACGGCGAGTGGCAGGTGAGCAAGGCGATCATGAGCCGCTCGGCCCGCGTGCTGATGTCCGGCTGGGTGCATGTGCCCTTCGCCGGGTAATCCCGCCAGGGTTTGAGCCTCCCGAAACCGCCCGGCCCTAGGCCGGGTGGTTTTTTATTGGCCCGGGGCTAGAGCGCCGCCAGCACCTCCCCGGCCCGCGCGCGCAGCGCCGCCAGGGCTTCGGGCGCCATGCGGCCGAGGTTTTTATAGGCCAGGGCAAGGCGCGGGTTGCGCGCCAATGTGTCGCGGTGTCGGGCCAGGAAATCCCAGTACAGCGCGTTGAACGGGCAGGCGCGCGGGCCGGTTTTCTGCGTCACGTCGTAGCGGCAATGGCGGCAGTAATCCGACATGCGGTTGATATACGCCCCGCCCGCCGCATAGGGTTTGCTCGCCAGCAGCCCGCCATCTGCGAACAGCACCATGCCGGAGACGTTCGGCAGCTCCACCCATTCATAGGCATCGGCATAGACCAGCAGATACCATTCGTTCACGGCGCGCGGGTCGAGCCCCGCGAGCAGGGCGAAATTGCCGAGCACCATCAGCCGCTGGATGTGATGCGCATAGGCGTTGGCGCGGGTTTCGGCCACGCATTGGCGCAGGCAGTTCATCTCGGTCTCGCCGGTCCAGTAAAATTCCGGCAGAGGCCGGGTGGCGCCGAGCGCGTTCTGCGCGGCGTAGCCGGGCATCTTCAGCCAGTACAGCCCGCGCACATATTCCCGCCAGCCGAGGATCTGGCGGATGAAGCCTTCGGCGGCGTTGAGCGGCGCCGCCCCGGCGCGGTAGGCGGCCTCGGCGGCGGCGATGCACTCGCCGGGCAGCAGCAGGCCGCAATTGAGGTAGAGGGCGATATGGGAATGGAACAGCCAGGGTTCGCCCTGGCGCATCGCGTCCTGGTAATCGCCGAAGCGGGAGAGGCGCTGGGCGATGAACTGGCGCAGCGCCGCCAGCGCGCCGACGCGGGTGACGGCATAGGCGAACGGGCGCAGATCGCCGAAATGATCGGGGAACTGGCGTTCGACCAGGGCCAGCACGGCCTCGGTCAGCGCGTCCGGCAGTTCGGCGTAGGGCGGCGGGATGGTGAGGCCAGGGGGCAGCGGCTTGCGGTTTTCGGTGTCGAAATTCCACTGCCCGCCTTCGGGTTCGCCATCGCGCATGAGCACGCCGCGGCGCGCGCGGAGCTGGCGGTAGAAGAATTCCATGCGCAGCTGCTTGCGCCCCTCGGCCCAGGCGGCGAAATCGGCGCGAGTGGAGAGGAAGCGCGTATCCTCCAGCAATTCCGCCCCCAGCCCGCGCAGCATCTCGGCGACGCGGTATTCGCCGGGCCAGGTGGCGATGATCCCGGTGGCGCCATGGCGGGTTTGGGCGCGCGCGATCTCCCCGGCGAAGCTCTGCGTGTTGTCCGGGTCGTCCAGCGTTACGTAATCGACCTTGTATCCCGCCGCGCGCAGCTCCTGCGCGAAATGGCGCATGGCCGAGAGCAGAAAGGCGATCTTTTTCTTGTGGTGGCGCGGCGTGATGGCTTCGGCGCGCACCTCCATCATCAGCACCACGTCACGCGCTTTGTCGGCCATGGCGAGGCTGGGCAGGCCGAGGCTGAGCTGGTCGCCCAGCACGGGGAACAGGCGGGTCATGCGAACAGGTCTCCGGCCGCCGGGGGTGGTTTTTGCCGCTTGCGCCGGGGCGGCGGGCGCTTGCGGCTGCCATGTTTTTGCACGATGGCGCTGGCGGTTCGCCGATGCGCGGGGGTTTTGCGCAGCGCGTAGATGCTGGCCGCCGCCTGCTTGCGGGCGGCGGCCTCATCGACGATCTGCGCCGGATAGCCGGGCGGAGGTTCGGGCGCGGTCCAGGGCGCGTGGAGCAGCCCGGACGGCAGATGCGCGATCTCGGGCACCCAGGTGCGGATGAAGTCGCCGTCCGGGTCATGGTCCAGCCCCTGCTTCACCGGGTTGTAGAGGCGCAGCGTGTTGATGCCGGTGGTGCCGGATTGCATCTGCACCTGCGGGTAATGGATGCCCGGCTCGTAATCGGCGAACAGCCGGGCCAGATGCAGCGCCGGTTCGCGCCAATCGAGCCATAGATGGCCGCTGGCGAAACTCACCAGCATGGCGCGCATGCGGAAATTGATCCAGCCCGTGGCGGTGAGCGCGCGCATGCAGGCGTCGATCATCGGGTAGCCGGTGCGCCCCCCGGCCCACGCGGCGAAGCGGGCGGCGTCGTGCCCGCGCAGACCGTTATAGGCCGGGTGTAGGTTTTCGAATTCCAGGCGCGGCTCGCTCTCCAGCTTCTGGATGAAATGGCAATGCCAGTGCAGCCGCGCCTCGAAGGCGCGCAGGGCCAGCGGCCAGGCGCCGCGCTCGGGCTTGGGCAGGGCCGCGACCTCGCGCTGGCGGCGGCGCGTGGCCTGCACCACCTCGCGCAGCGAGAGCGCGCCCAGCGACAGCGGCACCGACAGGCGCGAGCAATCCTGCACCGCCGTGCGTGGCGAGGACATGCCGCGCGCATAGCCCGCTCCGGCCTCGCGCAGAAACACGCCCAGCCGGGCGATCGCGGCGGGGCGACCCGGATGCAGCGGCCCGGCGGCGAAAGGCGCCGGATCGGGCAGCGAGTCGCTGCGCAGATCGGCGGGCGGGGGCAGCGCGGGCACCGGATAGACAGGCTGCTCCATCACCCCGCGCCAGAGCGCATCCCACTGGTTGCGGCTGCCCAGGCGCCGCACCACGGCGCCGCTCTGGTATTGGTGCCACGCCACCCCGGCGCGGCGCGCCCAGCGCGCCACCGCGCGGTCGCGCGCATAGCTCCAGCCATTGCCGGTCTCCTGATGCGACCACAAGCTGCAGCCGGGATGCACCCGTGCCAGCTCGTCCAGCACCTCGACCGCCGCGCCCACGCGCACCACCAGGCGCTGGCCGCGCCGCGCCAGGCTGGCGCACAGATCGAGCAGCGCGGCATGCAGGCAGGCATAATGGCGCGGGCTCAGATCCGGCTGGCGCCAGAGTTCGGGCTCGAAGATGTAGAGCGCGATGAGCGGGCCTTGCCGCTGCGCCGCGTGCCAGAGCGGCGCGTGATCGGCCAGGCGCAAATCACGCTTGAACCAGACGATCTGTGTCACCCGCGCTCCCCTGCCAGATGCATCCGCACCGCCCCTCCGCCATGCCCGCCGCGGGCGCTCCTGCGGGATATACGTAAGAAACCGAATAAGTTAAGGTAACCATGTTGGGATTTAATCGATCTGACCCCTGCCCTAGGCTCCGCCAGACAATGTTACGTGGATGACCGGAGCCCGCCGGCCAGACGACCTCGCCCGACAAACAAGAATCCGCAACCGAGGAGCCGCCATGTCTGACACCGCTTCCCTCCCGCCGCAGCAGGCGCGGTTGAAATCCAACTCCGTTGGCCTGCCGGGCGCGGTCATCATGTCCGCCGCGATCATGGGCCCGGCGGTCTCCACCTTTTTCAACCCGCAATTCTCCACGCCATTTTCGGGCCCGGCGACGCCGTTTGTGTATTTCGCCTGCCTGATCGCCATGCTCATCACCGCCAGCGGCATCATGGAGATGGCGGCGCAAACGCCGAGCGCGGGGTCGTTTTACACCTATGTCGCGCAGGGGTTGGGGCCGCATGCGGGGTTCATCACCGGCGGGCTGATGTTCCTGGCCTATGCGCTGCTGCCGCCGATCGAGGTGGCGCTGATCGGCGCCTATCTGCAACAGACCATCCAGCAGGAATTCGGCCTCAACATCCCCTGGGGGCTGATCTCGCTGCTGCCCTGGGGGTTCATGACCTTCCTGGCGCTGGAGGGAATTCAAGCCTCGCTGCGCACGGCGATGATCCTGTTCCTCATCGAGGTCGGCGTGGTGCTGACGATGGCGGTAATCGTGGTCGCCATGGGCGGGGCGCATGGGCTGTCGCTGCATCCACTGGCGCCCAGCTCGTCGCCGCACGGCACCCAGGGGCTGGTGATCGGCGCGGTGTTTGCGGCGCTCAGCTTCGTCGGCTTCGAGGGCGCGACCACGCTGGGCGAGGAGGTGCGCCAGCCCCGGCGCAACGTGCCGCTGGCGATCGCGCTCTCCACCATCACCGTCGGCGCCATCTACACCTTCTGCATCTGGGCCGAGGTGATCGGGCTGGGCGATGACAAGGTGAACGCGCTGACCGGCGCCTCGACCCCGTGGAACGACCTCGCGCATATGTATGCGCCGTGGATGACGCCGCTCATCATCCTGGCCTCGGTCTCCAGCATGTTCGCGGTGTCGGTGAACTCCAATTCCGGCATCGTGCGCATTCTCTACACCATGGGCCGCGAGGGGCTGTTGCCGCGCCCGCTCGCGCATATCAACCCCAAGCACAACACGCCCTCCAACGCCGTGCTGTTCCAGAGCGCGCTCACCTTCGCCATCGTGCTGGTGGTCGGGGCGCTCTCGGGCGGGCTGGCCAACCCCGATGGCGGCAGCAATGTTTATGGCTATCTCGGCTTTCTGCTGACGCTGGCCATTCTCGTCGTCTATGTGTTCGCCAACGTCGCCGCCATCGCCTATTTCATGCGCCAGGGCAGCCGCCGGTTGATCCGCCATCTCGTGCTGCCGGTCATGGGCGGGCTGATGATGATCGGGCTGTTCGCCGGGCAAATCGTGGAAAATAGCGGCGCGCCCTATACCTGGATGCCCTGGATCACGCTCGCCTGGTTCGGCCTGTTCGCCGCCGGGGCCGCGTGGCTCGCCATCACCCGGCCGGAGACGCTGCGCAAGGCCGGGGCGGTGCTGGGTTCGGATGAGCCGGTGAAGCTGGGCGGTTAAAACCCACACAACCACAACAAGGAGGTTTCGCGCATGAGGCAACGGTTCCAGGACAAGACGGTGCTCGTCACCGGCGGGGCGGGCGGCGCGGGCGAGGCGGCGGCGCGGATGTTCGCCGCCGAGGGCGCGCGCGTCGGCATTATCGACCGCGCGAAGGAGAATGGCGAGCGCGTGGCCGCCGAGATCGCCGCCACCGGGGCCAAGGCGGCCTTCGCGCAGGCCGATGTGTCGCGCGCGGCGGAGGTGAACGCGGCGGTCGAGGCCATCACCAAGGCACTCGGCGCGCCCACCGTGCTGTTCAACCACGCCGGCACGATCATCGTGAAACCCTTCCTGGAAACCACCGAGGAGGAATGGGACTGGCTGATGGCGGTGAACGTGAAGAGCATGTTCCTCGTCACCAAGGCGGTGCTGCCGGGCATGATCGCGGCCGGGGGCGGCAGCATCGTCTGCACCTCGTCGATCTCGGCCATCGCCGCCACGCCGATGGAGGTGGTCTACAACACCAGCAAGGGCGCGGTGCATATGTTCGCCCGCGCCATCGCCGTGGATTTCCGCGAGCAGAACATACGCTGCAACGCGGTCTGCCCCGGCTTCATCCGCACCCCGC
The DNA here is from genome assembly GCF_020567705.1 of Acidocella sp. KAb 2-4. GTDB lineage: Bacteria > Pseudomonadota > Alphaproteobacteria > Acetobacterales > Acetobacteraceae > Acidocella. The sequence goes on along the minus strand of NZ_JAJDJU010000022.1, from coordinate 23,926 downwards.
ACGGCATGAACGAGGTGGCGAAGCTGACCGCGCTCGGGGTTGACGCATCCGAGAGTGTGATCGCCGCACAGCAGGGGCGGATGTGCGAACCCGAGGAGGTGGCGCGCGCCGCGCTGTTCCTGGCCAGCGACGACGCCTCCTTCATCAACGGCACGCATCTATTCGTGGATAACGGCTTCACCGCCGTGTAGCCGGGGCATGGCGCCGCGGCGCGGGGCGATGCTAGAGGGCGTGTATGCCGCATCTCATCGTCACCGGCCGCGACGGCCAGACCCGCCGGATCGAATACCGCCCCAGCCGGGCGCTCTCCGACGCGCTGCATGAGGGCGGCTATATGGAGCTGCGGGCGCTGTGCGGCGGCTGCATGACCTGCGCCACCTGCCATGTCTATGTCGATCCGCGAAGCCCGGCCTCGCGCCCGCCCTTTGGCGAGCTGGAGGGGATCGTGATCGGCGGCCTCGCCGCGCCGCGCGAGAATTCGCGCCTCGCCTGCCAGCTCGTGCTCACCGCGGCGGAGGACGGGCTGGCGCTCACCATCCCGCCCGAGGGTTAGCGCCGCTGGCGTAGCAAGGCGCGCAGCGCGGGCAGCGGTCTGGTGTTCAGCACATCCGCCGCCTCCAGCCAGCCGCGCCGGGCCTGATCGACACCGAAGCGCATGAAGCCGAGTTCGGCATCGCCATGCGCATCTGTGGAGATGGCAAGTTTCAGCCCAAGCGATTTGGCCATCCGGCAATGCGCGTCGTTCAAATCCAGCCGCTCGGGCTGGGCGTTGAGTTCCAGGAAGCAGCCGCGCTCGGCCGCGCCGCGCATCACGCGCGCCATGTCCAGCGCATAGGCCGGGCGCTGGTTGAGCAGCCGTCCGGTGGGGTGGGCGAGGATGGTGAAGCAGCGATGGTCCATGGCGCGCAGAAGCCGCTCGCTCTGCTGGGCGGGCGGCAGGTCGAAGCGCGAATGGACGGCGCCGACCACCAGATCGAGCCGGGACAACACATCATCCGGCAGGTCGAGCGTGCCGTCTTCCAGGATATCCACCTCGATGGATTTGAGGATCGTGAAGCCGGGGGTATCGGCGTTCAGGCGGTCGATCTCCTCCATCTCCCGCGCCAGGCGTTTCGCGTCCAGCCCGTGCGCCATGCGCAGGCGGCGGCTATGGTCGGTGATGGCGATATAGGCGTAGCCACGGGCGCGCGCGGCCTCGGCCATGCCGCGCAGGCTGGTGCGGCCATCGCTGGCGGTGGTGTGCATGTGCAGATCGCCCCTGATGTCGTCCAGCGTAAGCAGATGCGGCAGGCGGTTCGCGCGGGCGGCGGCGATCTCGCCCTGGTCCTCGCGCAGTTCGGGCGGAATCCAGCGCAGGCCGAGCCGCTCGTAGAGGTCCGCCTCGGTCGCCCCGGCCACACGCCGCGGGCCCCGGTGCAGCCCGTATTCGTTCAGCTTCAGCCCCTGGTCGAGGGCGATCTGGCGCAGCGCGATGTTATGCGCCTTGGCCCCGGTGAAATAGCACAGCGCGGCGCCGTAACTCTCCGGCGGCACCACGCGCAGATCCACCTGCAAGCCGCCGCGCAGGCGGATGGTGGCGCGGGTCGGCCCCCGCTCCACCACCTCCGCCACCGCCTCATAGCCGGTGAAGCGGCGCATCACCGGCGCGCTCTCTGCCGCCACCGCCACGATGTCGAGATCGCCCACCGTCTCGCGCCGGCGCCGGAAGCTGCCCGCGATCTCGGCGGCGCTCACGCCCTCCGCCTGGCGCAGATAGGCCAGCAGGGGCTGCGCGGTCTGCTCGGCCACGGCCAGCAGGGTGCGCGGCGCCGCGCCCGCGCCGCCGGCCAGGGCATCCACGATCTTGGCCGCCAGCCCGGCGCCGAAGCCGGGCACGCCGCGCAGCTTGCCGTCCGCCGCCGCCTGGCGCAGCGCCGCCACGCTGTCGATGCCCAGCGCCTCGTGCAGCGCATGCACGCGCTTGGGCCCCAGCCCCGGTATCGCCAGCAGCGCCGCGATGCCGGGTGGCGTCTCGCGCTCCAGCTCAAGCAGCAGCGGCGGCGCGCGCCCCTGCGCCAGGGTCGCGATCTTACCCGCCAAATCCGGGCCGATGCCGGGCAGATCGTCGAGATCCTCGCCCGCGGCCAGCATGTCCGCCACCGCGCGCGGCAATTCGCCGACCAGCCGCGCGGCGCGGCGATAGGCGCGGATGCGGAACGGGTTGGCACCCTCGATGTCGAGCAGATCGGCAATCTTGTCGAGCTGGGCCGCGATCTCGGCGTTGCTGGCGGGCATCACGCCCCCGGCTAATCCTGCACGCTGGCGCAGCTGAGGCCGAATTGCGCCAGCGCCTCCTCAAGATAATCGGCCAGCAGCGGGATGCCCAGCAGGTAGTCGGCGGTGCGGCCGTTATAGGCGTTCACCGCCTCGCCCCGCAGCGCGCCCCAGGAGTCGAGATCGCCATCGCCGCGCCCGAGCCAGACCAGGGTGACGAGGTCGAGCTGCGCGTCCTCGTTGAGATCGTCGATGACCGCGGTGATCTCGGCCACCACCGGGTCGTCCGCATGGTCCTCCAGCACGGCGCGCATGTCGTCATCGCTGGGGTTGGAACCGGGATCGGGTTCGGAGACTTCGTCCTTGGCGTCGAACTCGCGCGCCTTGGTGATGATGAAGCAGATGGTTTCCAGCGGAATGGACAAGGTGGGTTCGTCGGCCATGGCGTCCTCGCTTTGCGCTTGCAGGCGGGTATTGGAGCCACAGCTGCCGCGCGCGGGCATTGATATTCCGCAAGCTGACGGGAATTTATAGGCTCGCGGCGAGCTCGACGATCTCGGCGGTGATCTCCTCCTGGCGGACGACGCGGCGCGTCTGCTCCAGCCCCTGGAGCTGCGCCTCGATATGCAGGTGCGCCGCCGCCATCGTCGCCATGCGCGCCTCGTTCTCGGCCACGAAGCTGTGCAGCGCCGCCTGGCAGAGCACAGCGTGGACATGGTCGGCGGTCAGCCCCTCCAGCAGCGCCGCCGGGGGCAGGGTGAGCAAGGGCGGATTATGTGGCGCGGCGACGGGGAAATCCGCCGGGTCGAGCGGCAGCAGGCGGCGGCGCTGGAGCTGCAGCCCGGCGGCGGGCAGCCAGCGGCAATACAGCGCCTCCACCGCGCCGATGCCGGTATTGGCGATGCCCTCATAGAGCGCCTGCGCGATCCGCCCCGCCAGCCCCGGCACGCCGGCCGAGGCGGCGGGGAAGGCGCAGCTCCAGGCCGGGGCGAGGCCGCGCTCAGCCGCCAGCGTGGCGCCGCGCGTGCCGATGAGGAACAGCTTCGCCCCCGCTTCGGCGGCATCCAGCACATGCGCGCTGAACGCCCCGGCGAAGCCCTGTTCGGCGCAGAGCAGCACCTGCGCGGCTTGCCCCGCCGCCACCGGGGGCGGCGGGGCGGGCAGTAGGGCGAAGCCGCGCCCGATCGCCACCTCGATGACCGCCATGTAGCCCTCCACCGCGGCCAGCTGCCCCCGCGCCGCCTGCGCCCGCGCCCCGGCGATACCGCGCATCGCGTTCACCACCGTGCCAAGCTGGCCGATATTGCCGATGCGCGCGGTAATGTCGGCCAGACGCTCGGTCATGGCGCCGCCAGCTCGCGGGCGAAGACGGTCAGCGCCGCGCGCAAGGCGGTTTCCGCCGCCCCCTCCAACCGCCCGGTGGCCTCGATCATGCGCATTGCCTCGGTTGCGTCCCGCGCCAAGCGCGCGGCCAAGCCGTGGCGGAAGGCGGCGAGGGCGTCGCTGGTGAGCGCGTCCAGCAGCCCGGATTGCGCGGCCAGCACCAGCGCAACCTGTTCGGCCAAAGGCAGCGGCGCGTGGCGCGGCTGGGTGAGGATGGCGCGCAGCTTCGCGCCGCGGAGGAGCTGGCCTTTCACCCGCGCATCCGGCATGCCGCCGAAGCGGGTGAAAATCTCCAGCTCCAGAAATTGCGCGTAGTCGAGCCGCAGCGTCTCCGCCGCCGCACGCAGCGCCGGGGCCTGCGTCTTGCCGCCGACGCGGCTGACGCTCAGCCCCACATCCACCGCCGGTTTCTGGCCCTCGTGGAACAGCCTTGCATCGAGCACGATCTGCCCGTCGGTGATCGAGATCAGGTTGGTGGGGATATAGGCGCTGAGATTGCCGGCATCGGTCTCGGCGATGGGCAGGGCGGTGAGCGAGCCGCCGCCCTTTTCGGCGCTGAGCTTGGCGGCGCGCTCCAGCAGCCGGGCATGGACGTAGAAGATATCGCCGGGATACGCCTCGCGCCCCGGCGGCAGGCGGTTGAGCAGCGCCAGCTCGCGATGCGTGGCGGCGTGCTTGGTGAGGTCGTCGATCACGACCAGCGCGTGCTGGCCGCGATCGCGGAAATATTCGGCCATGGTGAAGCCGGCGAACGGGGCGATCCATTGCAGCCCCGGCGTGGCGGCGGCGGGGGCGGCGACGATGATGCAGCGCTCCGGCGCGCCCTGCGCCTGAATCGCGGCGATCACCCGGCGCACCGCCGAGGTTTTCTGCCCCACCGCAACATAGACGCAGATCATGTCGCTGTGTTTCTGGCTGAGGATGGTGTCGGTGGCGATTGTGGTCTTGCCGATGGCGCGGTCGCCGATGATCAGCTCGCGCTGGCCGCGCCCGAGGGCGAACAGCGTATCGACCACCAGCAGCCCGGTTTGCACCGGCTGCGTCACCAGGTCGCGGTCGATGATCTCGGGCGCCGGGCGCTCCACCGGCTCGAACAGCGCGGCATTGACTGGGCCCTTGCCGTCCAGCGGGCGGCCAAGCGGATCGACCACCCGGCCCAGCAGCTCCGGCCCCACCGGCACGCGCACCACGTCGCCCGTGCCGTGCACAAGGTCGCCCACCGCCACGCGCTCCGGCGCGTCGAGCAGCACGCAGCCGATACGGGCGCGCTCCAGCACCTGGGCGAAGCCGTATTGCCCGCCTGAAAAGCGCAGCAGCTCGGAGAGCCGGGCCTGCGGCAGGCCGGAGACCATGGCGACGCCATCGGCCACTTCCTCGACCCGCCCGACCAGCTCGGTGCGCGGGCCGAGCGGCACATGCGCCAGCTTGGCGCTGGCCTCGTCCAGCCAGGACGGGTCAGGCGGCATGGTCCAGCTCCGCCCGCAGGCGCTCCAGATCCGCCCGCCAGGAATTGCGCAGGCTGAGCGCCCCGCCCGCCAGCTCCAACCCGGCGAGCACGGCGGGGTCGGCGGCGAAGCTGATCGCCACCTCGCCGCCCAGCGCCGTGCGCAGCCGGGCGGCGCAGGCGGTCTGCTCCTCGGGCGGCAGCGGGGCGGGACTGGTCACGGTGAGAACGCGCACGCCCTGGCGCAGCTCCGCCGGAAGGGTTGCGAGTTCGCGCAGCGTGCTGTCGAGAAAGGCCGCGCGCAAGGCGGGGGCATCCAGCCGCGCCACCAGCCGCCCGGCGATCCGCACCGCGAGTTCCGCCGCCTCGCCGCGCAGCGCCGCCATCGCCGTTTTTTCCTCGGCGCTCAGGCGGACGCGGGTGGCGGCCTCCAGCGCTTTCGCCGCGCTGGCGGCTTCGGCCTCGGCGGCGGCGCGCAGGCTGGCGGCCTCGGCCTGCGCCGCCGCCAGGATGGCCGCGCGCTCCTGCGCGAACCCCGCCCGCACCTGTTCGATTCCGGCCATCTGCGCCTCGGCCTCCGCCTGCCGTTTGGCGGCGTCGTCCAGCATCGCCTGCGCCGCCGCGCGCCGCTGCGCGATGATCGCGGCAACCGGGCGCCAGAAGAAGCGCTGCAACAGCCAGATGAGGATGAGGACGTTGACGGCCTGCAGCGCCAACGTGCCGAAATCGATGCTCATGCGCTCATTTCAGCAGCGGATTGGCGAAGAGCAGCAGCAGCGCGATGACCAGGCAGTAGATCGCCATGGTCTCGATCATCGCCAGCCCCACGAACAGCGTGCGCGAGATGGTGTTGGCCGCCTCCGGCTGGCGGGCGATGGCGTCCATCGCGGCGGCGACGGCGCGGCCCTCGCCCAGGGCCGGGCCGATGGCGCCGAAGGACACCGCGATCGCGGCCGAGACAATGCTGGCAAGGGCCAACCAGTTCATGCGTCACTCCTGTCATTATCGGGTTTGGTCTCGCCCACCGCCTGGGCGATGAACACCATGGCGAGCACGGCGAAGATGTAAGCCTGCACGGCGCCGGTCAGCAGGTCGAGCGCCATGAGCGGGATCGGCACCAGCAGCCCGGCCAGCGAGAGCACGATGCCGACCACGAACACGCCGCTCATCACATTGCCGAACAGGCGGACCAACAGCGAGAAGGTGCGCGTCAGGCTCTCGGCGAAATTGAGCGGGATCATGAAGGCGCTGGGCGTGGCGAAGCTGGCGAGATAACCACGCACCCCCCCGGCGCGGATGCCGAACACGATGACCGCCAGGAACACCAGCAGGGCCAGCGCGGCGTCGGTCTCCAGATGCGCGGTGGGCGGCTCGATGCCGGGCACCAGCGTGGACCAGTTGGCGGTGAAGATGAACACGAACAGCGTGCCGATGAAGGCGCGGTAGGGGGTGGGTTCGGTGCGCATGGTGTCGCGGATCTGCGCGTCCACGGCCTCGACCAGCAGCTCCAGCAGCGCCTGGGTGCGGCTGGGGAGCAGGGCCAGACGCCGGGTGAGCAAAACCGCGCCGAGGCTGAGCGCGAGCATGATCGCCCAGGTGACCACCACCGGCGCGGTGATGCCGAGCGGGCCGAGATGGAACAGCACCGGGTTGGCGAGCGGCGAGGTCATGGCGCCAGCTCGCGTTTGGCCCGCCGCAGCGCCAGGGCGCGCCCGGCGGGCAGGCCGAGGCTGGCGGCGAGCAGGGGCAAAGCGCCCTGGCGGCTGGCCAGATACAGCGCCACGCCAAGGGCGGCGAACCGCGCGAGGCCCGCCAGCGCCGCGAGGGCCGGACGCGGCGGCGCGGTGAACAGCCGGATGTTCCACCACAGGGCGCGGAAATACAGCCAGCCCAGCGCCGCCCCGGCCAGGGCCCAGCCCGCCAGCGCGGCCAGCAGCGCGGCGCTCATGCGCTGTTCACCCATTTCCACGCCGCCCAGCAGCCCAGCGCCACACCGAGCATGAGCAGCGGGGCGGTCCAGAAAATGCCGCTATGGAACAGGCGGTCCAGCCAGCGGCCGAGGAAGATGCCGGCCAGGGTCGGCACCACCACGATCCAGCCCAGCACGCCGATCTGCGCCAGCCGCCCGGCCACCGAGGGCTCGCCGCCCTCGCGCAGCCAGCGCCGGTGCCGCGCTGCCCGCCGCCGCGCGCCTTGCAGGAGCTTGTCGTCCTCGGGCGCGCTCACAGCCGCGCCCCGGCCCGCTGGGCGGCGCGCAGATGCTTCATGATCTGGCGGATGGCGTTGAGTTGCAGCTGCGCCTGTGCGCTGTGCTCGACGCGCTCGGCCTCCGCCTTGGCCTGGAAGGCGGCGAGCACGGTTTCGTCCAGGCGCAGCAGGTCGGCGTCCGCCACCGCCTCGGCGGTGGCGATCGCCACCTCCCGCCCGCCGGAGACGGTGAGCACCCCGCCGCGCACGGCGCAATGCATCGCGCTGCCATCGGGGCGCGTCCAACTCACCACCGAGACGGCGAGGCGGGTGAGGAAATCGGCATGGCCGGGCAAGATGCCGAACCAGCCCGAGGCGTCCTCGGCGCGCAGGCCGCGCATCTCCTCATCCACCAGGCGCGCCAGCGGGGTGGTGATGCGCAACCTCATGCCGCCGCCCCCTGTTCCTTGGCGCGGGCTTCCTCCAGCGTGCCGACCATGTAGAGCGAGGCTTCGGCCCACTCGTCGGTCTCGCCCGCCAGAATCGCCTCGCACCCGGCCAGGGTGTCGGCCAGCTTCACGCTGCGCCCGGGGATGCCGGTGAACGCTTCGGTGACGGCGAAAGGCTGAGTGAGGAAGCGTTGCAGGCGCCGCGCGCGGGTCACCACCTGGCGGTCGGCGCGGCCCAGCTCCTCCACGCCCAGCAGCGCGATGATGTCCTGCAATTCCTTGAACCGGGCCAGGGTCTGGCGCACGCGCTCGGCCACGCGGTAATGCGCCGCGCCCACCACCAGCGGGTCGAGCAGCACGGAGGTGGAGCCGAGCGGGTCGATGGCCGGGTAGAAGGCCTGCGCCGCCAGCTCGCGCGAGAGCAGCACCATGCTGTCCATGTGGCTGGAGATGGCGGTGACGGCTGGATCGGTGAAATCATCGGCGGGGACATAAACGGCCTGGATGGCGGTGATGGCCGAGCCCGACGCGGCGGCGATGCGCTCCTGCAGGGCCGCCACCTCGGTCATCAGCGTCGGCTGGTAGCCCACGCGCGAGGGCAGCCGCCCGAGCAGCGAGGAGATCTCGGCCCCGGCCTGCACGAAGCGGAATACGTTATCCATCAGCAGCAGCACGTTGCGGTGGCGCGCGTCGCGGAAATGCTCGGCGATGGCGAGCGCGGTGAGCGGCACCCGCCAGCGCGCGCCGGGCGGCTCGTTCATCTGGCCATAGACCAGCACGGTGCGGGCCAGCACGCCGGAGCCGCGCATCTCGGTGAGCAGCTCGTGCCCCTCGCGCGAGCGCTCGCCCACCCCGGCGAACACCGATAGCCCCTGATAGCTCTCGACCATGGCGTGGATCAGCTCCATCACCAGCACGGTCTTGCCCACGCCGGCGCCGCCGAACATCGCCGCCTTGCCGCCCTGGGCCAGCGGAGCGAGCAGGTCGATGACCTTGATCCCGGTTTCAAACAGCGTGTCGCGCACCGCCCAGGCGGCCAGCGGCGGCGGCGCGTTGTGGATGGGCCGGCGCGGGGTGCCGGCGGGCAGGTCGGGGCCGCGGTCGCGCAGCTGGCCGGTGACATCGAGCAACCGGCCGAGCACGGCCTCGCCCACCGGCACGCTCAGCGGGGCCCCGGTGGCGCGCACCCGCACGCCACGGGCCAGCCCCGCCGTGGCTTGCAGCGCCACCGCGCGCACCGTGTGGGCATCGGCATGGCCCTGCACTTCGAGCAGCAAGGTCTCCGGCTGGTCCCACGCGACCGCCAGCAGCGTCTGCACCGGCGGCAGCGGCGCGGCGGGGAAGGCGACCTCCACCACCGCGCCATGCACCGAAACCACCCTGCCCCACATCTCCGCCGCGCTCATCACGGGGCAAGGCTAAGCCCCGCCCCGCTGGCTGCCAATGACGCGGATCAAACCGCGCCTCAGAACACCTTGGCGAGGCGGATCATCAGCCCGGCAGCGCGCCGTTGACGCTGGAACAGCCGCCAAGCGTGCCGGAGACACCGAGCGAGGCGGTGTTGAGCGGCGCGTAGCTGTAGTTCAACCAGATCTGAGCTTCGGAAGTCGGCTGCTGGCGGAGCTGGCGGGCGGGGCGGGGCGGGAGCGTGAACACGCCCGCGAGGCGCTTAGACCGCCGCGCGGGGGCGGAGCAGGGCCGCCGAGGGATCCTCGAGAAAATGCTGGAGCGCGATGGCGATGCCGCCCATCGGGATGGCGAACTCGCCCAGCGTGGAGACGGTGATGGCGACATCGCGGCGGATCTCGCGCAGGGCGTTGGCCTCGAAGACCGGGCGGGCGGCGGGCAGCAGGAAATCGGCCAGCAGGCCCATGATGCCGCCGAGAATCACGCTGCTCGGCGCGAAGATGTTGGCGAGATTGGCGAGGCCGAGTCCGAGATTCCTGCCCGCTTCGTCGAGCACCGCCAGCACCTTTGGCTCGCCGCGCAACGCCGCGTCGCGCACCGCGTCGGCATCGGCGAGGTGCAGCCCGGCCTCGCGCAGACTCTCGAAAATCGCGCGCTCGGAGACATAAGCCTCGAAGCAGCCGAAGCCGCCGCAGGCGCAGGGCCGGCCATGGGGCATCAGCTTCATATGCCCGACCTCGCCCGCCATGCCGTGCGGCCCGCGATAAAGGCTGCCGCCAAGATACAGGCCGCTGCCGACGCCGGAGCGGCCGGACAGATAAATGAAATCGGCATCATGCACGCCGCTGCCGAATAGATGTTCGGCGATGGCGGCGGCCTTGATGTCGTTTTCCAGCTGCGCCGGCACGCCGAGCGCCGCCGACACGATGCCGCCGAAATCGACGTCACGCCAATCCAGCGCCGGGGCCAGCGCCAGCTTGCCATCCAGCCCCACCAGACCCGGCATGCCGACGCCGACGCCCGCCAGCGCCTTGCGCGGATGCCCGGCCTGTTTGAGCAGGGCGTGCACGCCCGATTTGATGGCGGCGGCGGCGCGGTCCTGGTCGCGGCTGCCCTCGACCCGCAAGCTGGCGAGGCGCGTGCCGGCGAAGCTGGAGAGCACGATCTGAATTTCCTGGACATCGACCGCGACGCCGGCCAGCACGCCATCTTTTTCGTTGATGTTGAGTTGGCTGTTGGGGCGGCCCGAGCGGCCGGTGCGCTCGCTCAACGTGCGGGTGACCAGGCCATCCTGCTCCAGCGTCGAGAGAATGATGGAAATGGTGGCGAGATCGACGCCGGTCGCCTTCGACAAACCCTGCGGCGAAATACCGGGAGATTTGCGGATTCCGTGGAAAACGCGCGCCGCGTTGATCCGGCGGATGGTACTCGAATTGATCCGGCGTGTGTGCATGGCCTCACAGGCTTAGCGTAACTACCACGGGGCAGCAATTTTTTATTTGACACGGTCCCGGCGGCTTCATATTCCTATTTTATTAGAGACCAAAATAAATATCGTCCGGCAGAACCGCCTGACGTTGAAAGGGGAGAAGTTTCAGCTTTTCACCGGGGGATTTCACGCCCCCCGCCACAACAGACAACCAAGAAGAGAAGATCCGGACAGGAGGAATAACGATGAAGTTTACCAATGCCAAACGCCAGCTCTGGCTGGCGACGACCGCGTGCGCCGGCCTTGTGCTGAGCTGCGCCGGCGCACAGGCGCAGAGCGCCAACACGACGGAGCTGAATCTGCCGCCGGTCGCCGCGATCAGCCAGGACCTTGCCGCCAAGGGCATCTATCTGAATGCCAATTATTTCGGTGAGTTCGCCGGCAATCTTTCGGGCGGCGAGCATCAAGGCTCTGATTATGCCGATCAGGTGGTCGCCGGGGCCGATATCGACCTGCAAAAACTCGTCGGCTGGCAGGGCGCCGCGCTGCACATCGAATTCACCAACCGCGATGGTCGTAGCCAGGGCGCGGATGTGATCAACAACTCCGTGGCGACACAGCAGATTTATGGCGGCGGACAGACCTATAACCTGACCACGCTGACGCTGGAACAGAAGCTGCTCAACGGTATGATCGATATCACCGCCGGCCGCACAGAGCTGGACCAGCTGACACTGAACGATCCGATCTACTGCCATTTTCAGTCCAACGCGATTTGCGGACAGCCTGATATCATGGGCAAGATCATCAACGCGTCATTCTGGCCGGTCGCGGTATGGGGCGGACGGGTTGTGGTTTCGCCGGTACAGGATTGGTATGTGAAGGCCGGGATCGCGGATAATGATCCGGTCGATTCGGCATCGCCGCATCATGGTTTCGATTGGGGCACCGGACATTCAAAGGGCGCGGAGATTCCGCTGGAGCTTGATTATCAGACCAGCTTTGCCGATGACGCCTATCCGCGCCGCTATGATGTGGGCGTTGTGTTCGATCGCACGCCCTACACCTATGACCAGTTCATGCCCGTCAGCAAGACGGGCTATGGCCGGACCATGTTGTATGTGCAGGCCAAGCAGATGGTTTATCGCCCGGACATGAACAGCCAGCGCGGGCTCACCGTGTTTGGCGCGGCCGTGTTTGGGCCGGACAGCAACCAGGTTGCCGACTATAATATCAGCGCCGGCGCCGTCTATCAGGGGCCAATGGCGTCCCGTCCGGCGGACAGCGCCGGGTTCCTGATCAGCGACACGCATTACCGTGGCTCGTTTATCAACGAGCTCTACAATTATCGCGTGACGACGCTGGGCGGGAGCCAACGTCCGGCGTCCAGCCTGATGATGATGGAAGCTGATTACGACGCCTATCTGACGCCGTGGCTCGATGTGATGCCCAATGTCCAGTACATCGTGCATCCGGATGGCTTGGGCAGCCGCGCTTATCCGAAGAGCAATCTGCCGGATGCCTTCGTCGTTGGTTTGCAGTTCAACGTGAACATTGGCGGGCTGATCGGGTTGCCGAGCGAGAATTAAGCGCCGAGCGGCGGCTCTACGAATTGGGGAGGCCCTGCCCGGTTGACACCAGGCGGGCCTCCTGCCTTTTTGGGGGAAGAGATGAAAGCCGAGATGCATCCTGAACGAATTCTGTCCATCGACATCGGTGGCACTAGCGTGAAGGCGGCGGTGTTGAACGCCGCAGGCGAGATGCTGGCGCCCGTGCGCCGTTGTCCGACGCCGCGAGGCTCGACGCCGGTGACGCTGCTTGAGGAGATCGTGGCGCTCGTGGCGCCGCTTGGCGAGTTCGACGCAATGTCCATCGGCTTTCCAGGCGCGATCAAGCGCAATGTCATTCTCACCGCGCCGAATCTCGGCACCGCGAATTGGCAGGGAACGGATCTCGCCGCGATGGCGTCGCAACGATTTGGATGCCCGGTCAGGCTCTCCAATGACGCGACCATGCATGGTCTCGGCGTGATTGCGGGCGAGGGAATAGAAGTGGTGCTGACGCTCGGCACCGGCATGGGATTCGCGTTGTTCCGCGATGGCGTGCCGGCCCCACAGATCGAGCTTGGCCGGCATGTGGCTGGCGAGGCGCCGAGCTATGACGATTTCGTTGGTGATGCGGCGTTGAAGCGGAGCGGCGAAGCGCGCTGGAAGGCGCATGTGCTGGAGACGCTGCGGCGTGTCCGCGATTTGGTGAATTTCGACACGCTCTATCTGGGCGGCGGCAATGCGCGTCTGTTCACGCCGGACGAACTGCCTGGCGGCGTGAAGCTGGCGATGAACGAAGCCGCGCTGGCGGGCGGCGCCAAGCTGTGGCGCGACGATGTGAGTTTGGCGCTGAAATAGGCGGATGCAAAAACCCCGGTGAAGCGCCGGGGTTTTTTGTAGCATGCAACAAAAAAACGAGCTGAACCTCAAGGTTCAGCCCGCTTTCATTCGCGCTGGCTCAGGCGCGGCCGGAGCGCAGACGGCGCTGGCGGAGCAGCGTATCGATGGTGATGGCGGCGAGCAGGATGACACCCTCCACGCCGAAGCGCACGGAAGAGGGCGCGCCGATCAGATCCATGCCGTTGGTGACACTGGCGATGACGAGCGCGCCGAAGAAGGCACCATAAACGGAGCCGCGTCCGCCAAACAGGCTGGTGCCGCCAATCACCGCCGCGGCGACGGCATTGAGCATGATGTCGCTATCGCCCACCGTGGCGGAGGCGACGCCAAGGCGCGCGGCATCGAGCAGGCCGCCGAGGCCAACCAGCGCGCCGGCAATGGTGAAGGCGGCAAGCTGGATGAAGCGGACATTGATGCCGGAGCGGCGCGCGGCCTCGGCATTGCCGCCCACCGCGTAGAGATGGCGGCCGAACTGCATGGATTTGGTCAGGAAGGCGCTACCGAACAGCGCCGCCAGGAAGATGACCAGCAGAATGGGTACGCCATGATAGGCGCAGAGCAGGCCGATGCCGATCACCATCACCGCCAACGAGAAGGCGAGCTTGGCGACGACGATGGTATGCGCTTCACCCGCGCCCCGGCGGCGGCGATCGGCATGGCGCTTGAGCCGCACCACCGCATACAGCGCGAACAGCACCAGCGCGATGCCCCAGCTCCAGCCTTGCGGCACGTTGAGCGTGCCGACGGCGGTGGAAAGATCATCCGAGAGCGGCACCGAGCCGCCATGCTGCGTGAGCATGGCAAGCGTGATGCCCTCGGCGATCATGGCGCCGCCCAGCGAGACCACGAAGCTCGGCACGCCGACACGCGAGACCAGCAGGCCTTGCAGAAAACCGATGAGCACGGAGGCGCCGATGCCAAGCCCAACACAGGGCCAGACGGGCAGATTGAAGAACACCGTGCCGACCGAAAACACCGAGGCCGCGACCACGCTGCTCCAACCGATCGAAAGATCGATCATGCCAAGCAGGATCACGAAGGTTTCGGCCAGCGCCAGCGTGCCGGTGACGACGATCTGCGCCGACAAATTGCTGAGATTGCGCGGCGTGAGGAAATGCGGATTGAGGATCTCGAACACGACCCAGATCGCGATCAGCGCCGCGATCACCGGGATCATCCCGAGATCGGTGGAGTGGAGAAATTTCTGCATCCAGCGGCGCAGCGGCGCCTTGTTTTGGGTCTGGCTCATTGTGGTATTCACCGCGTTCGTGGTCATGCCGTGCCTCCGATGGTGGTGCGTGAACCGGTTATGCAGCTCACCACGGTTTCCGGCGTCAGGTCGTCCTTGCGTGCCTCCAGAACCGTTTCGCCCAGGCGCAGCACGACGACACTATCGGCCACCTCGAACACGTTCTGCATGTTGTGGGTGATCAGGATCACGCCGAAGCCCTGCGCCGCGAGATGGCGCACCAGGCGCAGCACCTCGGCGGTCTGCGCGACGCCGAGGGCGGCGGTCGGCTCATCCATAATCACGAGCTTGGTGCCCCAGAGTACCGCACGGGCGATGGCCACGGCCTGGCGCTGGCCGCCGGAGAGAGCGGCGACCGGCGTGTCTAGCGCGGGCAGGTTTACGCGCAGCGTTTGCAGCACGCGCCGCGCCTCCTCCTCCATATCGACCTCACGCAGCAATCCGGGCCCGAAACCGAGCGGACGGCTGACGCGCTCGCGCCCCAGGAACAGATTGGCGCAGATGCCGAGATTGTCGCACAGCGCGAGATCTTGATAGACGGTCTGGATACCGAGCGCGCTGGCATCGGCGGGGCGGCGAATATGAACTTCGTGACCATCGAGGAAAATGCCGCCGCTATCGGCAGGCGCGGCGCCGGCGATGGCCTTGATGGTGGTGGACTTGCCCGCACCGTTATCGCCGAGCAACGCCGTTACCTCGCCACGCCGCACGGTGAAGCTGACATTGCGCAGCGCCGTGACCGCACCGTATTTTTTGTGCAGGCCCTTCACGCTCAACAATTCCTGCGTGCTGGCTGAACTCATGAGACTCTCCGGAAAAATGGAGATGAAACCATGGCGGATTTCATCTCCCAAGTTGGCGTGGGATTATTTCTGGCAGAGCGTCGCCTTGGCGGCATCGCCCACGCAGATGGAGGACAGGCTGGTATAGCCCGACTTGACGACCGTGTCGTTCATATTGTCGGCGGTGACGACGATGGGCGCGAGCAGCACGGAGGGAACGTCGATCTTGCCGTTATTCACCTTGGCGTTGACCAGCCCGGCCGGCGGCTGACCATTGGCCGCGAGGGCGACGGCGAATTGCGCCGCGGCGGCGGCCTCATCCGGCACGTATTTGAACACGGTCATCGATTGCAGACCTTCAAGAATGAAGGTCAGGCCGCCATTTGTCGCATCCTGGCCGGTGACGGGCACCTTGCCCGCGAGGCCAACCGCCTGCAGCGCGCGGATGGCGCCTGAGGCCGTGCCGTCATTGGCGGCGAGCACGCCATCGACCTTGTTGCCCAGGCGGGTGAGCGCCTGCTGCGTCTCCTGGAACGCGTTCTCGGGGCTCCAATCGGGCGTCATCACCGTGTAGCTGATGTTCAGCTTGCCGGCTTTCACCAGCGGATTGAGCACCGAGAGCGCGCCGTTGCGGAAATCAAACGCGTTAGGGTCGGTGGGCGCGCCGTTGATCATGATGATCGAGCCGCCGACTGGCACGTGGTCGGCGATGTATTGGCCTTGCAGTTCACCGACCTTCGTATTGTCGAAGGAGACATAGCCCGCGGGCTTGGAATCCTGGATCAGCCGGTCATAGGAGATCACCGGCACCTGATTGCGCGCGGCGTAGGCGACGATGGCCGCACCGGCCTTGCCGTCCACCGGGTCAACCACCAGCACATCGGCGCCGTTGGTGATGGCCGATTGCGCCTGGTTGAGCTGCGTGTCCGGGTTGGAGTTGGCGTTGCTGATGATGAGCTTGGCGTTCGGGTCCGCGGCCATCACCATCTTCGAGAATTCCGGCCGGTCAACCTGCTCATAGCGCGGCGAAGAATTCTCGGGCATCAGGAAGGCGATGGTGATGGGCTTGGCGGTCATCTGGCTGACCTGCGGCGGGCTGACGGTTTGCGCCAGCGCAGGCAGCGCCCCAGCCATGGCCAGAGACAGCGCCGTGACCCCATAAAGAGCCTTTGATTTCATAATGGTTTTCTCCCTTTTTGGACTTGCTTTTCATAAACCCGCCGCCTTCCGGTGGTTCTTGCGCGGCGGCGGGCAGACGATGACCCCAATTATTTTTACCCTCGTAAAAACATACCTATACGGCGCCGGCAAACCCTGTCAAGCGGAATATCCGCAGGCGTAACCAGGGATTTTTTGCAGCGCAGCAAAGCCGCCCCACCCTTCTCAGGCGGGGCGGCGCGGCTCTGTCCGGTGAGGAGATGGCGTCAGGCGCTGGGCTTGGCCGCCGTGGAGGCTTGGCTGGTTTCCTGCCAGCCGCCGCCAAGGGCCTTATACAGGGTGATGTTGTTCTGCATCGCGGCCAGCTCGACCGAGACATAGCCCAGCCGCGCCGTGAGCAGCTGGTTCTGCGCGGTCAGCACGTTGAGGTAAGAATCGATCCCGGCCTGAAAGCGCATCTGCGCGAGGCTGAGGAAGCGGGTGTCGGCGTCCACCAAATTCTGCTGGGCGGCGAGCTGGGTGTCGTAGCTGGCGCGGGCGTTGAGCGCGTCGGAGACGTCGTGGAAGGCCGATTGGATGGCGGCCTCGTAATTGGCGACCTCGATGCGCTTCTCGATCTTGGCCTGGTCGAGGGCGGCGAAATTCGCCCCGGCGGTGAAGATCGGCAGGGTGATCTGGGGCGCGAAACTCCAGGCGCCGGAGCCGGGGGCGAATAAATCGCTGAGCGTGTGGCTGGCCGTGCCGCCATCGGCGGTGAGGCTGATGGAGGGGAAAAAGGCGGCGCGGGCGGCGCCGATATTGGCGTTGGCGGCGAGCAGCGCGTGCTCGGCGGCGCGGATGTCCGGGCGGCGGACGAGCAGGTCGGAGGGCAGCCCGGCGGGCACGGGCGGGATCGCGGGCTCGGCGTCCAACCCGTTCACCGCCTGCATCCGGGCCAGCAGCGCGGGCGGAATCGGCGCGCCCGCGAGCAGGACCAACGCGTCCATGTCCTGGGCGGCGGCGCGCTGATATTGCGCCACGCTGGTCTGGGCGGCGTCCAGCGCGGTCTGCGCCTGGGCCACCTCCATCGCGTTGGCCTCGCCATGCGCGGCCTCCAGCGAGACCAGCTGCAGATTGCGCTGATCGGCGGTCACGCTATCGGCGGCGATCTGCTCGGATTCGCGGTCGGCGAGCCAGGTTTCGTATTCGCCCGCGACCTGCGCCACCAGCGAGATCTCCGCCGCGGTCGCGGTGTCAGCATCATCGAGATAAAGCTGGCGGGCCTGCTCGGCTTTGGAGCGCAGCTTGCCGAACAGATCGAGCTCCCACGCCACGGCCCCGGCGCCGAGGCTGAACTCGCGGAAATTGGTCGGCGCGGCGGCGCCCGTCACCTCGGCGGGGGTATGGTAGGCATTCATGCTCGCCGTGGCGTCCACGCTCGGGAACAGGCTGGCGCGGTCGATGCGGTATTGCGCCTCGGCAGCCTGGATGTTGAGCACGGCGACGCGCAGGTTGCGGTTATTGCCGAGGCTGAGGGCGATCAGCCCCTGCAAGGCCGGGTCCTGGAACATGTCCCGCCAGCCGATATCGGCGGCGGGGGTGGCGCCGGCGCCCCCCGGCGCGGGCCAGGCATCGGCCACCGGTAAAGCCGGGCGCTGATAGGCGGGGATGAGCGTGCAGCCCGCCAGCAGCAGCGCGGCCAGCGGGGCGGCTTGGGTCAGGCGGGGCATGGATCAACCCTCCGCGCCGCGCTCGGCGCGGCGCTTGACTTTGGTGAAGGTGAGCACGGCGATGAAGAACACTGGCACAAAGAAAATGGCGAGCACGGTGGCGGTGAACATGCCGCCGACCACGGCGGTGCCGATGGCGGTGCGCGCCCCCGCCCCCGCCCCGGAAGCCACCGCCAGCGGGAAGGTGCCGCAGATGAAGGCGATCGAGGTCATCAGGATCGGGCGCAGGCGCTCACGCCCCGCATGCAGGGCGGCTTCGGCCAGGGTTTCGCCGCGCTCATAGAAGGCGCGGGCGAACTCGACGATGAGGATGGCGTTTTTCACCGCCAGCCCCATGGTGGTGAGCAGGCCGATCTGGAAATACACGTCGTTATCGATGCCGCGGATGAGATTGGCGGCCACCGCGCCAATCACGCCGAGCGGTACCACCAGCATCACCGCCGCCGGGATCGACCAGCTCTCATACAGCGCCGCCAGGCAAAGCAGGATGAACACCACCGAGATGGTGTAGAGCGCGCCCGTCTGCGACCCGGCCCGCACCTGCTCATAGGAAATGCCGGTCCATGCCATGCTCACGCCCTTGGGCAGCCTGGCGGCGAGCTTCTGCACCTCCGCCATGGCGGCGCCGCTGGAGACGCCCCGCGCCGGCTGGCCCTGAATTTCATAGGCGGTGACGCCGTTGTAATTCTCCACTGATTGCGGTCCGGTGGTCCAAGTGCCGGTGAGGAAGGCGTCAAACGGCACCATGCCGCCGGAAGCGTTGCGCACATACCATTTGGCGAGGTCGCTCGGCTGCATGCGCGAGTCTGGCTGGCCCTGGACATAGACATCCTTGACCCGCCCGTTGCGGACAAACTGGTTGACGAATTCCGACGCCAGCGCGCCCTGGATCGTGGTGTCGATATCCGCAATGTTCAGGCCCAGGGCCGAGGCTTTCTCGCGGTCGACATTGAGCTGGAATTCGGGCGCCAGATCGAGGCCGTTGGCGCGCACCGCCGCCAGCAATTTGTCCTTGCCGGCCATCGCCACGAACTGGTTGCGGGCATTGTAGAAATCCTGGCCGCTGAGATTGCCGGTGTTGAGCAGTTCGAGATCGAACCCGGTCGCGCTGCCAAGCTCCAGCACCGGCGGCGGCTGCAGCAGAAACACCTTGCCCGCGCGGTTACCGGCGAAATGCGCCATCACCCGCGCGGCCACGGCGGCCACGTTTTGCGAGGCCGCGGGCCGGTCGGCCCAGGGTTTCATCAGCAACACCATGAACCCCTGGCTCTGCGCCTGCCCGGCGGAACTGAAGCCGGTGACGGTGAACAGCGATTTCACGTTTTGGGCTTCGTTTTGGTCGATATATTGGCGGACATCGGCCAGAAGATGCGCCGTGGTTTCGGCGGTGGACCCGGCCGGGCCGTGTAGCTGGCCAAGCAGCAGGCCCTGGTCCTCATTGGGCAGGAAGCCGGTGGGCAGCTGCTTGAACATCACCACCATGGCGAGGGTGATGCAGACGAACCCGAACAGCGTGCGCCGCTGATGGCGGATGAACCTGCGCACACCGTCGAGATAGCCGTTGCGGGCGCCCTCGAACACGCGGTTGAACCAGCCATAGAAGCCGTGCTGGCCGGCATCGGGCTTGGGCGGGCGCAGCAAGGTCGCGCAGAGCGCGGGGGTGAAGATCAGCGCCGTGAGCACCGAGAGCACCATCGCCGAGATGATCGTGACCGAGAATTGCCGGTAGATCACGCCGGTCGAGCCGCCGAAGAAGGCCATTGGCAGGAACACGGCGGCCAGGACCAAGGCGATGCCGACCAGCGCGCCGGAGATCTCGTCCATCGACTGGCGCGCCGCCTCGCGGGGCGAGAGTTTGCGCTCATGCATCAGGCGGTCGACATTTTCTACCACCACGATGGCGTCATCCACCAGCAGCCCCACGGCCAGCACCATGGCGAGCATGGTGAGCGTGTTGATCGAATAGCCGAACGCCGCCAACACACCGAAGGAGCCGAGCAGCACCACCGGCACGGCGATGGTGGGGATCAGCGTGGCGCGCAGATTTTGCAGGAAGATCAGCATCACCACGAAGACCAGGGCGATGGCCTCCAGCAGGGTGAGCACCACCTCCCGCAGCGACAGCACGATGTAGGGCTGGGTGTCGTAAGGGTAGACGAGCTTGAGCCCCGGCGGCAGGTTTTGCGTGAGCTGGGCGAGCTCGGCCTTCACCGCCTTTTCGGTGTCGAGCTGGTTGGCGCCCGGGGTGAGCTTGAGGCCCATGCCGGCGGCGGGCTTGCCGTTGAACAGCGCATTCACCGCATAGCTCTGCGCGCCCAGCTGGATCTTGGCGACATCCTGAAGCCGCACCTGCGCGCCGCCGGGCTCAACCTTGAGCAGCACATCCCCGAATTGCTTGGGTGTCGAGAGTTCGCTCGGGCCGATAATGGTGGCGTCGAGCGTTTGCCCCTGCACGGCTGGCAGGCCACCCAGCTCGCCGGAGGGGATTTGCACGTTCTGCGCCTTAAGCGCACTCACGACATCGCTCACCGTTAGCCCGTATTGATAGAGCTTGTCGGGATCGAGCCAGATGCGCATCGCATATTCGGACCCGAACAGCGTGTAATCGCCGATACCGGGCACGCGGGTGACCGGGTCTTCGATATTCGAGGCGATATAATCCGCGATATCGGAGCGGTTCATCGAGCCGTCGGTGGAGACCAGCGCGAAGAACAGGAAGTAGTTCTTCTGGGCCTTCTTCACGCTGATGCCCGCGGTGTTGACCGCCGAGGGCAAATTCGCCTCGGCCAGCGAGAGCTTATTCTGCACCTGTACCTGGGCGACGTTGGGGTCGGTGCCCTGCTTGAAGGTGAGGGTGATCGTGGCCGAGCCGCTGGCTTCGGCGGTCGCGTCGATATATTCCAGCCCGTCCAGCCCCGACATCTGCTGCAGGATCGGGCGGATCACGGTGTCGGAGACCGTCTGCGCCGAGGCGCCGGCATAGGTGGTGGAAATCGCGATCGCCGGCGGCGCGATGGAGGGATATTGCGCGATCGACATCTGCGTGATCTCGATGGCGCCGGCCATCATCAGCACAAGCGCCAGCACCCAGGCGAAAATCGGCCTGTCGATGAAGAAGCGTGACATAAGGGCCCCTCTTACGGCTGGACGCTCGGGCGGGCGGCGAAGCTCGCGGTTTCATCGACGGGCGTGACCGCCTGGCCGACCGTGGCGTTCATCAGCCCATCCACGACCACGCGCTCGCCGGCTTGCAGGCCGCTGCTCACGATCCAGTCATTGCCGAGATTGCCGCTGGTGGTGATCACCCGCAGCGAGGCGATGTTTTTATCATCCACGACCAGCACGGTCGCCTCGCCGGCGGTGTTGTGCGACACCGCCTGCTCGGGCACCAGCAGAGCGCCCTTGTCGATGCCCTCCGCGAGTTCGGCATGCACATACATGCCCGGCAGCAGCAAATGCTGCGGGTTGGGAAACAGCGCCCGCACCAGCACGGTGCCGGTCGATGGATCGACATTGACGGCCGAGAATTGCAGCCGGCCCGGCAGGCTATAGGTGCTGCCATCCTCAAGCGTGAGCGTGACCTTGGCCGCGTTTTCGCCCGAGCGGTCGAGCTGTCCGGCCTCCATTTCCTGTTTCAGGCGCAGCCAGGTGGTCGAGGACTCGTTGAGATCGACATAGATCGGGTCGAGCTGCGTCACAATCGTCAGCGGGGTGGCCTGATCGGCGGTGACGAGCGCGCCCTGGGTGACGCTGGAAGCGCCAATCGTGCCGCTGATCGGCGACAGCACCTTGGTGTATTGCAGGTTGATCCGGGCCTGCTCGACCGCCGCCTTGGCCGCGGCGACATTGGCGGCCGCCTCGCGCGCGGCGGCGACATCGTTGTCGTAAGTCTGCTGGCTTATGGCCTGCGCCGCGGCGAGGGGCTTGTCGCGCTCAGCCTGGGCCTGGGCCGCGGCCTGCGCCGCCTGGTCGCGCGCGAGGGTCGCCATGTCGGCGTCATAGGTCGCCTGATAGGTCGCCGGGTCGATCTGGTAGAGCTGCTGCCCGACGGTCACCGCCGAGCCCTCCACGAACAAGCGCTTAAGGATGATGCCGCTGACCTGCGGGATCACCTCGGAGATGGTATAGGCGGTGGTGCGCCCGGGCAGGTCGGTGGTGCGGGCGACCGGGGTGGGGCTGAGCGTGATGACGCCGACCTGCGGCGTCGGGGGCGCGGCGCTCTGTTTCTTGCCGCAGCCGCTCAGGCCAAGGGCGACAGCGCCGAGGCACAGCGCGGCGCCCAGCCGCGCTGGCAGGCCCAGGCGCGAAATGGCAGGACGTGAGTCACCGGAGACAAAGCGCATCGGACCCCTATATTTACAGTACTCGCGGGTACGGATATTGCTTCGGTTCACGCCAAGTCAACCCTGGGCCATGCTTGAACACGCATACCCTGGCGGCATGGCGGGATGAGCCGGTGGAGGAAAACGAATTGTGTGACGATCTGGTCCGCCGCCGCGGGCGGCCGAGAAAGCTGCCGTCTGACGCGCAGTGCCAGCAGATCGTGGAGACGGCGCGGCGGCTGTTCGTCGAAAAAGGCTACGGCGCCACCACCACCGACGACATCACCGCGGCCTGCCACATCTCGAAGCAGACGCTCTACCGGTTCTACCCCTCGAAGGCGGCGATGTTCGCGGCGGTGATTGCCGCCGAGCGTAACCTCTGGCTGCGCTTTCCGGTTGATGAGGAACAGCCGATTGCGGCTGGGCTGGCGGACATCTTCCGCCTTGACCTCGACGAGGAGGCCGAGCGCCGCCGCCTCGGCCTGCAACGCCTGGTGCTGATCGAGGAGCGGCAATACCCTGAGCTGCGCGAGATCAAGACAATCCATGGCGGCGACGTCTCGCTGCGCGCGCTCGGCTCCTACCTTGCCGGGCAGGCCGCGCGAGGGCGGTTGCGCCCGGGTGATTACGCCGGTTACGCCCGAATGCTCTCGGATATGGTGTTCGGCCCGCTGCTCAAACGGGGGATCAGCCTGAGCGAGACGCCCGACCGCGCCGAGCGCCGCGCGCATCTGCTGGCCTGCATCGACCTGTTTTTGCACGGCGCCGGGGCGTGAGCAGCGTGGCTTATCCACAGCACTCTTGATAACCCGGTGGATAAGTATGTGGACATCGCGGCAAAAGCCTGGACAACCGGGATGGGGCCGCAACCGGACATAAACCGTGGGCGGATCCGCTGAATTTCGAAAATATGAGGTATTTCGTGCAGATTTTTGGCAACGGGGCGGGCATGGCGCAATCTGAACATGGCGCCAAACCCCTGATTCCAAACGAAACGCAGCGGTGGATAACTTCAGCCCCCAGCACGCCCGGCTGCTCGGCGCGGTTCGATGATCCGGGTCAAACTGCGGATCAACCATTCTGCAGGCAGTGAGAAGTCGACCTCAATGCCCAAGCCCTCACGGTTGAACTCGTCCAGCACGTTTAAGAGTCGGAATGCACGTCCATCAGACGCCGAGGCCTCGGACGGCTTGGCGGCTGAGCAGCATGGCGATCTGGCGGCGATCCTGCACCTGACCACGGTGGGGGATGCCAGCGGCAAATTGTCTGGGATTTCAAACAGTAAAAACCCTCGGTCACGATCTGTTCCCGAGGGTTTACTGTCGGTGGTTGCGGGGGCACGATGCCGACGTCGTCATATTATCGATCTAATCCTTCCTCCACCTGATCGTTGCCGCTCGAACTACGAAAACGCTCGTGCATAGGGCCGTGAGCTGCCCTACGGCTATATAGCGGTCTCAGGCAGAAATCTGCCATTGCCTAACCGCCCCCTGTCGGGGATGTCCTCAGGTCGTCCCCTGCCGAAAGCCAAATATGCATGTTTATCAATGTATTGCCTTCGCGCGTTTGCCGCGTAAATCCTAAGTGCGCGACAACTACAAGTCATCCTCTGGCAGCGGGTCTATGCCGCCGCACTATGCTCCTCGCGGGCGGCGGACCACACCTCACGGGCGGCATCGGCGTTCAGCGCGGCGATGCCGAGGCCGA
>NZ_JAJDJU010000021.1 GCF_020567705.1 Acidocella sp. KAb 2-4 | reverse complement strand
TCGGCAGCGTCAGATGTGTATAAGAGACAGCGCCAAAGCCGGTGCCGCCCCCGCCGCGCCCAGCCCCGCACCATGTGATCCACCATAGCGTGCCGCCGCCGCGCCCGGCTCCGCCGCCGCCCAAGGCCACGCCGCCAGTACCGCAAACCCCGCCCGCGCCGCCGCTGCCGCCCGCCCCCTCGCTGGGCGAGGTCGACCAGTTCCGTCTCGCCATGCGCAACGCGGTGCAGGTCGTCGCCAACCAGGTGTATCCGCAGGCCGCGCAAATGGCGCATGAGGCCGGGCAGCCCGAGGTGAATTTCATCTATACCAACGGCACCGTCACCGGCATCTCGCTTGCCCGCTCCAGCGGCTACCCGCTGCTCGACGAGGCCGCGATGCAGGCCGCCCGCATCGCCCATTACCCGCCGCCGCCGCCGGGCTTCGCCGGGCGCAGCTATACCGTCACCGTCGTTGTCATCTTCCAGATGGCCGCGGCCAGCATCGACCAGGATTGAGCGCCGGGGAACCCCGGCCGCCCCGAAAAGGTGAACTGACATGCGCAAGCTTATCGCCGGCGGCCTTGCCGCCGTCATCGCCGTGATCGCCGCCATCGTGCTGTGGCCGACGCCGGACCGCGGCCTCGTGCTCTATACCGGTCTGGATTACGGCCCGGCGGTGGCCGCCGCCTTCACCAAGGAGACGGGCATCAAGGTCAGCGTCGTGCGGCTGGCCACGGGCAGCCTGCTGGCACGTATCGTGGCGCAGGGCGGGCATCCGGATTGGGACCTCGCCTGGTTCGACGGCGCCACCGCCGCCGCCGCACTCGACCAGCAACATCTGCTGGCCCGCAACCTGCCTGCCCCGGCTGGCCTGACCCCCACGGGGCAGTCCATGCTTAGCCCCGATGGCGCCTATATCCCCACCGGCTTCACCCTGGCGGGCGTGTTCATCTCCGACCCCACCCGCTTGCCCACCCCGCCCGCAAACTGGGATGATCTGACCCAACCCGCCTACAAGGGGCAGGTGGGAATGAACGACCCCTCAATCTCGGGTCCCACCTACCCGATGCTGGCGGGGATGCTCGACAACGCGGGCGGCTGGCCGCAGGGTCAGGGTTTCGTGCAGGCGCTGAAAGCCAATGGGCTGCATATGTTCGACAAGAACGACGCCACCCTCTCCGCCCTGCAGGCGCAGGCGGTCAGCCTCGCCATCGTGCAATCCTCGGCGGCGGTATTCTTCGCCGCGCAGCATCCGGGGCTGCGCATCACCGTGCCCAGCCCGGCCTATGTGCTGCCGAATGTGATGGTGGAAGCCACCGGGCTGCCTGCCAAGCGCGCGGCCGAGGCGGCCAAGTTCATGGCCTTCGTGATGCGCCCTGATATCCAGACCCTGCGCCAGACCCAGGGCGAGGCCGACGGCGAATACTGGCCCATCACCACCAATGCCCCGGCGCCGCTGCCCGGCCTGCCGGATCTCTCGCAAACCAAGACGGTGACACTCGACCCGGCGCTGTGGGGCGGGCTGGAGAGCACGATCAACGCCTGGTTCGCCAAGGTGATCACCGGCACATGAGGAGTCTGCGCCTTCTCGCGCTGGCGCTGCTGGCGTTCCTGTTCGCGTATCCGCTGGCGCGGCTGCTGGCCCTGCCCCTCGCGGGCGGCAGCCACGGCGCGGCGGATGCCCTGCCCGCCTTCATCAACTCCGCCGGTTTCGCGCTGCTGGTGGGGGCGATCGTGGCGCCGCTCGGCGCGGGGCTCGCGCAGGCGCTGGAAACCCGCGCGGGCGGCCTCGTGCGGGGGCTGGATCTCGGGTTGTGGCTGCTTTTCCTCACTCCCGGCTATGTGCTCACCACCGGCTGGCTGGTCATTCTCACCATCCCGGCGGTGCGCAATGGCTGGTTCGGCACGCTGTTCCTGGGGCCGGGAGGGCTCGTGTTCCTCTACACGCTCAAGGCCCTGCCCTTCGCGGTATTCGTGGCGCGCGGCACCTTCGCCAGCGCCAGCGCCAGCCTGCATGAGGCCGCGCTGGTGCTGGGCATCGCCCCCTGGCGGCGGCGCCTGCTCGATCTGCGTCTCGCGTTGCCGGCCATGGCCGCCGCCTTCACCATCGCCGCCATCGAAACGATGCAGGAATTCGGCATCCCCGCCACGCTCGGCGTAACCGCGAAAATTCCCATCCTGACCTACGCCATCTATGGGCGCCTAAACACCACGCCCACCGATTTCACCGGCGCGGCGATGCTGTGCTGGTGGCTGATCGGCAGCGCCGCGCTGCTGGCGGCGGGGCAAATGGCCGTGCAACGGCGCCACCAAGCGGCGCTGGTGCATGGCAAGGCCCGTCCGCCCATGCGCCACGCCCCCGCCGGGGCGGCGCGCTGGGCGCTGGGGCTCGCCGCCAGCCTGCTCTGGGGGCTGGGGCTGGCCGCCCCGCTGCTGGCGCTGGCGGCGGTCGCGGCGGGTAGCCAGGGCGCCGGCATGGCGGGGCTGGATGCGGTGACACGCTCGCTCGGCTACGGCGCGGTGGCGGCGACGCTGGCGCTTGGCGCCGGGATTGTGGTGCTGAAGCTGCAACAAGGGCGCTCGCTCTGGTTCACCGCCGGGATGCAGGGGCTGCTGGCCGCCAACATGGCCGTGCCGGGGCTGGTGCTGGGGGCGGGCTATGTCATCGCCTTCAATAATGATCTGCTGCCGCTTTACGGCACCGCGCTGCTGCTCATCATCGCCTACGCCGCCGGGGCGCTGCCGGCCTCGGTGCGGCTGCTCGGCACCGCCCTCGCCCAGTTCGACGGCAAGCTCGACGAGGCGGCACGGATCTTCGCGCTGCCGTTGCCGACCCGGCTGATCGACATCGAGGCCGCGCTGCTCGCCCGCCCCGGCCTGTATGCCTGGCTGCTGGTGGTGGCGGCGGTGATGTTCGAGCTGCCCGTGTCGGAACTACTCTATGTGCCAGGCGAGATGCCGCTCGGCGTCGCCATCGTCTCGGCTGACATGATGGCCCAATATGGCGCGGCGGCGCGGCTCGCGCTGCTGGGCATGGCGGCGATGGCCGGTCTGACCGTGGCGCTGACCATGGCGCTGCGCCTGGCCAGCGCGCCGCGCACGGCCGAACGGAGGGTGGCATGAGCCATAGCCTGCGTTTGACCGGCGCCAGCCGCCGCCTGGGCGGGCGCCCCGTGCTGCACGGCATCGACCTCGCCTTGCCCGCCGGCGCGTTCCTGGTGCTGGCCGGGGAGTCCGGCTCCGGCAAAACCACGATGCTGCGCATGATCGCCGGGCTGGACCGCGCCAATACCGGCACCGTCGAGATCAACGGCCGGGTGGTGGACGATGCCGCGCGCGTGTTCATCCCCGCCGAGCGCCGGGGCCTTGGCATGGTGTTCCAGGATTTCGCGCTATGGCCGCATCTGAGCTGCCGGGAGAACGTCGCCCTGGCCCTGCCCGCCGCCACGCCCAAGCGGGCAGAAGTGGCGCTGGCGCTGCTCGAGCGCATGGGCGTGGCGGCGATGGCGCAGCGGCGCCCGGCGGAGCTTTCCGGCGGGCAGCAGCAGCGCGTTGGCATCGCCCGCGCCTTGGCCGCCAAGCCCAGCCTACTGCTGCTGGATGAGCCGCTCTCCGCTCTGGACTTGGAGACCCGCGAGCGCCTGCGCGAGGAACTGCGCGAGAGCCTGCGCGCCGCCGGGGTGGGCGCCGTGCTGGTGAGCCACGACCCCGAGGATTGCTGGAAACTCGCCGACCAAGTGGCGGTGCTGGAGCAAGGCGTGATCCGCCAGGCCGGCACGCCGCAGGCATTGTGGGAAGCGCCCGCCTCGCCCTATATTGCGCGCTTCACCGGGGCGCATGGCGGCGTCAGCGTGCCGGTGGCCGATGGCGCGGTGCTGCTGGGCGGCCAGCCCCTGCCCCACCCCGGCGCTAGGCTGCGCGGGCCGCGAGCCCGGCTGTTCTGGCGCGATGATGCGATCCGCCCGGCGGCGCAAGGCATTCCGGCCGAGGCGATGGATTTGCGCTTCGAGGCGGGGCGCTATTGCGTGCGCTGGCGCATTGCAGGGCTGACACAGCCCCTGAGCGGCTACACCGCCGCGCCCGTGCCCCTCGGGGCGCACCACCTTGCCATCGATCCGGCAAGGATTTTTCTGTTCGACGATAGTGGAGATAATTGATTCATGACGGCCATACTCATCGCCACCTTTCTCACCGCCACAGTGGAATGGGTGGAAGCCTATACCATTATCCTGGCGGTGGCGCTGTCCATCGGCTGGCGCCGCGCGCTGGAGGCCGCGGGCACGGCGCTTCTCGCCCTGGCGGCGCTCACCGGGCTCGGCAGCTTCATCCTCACCCGCATCCATGATCTTGCCGTCATGCAGCTCGTCGTCGGCATCTTCCTCACACTGTTCGGCGTGCGCTGGCTGGGCAAGGCGGTGGCGCGCGGCGCCGGGCTGAAGAAGCTGCATGACGAAGACGCCGAGTTCGCCGCCCTGCGCGCGCGCTCGGAGATCCACGAGACCCGCGCCGCCTGGCTGATCGCCTTCAACGGCATGCTGCTCGAAGGGTTGGAGGTCTGGCTGATCGTGGTGGCGCTCGGCGTGCAGACGCATCACACGCTCGCGGCCAGCATTGCCGCGCTCGCCGCGCTCGCCGTGGTGGCCGCCGCCGGGGCGATGCTGCGCAAGCCGCTGGCGCGCGTGCCGGAAAACACGATCAAATTCACCGTCGGCGCGGCGGTGCTGAGCTTTGGCAGCTTCTGGGTGCTGGAATCGCTCGGCTATCGCTGGCCGCTGGGCGATGCCTCGCTGCTGGCGCTGTTCTCGTTCTTCCTGCTCGGCGGGCTGGCGCTCGTCCGGCTTTATGCTCCCAAGACCCGTGAAGTGAAGGTGATCTGATGCAAGGCTTCATCAAAACATTATTCGGCGACAAGCGCACCCTGGCCACGGCCGGGCTGGCCATTGGCACGGCGGTGGCGGTGTTGCACTCCCCGGCCCAGATGCTGGCGGGGCTGGCGCTGCCTGTCTGCCTGCTCGCCGGCGCCGCTTATCTGGCGCGCCACTAACGCGCCGAACCAAGGAGACTGAACGCGATGACGATGACCGGACAAAACCGCCGGAATTTCCTGCGCAGCACGGGCGGGCTCGCCGCCGCGTTCAGCCTTGGCGCCCCGGCCTGGGCGGCCGAAGCCACTCCGGACGTGCAAGGGCTGCGGCAGAAGATCGACCATATCGTCGTCATCTTTCAGGAAAACCGCAGCTTCGATCATTATTTCGCGACCTATCGGAACCCGCGTGGCGGCAGGACGGTGAATAATCTGCTCAACGCGGCGGGGGTGGTGGACCCGAAATTCACCAACATGCAGAAAAACCCGGAAGGCATCGCCTATAATTACCTGCCCCTGCCCGCCGACATTCCAGGCTTTCAGAATGCGGCGCTGGAAAACAAGCCCTTTCCCCTGAACCCTTATATCCCCGCCAGTGCCAATGTGCCCTGGGACCCCTCGCATAATTTCCACCGCATGTTCGCGCAGGTGGACAAGGGCCGGATGGATCAGTTCGTGGCGCTGGCCATGCACAACCCCAAAGCCCCGCCCGCCACCCCGGAACTGCTGACGGCGGATACGGCGCGGATCGCGTTCGAGCTTTCCAAACCTTCCGGCGCCGTGCTGGGATATTACGAACGCGCCGATATTCCGCATTATCACGCGCTGGCTGATGAGTACGTGCTGTTCGACAATTTCTTTCAGGCGATGTCCGGCGGCTCCACCGGCAATGCGCTGTATCTCGCGGCCGGGCGCAGCGCGCAATGGCAGGCCGCGCCCGACAAGCTAAAAATCGCGCAGACCCTGGCGCTGAGCGATCCGCCTTATGACGGCAAAGGCATATTGATAAACGACCTGCCGCCATTGCAGGGGCCGACCGAAACGGCCTATGCCAGCCTGAAGATCGCCCCGCCGCCGGAAGAGCAGACCTATCCCTCGATCGGCGACAGACTGAATGAGGCTGGCATTTCCTGGGCCTGGTACAACGAGAATTGGAACAGCGTGAAGCCCTGGGCGCTGAAGACCGCCTTCGGGCCGGGTGACGGCTCGGCGGTGGTCGATAGCGCCAATCTCTACGTGCCACATCATAATCCGTTTCAATATTACCCAAGCTGGGCCAGCAATGTTCGCGCAGGGCATATGCGCGATGCCGAGGATTTCGCGGCCGATGCGCAGAACGGCAAGCTGCCGCAAGTCAGCTTCATCAAGGCGACCGGGATCAACGACGAACACCCCGCCGATTCCGCGCCGCAATGGGGCGAAAGCTGGGTGATGAACATCTTGCGCCAGCTTGCCGCCAGCCCCGCCTGGAGCCGCACGGCTGTGATCATCACCTATGACGAGGGCGGCGGCTTCTGGGACCATGTGGCGCCGCCGCAGCCAGATGAATATGGCTGCGGCACGCGCATCCCGGCATTCCTGATCAGCCCCTATGCGCGGCGCGGCTATGTCGATCACAAATTCGGCGACACCACATCAGTGCTGGCGTTCATCAATGCCCGCTTCGGCTTCCAGCCGCTGGGGCCGCGCGACGCCAAGGCTTACGCGATGCTGGATGGGCTGGATTTCGCGCAAAAACCGCGCGCGCCAGCCTTCGGCTAAATAAACGCAAGCGGCCGCATCACCGCCCGGCGCTAACTTGGCTGATGCCGGGCGCGGGCGGCGGTGTGCGAGGGCAGTTCACCAAATGCCTCGGCATAATCGCGCGAAAACCGGCTGAGATGGTTGAAGCCCCAATGCAAGGCCAATGTGCTCACCGTTTCGCCAGGGCGCAGCCCGGCTTCCAGTGCCCGCCTCACGCCCTCCAGCCGGCGGCGTTTGACGTAGCCGAGCGGCGTGCAACCATACAGGGCGTGGAAGGTGTCGTAGAGTTTCTGGCGCGAGACGCCGGCCACCGCCTCAAGCTGGGCGAGGTCGATGGTCTCGCGCAGGCGCAGGGCCAGAAATTGCTCAACCCGCTGCATGGAGGCCGGCAGCCTGCCTCCCAGCGTATCGGATAGCCGGTCGGCGCAACTGCCTGGCTGGGCCATCAGCAGCCCCTTGATCAACGTCCGCTCGAAATCTGCCGCCAGGCCCGGCAGGTGCCAAAGCGGGCTGGTCCGGCCCCATCCGGTGAATGTCTGGTTGATCATCTGCCACCAGGCGGAAACCGCCGGGTCGCGCAGGTCCATGCCGGGGGCCAAAGCGACCTCCCTCCCCCGCGCCGGCCCCAGCAATTCCTCAGCCACGCGCGCCACCGCCGCTTGCGGGATGACGACCTGCAGCTTTTCACACTGAGCCGTCATTTCAAGGGCTTGCTCGGCTGAGGGAGAGATGATGACACCGCGCTGCGGCGTCGAGACGTGACGCTCCCCGCGCAATTGCAGGATCTGCTCGCCCGCTTGCGGCAGGCTGAGGCTGAACACCTTGAACGGCGCGTCGCGCTGCACGCCGATGGTGACGGCGGTGCCGTAGCCGATGCGCCCGATGACCGTGCCAAAGCCCGGAAAGCGCACGGCCTCATGCCGGAAGGCGACCGGCGACCGGCTACGCTGAAACAGCTCATGCGGCCCGCAGACGCGGTTCATCCAATGATGCGCCGCCTGCAGGTGATGATGGCTGATGGCGAATTCCTCAGTGCTCATCTGTCGCTCCCCAAGGGCCATTCTACCGAATTCCCCCAGGCTTTGGCTATCAGGAATATCTGGCGGCGGATACGAGCCCTAGAGGCACCGAAAAACCGGATAGGATTACGGAAGATCCGGATAGAGATGTGGGGACCGATATGGGCAAATCGGCGTGGATTTAGCGCGGAGATTGACCCCCATGACGACACGAACAATTAGCGAGTGGCAGGATTATGTGTCCGGCTGTGTGGATTTCCGGCCGGAGGACGGCGTGTACCGCGTGGCGCGGGCGATGTTCACCGAACCCGAGCTGTTTGAGCTCGAGATGGAGCATCTGTTTGAGAAAACGTGGATTTACGCCTGCCATGAGAGCGAGATCAGCGCCCCTAACAGCTTTATCACGATGCGCGCCGGGCGGCAGCCGCTGATCGTTACCCGCGGCGCGGGCGGCGAACTGCACGCGCTCGTCAATGCCTGCCAGCATCGCGGCGCCACACTCACCCGCGTCTGCAAGGGCCGCCAAGCCAGCTTCACCTGCCCGTTTCATGCCTGGACTTACAAAACCGACGGACGGCTGGTGAAGGTCAAGGCACCCTCGGAATATCCCGAGGGGTTCGATCTCTCCGCGCGCGGCCTGCGCAAGGCGCGCATCGCCAGCTATCGCGGCTTCGTGTTCATCAATCTCGATGTGGACGGCACTGAAAGCCTCGAGGACTACCTTGGCGACGCCAAAATTTTCCTCGACATGATGGTATGGCAATCCCCGACCGGGGAACTCGAGGTGCTGCCTGGGCGCTCGGCATATACCTTCGACGGCAACTGGAAATTACAGTGCGAAAACGGGCTGGACGGCTATCATGTCAGCACTGTGCATTTCAACTATGTCGCCACCGTGCAACGCCGGCGCGAGGTGGATATCGAACGTGGAGTGAGCGCGCAGACGCTCGACTACAGCAAGCTAGGCGCCGGCGATGTCGCCACGGATGATGGCTGGTTCTCCTTCAAGAACGGTCATTCCGTGCTGTTTTCGGAGATGCCGAATCCCGCCGTGCGGCCGGGCTATGCCAGCGTGATGCCGCGCCTTGTGGCCGAGCATGGCCAGGCCCGCGCCGAGTGGGCAATGCACAGGCTGCGCAACCTCAACCTCTACCCGAGCCTGTTCTTCATGGACCAGATCAGCTCACAGCTCCGCATCGTCCGGCCAATTGCCTGGAACAAAACCGAGATCATCAGCCAGTGCATCGGCGTGAAAGGAGAATCGGCGGCTGACCGCGAGAGCCGCATCCGCCAGTTCGAAGATTTCTTCAACGTATCCGGCCTTGGCACACCGGATGATCTCGTCGAATTCCGCGAGGCGCAGCGTGGGTTTCAGGCGCGGCTGGAGCGCTGGAATGATATCTCCCGTGGCGCGGAACGCTGGATCACCGGCGCCAACCGCAACAGCGAAACGCTCGGCATCGCCCCGGTGCTGACCGGCAGTGAGTTCACCCAGGAAGGGCTTTACGTCAACCAGCACGCGACCTGGCGGGAGAAGTTGCTCGCCGGTCTGGCGGGCAAGCAGGAGCAAATGGCATGAACACGCAAATTCATCACGAGGTCGAGCAATTCCTGTTCGCCAATGCCGCCCGCTGCGATGCGCAAGATTGGGATGGCTATCTCGAGGATTTCTCCCCGGAGGCGGAGTTTCATGTGCCGCAATGGGATTCGGAGCATGAATACACGCGCGACCCGAAGACAGGCATGTCGCTCATTTATTATCCGAACCGCACCGGATTGGAGGATCGTGTGTTCCGCATCCGCACTGGCAAATCCGCTGCCTCCACGCCGATGCCGCGCACCCTGCACTTGCTCAACAATCTGCGGGTGACGGAGCTGGACGGTGATCGTGTTGAGGCAGCCGTGAATTGGCACACATTATATTACCGGCTGGCCACCGCCGAACAGATGTTTGGGCGTGCCACCTATATTTTGGCCAAGCAGCCGCAGGGCTGGCGGATCTTGCGCAAGCATGCGCTGCTGCTGAACGATATGATCAACGCGGTGTTGGATTTCTACCATCTCTGACGCCTCCAGCGCGCAACAAACGCCAACCATCCTTCAAGGGCTTCCATCCGCGCTTCCAAGACATGGGCGGAGGCGGCCTCGGCCTTATCAAGCCCCAGAGACAGGCAGTGGCCGGTGATGAAAGCGGGGCATTCAGATACCACCGAGCGACGTGCCAGCGCCCGGAAGCGTGCCGGTGACGATCACCACGTAGTTCACGTTTGCGCCCATCCAGAGCTTGAACAGCTCAAATGCTCCACCCTGACGTTCAGAAATGGGGATCGGCTCGATTCCGTACTGTTCGACCGAACCAATTTTGTCGGTCGCCACAATGATGGCGGGAGAGGTCAAGGTCACCAGACAATCTTTCCCGCTGTTATCGCAAGGATAACGGCCCGTTTTTTGCCCGTGTGACTTTATTGTCATTGGCGCCGCGCTCCGGCGGGGTATGTCGCTGTTTTCCGGGCCGGCCGCAACGCCAAGTTGTCTCACCGTCAATGATCCATAATCCATTGTCAAATTCGAAAAATTCACTTTTAAGATGAAAATAATTCACGCAATACTGGCCAGCATGAAACTGTTACCCCTGACCGCGCTCCGCGCTTTCGATGCCGTGTTCCGCCACCGCGCCTTTCACGCGGCGGCGACGGAACTCAACGTCACCCCGTCCGCGATCAGCCACCAGATCCGCCATCTCGAAGAGTGGTTCGGAACGAACTTGATCGAGCGCAACGGCAGGCAGATCAAATTCACGCCGGGCGGCGCCGCCCTTGCGGGCACGTTGCGCCTCGCCTTCGCGGACATCGAGACCGCCTGCCAAGCCCTGCGCCGCAAAACCGCGAAACCGCAATTAACTGTGGCGGTCATTCCCTCGGTTGCGATCTGCTGGCTGATCCCGCGCCTGCCTTTATTCCGTGCCATCGCGCCCAACGTGGAACTCAAGATTATGTACGCGATCTTCGGCCAGGATCTGAATTACGAGGATATTGACCTCGCCATCATTTGCGCGCGCAGGAAGCCGGAGATTCCAGGCTTCGAGACAGCCGATTTTCTCTCCGGCGCCAGCGCGCCCGTATGCAGCCAGGCGTTTGCGCAGTTGCACCCTCACCTCAAGGAAGCAGCGGATATCGCGGCTTGCAGCCTGCTGCACGATACCGACACCTCAGGCTGGCGCAGCTGGTTAGGTGATGAATATCCGCCACAGGCGGAGGGGGCGGCTGACATCATCTTTGAGGATTTCAACCTGCTGCGCGTGGCCGTGCTCGCGGGCCAGGGCATCGCCCTCTGTCCTCCCGACCTGATCAGAGACGATTTGCAGGCCGGGCGTCTGGTCCAATTGTCAGAGCGGGTGGCGAAAAACCAGCTGAACTATTATGTGGTCCGACGCGCCGGAGCCGAACAAGAGCCGATCAACCTGCTCTTCAATTGGCTGCAAGACATGGCGCATCACGCCGGCTGAGAGCCTCAACCAGCACGGCCCAGCCCACCCGCGCGTTCGATGAACGCGGCGATCTCGGCCACGCCCAGTCCCGCCTTCACCTGCGCGAAAACAATCGGCCGCTCACCGCGCATGCGCTTGGCGTCACGGTCCATCACTTCCAGGCTCCCGCCCATCAGCGCGGTTTTGCCTCTGCCGAAAGGTCGCCGTCATCCAGCTCATCTTTCGTCACCTGCGGGAATGCCCTGCCATCGAGAGACGTGACTGGCCGCAACGACAAGACATTGCCGATACAAAGCGCCTCGGCGTCGTTAAGGTCCGTGAGCGTCACCCGCGCCTCGCAAACCTTCCCCGCCTCCAGCAACATGGCGCGGCGAATGCCGGGCAGCGCGCCGTCGGCAACTGGCGGCGTCAGCCATTGTCCGCGCAACCTGACGAATAGGCTGGCGGCGCTCGTCTCCGCCACGCGCCCGGCCCGGTTGAGCAGCAATGCGTCGTCGGCACCGCGTTCGGCGGCTTCCATCCGTGCCAGCACGTTCGGCAGATAATTCAGACTCTTGATGGCGCTGAGCGGCGAATCCTCATCACGCCGGATGGTGCTGGTGAGCAGCCGCACCGCGCCTCCCGGCGGCGGCAACGGCGCGGCGGTGAGCAGCAGCGTGGGCGAAATATCAGCGGGCGGCAGCAGCCCGCGCGGCCCCGCCCCGCGGGTCAGAGTAAAGCGCAGCGCCGCGCTGGCGAGAGCATTAGCGCGCAGAACCTCACTCACCGCTTCGGCAAGCGCGTCGCGGCTCAGCGTCACGGGCAGGCGCAACAGGGCCGCTCCCGCGCAGAGGCGCTGATAATGCCGCTTCAGCTCAGGCACCCGGCCCGCCTCCGCCGCCATGGTTTCAAACAGCCCATCGCCAAGCAGAAACCCGCGATCCGAGGGCGCGATCCGCGCTTCCTCCTCATTCAGCAACGCGCCATTCAGCCAGAGTTTCATTGGCCCAATGCCAGCAAGGGAGAGATTTTCACCATGGCTTCCTCATACTCGGATTCCCATGCGCTGTCCCAGGTGATACCGCCGCCCGCCTGGGCGTAGAGCAAATCCGCGGTGGCGGTCAGCGTGCGGATGATGATGGCGCTGTCCATGGCGCCGTCAAAGCCAATCCAGGCCAGCGCGCCGCAATAGGCGCCGCGCGGCCCGGCCTCCAGCTCATCGATAATTTCCATCGCCCGGTGCTTGGGCGCGCCGGTGATCGAGCCGCCCGGCAGGGTCGCCGCGAGCAGATCGAACGCGTCCAGCCCCTGGCGCAGCCGGCCGGTCACGGCCGACACCAGATGATGCGCCTGGGCATAGCTTTCCACGCTCCACAACTCGGGCACGCGCACGGAGCCAATCTCGCAGACCTTGCCAAGATCGTTGCGAAGCAAATCGGTGATCATCAGGTTTTCAGCGCGCTCCTTCGGGTTGGCGCGCAGCGCTGCCGCGGCTTGCGCGTCAGCCTGCGGCTCGGCGCGGCGGGCGATAGTGCCTTTGATCGGCCGGGTCTCCACCTGGCCGTCAGGCCGCAGGCGCAGAAAGCGCTCGGGCGAGGCGCAAGCCAAACCGAACGCGCCGGTGTCGAGACAAACACCGAACGGCGCGGGGCTCAGGCGCCGCAAGGCCTGATGCAAAGCGGCCAAGCGCAACCCTGGAGGACGCGGCGCGGTAAAGCGCAGCGTGAGATTGGCCTGATACACATCCCCCGCCGCGATATAAGCCCGCAACGCCTCGTGGCGCTGCCGGTAGAGGGGGCGGTCCATCTCGGCTGTCCACGCCAGTTTGGGTAAGGGCGGCAGCGCCGGGGCGTTGCGCAGCCGGGCGGAGACATCGGCAAGGCCCTCGGCCGGGCCAAGGTAAACCAGTTCACGGCGGGCGAGGTCAAAGCCGAGGATCTGCTTATACAGCCCGAACCAGCCACCCGGCAGCCCTGGCATGGGGGTGAAGCGGCTTGGCACTCCGGCTGTCTGCCGGGCCAGATCATATCCAATCCACCCGACCGCCCCCCCGGCAAAAGGGAATGGCCAGTTCGCCGGGCGCGGCGGGTGGTCAAACCCCGCCATCCAGTCGCGCAATTTCGCGTAGGGGTCAGCCTCAAGCCGCAACTCGGCGTGAGGTGACAAACAAAGATAGCTCACCCGCGCTCTGGGGTCGTTGTCAGCCGCGCTATCGAGAAACGCGAGGTTGGGGGTGTCGCTAAAGGCGGCGAGCGCCGTCTCGGGGGAAATAAAGGGAAGATGGGCTGCGATCATAACGTGGCTCTTCAAAACGCGACCGTGGCCCGCAGCCCGGCCACCAATTCGTCGGCCAGGTGCCGCCGGGGCGCGGCTGGGTCCGGGATGCCGCCGCCCGGATTGACGACATATTGCACATCCGGTTGCAACATCAGCCAGGGCGTGGCCTGGGCCTGATAGGAGGCCTCCAGCAAGGTCTCGGTGCCGCCAGAGCTGAGATGAGCGATGCCGACATCAACCCCCGCGCTGTCATTCGGCCGCGCGGCAAACGGCGCGGCCAGGGTGATGCCGCCATTCAGGCCGAAATCCACCGGGTTGCGGTCCCCCGGCGCCCCCATCACACGGATGAAAACGCCGAGACTATGCCCGCCTTTGCTCCACAATGTCTGGTCCGCCACCGCGTAAAGGCTGGCATTGCCGCGATGCGTCACGTCGCTCTGGCGCGGGTCCGCGAATGACGCGGAATCGTACCAGAAGCCGATTTTATAGGTGCCGGGCAAACCGCCCGGCGCACATTGATGCTGAATTTCGGCAATGAAGAGCGCCCCATTATCCAGGCTGAAGCGC
The DNA here is from genome assembly GCF_020567705.1 of Acidocella sp. KAb 2-4. GTDB lineage: Bacteria > Pseudomonadota > Alphaproteobacteria > Acetobacterales > Acetobacteraceae > Acidocella. The sequence goes on along the minus strand of NZ_JAJDJU010000021.1, from coordinate 33,616 downwards.
CCGCCACGCGGATCCATCGCCTGGGCATCGCCCTTGAAGGCTCCACCGCCTGGATCGTCGTCGAACACCCCGCCGAGCAGCGTGGTGTGCCCCAGCGCGGCGCGCAGCCTGACGCCCAGCGCGGCGAGCGGATAAACCGGCCCGCCGCCATAAAGATCATAGGATGGAATCACCGGCCATCCGGCCATGGTATTAACGAACAGCCCCGAGCCCTGGCTGACCATGAATTCGCTGTCGAGGCTCTGCTGGCCAAGCTTCACGTCCAGCGCGCTGAACGCCTGGTCATACCAGGCCTCCCACAGCCGCGTGCTGTCCTCCGCCTCGGTGCCGCTCGCGGTCTGAATGTTATCGAGATAAGAGGGCGAGAGTGGCTGGCCGTGGATCTGCAAAGCCGAGATATGCAGCGTGCCCCCCGGCAGATGCAGCGCCTTGGCGGCATCCACGTCGAGCGTGGTGGTGGTCACGCCCTGGAGCGTGGCGCCCTGCTTAACGCCCCCAGAGCCCACGCCTAGCAGGGTTTCGGTATCGCTCACGCCCAGCGCGATGCCATCATGCGCGGCAGGCCAAGCCTTGGCGGCAGCGGGCAGAGCGGCGCAAAGCAGCAGCGCCAGAGCAGTTGGGGTCGGCAAAAACACGCGTCATCTCCTCCGGTGGCGCGGCGCGCCACCGGCATCGGGTCTGGCTCGGCCTCAGCCCTTCACGGGGTAGGTGAAGGTGAAGCTCTCGGTGAAGGGCGCCCACCAGGGCGGAATACCCGTGGCGGCATCGGTATGGCGGTAATAGCCGTTCACCGAGGGCGGCTGGAAGGTGTAGGTCACATGATATTTGCCCGGACCGTCCATCGCGAGGCTGTCGGCATAATGCGGGCCGTCATTCGCGGACATCGGCAGCAGCACGCCCTTGTGGCTCCAGTTCGTGCCCTCCTTGGTCAGCACATAGCCAATCGTCACATACGGGATCCAGGCCTGATCTGGATACCCCCAGCGATTATTGGCGGTGGCGTGCAAGTCAACCTCCAGGTGGATCGTGTCCGCCCCCATCGGCATGTCGGGCGGCATGGGCGCCATCTGGATGCCGAGCAGGTAGGAGGAGACGATCTCCATGTCGTTCTGATAATCCGGCCCGCCGACATAATATTCCTTGGCCTGGGCGGCGCTGGCGATCAGGGCCAGCGCGGATGAATAGGCGATGATTTTACGCATGGGTCTTGAGCTCTCCTGGTTATGAAACGCGGCGGGGGCGGCTGGCCCGGTGGGACAGCGCGAGCAAGGTGGCGAGGGTGACCGCCCAGGCGAGAAGCTGGACACCCATCGGGCGATCGGAATAACCGAGCAGGGCCTCGGCGGCCTTGCCGGCGATGGAGCCGGTGGACAGCAGCCAGGAGGTATTCCAAAGCTGATAGCCAAGGGCGGGGATGTAATCGTCATTGGCCAGCAGCGCGGCGGCCTGCCCGGCCATGCCCGCCGCCAGCAGGGCGATGAGTGCCGAGGTGACGCCGAACAGCCGCTTCACCGGGATCGCCAGCAAGCCGCGATACAGCGTCCAGGACACCGCGCCACCCGCCGCCACGCCGAGTGCCCCGCCGCCGATGAGCGCCGCCGCCCCCAGCCGCGCCGCTGTGGCGATGCCATAGAGAAACAGCGCGACCTCGGAGCCTTCGCGCAGAATGGCGATGGCAATGACCACGGCCATGGCCAGCATGGTGCGCTCACCGGCCACGACCTCGGCGCCCATATCGCGCATTTGCGCCGCCATCTCGCGGCCATGCCTGGCCATCCAGGCCGAATGCCAGCCCAGCATCACCACCGCGAAACTCAGGATGGCGGCGTTGAACACATCCTGCCCGTTACCGGCGAAGGCGGTGGAGAGCGCACCAAGCCCGGCGGCCACCAGCCCTGCCCCGGCCAGCCCGGCGAGCACGCCGCCCCAGAGATATGGCGCGCGGCGCGGGATCTCGGCCGTGGCGGCGAGCACGATGCCGACGATCAGCCCGGCTTCCAGCACTTCACGGAAAACGATGATGAAGCTGGCCAGCATTACTTCGCCTCCACCAGGCCGTTGGCGGTTTCGGGGTGGTAGTCGTCGTAGAATTTATACGTGCCCGGGCTGAGCGGCCCGGCCATCACTGAGATCGTCTGCCCTGGCATGACGATCTTCTCCACCCGCAAGTCTGGGCTCTCGAACTCGTCGGGTGTGTCATCATGGCTGGTGACCAGCAGCTTGAAGCGTTGCCCAGCCGGAACCTCGATATGGTCCGGTGTGAAATGGTGACTGGCGAGCACGAGGGTCTGCGGGTCCGCCAGGGCTGGCAGCGCAGGCAATGCCGCCAACAGGCCGAGCGCCGCCCGTCTGAGAAATATACGCTGCGCCATGGCGCGGATGCTCCTTCACATTATTGCAAATAATTTTCATTTGCGATAATAGCGTCGCTAATGCAAATCACTCGCAAGTGCAAGCGCCTTTTTTCGCTGCCATCAAAACAGGAACTCATCCATGACCCTCGGCCTTGAGATCGCCAACGCCCTCGACCCCTACCGCGTGCCGTCCTCCTGGCTGCTGGCGCTGTACAACCGCGATTTCACGATCGCCCTGCAACCCTGGCAATTCCTAATCCGTGCCGCGCATGTGCTGATGGTATCGCTGTTTTTCGGCGCGATCGCGGTGCTGGATTTAAGGCTGCTCGGCCTCGCGCCAGAGCTGCCCCTGCGCCCATTGCTCAAACTCGTCTTGCCCAGCGTCTATGTCTCGCTGGGCCTGACCATGCTCACCGGCTTCGCGCTGTTCTTTTATGACCCCGTGGCCGTTGGCAGCCATGATTGGCTGACGCCGAAGCTGCTGTTCATCGCCCTCGGCTTCGTCAACGCCATCTGGTTCAACTGGCGCTATCTGCCCGCCCAGCTTGTATCCACCAGCGGCCTCACCACCGCCGGGAAACTAGCCGCCGCGGCCTCGCTGGCGCTATGGGCGCTGGCAATTCTGTGCGCCTGCCTCAACGCCGAACCACCCCCGCGCCTGTATCTGGGCAGCTGACGGGCTCCGCAAAGCGCCATCCGCCGAGAGCCATGGGCCTGACGGCTTTTGCCGCCTCTGAGGCGGGTTCCGGGCGATCTTTGGCGCTCAGGCCGGCCGCCAAGTAATTTCGGCAAACGTGCCATATCCATGCGGAAACCGCACCAGCGGCACCTTGGTAGCCCAACATGGCGACACGGCTGATCATCCAGCGAAAATACCGGCATGGTCAGACTTTGCGTCGATGCTGTCGACCGATGCCTGCTTCGTCCAGTTGATTTTATGTGTACGGTATGTATGCATATCACATGCAATACATCTGGCAGGAGTTCTCCCCCCTCTAAATGCGGCCGCGACCGGCTAACGAATGAGGCCTGAGTTCTTCGGTAAAACAAGCGCATCGCGCCATATGCTGACAACAATCTGGAGGAAACATGGAATACGACTACGACATTATCATCATTGGCGGCGGTGGCGGCGGGATGACGGCGGCGTTGTTTGCCCACGCGGCCGGAGCCAAGGTGATGATTTTAGAAGCCGACAAAAAGCTCGGCGGCGCCACCCAGTATTCTGAAGGCGTGGTCTATGCCGCAGGAACCAGCGTACAACGCGCTCAGGGCATTGAGGATTCGGCCCAGGCCATGTTCGACTACATCATGACGCTGAATGCCTGGCAGACCCGGCCAGACATCATCCGGTTATTTGCCGAGCGTAGCGCCATGACCATTGAATGGCTGATCAGCCTGGGCGCGAAATATGAATGGGTGGTAAAATCCGGCGTCGACACAGTGCCGCGCGGGCATTGCACGGTGGGCGCAGGCGCCGAGATCGCGCGCCTGCTGAGCGAGGCCGTGGGCGGCCAGGGCATCGAGACCGTGCTGGCAACGCGGGTGGACAGCCTGATCGAGGAAAATGGCGCCATTGTCGGCGTACGGGCGAGCGGGGCTGAGCTGCGTTCGAAGGCCGTGATCATCACGACCGGCGGGTTCGGCAATAGCCCCGGCATGCGCGCGAAATATTTCCCCTCTGTCGCCCAACATGGCGATATCGTTTACGCTGTGCATAATTTCGCGCCCTTCATCCTCGGGGATGGCATCAAGCTGGGCGAAGCCGTCGGCGCAGCCGTAACCGGGCATGACACCGGGCTGATGCTGCCCTCCGCGGCGCTGATCCCCAATGCCGTCGAGGCATTCCTGCCGCCATGGACGATGCTCGTGAACGACGAAGGCCGCCGCTTCATGCCGGAGAACTCGCCCTACGCGGTCTCCGGTTACCTGATCAATGAGCAGACGCGCTCACATGCCTGGGCGATCTTCGACGAGAAGACGATGATCGAAGGCAGCCAGGACAAGCGCTTTTCCGACCCGTATCATACCGGCGCGGAATCGCAGACTTGGGATGAGGCACTGATCCGCAAACACGCGGCCACCGGCAAGATTAAGACCGCGCCAACGCTGGAGGCGCTGGCCGATCAGCTGAATATCGACCGCTTCGCCCTGGCCGAGACCATGCGCCGCTACAATGAAGACGCGCATGCCGGGCAGGACAGCGAGTGGCAGAAAGTGTCGCCCAAATATTTTCCGCTGGAAAACGGGCCGTTCTACGCCGTGGAGGTGCGCGCCTCCGTCATCGGCCAGACCAGTGCCGGGCTGGACATCGATACGCAAGGTCGCGTGCGCGATATTCACGGCCGCCCCCTCCCTGGTCTGTACGCGGCTGGCGAGGTGCTCGGCTGCGTGCAGGGCAAGCGCTACTCCGGCGGTGGTATGGGCGTTGGCAATGCGCTCACCTTCGGGCGCTTGGCTGGCGAGGAAGCCGCGAAATACGCTGCTTCCAAAGCCTCCTAACGAGTATGTAAAATGCGATACGCCGGCAGCCTGTTGGTTGCCGGCGTTATTCGCGAATAATTTTCTGCGCCGTTGATTCTGGGGCGGTTGGACGAGATTAAAATGCGCGCCCCATGCTAGCAACGCCCGGCTTTACACGCCAAGGCGGTCTCACCCGGCTACCCAGACACCCCGCTGATATCCGCTCTCAGAACTGAACGCGCTTGGTGTAGCCGCCGTCGATCACAAGATTTGTGCCTGTGATGTATGATGCGGCCGGGCTGGCCAGGAACGCCACCGCCTTGGCCACGTCTTCCGGCGCGCCGAACCGGCCCATCGGCACCTGAGCGAGCTGCGCATCGTAGAGCTGTGGCATTGCTGCCTTGATGCCGTCCCAATTACCGCCTGGATAAGTAATCGGGCCCGGGCAAACCATATTAACCCGTACGCCCTGCGGCGCCCAAGCCTGCGAGAGTTGCTTGCCATAAGTAATGATGGCCGCCTTGACGGCGTTAAAGGCCTGCGGAATGAGGAATGTCTCCACTGCGGCCGTGCTGGTCATCAGCACCACAGCGCCGGCACTGGATTTGGCGAGATATGGCTGCAATGTCTCGCAACCATCCACCGCGCCCAGCATGTCGAGATCGAAGCTCTGCTGCCAATCCTGCGTCGCCCCATTGCCTGAGGAGCTAATACTGTGGACAAAAATATCCACGCCGCCGAGTTTCTCCGCCATGTTCATCAGCATGGCCTTGTAGCCGTCGCGGTTTTCCCAGGTAAACGGCTCGGCGACAACTTTGCTGCCATGTCTGGCGAGCGCGGCCGCGTGCGCCTTGAGCGCTTCGGCGTTACGCGAAAACATACCGACATCCGCACCTTCGCGTGCGAACAACTCGGTAATGGCCCTGCTTATGCCGCGCGTGGCACCACCGATGATCAGCTTCTTGCCCTTTAATTCGAGATCCAAAGCACTCTCCTCCAAAATGTTGATTATGGTTATTGCGCCATATTACTTGCGGATCATATGATATGCTAGCATATCACATATAGCTGTTCCATAACAACATCGTTCGGAGGAAAAATGGCTCGTCTTGATGGCAAGGTTGCAATTGTGACTGGCGGTGCACGCGGCCTGGGGGGAGCCACGGTGGATGTGCTCGCGGAAGAGGGCGCGACTGTTCTGATCGCCGATGTGATCGACGAAGCGGGGGAAGCCCGGGCCACCGCGCTGCGCGCTAAAGGGCATAAGGCCGAGTATCATCACCTCGACGTCCGGGACGCCGACGCCTGGGCGGCTCTCGTCGATACCGCGATGCATGCGCATGGCCATCTTGACGTGCTAGTGAATAATGCCGGGATCAATATTTCCATCACCATCGAGGATGCGACGGCCCAACAATTCCGCGACGTGCTGGAGGTCAATCTGATCGGCGCGTTCCTCGGCACGAAGGCCGTCATCCCGGCAATGCGCTCCAGCGGCGGCGGCTCGATCATCAACATTGCCTCTAATTCAACGCAGATGGTGCTGCCGCTGACGACGATTTACGGCGCATCCAAATCCGCGCTGGCCAACCTGACCAAGACCACCGCGGTGCATTGCGCTCAGCGTGGCTATAACATCCGCGTCAATTCCGTTCATCCCGGCGCGCATGAGACGGAAATGCTCACCGGCGGCACCGGCATGCGGCCGCTCGATATCCCGCAGGTGAAGGCATTAATCGATGCAATCCCGATGGGCCGGATGGGCCAGCCGCGCGAACTGGGCAAGGTTGTCGCGTTTCTTGCCTCGGATGACTCAAGCTACATGACCACGTCGGAACTGTTTAGTGACGGCGGGCTGACGGTCGTTTCTTTTGGCGGTGACCCCGCTTTGCGAGGGTAGCGCCCCCACTAAGCCAGCAGACGCTCGCGGACACGCGCGAGCGTCTGCTCATCGAGCTTCAGCGCTTCGCGAAGATACCCGCCGACACTGCCATGCGCGGCCTCAACCGCCGCGAACATCGTCTCGATATACGCGGTGTCCGCACGCATCAGCGGCTTCCATTTCTCGATCTCGTCGGGCGGTAGCAGGTCTGTCCCGTAATCGCGCATTACCGCCATCAGCCCCTGCTCCAGAAACAGATCCGTCAGTGCGTAATCCTCCGCGATTTCGGCCCTCGTCACGCCGATCCAGTCGAGCAGCAGCGCCGTCGCCGTACCAGTTCTGTCCTTGCCCGCCGTACAATGAAACAGCAAAGGTAACAGTCCATCGGCAATACGGCGAAACAACTCCGCGAAGCTCTCAGCATGCTGGAACGCCATTTCACGATAGAGATCCAGCATCATCTCGCGCGATTTTTCGGCGGAAGCCTCAGCGCCACTCATCGCCTGCAGCAGATTACCCGGGGCAATGTCGTGATCCCGGGCCCAAAGTTCGACTTCGGCCGGCAAACGGGACGGCCGATGCGCACGCTCGCCGTTGGTGCGGAAATCGCATACAACGCGGATGCCAAGCTCCGTGACGACCCGCAAGTCTTCGTCGGTAAGGCGCGCCAAGGATCCCGCGCGGTAAACCAAGCCGGTGGCCACCTTACGGCCATCCCGCGTGGCGTAACCGCCAATATCACGGACATTATGCGCCCCGGCAAGGCGCACGAAACGGGCTTCAGTTCCAGGCATGGTACTCGTCATTAACTACTCCCCTTCCCCGCCACCGGCACACCGCCGCTCAGCTTATCGTGGCGGCGCAACGGTCCAGTACGACCTCATTACGTTGCACGGCAATGGCGCGGAAGCGCAGCTGGGCTGCGCCTTCCTCGAAGAATTCAAAGCGGATGGTTTCACCCGGCAATACCGGTTTGGAAAAGCGCACGAACATGCCTCGGAATTTGGCTACGTCGTTGCCGCAGTAATGAGCCAGAATGGCGCGGGTGGCCAAGCCATTCGTGCACAACCCGTGTAGGATCGGCATCGGGAAGCCAGCCTTGCGGGCAATTTTCGGGTCGGCATGCAGCGGGTTCCAGTCGCCACTCAGACGGTAGATTAGCGCTTGGCGCGGCAGGGTGGCGATCTCGACCACCTTGTCCGCCGCCCTCTCGGGCAGCGCCGCGGCGGGAACGATCTTCTCGCCAAACCCGCCCTCACCGCCATTGCCACGCAAGAACAACGTGGAACGCACGGTGGCGTAGGTCTCGCCGGTCTGTGCGTCCGTCAGGGTCTTCTCCTGATGCAACAAGGCGCCACGCCCCTCGCCCTTATCCTCGATACCAGCCACCTTGTAATGGCCGCTGATCGCGCCCGTGCCAGGCAGCGGCTTGTGGATCACAAAATCCTGCTCGGCGTGCAGGATCTTCACCCAGTCGATCCCGAACTCTGGCCGCTGCGCCCAAAACCCCGGATGGCAAAGATTATTGGCAAAGGACGGCACGCAGCGCAGTTGGTCCTCGTAGACAAACGGCAACTCGGCGTCATCCAGCGGGTCCGCGCCATAGCCAAGCCCGAGGGCATACAGGATCGTATCGCGCTTGTCGTAGCTCTGCTCAATCGGTGCGATCGACAACGCCCGGATTTTTTCGATGTCCATGAAATGTGCCCCTCTCTCCTACGGCGGCCTGGTCGAGGCCAGCTGCTAATGTCGTTTGCAACCATATTATATGCTCGCACACGACACCGCAAGCTGCTACAACATGCTTGAAATTCGACGAGGAGGATCTGAATGCCCGCCGTGACCGGCCCGTTCTGCCAAAACGCCTTTATCGTTCCAGATCTCGACGCCGCCGTGGAGTACTGGACCAGCACTCTGGGAGTTGGCCCCTTCTTTCGCTTTCCACCGCTGGTCTTTTCAGAGGGCACGCTACATGGCCAGCCGTGCATCCCCAGCTTCAAGGCCGCCATCGCCTATTCCGGCGACCTGATGATCGAGCTGATCGAACCGGCGGGCCCCTCTATCTTCCAGGAATTTCTCGACGCTGGCGGTACCGGCGTGCACCACAACTGCGTGATCGCCGAGGATTTCGAGGCTGGCGTCGCACGGCTTACATCGCGTGGCGGTGAGGTGATCCAGTCGCAAACCGTCGCGGACGGCTCGCGTATCGCCTATGTTCAGATGCACGACCCAGTGCCTGTCATCATCGAGGTGGCGTATCTGATGCCTGCGGCCCGGGGCTTGTTCACCATCATCCGTGAAGCCGGCGCCACCTGGGATGGGTCGACGCCATATCTTGCCCTCTGATCCGAGCGGCCAACGCCAACCGGCAACAAGGCCCGTAAAGTTCGGAGTGCAAAGAACCGCATGAGACCCCGCCCATCGGAACCACGCGCAGTGTCGCGGACCGTATCACAAACAGAAACCGTGGTGGGAAACGGTTCGTCCAGCTTGGCAAAATGCGCGTCGGTCGCCTCCCTATCCATCACTGCGATGTCGGCGCTTGGCGTACAGCGCATCGCGCCATCTGACGTCTCAAAATGCCGGATCGTTTACGTCCTAATTTTTTGTTTTGCTCGATAGGTATGCTAGAATACGACCTTGACAGTTAGACCAGCCCACCGCAAGCTCCAACCAGAATTCACAGCCGCGGCACCACCATGCGCTCGGAAACACCAACAGCGCGCCGCCAAGAGTGCCATCGGGGAGAAACCATGAGCAGCAATGTTACCCTTGCCTACCCGCATGAAGGCGTGGCCCTCGTAACCGTCGGTGACGGCGGCGCGCCGGCACACACCGTAACCTGCGCGACGGTCTCGCATTTGGCCGACACGCTGGAGAAAGCAATGGCGGAGGGCGCGCGCGTTATCGTCCTCGCCTCATCGGTCGAAGGGCACTGGCTCGAACACGCTTATCTGGAAGATATTCGCCAACTGGTCATGGGCAACGCCGCCACCGGCGATCCGGCTGGGTGGTTCCGCTCGCTGCAGGCGCTCAACCGCGGCGGCGCCGTCACCATCGCGGCCATAAATGGCGACACCTCCGGTGGCGGCTGTGAACTCGGCTGGGCTTGCGATCTGCGCGTGGCAGAGGAACAGGCACGCTTCAGCCAGCCCGAAGTGATCATCGGGGCCGGCACCGGCATTGGTGGCACATCGCGCCTGATGCGCCTGATCGGCCGCACCGTAACGGCCGAAGTAGTGCTGACCGGCCTGCCGCTGACCGCGCGGCGCCTATACGAACTGGGCGGACTAAACCGCCTGGCCCCTAAGGGCAAAGCGGTGGAAGAGGCGCTGAATCTTGCCCGCCATATCGCCACCCTGCCGCCGCAATCCGTGGCCGGCATGAAGAAGATGTTAGCCGAGGCGGAAGATCTCAATCAGAGTCAAGGTATCGAGAACGATCAGAAAATCAGCCAGACATTGTTCGCCAATGCGGACAGCATGAGGCGCATGGGGGAGATCCAATCGCGGTTTAATGCGGGTGAAACCATGGACCAGATTTATTGGCCCTGAGAAGGACACAACATGAAGACCGTCGAGAACAAGGCTGCCATTGTCATCGGCGCAGCCGGCAGAAACAACATGGGACAAACCATCGCGCGCCGCCTCGCGCAGGAAGGCGCGAGGGTCTGCGTGGTCGGCCGGCATGAGGATGTGCTGAAGGAAATCGCCAGCGAAATCGGTGGCACATACGCGCTCGCCGACATCAGCAAAAAGGCCGAAGTATTTGCCGCGGTACGCAAGGCCAAGGCGGATTTCGGCAAGCTCGATATCGGCGTGAACGCGACCGGCTGGGGCCTCCTCAAGCCGACGGAGGACACAACCGAAGATGATCTGGAGCGGATGCTGGCCGTCCAGTTCAAGGGGCCGTTCTTTTTTATTCAGGCTTTGCTCGAGGCGATGCCGGGAGGAGGCTCGATCATTCAGATCTCATCCGCAACCGCAACCATCCAGCTCGAAAATCACGCCGCCTATATGGGCACTAAGGCGGGCATCGATCATGTCATTCGAACAGTGGCGAATGAGTTTGGGCATCGCGGTATCCGCGCCAACTCGATCTCACCCGGCATCACCGACACACCAATGGCCGGCGGATCTTTCGCGCTGCCAGGATTCGTCGACGCATTCGCCAAGGAATATCCGCTGGGGCGTGTTGGCACCAAGGACGATATCGCCGCCGCGGTATTGTGGCTCGCCTCGGATGAGTGTTTCATGAGCGGACAAAATCTGCAGGTGAATGGCGGCCTCACCCTACGTCGCAACCCAACCATGGCGGAGATGGGAGACGTGTTCGCGACCGCCACCGCGCATCTGACGACATGATCTGACCCAATGGACCAAATCCAATCTTTGGCCGACCGCCGCGAGATCGAACATGTCCTAACGCTCTATGCCCGCGCGATCGACCGCTTGGACCGCGAATTATTACTGAACTGCTACCATGAGAATGCGCGTGATTCACACGCCGGATTTGACGGCACCGCCGAAGAATTCGCCAACCACGCCCTGCCCTTCCTACGTGACATGTTCAGCGCCACGATGCATCACATCACGCATGTGACCATCGAGTTGCTTGGTGATCAAGCCGCTGTGGAATCCTACTACTACGCTTGGCACTGGATGGAGGGGGATGCCGGCAAGATCGCGGGGTTCTTTGGCGATGCCTATGCGGTTGCCTGCGAACGCGCCGGCACCCTGAACGACGGCCATGATTTCATCTGCGCCGGGCGGTACCTCGATCTCTTCAGCAGGCGCGACGGGGCCTGGAAGATCGCAGACCGTGAAATCACGGTGGAGTGGAAGCACTTCGCTCCCGCCTCGCACGGCGCGCCCGGCTCAGGCATTGCGAGGATCATGGCTCCGCCTGCGCGCGACCGCAGCGATCCAGTCTACCGCAACCGGGCCCGCAGCGTCGTAAACTCTACAGCCCGTTGATATGCGGCCAATTGGCTTGGGCCGCGGGATCCGTGCCCAACCAGAACAGCGTGACGAGCGCCGTCGCGGCAAGCACGACCCACAGCTCCGCCACAATGCGCAACACACTAGGGGCATGACGCAGCTCCATAAAATCCAGAATGACAAACCGGACCTTGATGAAGGCCACAATTAGAATGGCGGCGCTGGCATAGCGGTGGTCCCGTATGCCCAATCCGTGCCCCATGCCAAAGGAGAGCAATGTAGCGGAAACCAGGAACAGCCAGATCACGGTGATCCGGCCGCTGAACCAAGCAGCCATAATTATTTCACCAGATACAAAAGCGCGAATAAGACGATCCACAGCAGATCAACCAGATGCCAGAAACTCGCGCCAATTTCGAGAAAGCTGATCTTCTGCGACGTATTGCTGCTTGCCCAACTGTAGCGCGCCATGAACGAGAGCAGCACCATGCCCAGCAGCACATGCACGAAATGTATGCCTGTAAACATGTAATAGCACATGAAGAAATTATTGGTATTGAGCGTAATACCGGCATGAAACTTGCTGCTGTATTCGATGAATTTTATGATGCCGAATGCAAATCCGCATAAGAAGGCTAAGATGAAGCCCGTTGCCGCTTGCCGGCCCTTGTCGAAGCGAGCCGCTCGAATACCGGAGGCAACGAACCAAGAACTGGTAAGCATGAGCAGCGTATTGAGCACGCCGAGCGGTTGGCTGAGATATCGCTGTGACTGTATAAACAATGCGGCATCCTCTCCCCGATAATACAGAAAAATCAGGAAGAATACCGTAAAAACCATCATATCGCCGAAGATGAAGAGCCAGATCCCGGCCTCACCGGGAATATGGCCATGAGAAGCAGCCTTGCACTGCTCTGCCGATACGTTCATTGACTTAACGGCTTGGCTACGAGCAGCGTCAGTCCTTACAGATAATTGGAACATCAACCTTCCATGATATAAATTGTAGTGTCCGCACCAGCCTGCCTGGCGCGAGCATAAGGCTGGTATTCCGGAGCGGCGAGTAAGCCCTTGGCGGCAGTTATCGAAGGAAACTCCAACACCGCGATCGTATCCGGCATCGGACCATCACCCTCCAACCGCTCGGCATTAAGGGATTTGGCAAGATACCGCCCGCCATGCGCGGCGATTATGGCCGGAACGTCGCGCCGGTAAGCGTCCGTCCAGACCATATCGTCATAAGTGACCGCGACAAACATATAGGCTGGCATATCCGGATTTCCCCTTGAATTTACGCCAAAGTTACCGGAATTCACCAATCAAGGCCAGTAGGCTAGTTCGAGACCCGCGTCGTCGGGTCCACGTCTTCCGGCACGACCAGTCCAGCGGTCCAGCCGCCATCCACCGCCAACTCGGCGCCATTGATATAGGAGGCGGCGTCGCTGGCCAGGAACAACGTGGCGCGCGCCACTTCTTCCGGATCCCCCACGCGCCCTGCCGCAATGCGCAACTGGCGGGACAGCATTTCGCCGTCGATGTTGCCTTCAGGATCCAGCATCGGCGTGCGAATTGCGCCGGGATGCACGGAATTCACCCTGATGCCGCGCGCGCCATATTCCAGAGCTGCGGATTTGGTCATGCCGCGCAGCGCCCATTTGCTGGCATCATACGCCGCCATGCCCGCCGTGCCGCGCAGGCCATTCACGGACGAGATATTGACGATGGCCCCGGAACCCTGCGCCAGCATATGCGGCAACACCGCCTGCATTCCCAAAAACGGCCCGATGACGTTTACCGCCAACACCGTCTCCAGCCGCGCTTTGGTTAGGTCCGCAATGCCGTGATGATCGGCGATCGCTGCATTGTTCACCAGAATGTCGATGCGGCCGAACGCGGCCACGGTCTCGCGCACTAATGCAGCCCATGCGTCCTCGCTGGATATATCGGCCATGATGAAACGCGCTGCCGGCCCAATCCGCGCCACCGCGGTCCGCCCCTCCTGTTCTAGCCTGTCGGTCAGCACCACATATGCGCCAGCCTCCGCAAATAATCGCGCCGTCGCCTTGCCTTGCCCGCGCGCGGCACCAGTAATGATGGCAACCTTATTTTCAAGCCGGTTCATGCCGATACCTCCCTTATTTCTTGTGTTTAACTTGTGATCTCCACATGAAGCCGGCGCAGCCTTAATGTCGCGATCCGCCAGCGCCCGTTGAACGCGTAGGTTTCGAAATAATGCCCGTAGCCCTGGAATTTTCTGAACGGACCACCCGGCGGGGGGAGCAACGTATCATCCATCGCCCAGATCGCCTTCGCGGTCATGGGGGAGATGATCTCGATTTCCGGCATATATCCGTGATGGATGCTGATGAGAGGCGTGATTCCCGCGCGCACGAAATCGAGGATCGCCACCCGCCCAGCGATCACCGGCTGCTTCGCATAATCCACCTCAGGTTTCGGCATTTCAAGCGCGCCGCGCACGTCGAATACCGCATCCTGCGTAAACAGATCCGGAAATTCTTCCCAGCCCTTGGTGTCCATGCAACGGAAATACGCGGCCTTGAGCTGCTTGATGTCCTCAACCGCTATCAGTTTTTCCAAGGATGTCACGCGCGTTCACCCTTCGTACCATTAAGGTAGAGATCAATCTCGGCGAAAAATTGTTGGATACGCTTTTCCTGCTCGCTTAGGCGGATCACCCCGCCCAACCCGCGTGAATGCATGCCTTTCTGCAGCGTGACCATGTTCGCCACGTCCTGGTCAATCACGTCGCCACCACGGGGATCTTCGCTGGTCGTGCGCTGCCGCGCGGGGCGCGTGCTGCCGGTTACGTCCACATCGGGCTCGACGCCCATATAAGCCGGCGGGCGCACACCATCAGCCAAGCGGCGGGAGAGCACCATCGCGTCGTAGAACGCGCGTTCCGGGTCCGTCGGGTGTGGGCGCATGCGCATGAACAACACCCCCTCGGGATGCATGTTCAACGTGACATTCGGAAACAACGACGGATTCCAGTCATCAGTGAGCTGGTTATCCGTAAACCCATCATAGCTGATACCAAATGGATTGCTGGCGCGCCGCTTGGCCTTCTGGATGGCCCGCCGCACGCCTTTCGCATCACCCGCATAGCTGGCAGGGTCGATGCCAGCTTCTTGCAGAAAATAGGCCAGCCCCTCGTTCACGCTCACATCATCCGGCCAACGGGGACTTACCACGCCAACAGGAAAGAGATTCCGATTATGCCCATTAGGGTAGAAATCCGCCTGGATGAAGTAGTCATCGACAGAGGGTTTGATCTGCGGATGCGTGGCATGTGCGTGATAACCCTCGTTAAACACGTTCACCACGGTCTTCCAATTCGCCGGCACCTCAATACTCAGATCCTTCACCACATACATCTCCTCCATGCGGTATGAGGCGAGCATCGGCAGCAGCGGCCCGTAAAATTCCTCGAAGGAGACTGGATTCTCCGCCATGTTGATGAAGACGAACCCGCCCCACTCATGCGCATGCACCGGGGTGAGGTTGAGGTCACCGCATAGCGCCTCCGGCGCGAAGGTCTCGCGATCGGTGACGCGCACGTTGCGGCCCTTCAAATCCCATCGCCAACTATGCACGATGCAGGTGAAGGAGGTCGCGCCATGGCCGAAATCCTCATTCACCAGCTCGTTTCCGCGATGCTTACAGGTGTTGTAGAAGGCCTGCACCTTATCCGCCGCCGAACGCACGATGATGAACGATTCCGCCCCCAAATCGAAGCGGAACCAGTCTCCCACATTGGGGATGTCACTCGCCCGACCGGCGACCAGCCAAGTCTTGGTCCATAGACGCTCCCATTCCCGTGCCGCTTCCGCCTGGCCGAAATAGCGGCTGGTCGGCACGGTGCGGTATTGCGCGATGTTGGGGTAGAGGTCCGCGAGCCGGTGCGGCGGCTTCTTCTCGTACGCGGCCGTGACGGCGCCGGGTTCCAGCTCCAGCGCCTCGTTATCGGCCAGCGGCGCGGCAATCGGCCTGTCGTTGAAACGCAAAGCGGCGAAACGCTCATGAATACCCATGTTTCCTCTCCTTTTGGCCAGCGTGGCGCGGCACGAGGTTTTGTTTGTCGATTAGTATTCTAGAATACGATTTGACGCCAGCGCCTCCACAAAATATTATGCGCGCACATAAGCGGATCAGGCTTTCGTGCTGATCGGCGGGCGAATCACCACTTCCTCAATGTTCAAATCGATCGGCTGCGACAAGATATAGCGCACCATATTGGCGATGTGCTGCGGGTCGGAGACCACGCGCTCAATGCCAGGACCCGCCGGATCGATGCCCAGCGCCTTCAAATTGCCCGCGATGGTGGCGAGCTGCGCCGGCTCGAAGCCACGGGCAAGCTTGGTGGCGAAGCCGCCGGGAATAATGGTGCAGACACGGATATCGTCATGCTCCAATTCAGCCCGCAGCGTCGCGGTGATGTACTCGGCCGCATGCTTGGAGATGCCATACACGCCCGGAACCTCGAACCTTCCCTGCACCGAGCCGATATTGATGAGATGACCCGGTTTTTTCTGGGCGCGCATCACCTCCACCGCCGCCTTGCATCCCTCCAGCATGGCCATGACATTGACGTCCAGCATCGCCTGCCAGCGGTCCACAGTCCCGCTCAAGATCGGTTCGGGGTGCATGACCCCGGCATTGTTCACCAAACCGAAGAAATGCGGGTGCGCGCGCCCCACCTCGGCAATCAACTCAGCGAGCCTGCCGCGCTCGCGCAGGTTCAGCGGCACCGTATGGGCGATCGGCCCTCCGACATCGGCAATCATGGACGCAGTCGCCGCAAGCTCGCCGAGTGAGCGGCCCACAAGCCAAACCTCCGCCCCAGCCCGCCCCAACTCCACGGCGATGGAACGGCCGATGCCACTGGACGCGCCCGTGACAATGACGGCGCGGCCGCTGAAATCCTGGTTCATGTCTCTCTCCCCGGTTATCTTGATTTCCAAAGATTGATACTCTACACAATCGTAGTCAAGCATACGATTTATCGATCCGTCCCAGCCTCCCCTCAAACCGTCCAGGAAAGCGGCCGCATGTCTTTCATTCCCGGTCACACCCTGCCAGCGGAAAACCGCCAGGTTCTGCTGACACGCCGCCCCGCCGGCACCCCCGCCGCAGCGGATTTCACAATCCAGACAGCGCCGCTCGCCTCCCCTCAGCCCGGCCAGTTCCTGGTCCGCAACCTGTATCTATCCGCCGACCCGGCCCAGCGCGGCTGGGCGTCCAATCCGGCGCTCACTCCCCTCGGCACGCCGATGCGGGCGCTGGCCGTGGCGGTGGTGGTGGAATCCAGGGAATACGGCATCTCCGCTGGTGATGTGGTGTATGGCTTCTTCGGCTGGCAGGATTATGCCCTGGCCACGCGTGCCGACCTGTTCTCGCACATCGCGGCACCGCGCGCGCCCATTTCGCTCTATGCCGGGGTGCTTGGCATGCCCGGCGTCACCGCCTGGCTGGCGTTGCTGGATCTCGCGCCGCCCAGGCCTGGCGATGCCGTGCTGGTCTCCACAGCCGCCGGCGCGGTAGGCAGCATCGTCGGGCAGATCGCCCGCCACCGCGGCGCCTATACTGTCGGCCTGACCGGCAATAACGACAAGGTGACGCAATGCACCACACGCTTTGGCTACAACGCGGTACTGAACTATAAGACCGCCGATCTACCGCAGGCGCTGGCCGCGCTGCGTCCGGACGGATTTCAGATTTTTTTCGACAATACCGGCGGCCCGATCCTCGATGCCGCCATCCGCGCGATGGCCCGGCATGGCCGTATAGTGCAATGCGGCACGGCGGCCACCGCCTCGTGGAATCCTCCGCCGCTCGGCCTGCGCCCCGAACGCGAAATCATGTCCCGCGCCCTCACTTGGTCGGGTTTTATGATCTTCGATCATCATGCGCGGTTCAGCGAGACGATCGAGCAACTCACCGACATGCTGCTCCAGCACGGGCTGGAACATGATGAGGACATTGAAACCGGGATCGACGCCGCGCCCGGCGCACTCAGCGCGCTGTTCACCGGCGCCAATACCGGGAAGAAACTCGTCTTTATCGGCTGAGCATCAACACGGCAACCAATCGCCAATCGACGGGCGCAGCGGCTCGATCCGCATCCTATCCCCAAAAACACCCTCGATGGTGAAAGGATCATCCGCCAGCAATGCACGCGCCGCGTCCAGGCTCTCCGCCTCAATGATGAACGCGCTCCCCTTTGGCGTGGCCGCAGCGGTGCCGTCCGTCAGCATCGCCCCGGCCAGCTTCACAACGCCGGGTTTCTCCGCCCAATAATCGATATGGCGCTGGCGGTGCTTCAGGCGCAGTTCCAGCGCACCAGGCCTGTCGCTGGCGAGAATTACGAAAAACATTAGGTCCTCCTTAGCGTCCGTTGAGCAAGATCTCGTATACCGGGTCGCTGCGGTCACGCGCGCCGGGCAGATTATAATTCGCGAGTTCTCCCTCGGCATAGAGATGAGTGGTCACGCCGTTGCGGTTCCACTCATTGGTGATGCGGCGCCGCTTGATCCGCCATACCCCATCCGCCCGGCGCTCGAACCGATCGAGATATCGTCCGCCGCAACTATTTTCATGCTCGCGGTCCAGCGTACCCGCCGCGCGCGCGGCCGCCGCGTAGCCTTCACCGAAAAACGTGCTGACCGGCTCCCAGCCCGGCGCGATACGATGATAGGCGACATAGGTGGATTCCGCCGCCGCCGCATCCCCATCCACGTCGATGATCGACTGGGTGATGGTATGGAAGCCATAGGTTGTCAGCCGCTTCAGCCGGACCATGATGAAATCCGCGAATTCATGGGCATTGCCCTCGAAGCTGCCGTGCAGATCGACTCCGTCCGGATGATACAGGCTGCGCAGCAACTCCACGTCCAGCCGGTCGATCGCGCGGCAATAGCGCCGGATCTGCTGCTCGATTTCCTGCCGGTCAGCCGCCGCACGCAGCCGCGCCATGTCGTCTCGCATTTCCCCTCCTATTCCGTTTGCTGTATTATGATATGTAAAGTAACCAAGTGGAAGCCCACCGGGCTGGCTGGCATCAGCCGCCCCAGCCTACAAACGTCAAAGATCTGTCCGAGGGAGAGAAGTCATGGACCAAAGCCGCTATAAAACCCTGCGTTTCTCGCGTGAGGGGCGCATTCTCACCATTACCATGAATCTTCCGGACCAGCTCAACGCCGTCACCCACGAATTGCACGAGGAGATGTCCCGCGTTTTCGACGATGCCACGGATGACAAGGATAGCGACGTGATCGTACTGACCGGCGCCGGCCAAGCCTTCTGCGCCGGTGGGGACCTGAAATGGCTGCGGCAGGAGATCGACCAAGGCCTGCCGCCCTTTGTCACCGAGGTGCGGATCATGAAGCGGATTGTGCAGACCTTGCTGGATTGCCCGAAGCCGGTCATCGCCCGCGTGAATGGTGACGCCATGGGCTTCGGCGCCTCCATCGCCTTGCTCTGTGACATCGTTATCGCTGTGGACACCGCCCGCTTCGCGGACCCGCATGTGAAAATCGGGCTCAGCGCTGGTGATGGCGGCGCGATGATCTGGCCGCAGCTCATCGGCTACGCCAAGGCCAAGCACTACCTGCTGACGGGCGAGGCGCTGACCGCCGTGGAAGCGGAGCGGCTGGGGCTGATCACCTTCGCCATTCCGGCGGCGGAGTTCGACGCCTATGTCAATAAATATGCCGAGCGTCTGTCCCGCGGCGCGCAGAGCGCCATTCGCTACACCAAGATGACCGCGAATATCCCCCTGCGGCAGATGTTGCCCACGCTGTTCGAAGCCGGTGCCGCCTATGAGGGGCTTAGCAAGCACACCGCGGATTTCCACGAGGGCGTCACCGCCTTTCTGGAACGGCGCCGCCCCGACTTCAAGGGCGTTTAACCGCTGGTTTCATAAGCATCCCGAGGAGAATGTCTTTCATGCCTGAGATTATCGTCACCAACCGCGCCGGAACAACCACGTCCATCACTGCCCCGACCGGGATTTCCTTGATGGAGGCGTTGCGTGATAGTGGTTTCGATGAATTGCTGGCCCTGTGCGGCGGTTGCTGCTCCTGTGCCACCTGCCATGTCTATATCGACCCTGCCTGCGCCGGCACCATGCTTCCGGCGAGCCCGGATGAAAACGAGTTGCTGGACGCATCCGACCACCGCAATGAGACCTCCCGCCTGTCCTGCCAGATCAAGCTGACGGACGAGATGTCCGGGATGAAGGTGACCATCGCGCCGGAGGACTGATCCGGCCCATACAATCCATCAACCAAGGGAACGTTATGGCATACGATTTGTCAGGGCTGTTCACGCCTTTCACCCATGGCCCGCTGCATTTGGCGAGTCGCATCGTCATGGCGCCGATGACACGCTGCTTCTCTCCTGGCGGCGTGCCTGGTGAAAACGTCGCGGCCTATTACCGCCGCCGCGCCGAAGGCGGTGTCGGACTGATCATGACCGAGGGCACCTGGATCCCGCATCCCGCCGCCTCCAACGAGGAGAACGCCCCACGCTTCTATGGCGAGGACGCGCTGGCCGGCTGGCGGCGTGTCGTCGCCGAAGTGCATGCAGCGGGCGGCAAGATCATGCCACAGCTCTGGCACACCGGTCTGACCCGCCGCCCCGTGGTGGAAAACCTGTACGAAGCCGTACCGGAGGATTTTGCCGCGAAGGTCAGCCCCTCTGGCTATGTGACAGCCGGGGAGAAAGTGGCAGAGCCGATGACTGACGCGCAAGTGGTGGAACTGATCGACGCCTATGCCAAGGGCGCCGAGACCGCGAAGGCGCTGGGCTTCGACGGTGTCGAGATTCACGGTGCGCATGGCTACATGGTCGATCAGTTTTTCTGGCACGAAACCAACAAGCGAGCGGATCGTTGGGGTGGCCCGAAGCTGGCAGACCGCGCCCGCTTCGGTATCGAGCTGATCCGCGCCTGCCGCGCCAAAGTGGGGCCGGATTTCCCCATCGTGCTGCGCTTCTCGCAATGGAAGCTGCAGGACTACAACGCCAAGCTGGCACAAACGCCGCGGGAGCTGGCAAGCTTGCTGGAGCCGTTGGCGGATGCCGGCGTCGATATCTTCCATGCCTCCCAGCGCAGGTTCTGGCTGCCGGAATTCGAGGGGAGCGACCTGAACTTGGCAGGCTGGGCGAAAAAGATCACCGGCAAGCCGAGCATCACCGTCGGCTCGGTCGGCATCGAGCAGGAAATGCTGGAGACGCTGTTCTCCCCCGTACCGACCACGCTGGGCAAGTTCGATAAGCTGATGGAGATGCTCGGCCGCGGCGATTTCGATCTGGTGGCTGTGGGACGCGCATTGCTCGTCGATCCGCAATGGGTGCGCAAACTACAGCGCGGCGCTTATGCCGAGTTGCAGCCCTACAGCGCGGCTTCGCTCGCCTCGCTCTCCTGAGCGGCGTTTACGGCGCCCTGCCCGCGGCGAGCGCTTCCACCGCCGCCGGCAGGTTTCCCGCGCGCCACTCGTGCAGGAACACCATGAGCAGCTGTAATTGCGCACGGGCAAGAAACACATCCCGCAGACGCGGGTCGTGGCGGTCCTTCACAGAAGCGAGATCGGGCACATGCGCCTCAACCAACGACGGGACATCCAGGATCCACGCGATGCCCAGCACCGCCACCGCGAGCTTGAGCATGAAAGCCAGCTTCTCAAGCGAGAGTTCAGGCCCGCCATAGGCACGGTAGCGTTCGACGAAGCTCCCCAGCAACGCCGCGCGGTGTTGGGCAAGGAAAGAAGTTTCCGCCGCGCAGGTCATTCCGTAAAACGCCTGCGCGAGGTTCATCTGGCCGACACAGCCCCAATCGAGCAGCCCGGCGCTTAGCCCCTCCGCATTACGCTCGAACCAGGCGTTGTCCAGGTTCATGTTCCAGTGGCAGAGCGCGACATAATCCATGTCCGCGTCCAGATAGTCGCGGATGGCTTGCTCCTGCTCAAGCACCAGCGGCGCCGCTTCCGCGACGTCCGCCAGGAACGCCGCATCCCCCAGACCATCCTGAAACAGCTGCGGCATAGCCGCGGCGAACTCCCGCAATTTGGCCAGCTTCTCGGCAAGCTGCGCGGATGTGTAAGGGATACGGCTGCCCATATCGAGCCGGCCGGGGTGGAATGGAAATTGCGCCGAAACATCCGCGCCCAAGCGACCGGCCTTATGCCCGGCGGCGAGCCTCGCCATGGTTTCCGTGAGCGCACGGTAATGTTCGAGGGGCGCGGCAAGCTGGTAATCCAGGCATTTATCATGTGCCGGTTCAACCGGTCCCCGGCCATAGGCGATCCGCTCGGTGATCAATATGCCGCTCGTCGTGTCGGCGTTATAGTCGGCGAAATAGCATTCCGGCACGCGGATGGGGAACGCCGGCTGGCGGGAAAGCAGGGCAAAACGCACCTCCGGCTCCATTAACGGCCCGAACAGGGGGCGCAGAGGGTCTCCGAAATCACGCGGGAATTTAACGAATAACTCGGTTAGCGGCCCAGGAAGCCGGTACGAGACGTCGAGCAACAACTTCCGCCCCATGCCGCCGCCGAAAAACTCTCTCGCGCCGGTCACGGCCGTCACCTCGTTATCGGGCGCTATCGCCCCAGTGCGGCGGAAGGCAGCCGTAAGGAAGGCAGGGCCGTGCTCCAACAACCGCTCGATCGTCGGCGGAAAAGCCATGCCGAGCATGTCGCCGGTCACGGCATGGGGGATCTCAGTGCTCACGGCTTTTCTTTCTCCCCTAAATCAGCTCAATTAATCATATGCTAGATTATCATCTATTTGTATATTTTTATCGCAGCCGACCGGCGTATTTTTGAGCGCCCGGACGCGAACAACCGGAGGACGTTCATTGGAACAATTGCTGGTAGTACTCTCCAACCCACATGATGGCCGCGACGATGAGTTCAATGACTGGTACAGCTATGTGCATGTACGTGACGTTATGCGGCTGAGCCCGGGGGCGATCGCCGTACAGCGCTTCAGGCTCAGCGCCGCACAATTTCCTGGCCGGCCCGCCCCCGCGCACCAGTATCTCGCCATCTACGAGGCGGACGCGCATAAAGGCTTCACGGAAGGTCATGCCGACGTTTTTACGCCAACCATGCCGATCAGCGACTCCTTCCGCTTCGACGACATGCGCGAGGCCTATTATGAGCCATTGGCCGCCAGGGCCAAGGTTACAGACCGGAGCGGCAACAGCGACGTGATTGTCGAGCGCATCACTTTCGACGCGGAAGCCTCTGATTTTACAAGCTTTTACATTGAGACGCGGTTCACTCAGATCATGCACCTGCCGGGTGTCACCGAGGGCGTATTCTCGCGCATCGCCGCCGAGCAGATGCTTAAGCCCAACCCGGACTCGCATTTCTTGGTCCTGTATCGGACGACCGATCCGCCGGCGTCATTGCAAGCCTGGACGGCGTTGGACGCCGCCAACCCTCTCCCCTGGCCAACACTATGCGGTTGCTACACACCGATCATGCCTCGCCTGACGTCTGAGGCGGCGCGGAATCCGACCAGCGACGAGGCGTCGCGCGTCCATGCCGCCCGAAACCAGCTAGGCGATCGGGTTTATTCCTCTTTTCCACCTGAACTGCTGAGATTGTTAAACATGTCAGCGACGTGACGGCCAAACGATTATCTGATCCGCCGTCACGGTTGGTTGCGATAATCCGTATCGCCCAGCTGGCTGCCAAACTCCTCCTGCCAGTTCAAGCTGGTTTCCTTCAGGACTTCCTTCAGGTTCTGCTTGACCTTGAACAGGACATCTTCGCAGATTAATCGATCCTCACGCGAAACATTACTTAAAGTTCGCTCGTTCAGCTTGGTGGCGACGTCGATCATTTGCTGAAGAACATCATAGCCCTGCTTGGTGATAAAAACCCGCTTGATCCTGCGGTCGGACGCATCAGCCCGGCGCTCAACATGCCCTGTCGCCTCCAGCCGATCCACGAGGCCGCCGACCGTCACCTTGCCCACCTCAAGCAACCTTGCCAGATCTACCTGCGTCATTCCGTCGTTTCCGCCGCGCGAGAGCGTCGTAAGAATCGACCATTGCGACCTCGTCACCCCCAGCGGACGAAACACTTGGTCCATGACCGTGCGGCGGATGCGCGAAACATCATGAACGAGATATCCGAACCGGAAGGGCTTGGCCGATGGCCGCGGCTTCGTGCCGTCAGCTTCCGTTGAAGACATTTTTACTTCCGTGTTGTCCAATCGCGTAACCCAGTCTTTTTTTGCGGCCTCAGCGCGACAACTTTGCCGCGCAGTCACACACTGTAATGTAATGTACGATAATTGCCCAGCAAAATGTTTAGGCCATCCTCCGCTTGAGCTTTTATTTTGCACGATTAATTCCCCCTGCCCCAAGCAGCCTTAGGCGCGAACCTGCGATTAGGTACTGGACAGCATGTCGTGCGCATGCTTATCATAGTCTATAACACCAGCAGCAGGAAGATCCAAATTGGCCTCCGAGGAAACCGGCTTCATTGCTGAAACTAATGACGGCGTTCTCACCGTCACCTTCAACCGTCCAGCAGTCGGCAATGCGATACCCTCTGCCGCCGTGCCGGTGCTGACGTCGTTGTTCCAATCCGCCGCCACGGATCCAGCCGTCCGCGTGCTGCTCATCCGCGGAGAGGGCAAGATTTTCTCGGCCGGCGGTGATGTCCGCAATTTCCACGAAACACTGGCCGCACCACCGGAACAGAGGCGGGAGGATTACCGAGCACGGTTGGATCGCGTAGTCGGGTTGATCGAAAGCTTCACCGCGCTCGATTTGCCGATTATCGCGGCCTGTCAAGGGGCGGTAGCCGGTGCCGGTATGACCTACGCGCTGGGTGCGGATATCGTTCTAGCCGATGAAACTGTGAATTTCCTTTTCTCCCATCAGCGTGTGGGGCTAACGCCGGATGGTGGCGTGAGCGCGCTGCTCCCGCGTGCGGTCGGTGAGCGCAAGGCGGTGGAACTCGTGCTCACCGCCGCCAGCGTGAAGGCCGATGAAGCTCTGCGCCTGGGGCTGGTGAGCCGTCTCGTACCCGCAGAATCATTACAGGACGAGGCGCTGAAAATCGCGCATCGTTTCGCCGCCGCGCCGCAGCACGTGATTCGCCGGGCCAAACGCTTGCTTCACGGCGCTACGCAGCGCCCGCTGCGGGAACAAATGCAGGCGGAACGCGATGCCATCGCCGATTCCGTGGCTGATGCGGATTTCGCCGAGGGTGTGAGCGCCTTCTTGGAGAAACGCGCGCCTGAATTCCCATCGGCAAGAGGTGGCTGAGATCTTGCCATATCGATCAGCCCATACATTATGCATACATACGGTGTGCATGTATCTTTTTTAGACTCGCTGCCCGCAGGCTCAGCATTCGGAGGACCAAGTGGATATCCGTTACACGAAGGAACAAGACGCAATCCGGGACGGGGTGAAGCAGATTTGCGACGGGTTTGACGACAAGTACTGGTCGGATTGCGACCAGGAGAAGCGTTTCCCGTTCGAATTCCACCGCGCGATGGCTGATAATGGCTGGCTCGGCATCACCATGCCGGAGGAGTTTGGCGGCGCTAATCTCGGTGTGACTGAGGCAGCGATCATGATGCATGAGGTTGCCTGCTCCGCTGGCGGCTATTCCGCTGCCTCGGCGCTGCACCTTAACCTGTTCGGGCCGCATGCCGTGGTTGTGTTTGGCACACCGGAACAGAAGGAACGCATGCTCACCCCGCTGATCAAAGGCACGGACCGCGCCTGCTTCGGCGTGACCGAACCGGATGCCGGCCTTGACACCACCAGCATCACGACCTTCGCGCGCAAGGTGGAGGGCGGCTACCGCGTCACCGGGCGCAAGATCTGGACTTCCTCGGGCCAGGTGGCGAATAAGATCATCCTGCTCACCCGCACCACCCCGAAGGAGGACTGCAAGCGCCCGACTGACGGCATGACGTTGTTCTATACCGATCTCGACAAGACCAAGATCGAGGTCCGGCGCATTCCCAAGATGGGCCGCAACGCGGTCGACTCCAACGCCACCTTCATCGACGATTATTTCATCCCCGATCGCGACCGGATCGGTGAGGAAGGCAAGGGCTTCCACTACATCCTGCACAGCCTCAACCCGGAGCGGATCCTTGTCGGCATCGAGGCTGTCGGCCTCGGCCGGGGCGCCCTAGCCCGCGCCTCGAACTACGCCCGCGAGCGCAAGGTTTTCGGCCGGCTCATCGGCCAGAATCAAGGCATCCAGCATCCGCTGGCCGAGAACTGGGCCTATCTGGAATCGGCCTATTGGATGATCATGCGCGCCGCCGGGCTCTATGATGCCGGGCAGCCCTGCGGCGCCGAGGCCAATGCCGGGAAATTCCTCGGCGGCCGCGCTGCCTTCGAGGCCTGCACGCGCGCGGTAATGACGCATGGCGGTATGGGCTATTCCACCGAATACCAGGTTGAGCGGCTGTTCCGTGAATCGATCCTGCTGCGCATTGCCCCCATCACAGAGCAGATGATCCTGAGCTTCATCGCCGAGAAGGTCCTCGACCTTCCGAAGTCATACTGAGACGGCAAGGACGAGACGATATGAGCGAATTCGGAATCACCGGTTATGGCGCCTATGTGCCCAGGCTGCGCATCGACCGCGACACCATCGCAGAGGCGCATAAATGGATGGCGCCTTCGCTGAAGGCCCAAGCCAAAGGCAGCCGCGCCTTCACCTCCTGGGACGAGGATGCGGTGACCATGGCCGTCGAAGCCGCGCGCGATGCCC
Organism: Acidocella sp. KAb 2-4; assembly: GCF_020567705.1. GTDB lineage: Bacteria > Pseudomonadota > Alphaproteobacteria > Acetobacterales > Acetobacteraceae > Acidocella. The sequence continues at coordinate 7,194 of NZ_JAJDJU010000021.1, read as the reverse complement.
TCACCGGCACCTCCATCGATGCCTTTGGCACGCTCTACGTTGCCTCGACCACCTCGCCCTACGCCGACCTGCCGGCTTCAGCCATCATCGCCGGGGCGCTGCGCGCTCCCGCCGGGCTCGCCAGCAGCGACAGCGGCAATTCCCAGCGCGCTGGCACGTCCACCCTGCTGCAAGCCCTGAAAGCCGGTGAATCGGCTTTAGTGATTGCCTCCGACGCACCCGTGACCAAACCCGCCTCGACGCAAGAGCTGAGCTACGGCGCCGGGGCCGCCGCCTTCACGCTGGGCAGCACCGGCGTTATCGCCAAGCTGCTGGGCGCCGCCAGCGTCACCGACACATTCATCGACCATTTCCGTGCCGCCGGGCAGAAATACGACTATTTCTGGGAGGAGCGCTGGATCCGCGACGAGGGTTACGCCAAGGAGACCCCGGGCGCCATTAAGTACGCGCTGGCCAAAGCCGGCCTCGAAATCGAGGACATCACCTATTTCGCGATGCCGTCTTTGTTCAAGGGCGCAGCGGATGCGGTGGCCAAGGCGGTGAAATTCGCCGGGACCATCGTGCCGGGGTTGGAGAATGGCGTCGGCTATGCCGGCACCGCGCACGCGCCACTCATGCTGGCAAGTGTGCTGGAAACCGCAAAACCTGAGGAGAAGATTCTTCTCATCGGCTTTGGCCAGGGCGCGGACGCGCTGATCTTCGAGGTGACAGACGCCATCAACGCGCTGCCCAAGCGCCGCGGCGTCTCCGGTTGTATCGCCGATGGGCTGATGACGGATTCCTATCTGCGCATGCTCTCCTTCTACGATGGCATCGAGCTGGAGTGGGGCATGCGCGCGGAAAAGAGCGGGAAGACGCAGCTGACCGAGCAGTTCCGCTCCTCTGACCAGATGGAAGGGTTCGTGGCTGGGCAATGCCAAGCCTGCGGCACGGTACAATTTCCGCAGTTGCAATCCTGCGTGAAATGCCAGGCGCCGCGCCAGCAATTTACCCAGTTGCCACTGTGCGACGCGCCGGCAAACGTCCTCACCAGCACCGCCGACTGGCTCTCCTACCATCCAGCTCCTCCGCTCTATTGCGGCTTCGTACAGTTCGAAAACGGTGCGCGCACGCTCATGGAAATGGTGGATGTCGGCCCTGGCGGCATCTCTCGCGGCGACAAGCTGCGCATGGTGTTCCGTATCAAGGAACGCGACCGTGCCCGCGGCTATAACCGCTATTTCTGGAAATCCACTCCCGTGACTACGGCGTAAGGAGCAGGACCATGGCGACAGGTATCAAAGACAAGGTTACGATTCTCGGCATGGGCTGCTCGAAATTTGGCGAGCGCTGGGATGCGGGTGAAGGCGATCTGATGAATGAAGCGTTCCAAGAGGCGCTGGCGGATGCCGGGATCGAGCGTAAGCAGATCGACGCCGCATGGCTTGGCTCCTGCTTCGATTCGGTGAATGTCGGCAACTCCGCCATCCCTGCCTCGACGGCGCTGCGCCTCGATGGCATCCCATTCTCGCGTGTGGAAAATATGTGCGCGACCGGCACCGAGGCGCTGCGCGGCGCGGCCTATGCCGTGGCCTCCGGCGCGGTGGACATCGCGCTCGCCATCGGCGCCGAGAAACTAAAGGACACCGGCTATGGCGGGTTGCCGCCACCGTTCAAAGGCACGTTCAACGATTTGTGGATGCCGATGAGCTCCGCACCCGCCGGCTTCGCCCAGCTCGCTGACGGCTACCGCGCCAGATACGGCACCTCGCGCGAGGATCTGAAACGCGCGATCAGCCATGTCTCATGGAAGAGCCACCAGAACGGCGTCAACAGCCCGAAGGCGCATTTCCGCAAGGCTGTGCCGATGGAGACCATCATGAACGCGCCGATGATCTCCGATCCGTTGGGCCTGTTCGATTGTTCCGGCGTGTCCGATGGTTCCGCCTGCGCGATCGTCACCACACCGGAAATCGCGAGAGCGCTCGGCAAGAAGGAGCTCGTTTCCATTAAGGCGCTGCAGCTCTCCATCAGCTCCGGCCAGGAAACGACGATGAGCGACTGGGACGGCTCTTATGTGCGCAACACCCGCAACGCCGCGATCCGAGCCTATAAGGAAGCCGGCATCACCAACCCGCGCGAGCAACTCTCCCTGACCGAGGTGCATGACTGCTTCTCGATCACCGAACTCGTGACCATGGAAGATCTCTTCCTCTCCAATGATGGCGAGGCCGTGAAAGACATCCTGGACGGTGTGTACGACGCGACAGGCAAGGTCCCGTGCCAGATCGATGGCGGGCTGAAATGCTTCGGCCATCCTATCGGCGCCTCCGGCCTGCGCATGGCGTACGAGATCTATAGTCAGCTGCTTGGGCGCGCCGGCGCGCGGCAGCTCAAGGCTCCCTCGATCGGCCTCACCCATAATCTCGGTGGCGTGCCGTATCAGGGCATCGCGGCAATTTCCATTCTGGGGTTGATGTAACATGGCTGGTTTGTGGTTTGATGAGCTTCACGTTGGGCAGATTTTCAAGCACCCGATCCGCCGCACGGTAACCGAGGCGGACAATGTCCTGTTCACCTGCATGACCCATAATCCGGCGCTGCTGCACCTGGACGAGGAGTATATGAAGGGCACGCCCTATGGTCAGCGCCTGGTCAACTCCGCCTTCACTCTAGGCCTTGTCGTCGGCATCTCGGTGGGCGACACCACGCTTGGCACCGCCGTCGCCAATCTCGGCTGGGACGAGGTGCGCTTCCCCAAGCCAGTGTTCCACGGCGACACGATCCGCGTGGAAACCGAGGTCTTCGAGCTGCGCGACAGCAAGTCGCGTCCGGATGCGGGCATCGTCACCTTCATTCATCGTGGTTACAATCAGCGCGATGAGTTGGTGGCCTCGTGTAAACGTTCCGGCCTGCAGCTGAAAAAGCCCGCCGCATGACCGCGCTCCGCTCCTTCCTCTTCATTCCCGGCGATAGCGAGAAGAAGCTGGGCAAGGCAGACGCCACCGGCGCCGACGCGCTGATCCTTGATCTTGAAGACTCCGTGGCGCCGTCTCGAAAAGCAGCGGCGCGCGAGCTGATTCCGTCCTTCCTCAAGCAACGGCCGCGCGGGACACGTAAATCTCAACTCTGGGTGCGTGTGAACCCGTTGGATACGGACATGACGCTGACGGACCTGGCCGCCATCATGGCCGGCGGGCCGGATGGGCTGATGCTGCCGAAAGTGAATGGGCCTGACTGTGTGCGCATCGTCAGCCATTATCTAGATGCTTTCGAAATCGCCGCAGGATTACCGCTCGGCTCGACGAAAATTTTGCCGGTTGCGACCGAGACGGCGCCCGCCCCCTTCACGCTCGGCGCCTATGCCGATGCCGGGCTCAAGCGCCTTTATGGCCTGACCTGGGGGGCTGAGGATCTGAGTTCCGCGATCAGGGCCAGCACCAATCTTGACCCGGCAACCGGCCAATGGGCGCTGACCTACAAAATCGTCCGCTCCTGGATGCTGCTCGGCGCCCATGCCGCGGGGGTTGAGGCTGTGGACACGCTCTATGTCGATTTCCGGGACCCGGAGGGGTTGCGCGCATCCTGCCGGGCTGCGCGTGCCGAAGGGTTTTCCGGCCGTGTGGCCATCCATCCGGCGCAGGTCGACATCATCAACGAATCCTTCGCGCCCTCCGAAGAGGAAATCGCGTTCGCACGCCGCGTCGTCGATGCGTTCGCCGCCAACCCGGATGCGGGCACGGTCGGCCTCGACGGCAAGATGCTCGATATTCCCCACCTGAAGCAGGCGCAGGGTGTGCTCGCTCTTGCCCAGGCCTATCACCGCTAGGTTGTCCACATGAAACGCACGCTGTTCTCTTCCGACCACGAGATTTTCCGCGATACGGTACGAGCTTTCGTCACCACTGAGTTGGTTCCGTATCACGCGCAATGGGAGCAGGAGAAGCGCGTGCCGCGCGAAGTCTGGCGCAAGGCCGGCGAGGCCGGGCTGCTCTGCTGCGATACGCCCGAAGAATATGGCGGCGCGGGTGCCGACTGGCTGTACAATGTCGTGGTCATCGAGGAACTGGCCAAGGCCGGTATGACCGGCCCCGGGTTCATGGTGCATTCCGAGATGGTCGCGCCCTATATCCGCGCCTGGGGTTCCGAGGAGCTGAAACATAAATGGCTGCCGAAAATGGTCTCCGGCGATGCGATCGGCGCGGTGGCGATGACCGAGCCGGGGGCCGGCAGCGACCTCAAGGAGTTGCGCACGCGCGCGCTGCGCGATGGCGACGACTACGTCGTCAACGGGCAAAAGACCTACATCTCCAACGGCCAGAATTGCGACTTCATCCTGCTCGCCTGCAAGACCGATCCGGCCGCTGGCGCCAAGGGCGTCAGCATCGTACTCACCGAGGCGGACCGGCCCGGCTTTACACGCGGACGCAATTTGGAGAAGATCGGTCTGAAAGCTCAGGATACCTCCGAGTTGTTCTTCCAGGATTTGCGTGTACCGGTTGCCAACCGCCTGGGCGGTGAAGGCGACGGCTTCAAGATGCTGATGACCAAGCTGGCGCAAGAGCGCCTGACGCAGGCCGTTCGCAGCATTTGCGTTGCCGAGGCCGCCATCCAGTGGACCGTGGACTACACCAGAGAGCGCAAGATGTTCGGCCACACAATCGCGGATTTTCAGAATACACAATTCGTGCTGGCGCAGCTTGCGGCCGAAACCACGGCGCTGCGCGTGTTCACCGATCACTGCATCGCGCAGCACCTCAAGGGGGAGCTTTCGCACGTAGAGGCCGCGAAGGTAAAGCTGACGGTGACCGACCTGCACAATAAGGTCGTGAACGAGTGCTTGCAGTTCTTCGGCGGCTACGGATACATGAGCGAGTATCCGATCGCACGGGCCTTCATCGATGCGCGCATCACGCGAATCGCTGGCGGCGCTTCTGAGGTTATGAAGCAGATTATCAGTCGCGACTTGTTCGCGAAAGGCCATTAAGGGTTGCATCCGGGAGAGACATAATGACGTCCAATCATCCGAAACCAGATGCGGCAACGCTTCTGGAAATCTATAAAAGGGCGACGCTGATCAAGCAGAATGACGAGCGCATCATCAAAATGATGAAAGCTGGAAAGCTGGTCATGCCTTATTACTCCCCGCGCGGGCAGGAGATCATCCCCTCAGCGATTTCCGTCAGCTTGGATGATGATGATTACATCTGCACGATATACCGCGGCATTCATGACATGCTGGCGAAGGGCTTCCCGCTGGGCGAAATGTGGGCCGAGCTCGCTGGCAAGGTCAGTGGCACGTGCAAGGGCAAGGGTGGCCCGATGCATCTCACCTGCCCTTCCAAGGGCATGATGGTCACAACCGGTATCGTCGGTTCCTCCATGCCGATCGCCACCGGCCTGGGCTGGGCCGCCAAACTCGACGGCAAGGGGCGCGTTTCGGTCGCTAATTTTGGCGATGGTGCCGCGAATATCGGCGCCTTCCACGAATCACTGAATCTGGCGGCACTGTGGAAACTCCCGGTGATCTTCGTTTGCCAGAACAACCAATATGCCGAACATACGCGTTTTGCGGATTCTACCCTGGTGGATAAGCTTTCCACTCGCGCCGCCGGGTACGGGATGCCAGGCGTGACGGTGGACGGCAACGACCCGGATGCGATGTTCGGCGCCGCCAAGATTGCCATTGACCGCGCGCGCGCCGGCGAGGGGCCGACGCTGATCGAGGCCGTAACCTTCCGGTTTAACGGCCATTTGCTGGGCGAAGCCGGACACTATATGGACAAAGAGCTTTACGCCGCGTGCCAAGCGAAGGATCCGATGCCAAAGCTGCGCGCCCGGCTCATCGCTGAGGGCATCGCCTCGGAGGCCGATCTTGCGGCGACAGAGGCTGGCATCGACGCCGAGATCGAGAAGGCCGTTGACGCCGCGATGGCGGCGCCCTTCCCCGATATCGTTGAACTGAAGCGCGACGTGTTCGCCGAAGAGATCGCATAGGGGCCGGAACAATGAGCGAAGTCAAACAACTGAATGTGGTTCAGGCGATCAACCAAGCGTTGCACGATGCAATGGCGGCCGACCCGAAGGTCCTGGTCCTCGGTGAAGAGGTGGGTGACAAGCAGGAAGGCGGCGTGATGGGCGTGACAAAGGGCTTGTCCACGGCCTTTGGCGAACGCGTTCGCTCGACGCCGATCTCCGAGCAGGCGATCATCGGGGCTGCCATCGGCGCCTCCCTCGGCGGCTACCGGCCGGTGGCGGAGATCATGCTGATGAACTTCATCGCCGTGCCGATGGACATGATCACCAACCACGCGGCGAAGCTGCGCTTCATGTCCGGCGGGCAAACCAATGTGCCGATCGTCATCCGCACGATGACCGGCGTCGGGTTTTCCACCGGCGGCCAGCATAGCGATTATCTGGAAGCCTGGTTCGCGCACACCGCCGGCATCAAGGTCGTCGCCCCGTCCAATCCGGACGATGCCTACGGCCTGATGCGCGCCGCCATCGAGGATGATGATCCGGTGCTGTTCATCGAAAACCTGCCAACCTATTGGACCCCCGGCCCGGTGAGCTTCCAGAAAGTGAAGCTGGGCCAAGCCAAGGTGGCCCTCGAAGGCACGGACGCCACGGTGGTAGCGCATTCGCGCATGGTGGTGGAGGCGCTCGCCGCCGCCAAAACCCTCGCGACGGAAGGCATCTCGCTCGAAGTCGTGGATCTGCGCACCATCTCCCCCTGGGACCGCGCCACCGTGCTGGCCTCCGCCGCCAAGACCGGCCGCGCCGTTGTGGTGCATGAGGCGGTGAAGCAATTCGGCATCGGCGCTGAAATCGCGGCGGTGATCGGCGAGGAACTGTGGGGTAAGCTCAAGGCGCCCGTCCAGCGCCTCGGCGGGGCCTTTGCGCCAGTGCCCTTCTCAAGGCCGCTGGAAGCCGCCTTCGCGCCCACGGCGGCGGATATCGCCGCCGCCGTTCGCAAGGCCGTAACGGCCTAACCCGGAGCGGACAGATGGCGGATTTCCTGTCCTTCGTTGGCAAAACCGTCATCGTTACCGGATCGACGCGTGGCATTGGGCTGGCGACGGCAACTATGCTCGCCCGGTCCGGCGCCCGGGTCATCATCTCCTCGCGCAAGGCCGAGGCATGCGACATCGTTTGTGCCCAGCTGCGCGCCGAGGGGCTGCAGGCGGAAGCCATTCCCGCACATGCCGGCCAAGC
>NZ_JAJDJU010000020.1 GCF_020567705.1 Acidocella sp. KAb 2-4 | reverse complement strand
GCCCACGCGCATTCTCATCATCTCCGACGCCTGGACCCCGCAGGTGAACGGCGTGGTGCGCACGCTGCGCACGGTGGCCGAGGAGCTGCGCGCCCTGGGCAAGGTGGTCGAGGTGGTGGGGCCGGACCGCTTTTGCACCGTGCCCATGCCAAGCTACCCGGAAATCCGTCTGGCGGTGCGGCCGGGCAAGACACTGGCGCAGATCATCGATGAATTCCGGCCCGAGGCGCTGCACATCGCCACCGAGGGGCCGCTCGGTCTCGCCGCCCGCGCCTATGCCAAGCGCCGCAAGATCGCCTTCACCACCGCCTTCCACACCCGCTTCGCCGAATATCTGAAGGCGCGTACCGGCATCCCCGAATGCATCACCTATGCTTGGCTGCGGCGCTTCCACGGCGCCGGGGCGGCGGTGATGGTCGCCACCCAGTCGCTGCGCGAGGAGCTGGCGGCGCGCGGCTTCACGCATCTGCGCCCGTGGTCGCGCGGGGTCGATCTCACCGCCTTCAGCCCGGTGCCGAAGGAGGAGTGGAACCTGCCGCGCCCGATCTTCCTCTATGTCGGCCGGGTGGCGGTGGAGAAAAACCTGCGCGCCTTCCTGGCGCTCGACCTGCCCGGCTCCAAGCTAGTGGTGGGCGACGGCCCGCAGCGGCGCGAACTCGAAGCCGAATTCCCCAACGCGCATTTCGTCGGCGCGCGGCACGGGGCGGAGCTGGCGCGGGCCTATGCCGGGGCGGATGTGTTCGTGTTCCCCTCGCGCACCGACACCTTCGGCCTGGTGGTGCTGGAGGCCCTGGCCTCCGGCCTGCCGGTGGCGGCCTATCCGGTGACGGGGCCGAAGGATATTCTGGCCGAGGCGGAACAGCCGGTGGGCGCGCTCGACGAAGATCTGCGCGCCGCCTGTCTCAAGGCGCTTGAGATCGACCGCACCCATTGCCGCCCCTTCGCCGAGACCTATTCCTGGCGCGCCTGCGCCGAGCGGTTTCTGGAAAATCTGGTGCCCGTGGGCGGACAGGCTTAAACATTGTTGCCGCCGCCTTTGCAAAAAACGGCGGCAAACTTTTAGTCTTCCAGCCTCAGCGCATCCTCGATGCCAAACGCGCCGGGCAGGCCGCCCTTGGGGAAGAGCCGGTTGAAATGCCCCATCTTGCGCCCCGGCCGGGCCTCGGCCTTGCCGTAATGATGCGGGATCAGCCCCGGCGTGGCCAGGATGCGCGGCCATAGCGCCATGTCCTCCGGCCCGATCAGGTTCTTCATCACCGCGTCGGAATGCCGGGTCGCCGGCGGCAGGGGCAGCCCGGCCACGGCGCGGATATGCATCTCGAACTGGCCGCAGGGGCAGGCATCCATCGTCCAATGCCCGGAATTATGCGGGCGCGGGGCGATCTCGTTCACCAGCAGCCGGCCATCGGCGGTCACGAACATCTCGACGCCCAGCAGGCCGACCAGTTCCAGCGCCTCGGCCACGCGCCGGGCGATGTCCTGCGCCTCGGCGAGCAAATAGGCGGGCAGCGGGGCCGGGGCCAAGGTAAGGTCGAGGATATGGTGCTTGTGGCGATTCTCCACCGCGTCATAGCTCACCACCGTGCCATCCACGCCACGCGCCACCATCACCGAGACTTCCGCCGCGAAAGTGACGAACCCCTCCAGCACCAGTGGCTTCGGGGCCAAGCGCGCGAAGGCCGGGGCCAGATCCTCCGCCGCGCGCAGCAGCGCCTGACCCTTGCCGTCATAGCCGAGCCGCGTGGTTTTCAGCACCGCGGGCAGGCCGAGTTGCGCCGCCGCCGCGTCCAGCCCGGCCTCGTCATGCACCGGCGCATAAGGGGCGGTGGGGATGCCCGCCTCGTTGAGGAAGGCTTTTTCCAGCAGCCGGTCCTGCGAGATGGCGAGGATGCGCGCTCCCGGCCGCACCGGCTTCAGGCTCTCCAGCAGGGCCAGGGAGTCGGCGGGCAGGTTCTCGAACTCGAAGGTGATGACATCCACCGCGCCGGCGAAACGGCGCAGCGCCGTGAGGTCGGCATAATCCGCCACCGTGCTGGCCGCGCTCACCTGCGCGGCGGGGCCGTCCGCCTCGGGGGAGAACACATGCACGCGGTAGCCCAGCCGCGCCGCCGCCATGGCCGACATGCGCCCGAGCTGCCCGCCGCCGATAATGCCGATCACCGCCCCCGGCGCCAGCGCGCTCATTCCACGGTCTCCGGCACGCTCTCGGTCTGCTCGGCGCGCAGCGCGGCCACGCGGGCGCGCAGCGCGGGGTCGGCCAGGGCGAGGATGCTCGCCGCCAGCAGCCCGGCATTGATCGCGCCGGGCTTGCCGATGGCGAGCGTGCCCACTGGCACGCCGCCGGGCATCTGCACGATGGAGAGCAGCGCGTCCTGCCCCTGCATCACGGTGGCGGCCACCGGCACGCCCAGCACCGGCAGGCTGGTCATCGCCGCGGCCATGCCCGGCAGATGCGCCGCGCCGCCCGCCCCGGCGATGATGATCTTCAGCCCCCGCGCCTCGGCGCCGCCGGCATAGTCATAGAGCCGCTTCGGCGTGCGGTGGGCTGACACCACCTTGGCCTCATACGGCACCCCCAGACGCTCCAGCATCTCGGCGGCATGCTGCATCACGGGCCAGTCCGAACGGCTGCCCATGATGATCCCGACCTGCGGCGCGCTCACGCCGTCCAGTCCGGAATCAGGCGGCTCTCCAGCCGCGAGATCTCATCCTTCAGCCCGAGCTTACGCTTCTTCAGCCGCTGCACCTGGAGCTGGTCGAGCGGCCCCAGATCGGTGATGCGGGCGATCACGGTGTCGAGATCCCGGTGTTCGCTGCGCAGCGCGTGCAGGCGGCGCAGCAGGTTGTCTTTGTCAGTCAGCATGGCCGAGCAATAATAGCATTTGCGCCGCACTGAAACCGTAATTTTCGCGCGCCGCGCCCGGAATTCGTGACGATTTTTCACGTGACAATTCCGTGGCGGCGGGGCTAGCCTGCAAAGTCCGGGCGGCTGCCCAGACGGGGGCAGCCCGGATACCGACGTTCATCGCCAAGGAGGCACTATGAACCTGCAATCGCGTCTCGATTCCCTGAAGGGGCGGCACGCCGACCTGGAGACCAAGATCATGGCGGAAGACCGCCGCCCCAGTCCGGACAGCGCCGCGCTCTCCCGCATGAAAATGGAGAAGCTGCGATTGAAAGAAGAGATGGAGCGGTTGAAGACCGGCTGAGACGCCGGACACGAAAAAGGGGGCCGGATGGCCCCCTTGCTTATTTAAGGACAGTTCACCTCAGGACAGCTCGGCGTCCTCGGAGGAAACCGCCGGCTCCGGCACGGTCTGCCCCTCGCGGGCCAGACGCTCATTGGCGGCGGCTACCGCGTCGTTCAGGTCGGACTGCTTGCACAGGCCCAGGATCACCGGGTCGCGCGGCTTGATGTTGGCGGCGTTCCAGTGCGAGCGGTCGCGGATTTTCTGGATGGTGTCCTTGGTGGTGCCGAGCAGCTTGATGATCTGCGCGTCGGTAAGCTGGGGGAAGTTGCGCAGCAGGAAGGCGATGGCGTCCGGCCGGTCGTTGCGCTTGGCCACCGGGGTATAGCGCCCGCCCTTGGGCTTCTTCTGCTGCATTTCCGCCGTCGCCAGCAGCTTCAGCCGCAGCGCCGGGTTGGCCTCGCAGCGCGCGATATCCGCCGCCGTCACCTGCTTGTTCGCCACCGGGTCGTAGCCATTGATGCCCTGGGCCACCTCGCCATCGGCGATGGCCTGGACCTCCAGCGGGTGCATCCCGCAGAAATCGGCGATCTGCTCGAAGGTCAGCGCGGTCTTGTCAATCAACCAGACTGCGGTAGCTTTGGGCATCAGGGGCAGGGGCATGGGTCGTGTTACCTTATTACCGTCGCAGGCGCATTGGCCTGGAACGCAGATAGTTTCGCGCGAGGGCCACGCAAGTTAAAAACTAGCGCGGGGTATGGAACCCGCGCTACCCTTCGGTCAAGATCGAACTATGACATTTCCTGAAGAAGACCTGCCTAAACCGCCGAAAAAGCTGCTCTCTCCGCCGGCGCTCGACCCGCTGGGGGTGGAGGAGCTGACCGCCTATATCGCAGAGCTGGAGGCCGAAATCAGCCGCGTGCGCGCGGCCATCGCCGCCAAACAGGCGCACGCCGCCGCGGCCGCCGCCTTCTTCAAGCCGCGGGATTGATGGCTGGCCGCAAGGGACTCTCGGAGGAGGATCTGCGCCTGTGGGCCGCGTATGGGCGCACGCTCACCCGGCTGATGCCCGGGCGCACCCGTCTGCCGCTGGCGCCCGAGCCGCCAGCCGACCCGCCGCCCAGCCCGGCCCCGGCAGCGCCGCCGCTGCCCCGGCTGGCGCAGCCGCCGCCGCATCTGGGCCTCAACGCCGCCCCTGGCGGGCTCGACAAATCCACCTGGAAGCAGTTCCGCACCGGGCGCATCCGGGCCGAGGCGCGGCTGGACCTGCACGGCCACACCGCCGCGCGCGCGCATCACGAGGTGCTGCATTTCCTGGAGCGCGCGCACGCGGCGCAGCTGCGCTGTGTCGAGATCATCACCGGCAAGGGCGAGATTTTGGCACGCGAGCTGCCGCACTGGCTCAACGCGCCGGGCCTGCGCCCGCGCATCCTGGCGCTTACGCATCCGCACGCGGCCAATACCGGCTCGGTGCGCATCCTGCTGCGCCGGGTGCGGGCATGACCCCGTTTGGCGAGAAACTGCGCGCCCTGCGCCAGGCCCGCGGCGTCACCCAGCGCGAGATGGCGGCGGCGCTGGAAATCTCGCCGCCTTACCTCTCGGCGCTGGAGCATGGCCGGCGCGGCGCCCCCTCGGCCGGACTGATCCACCAGATCTGCCAATATTTCGACCTGATCTGGGATGACGCCGACGAGCTGGTGGCGCTGGCCAAGCTCTCCCGCCCCCGGCTGAAGCTGCATGCGGGCGGGCTCTCGGCGGCGCAAACGGCGCTGGCCAACCGGCTGGCGCGCGAGCTGCGCCATCTCGACGAGCCGACCGTGCGCCAGATCCAGGCGCTGCTCGACCAGACCCGCCCCGCTACCCCGCCAGCACGCCCGCGCCGCGCAAAAACCCGAGCAAAGGCAGCAGGCTGAGCCCGAGAATGGTGAAATAATCGCCCTCGACGCGGGTGAAGAGCTGCGCGCCCAGCCCCTCCAGCCGGTAGGCGCCGACACAGCCCAGCACCGTCTCGCCCTCGGCGGCCAGATAGCGGGCGATAAACGCCTCGCTCAATTCGCGCATGGTGAGCGTCGCCCGCTCGGTATGCGTCCACAAAACCTCGCCGTCGCGCGCCACGCAGGCGGATGTGATGAGCTGGTGCGCCCGCCCCGAGAGGCGGCGCAGATGCAGCGCGGCCTCGGCCAGGTCGGCCGGTTTGTCGAACACCGCGCCCTCGCACACTAGGAGCTGGTCGGCCCCCAGCACCAGCGCGCCGGGCTGCGCCGCCGCCACCGCCTGCGCCTTGGCCGCCGCCAGGGTTTGCGCCAGCGCCTCGGGCGGGCCGGTGAAACCGCGTTTCAGCGCCGCCTCGTCCACGCCGGAGGGGATCGCGGCGAAGGCCAGCCCCGCCCGGCGCAGCATGGCCTGCCGCGCGGCGGAGGTGCTGGCCAGGATCAGCCGGCCCGGCGCCGAGAAACTTTCTTTACTCTCAGTCAAATTTGCCTCCCCGCTGAACAGCCAGCGTAAATTATCGCCAATCCGCGCCCAAAACCCGGCCTGGGCCGGCCCCGCCGTGCTTATTTCCCCGCCGCGCCAAGCACGCAAGACGCCGCTGCCCGTGCAAGCGGCAATCCAGGCACGCGGCTTGCTTCATTTGCGGCACCGGCCGCGCCGTTTGCGGCCCAACGCATGGAGACAGACAATTATGGTAGCCACCACCGATGTCGCCGCGCATACCGCGCCACAATTAAAACGCGGCGCGCTCAGCCGGCTGGAGACGCTCGGCCAGTCGATCGCCAATATCGCGCCGACCATGACCCCGGCGCTTAATATCACCGTCGTCGCCGGGCTGGCCGGCATCAGCTCCTGGGTCTCCTATCTGCTCGCCACCATTGGCTGCGTGTTTGTCGGCGCCTCCATTTCCAGCCTGGCCAAGCGCCACCCGGAGGCAGGGTCTTATTTCGTCTATATCGGCCGCAATTTCGGCCCGGTCGCGGGGGCGCTGGCGGGCTGGGCGATGGTGCTCGCCTATATCGCCACCGCCGTGGCGGTGCTGATCAGCGAGCCGCTGTTCATCAACAACGTGCTCGGCGTGTTCGGCGTCACCCTGCCTTATGCGGCGCAAGTGTTCCTGGCCTTTGCGCTGCTGGCGCTGGTGGTGCTCGCCGGTTACCGTGACATCCAGTTCTCCTCGCGCATGGGGCTGGTGCTGGAGGCCGTGTCCATCGGCATCATCGTGCTCATCACCGCGCTGGTGGTCGGCAAGCATGGCACGGTGATCGACCCGGTGCAGCTCAATTTCAGCAAGATCTCCTTCGGCGGCGTCGCCTCGGCCATGGCCTTCGCGGTGTTCAGCTGGGTCGGGTTCGAGAGTTCGGCCACGCTGGCCAAGGAATCCGCCAATCCGCAGAAGAACATCCCGTATGCGGTGGTGGGCTCGGCCGCCATTGTCGGCATTTTCTTCACCATCATGTCTTATCTGATGGTGATGGGGATGGACGACAACGCCGCCGCCATTGGCGGCTCCGCCTCGCCCTTTGCCGACATGACCAACAAGGCTGGGCTGCCCTGGGCCGCGGGGGTGGTGTATTTCGCCGCCATCATCAGCGCCTTCGCCTGCGCGCTGGCCTGCCTCAACGCCAGCTCGCGCATGTTGTTCTCCATGGGGCGCTACCAATTTCTGCACGGCTCGATGGGGCTGGTGCATAAGCGGCACAAAACCCCGCATATGGCGGTTTACGCCTCGGGCGTGATCGCGGGGCTGGCCATGCTGGCGCTGCTGCCCGAGGGCTTCCTCAACGGCTTCGGCCTTGCCGGCACCATCGCCACTTATGGCTTCGTGGTGGTGTATTTTGGCGTCTGCCTGGCCGCGCCGCTCGACCTCTACCGCGCCGGGGCGCTTAAGCCCACGCATGCGCTCTACGGGCTGATCGGCACGCTGATGATGGGCTTTGTCATCTATTCCAGCGTCTTCCCCTATCCGGCCGCGCCGTTCAACGTGCTGCCGCCGGTCTTCGCGGCCTATCTCGCGGTGGGGCTGGTCTGGTTCCTGGTGCTCAAGGTCAAATCCCCGCAGGTGCTGCGCAGCATCGCCACCGACATGGAGGGCTGAGCCGCAAAAAAGGCCCCGGATGCCATGCCGGGGCCTTTTTCATCGCATTGACTTCCGCGCGCCTTCGCGGTACCGGGCTGGCCAGCGCTGGCGGCGTAGCTCAGTGGTAGAGCAGGGGAATCATAATCCCTTGGTCGGAGGTTCAAATCCTTCCGCCGCTACCAGGTTATTCCTGGACAACGCAAAATTCTCAACGCGATTTCAATGGGTATATCTTGCCTCCGGAGCGCGGGCTGGCGCTTTGTGCGCTGATACGCGCCCCAATACGGCCGGTGCGGCGGGCCATGTTAAACCCGAGCTACGCATTCAGCACCGCCACCAGCCCCAGCACCGGGAAATGCATGGCAAGCTCGGTCACGATCTTGTCCTTGTATCCACCAAACCGTGAGCCACTCATGTCTTGGCGGCAATGTGTCGTTATAAAGCGCGCGTCGCGCGGGCTGGGCATGGGGCTTGCCGGGGCTGGCGCGGGGCGCGTAGCATCCTCGCATATCCGGTGCGCAGGAGGAAACGATGAACGGGGCGCAAACGCTGGTCGCCACCCTGGCGGACCATGAGGTTGAGATCTGCTTCGCCAATCCGGGCACCTCGGAGATGCATTTTCTGGCGGCGCTCGATGGCGGGCGCCTGCGCAGCGTGCTCTGCTTGTTCGAGGGTGTAGCCACCGGCGCCGCCGATGGCTGGTACCGGATGCACGACAAGCCCGCCGCCACGCTTCTGCATCTGGGGCCGGGGCTCGCCAACGGCCTTGCCAATATCCATAACGCGCGGCGGGCTAGTTCGGGCATGGTGAATGTCGTCGGCGAGCACGCGCTGGCGCATCTGAAATACGACCCGCCGCTGACCTCGGATATCGAGGGGCTGGCGCGCCCGCTCAGCCATTGGGTGCGGCGGGTGGACTCGGCCGAGAACATCGCCTGGGACGCCGCCGCCGCGGTGGCGCAGGCGAATGCGCATCCAGGGCGGATCGCCACGCTGATCCTGCCGGGCGATTCCTCCTGGCGCGAGGTGGGCGAGACCGCCGTGCCGCAACGGGCGTTGCCCGCGCCCCAGGCGCCCGATCCGGCGCGGGTGGAGGCGGTGGCGAAGGTGCTGCGCGGCGGCGAGAGCGTGATGCTGGTGCTGGGCAATAAGGCGACGCGCGGGCGGGCGCTGGAGCTGGCCGGGCGCATCGCCGCCGGAACCGGCTGCCGCCTGGCCTCGCAATTCTTCACCGCGCGCATCGAGCGCGGCGCCGGGCGCACGCCGCTGGAGCGCATCCCCTATGCGGTGGCGCAGGCGACGGCGTTTCTCAAGGATGTCCGCCATCTGGTCACGCTGGAGACGCGCGAGCCGGTGGCGTTTTTCAGCTATCCCGGCAAGCCGAGCCTGTTGAAGCCGGAGGGCACGCTGGTGCATCCGCTGGTGGAGGCCGAGGAGGACAGCGCGCTGGGGCTGGAGATGCTGGCCGAGGCGCTGGGCCTGCGCGCCACCCCGCCGCAGCGGCAGGAGCGGGTGGAGACCCCCGCGCCGAGCGGGGCGCTGAACCCGGTGAGCATCGCCCATGCCCTGGCGGCGGCGATGCCGGAGGAGTGTATCCTGGTCGATGAATCCCTCACCACCGGGCGCGAGACGATGGGCCACACCATGGGGGCGCGGCCGCATGATCTGATCAATAATATGGGCGGCTCCATCGGCTACGCCACGCCGGTGGCCACGGGCGCGGCGCTGGCCTGCCCGGCGCGGCGGGTGTTCTGCATCGTGGGCGATGGCAGCGCGATGTACACCATCCAGTCGCTCTGGACCCAGGCGCGCGAGGGGCTGAATGTCACCACCATCATCTTCGCCAACAACCAATATGCGATCCTGAAGGCGGAATACGCGAATATCGGCGCAGGCACGCCAGGGGCGCAGGCCATGGCGATGATCGATATCGACCGTCCCACCATCGACTGGGTGGCGATGGCGCGGAGCATGGGCGTGCCAGGGGTGCGCGTGGATCGCGCGGAGGATTTTCATGCCGCGATGGTGGCCTCGGCGCGCGAGCCGGGGCCACGGCTGATCGAGGTGAAGCTCTACTGAGTGGGCGGTGCGCCGCCGAACAGCTTGGCGGCGAGCGCGAGCAGCCGCTCGCGCAGCCAGCGGTGCGATGGGTCTTCGGTATTGCGCTGGGGCCAGATCATGATTTCGGTGATCGTGATCGGCGGGAAGGGCGGCTCCAGCAGGCGGACATTGAAATGCTGGGTGAAGCCGAGGCCCAGCCGCTCGGGCACCAGGCTGACCAGCCGGGTGCCGGGGAGCAGGAAAAACCCGAGCATGAAGCCGGTGGTGGCCTCGGTGTTCCGCACGATGCCCAGCCGGTCGAGTTCCATTTCTGCCACCGAGGGGAACAGCCCCGGCTGCGTGGCCAGATAGGGCAGGGATTCGAATTGGTCGAGCGTGAGGCGCTCGCCGATCTCGGGATGATGGGCGTCCGCCGCGCAGACATAGCGATCGGAAAACAGCTCTTGATTCGGGAAATCGATGTGGCGGGGGAAGGCCTCGCGCGCGGTGATCAGCAGATCCACCTGGTTCTGGCGCAGATGGTCGATAAAATCGCCGCTGATCGGGCGGATCTGCAGCTTGACGTTGGGGGCCTCGCGCGAGAGCGCGCCCAGCAGGGGCCGCAGAAACACGAAGGTCAGATAGTCGCTGGCGAAGATCGAGAAGGTCCGGTGGTCGGTGGCCGGGTCGAAGCCGCTGCGGCGGGTGAGCGTGGCGCTCACCAGGGCGAGCGCCTCGCGGATCGGCCCAACCAGGCTTTCGGCCACCGGGGTTGGGACCAGATGCCGCCCCTGGCGGATCAGGATGGGATCGTTGAACAGGTTCCGCAGCCGCGCCAGCGTGGCGCTCATGGCTGATTGGCCCACGAAAAGCCGCTCGGCCGCGCGGGTGACGCTGCGCTCCTCGAGCAGCACGTCGAACGCGACCAACAGGTTCAGGTCTATACGGCGAAGGTCCACGGCGCGGCGTCCATCGATCTCATTGATGCCAGTTTAGCCTAGCATCAACGAAATTGACAGCGCCGCCGGGGCGGGCGGCTTAGCGCAGAAAGCCGTCGAGCAGGGTTTGGACGGCGCCGGGGGCTTCGAAATTCACGATATGCCCGGCCCCGGCGACGATTTCGAACTCGGCGCCCGGGATCGCGGCGGCCATTTCGCGCATCGCCGGGACGGGGCCGCCGCCATGGTCATGCTCGGCGGCGATCAGCAGCGTGGGCACGCTGAGCGCGGGCAGGCGCGCTGTGAAATCCATCTCGATGAAGGCGCCGACATAGGCCTGATACCCGGCCACGGTGGTCCGCTTGAACATGGCGCGCAGGGTGGCGTCGGCCTCGGGATGGCGCTGCCGGAAGTCTTCGCTCAGCCAGCGGTCGACGGTGATGTCGGCAAGCTTGTCCATGCCGATTGCGGCCGCCTTGGCTTGCCGTTCGCGCCAGAAGGCGCGGCGGTCGTCGGGTTGGCGCGGGCGGCAGCAGCAGGCGGCGACGCGCGTAACCCGGGCGGGGTGGCTGATGGCCGTGGCAAGCGCCACCGAGCCGCCGAAGCCAAGCCCGACCAGCGCGCTGCGGGTGATGCCGAGATGGTTCCAGAGTTGCGTCAGCCCGGCCACGACGTCTTCAAAGCGGCAGTTGGCGGGCGGCGCCGGGCTATCGCCGTGACCCCAGGGGGCGAAGCTCAGCACGCGGAAGCGCGCGGCCAAGGCATGGGCATGGCGGGACCAGAACCCGATGTCGTTGCCGATGCCGGGGACAAAGGTGACCCAGGGGGTGCCTTCGGGGCCGCGTGTCTCGTAGTGAAAAAGAGGCAGGGAGCTCATGTGTTTCCTCGAAATTTGATGGCGCGGGCCGCATTCGCACCCGCACAAAATTACATTTTTAATCTCATAATTATGAAATACTACTTGTAATTAAAAATCGGGGCAAGTAAGTCTTGGCGCATGGCGAGGAAACCAATTGAAATCGCGGACGCGCTGGAGCGGGCCATTCTGTGCGGCGAATTTGCCGCGGGCGAGCTGATCAACGAGCCGGAACTGGCGACGAAATTTGGTGTGTCGCGCACGCCAGTGCGCGAGGCGCTGCTCAATCTTTCAGCTGCAGGCTTGGTCGAATTGAAACGAGGCACCGGCGCGATCGTGGTCGGCGTGTCGCTGGATACCATTTTCGAGGCTTACGAGGTGCTCGCTAATGCGCTCGGGTTTGCCTGTGCGCTGGCGGCCGAACGGATGACGCCGTTTCAGCGCGCGGCGTTGCAGGATATCGTCGCCGAGATGCGGCGCAATGTGAGCAAGGATGCACGCGAACGCTACATCGTCCTAGACGAGCAATTGCACGAGGCGATCCTTGAAGGTGCGAAGAACGCCATGCTGGCGCGCCAGGTGCGTGAATGCAAACGGCGGATCGCGGCGGTGCGGCAGTTGAGCATGCGCTCGCATGAGAGCGTAGAGCATATCGTGCCGGAGCTGGAGCGGGTGGTGGCGGCGATTGCCGATGGCGACCCGAAAGCGGCGCGCGCGGCGCTCGAGGAGCATATCAATTTACGCGGCAGTGGCGCGCAAAGACTCGTCGCGCATTGGCGGAAGCTGACCGAAAGCGAGGCCTGATTTCTGTTGAGCGGCAGGGCGTGGCGGAAGGCTGCGCCATTGGAAACGGAAAAGGAATAATAATGTCTTATCAACATTTTGGCATTACTGGCATTGAGCGGGTTAAATTCGCCGTCGAGAAATTCGACGATGCTCGCCGTTTTGCCGCGGATTGGGGGCTGCACGCGGCAGACATAACTGATGGCGCCGCAATATTTCGCAGTGCCGATGGCTCCGAGATCGAAATCGTCGCGGCGGATCCGTCGCGCGCTGATCGCTGGCCGGTGGGTGCGCCTAGCGGCATTTGTGAAATCATGTGGGGGGTTGGCGAGGCGGCAAATCTACAGGCGCTTGCTGCCGAGCTTGGGCGGGATCGCAAGGCAGAAATCGGTGCCGATGGCGTGCTGCGTTCGGTGGACGATCTGGGCATCGGGCTTGCCTTCCGTGTCAAGCAACGCCAAGCGGTGGCCTACGATGTTTCCCGCTATAACGCGCCAGGGTACCCCGCGCGGATCGACCAACGCGCCGCGCGCTATGAGTGTGCGCGCCCACATGAGATCAGCCACATCGCCATCGCGGTCAACGATGCTGGCAAATCCTCTAAGTTTTATACCGAACGGCTGGGGTTCAAAGTCTCGGACCGCTATGCGGAGCGCGGCGTGTTCATGCGCTGCAGGGAGAAGGGAAATCATCACGACATCTTCCTGATGAATGGCCGTGATCCCGGTATCCGCTTCAATCATCTTGCGTTCAAGGTGCGCGATATTCATGAGGTGATCGCTGGCGGGCAATATCTTGACGCCAAAGGCTGGACGACCTTCGCGGGGCCGGGACGCCACATCATTTCGTCGGCCAATTTCTGGTACTTCGTCTCCCCATTTGGCGGCTCGTGGGAATATGCCGCCGATGAGGATATGGTAACGGAAGCCTGGCAGCCGCAGGATTTCGCCGCCATTTCCCACATCTTTTCAGAATGGACCTTCGGCTTGGAAAAATCCGATGGCACGCTGCGTGGTCCGATTTCGCTGAGCGCGGCGAGACCATGACGGCGAAAGGCGTCACATCGCTTTGGGTGGATCTGCTCGGCGCGGAAACACGGTTTGTCGGCACGCGGTATCGCACGCGCATTGTCGAGGCGGGGCAGGGGCCGGTGCTGCTGCTGCTGCACGGCACGGGCGGGCATCTCGAGAATTACGCGCGCAACATCATGCCGCTGGCGGAAAATTTCCGGGTCATCGCCTTTGATTTTTTGTGGCATGGCCTTTCCCAGACGGAGGGGTTTGATATCGACATCATGCCGCTGCTGACCGATCAGGTGGTGGATGTGATGGATACGTTGGGCATTGAGCGCGCGGCGATCGAAGGGCAGTCACTGGGGGGGTGGGTCGCGATGCAATTTGCGTTGCGGCATCCGGCGCGGGTGACGCAGCTTGTCTTGACCACGACCATGGGCTACGCGCCTGATGCTGGTGCTATCCCCGGGTATATCGAGCCGGATTGGTCGGCAAATTTGAAGACCTCCTTGGAGGTCCTGCAAAATCCCAGTTTTGAAAACGTCCGTACGCGGATGGTGCGGATTCTGGCGAAGCCGTCGCGCCTCACCGATGAGGCGGTGCGAATCCGCCAGGCCCTGTATCAACGCCCGGCCCTGGCCGAAGTGCAGGCGCGATTTATTGCCGAATATCTTGGCGGTGGGCTGGTGTGGAAGGATGTCGTCACCGATGCGATGGCGCGCCAGATCGCGGCGCCGACGCTGGTATATTGGGGGGGGCAAAACCGGACGCCGCCAGCATTGGGCGAGCATATCGCGCGACAGGTGCAGAACGGCCAATTTCATTGCGCCGCGGATACCGGGCATTGGGCGCAATTTGAAAGCGCCGAGGAACATAACCGCGTGGTCACGGCATTTCTACGCTCAGGTGGCACGCATGTGAACGGACCTATGGCAGCATGATCAATCCGTCTGACCTCATTGGCCGGTGGGACATTATCTCCTGGCTCCAACTTTATGACGACGGCCGCCGGCAGGCCCCGCTGGGCGAGCGGCTCGAGGGCTTCATCCGTTACACACCAGAGGGCGACATGATTTGCATGATCGCTAATGCGGACCGGAAGAATTTTGAAACGGGCGGCCAATGGAATGCCAGCGAGGCGGAGAAGGCCGCGGCTTACAGCTCGATGCTGGCTTATGCGGGGCGTTACCGGGTGGAGGGTGATGCCGTGGTACATGAGGTACAAACCAGCCTGTTTCCCAATTGGAAAGGCGGTGAGCAGCGCCGGCGTATACGGCTTGAGGGGCGCGATGCATTGTTCATCGAGGCGCGGTTGGAAGATCGCACGCCAGAGGCCCGGATAGCGCAATTGGCATGGCGTCGCGCCAACGGGGAGAAGTAACGGCAATGACGAATAATCCTGAAATCGGCCGGATGATCGCGACGGGCGCGACCGAGACGAATTATCACGACCTGGGTAACGGCGCGCCAGTATTGTTGCTGCATGGATCGGGGCCGGGCGTGAGTGCCTGGGCGAACTGGCGCTTGCCGTTGCAGGCGCTCTCAACGCAATTTCGTTGCCTGGCGCCGGATCTTGCGGGATTTGGATATACCACGACGCCGGATGATTTCGTATTTACGCGGCAGGCTTGGCTCGATCAGATCATCGCCTTCTTGGATGCGGCGGGTGTCGAGAAAGCGCATGTAATCGGCAATAGTTTTGGCGGATCGATGGCGCTGGCGCTGGCGATTGCACGGCCCGAGCGCGTGCACCGGCTGGTGTTGATGGGCAGTGTTGGCGTGCCATTTGAGTTGACGGCGGGGTTGGACGCGGTGTGGGGCTATACGCCGTCGTTTGAAAACATGCAGTCGATTATGAGGATTTTTGCCTACAACCAGGCTTTGGTTGGCGATGATCTGGTGCACATGCGCTATGAGGCCAGTATGCGGCCGGGCGTGCAGGAGGCATATGCCCGCATGTTCCCGGCTCCGCGCCAGCGCTGGGTGGACGCGATGTCTCACAGCGAGCCCGATATTCGTGGCATCAAACACAAGACGCTGCTCGTGCATGGACGTGATGACAAGGTGATTCCGCCGTCAACGTCGATGACGATGCTGAACTGGATCGAGAACAGCCAGCTGCATATTTTTGGCCGCTGCGGGCACTGGACGCAGATTGAGCATGCCGCGGAATTTGGGCGGCTCGTCGGTAACTTCCTGGTGGCGGAATAAGATAACCCGAATGGTGGAAACGATGAAGAAACATAATATCCTGGTCGTCGGTGGTGGGGTTGGCGGCATGTCGGCGGCCATCGCGTTGCGTAAGATCGGCGCAGATGTTGAGTTGATCGACATTGATCCGCAATGGCGTGTGTATGGCGCGGGGATCACGATCACCGGCCCAACCTTGCGCGCCTTTAAGGCCATCGGTGTTTACGACGAAATTTCGGAAGTAGCCTATGTGGGAGAGGGAATTCGCGTTTGCGACACGCAAGGTAACCTGATCCGCGATCTGCCCACGCCGATTCCGGCTGAGGCTGGTGTTTGCGGCAGCGGCGGTATCATGCGTCCAGCGTTGCACAAAATCCTGTCACGCCATGTGCTGGAAGCGGGTGTTAAGGTGCGGCTCGGTGTCACGGTTGATGCGTTGATCCAGGATGATTCCGGTGTGGACATCAGCTTTAGCGATGGTACGTATGGACATTATGATCTTGTGATCGGCGCGGATGGCGTGTTTTCGCGCATGCGCTCGCTGATTTTCCCGAATGCGCCCAAGCCGGAATATACCGGCCAGAGCGCTTGGCGCATGGTGGCGAAGAGGCCGCCGCAGATCCATTGCCGCCATTACTTCCTGGGCGGGCCGGTCAAGGTCGGCGTTACGCCGGTTTCGGATGATGAGATGTATCTGTTCCTGTTGGAGCGCACGCCCCAGATCTTCCGCAAGGATGAAGAGCTGAAGGATGGGCTTGCCAATCTTCTGGAGGGTTACGGCGGTATTCTGGCGGAGCTGCGCGGCAATATCAACGATCAGTCGCAAATCGTGTTCCGTCCGCTGGAGGCGTTTGTCCTGCCCGCACCCTGGCATGTTGGCCGCGTGATGCTGATTGGCGACGCCGCGCACCCGACCACGCCGCAGCTTGCCTCCGGTGCGGGAATTGCGGTGGAGGATGCGCTGGTGATCGCGGAGGAGCTGCAGGTGGAGCGGCCAATGGCAGCGACGCTGGAGGCGTTCACCCTGCGGCGCGAGGCGCGGTGCCGGCTGGTGGTATCAAGTTCGATTGAGATCGGGCGTTTGGAGCAGGCGCGCGCACCGGTGGATCAGCAGACCGCGATCGTTGAAAAGGCTCTGGCCAAGCTGGCTGAGCCGATCTGAGCGATTGGAAAGGATGACGATTTTATGAGTACCTCCGGTAACGTCGCCAAGGTCAAGACCAAGTTTATCGGCGATGCCGATGTCGAGGCGCTGGCGGATTGGGCGTCAACCGTCGCAGCGCTGCGCGCGGCCTATGCGGGCGAGATCAAGCCTGACATGGTGCCGCCGCGCACGATGGCCCGTGGTGCGGGCTTCTGGCTGCGGGCGCTGAGCGCCATTTCGCCATCGGGCGCGTATATGGGCTGCAAGCTCATTGCGGCGTCACCGAAGGAGAAGCGGGCCAGCTATCTGATCTCGCTGTTTGATCAGACGACGATGGATCTGGCCGCGCTGGTGGATGGCAACCGCATCACCGGCCTGCGCACGGCGGGCACGGCGGCGGTGGCGGTGGATCTTCTGGCGCCCGCCAAGGCGCTTAAAGTTGCCGTTCTGGGCTCCGGGTTTGAGGCGCGTGGCCTGTTCGAGGCGCTGCTGGCGACGCGCGATGTCGCCGAGGCGCTTGTGTTCAGCCCCACCACGGCGAACCGGGAGAAATTCGCGCAGGGCTTTCGCGATACGCACAAGCTCGCCGTCAGCGCGGTGGCGTCGGCCGAGGCGGCGGTGACCGGGGCGGATGTCGTGCTGGCAGCGGCGCGCAGTTATGATGAGTCGCCGGTGCTGCAAGGCAAGTGGTTGGCGCCGGGCGCTGTGGTGGTGTCGGTGGGTTCGACGCTGCCGGAACAGCGCGAGGTGGATGTGGAAACACTCGCGCGGGCGGCATTGATCGTGGCGGATATGCCGGAGGAGGTGGCGCACGAGACAGGTGATGCGATGGCCGCGCATAAGGCGGGTTGCGATGTCGCGGCCAAGATGGTGCCGCTTTCCGATATCGCCTCGGGCAAGGCGGCGCGGCCAGCGCCTGGCGAGGCAATCGTGGTGTATAAATCCGTCGGCTCTGCGCTCCAGGATATCGTGATTGCCGAAATGATACTTAACCGCGCCGAACAGGCGCAGAGCTTCGTCGAACTGAACGAAAGCGTTCATACAATCATTAAATAGGAGTGGCCGCCATGCCTGCTTATTTCCGTTCCGATGCCCGCGCCTGGGCCCGCGAGCACCTCATCGGGTGTTCGGGCGTCACGATCCCCAGTTTCAGCGCCGATCTCAAACGGCTGAATGAAAAGGGGATCCGCCACGACATCCAGCGCCTGATCGAACTGGGCTTCACCTATACGCTGCTATGCACCGATGTTGTGATCTCGCCGGAGGAGAATGCGGAGTTCACAGCCCTGGCGCGCGACACTGCCGGGAGCAAACTCGGGCTGTTTTTCCATGCCGGTTTCAGCACGCTGGAGGAAAATATCCAGGCGGCGAAGCTGGCGGAGAAGGCGGGAGCTGACATTGTGCTGCTGTCTTATCCGTCGCAGTTCTGGCCGACGACGGAAAAGGAAATCTACGACTATACCAAGGCGTTTTGTGACGCCACGAATTTGGCGGTGATGCTGTTCCCGATTCCGCTCTGGGGGTTTGAGCGCATCCACCCGGCCGGCATGTCGGTGGAATTGATCGGGCGATTGCTCAATGATTGCCCGAATGTGGTGGCGGTGAAATCCGAGCAGGGCTTTCCGCTCGTCGCCGGACTGTGCGAGATGTATCATCATTTCCGCGACCGCACGATCATCAGCTGCCCGATCGAGGGTGATTGCATTCCGCTGATGAGCATGATGCAGTTTCAGTTCTCCGGCACCAGCTATACGCAATGGATGGGTGACTACTTCCCCAAGGCTTTTGATCTCGCCCGCACCGGCAAGTGGGAAGAGGCGATGAAGGAATATTGGCGCGTGCATCCGGCGCGTCAGGCCTCCAGCGCGGCGACTCAGGCGTATATTCCGGGCACCAATTTCATCAACCGCACCAACTGGAAGTATCAGGACTGGCTTGCGGGCTTCAATGGCGGCCCGCTGCGCAGCCCGACACCGCGCATCCCTGACCGGTTCATGAAGTCGCTGCGCGCGGGGCTCGCCGCGTCGGGCTGCTTCGTCACGGATGATCCGGACAGCCAGTTCATGATCGGCCGCTTCCCCTGCTGAGGATTGCAAAATGGAAATTCTGACCGATAAATCCCTCTGGCGCTGTGGCGCATATATTGATGGCCAGTGGGTCGCCGAAACGCCGCATGGCATCTATACTTTGCGCAATCCGGCCACGGGTGAGGCGCTGATTGATCTGCCGCGCTGCAAAGAGACGGAGACTGATCGCGCCATCGAGGCCGCGCACCGGGCGTTTCTCGACTGGCGGAAGACCACGGCCCAGCACCGGGCCAAGGTGATCCGCCGGTGGTATGAGTTGACGCTGGAACATCGTGAGGATCTGGCGAAGATCATCACGCTGGAGGAAGGCAAGCCGCTGACCGAGGCGCGGGGCGAGGTGGATTATGCCGCCTCCTTCCTGGAATGGTTCAGCGAGGAAGCGAAGCGCGTGAATGGCGAGGTGCTGCCAGCCAAGAGCCCGCGCCAGCGCATTGTCGTACTCAAGCAGCCGATTGGCGTGTGTGCGGCGATCACGCCCTGGAATTTTCCCGCGGCGATGATCACCCGCAAGGCCGGGCCCGCGCTTGCGGCCGGGTGCGCGATGGTGGTGAAGCCCGCCAGCCAGACGCCGATGACCGCGCTGGCGCTGGCGGAACTGGCCGAGCGCGCGGGCGTGCCGGCGGGGGTGTTCAGCGTGATCACGGGCAACGACACCCGCGCCATTGGCGGTCGCCTGACCGCGCATCAATTGGTGCGCAAGGTGACCTTCACCGGCTCGACCGAGGTGGGGCGCGTGCTGCTCGCGCAATCCGCCGCGACGATCAAGAAATGTTCTATGGAATTGGGCGGCAATGCGCCGTTCATCATCTTCGACGACGCCGATCTGGACGCGGCGGTCGAGGGCGTGGTCGCCTCCAAATACCGCAATACCGGGCAGGCCTGCATCAGCGCCAACCGCGTGCTGGTGCAGGATGGCGTGTTCGACGCGTTTGCCGACAAGCTGGCGGCGCGCGTGGGGCAACTCAAGGTTGGCAACGGGCTGAGCGAGGGCGTGCAACAGGGGCCGCTGATCGATATGGGCGCGATCGAAAAGGTCGAGAGCCACATCGCCGACGCCGTAGCGAAGGGCGCGAAGGTGCTGGTAGGCGGCAAGCGGCACGATCTGGGCGGCTGCTTCTTTGAACCGACCGTGCTGGCGGATGTGCCGGGCGATGCACTTTTGGCGCATGAGGAGACGTTCGGTCCGGTGGCGCCGCTGTTCCGCTTCAAGACCGATGCCGAGGCGCTGGAATTGGCGAACGCGACCGAATTTGGTCTGGCCGCCTATCTGTTCAGCCGCGACGCCGCGCGCATCTGGAACGCCGCGGAGGGGCTGGAATCGGGCATGGTCGGCATCAATACGGGGCTGATTTCCAACGAGGTGGCGCCGTTTGGCGGTGTGAAGCAGAGCGGTCTTGGCCGCGAGGGTTCGCATATCGGCATCGATGAGTTCCTTGAGGTTAAATACATGTGCTGGGACGGGATCGCGCCGCTATGAGCGGCGCCTAGCATCGTCGGCGCGCGTGGGGGGGAAATAATATGGCCGGTTTATTGTCCAAGGTTTTGATCGTCGGCGGCGGGTTCTCGGGCTTGTCAGCGGCGATCATGCTGCGCCGCCAGGGCGTGCAGGTTGATTTGGTGGAGATCACGCCCGGGTGGACGACCTATGGCGCGGGCATCAGCATTGGTGGGCCGTCATTGCGCGCCTTCCGCACGCTCGGCATCCTGCCGCGCTTTCTGGAAGAAGGCCATGCCAGTGATGGCACCGAGATCCGCACGTCATCCGGCCAGATGATTGCCGAGATCCCGACGCCGCGGGTGGCGGGGGCGGACGTTCCGGGCAATGGCGCCGTGATGCGCCCGGTGTTGGCGAAGATTCTCGGCGACGCTGCGCTGGAGGCGGGTACATCCGTGCGCCTTGGTTGCACGTTCACGGAGATTGCGCCAACGGCTGATCATGTCGATGTTGCCTTCACCGATGGCGAAACAAGGCGCTATGATCTGGTGATCGGCGCAGATGGGCTGCGCTCCAAGCTGCGGGAGGCGGTGTTTCCTGGCGGCCCCCAGCCGCGCTATAGCGGCCAGGGCGTGTGGCGCGCGGTGTTGCCGCGGCTGGCGGGCATCGACAAGACGATCCTGTGGGTCGGGCCGGAAACAAAGGTTGGCGTGAATCCGGTGTCGCGCACCGAGATGTATTTGTTCGTTAACGAGAACCGTCCGGTGAATGAGCGGATTCCCGAGGAGCATTTCGTACCGCTATTGAAGGGGTTGCTGGAACCATTCCCGGCGCCCGAAGTGCAGGCGTTTCGCGCGCAACTCTCGGAAGCCTCGCAGATTCTGTTCCGGCCGCTGGAAGGGATGCTGATGCCCCTGCCCTGGCATGCGGGCCGCGTCGTGCTGATTGGCGACGCCGTGCATGCGACCACGCCGCATCTCGCCGCTGGCGCGGGCATCGGCGTGGAGGATGCCATTGTGTTGGCTGAGGAGCTGGCGCGCGGTGCGGATCTCGCCGCGGCGCTCAAGGCTTTCGAGCAGCGGCGTTGGGAGCGTTGCCGCATGGTCGTGCATAATTCCGGCCGGCTGGGTGAGATAGAGGTGCAGGGCGGCAGCAAGGCCGAGCATGCGGCGCTGATGGTCGAGTCCTTCCGCGCCTTGACGGAGGATATCTAGCCATGCGGCTATTGGAAAATCACAGCGTCCTCATCACGGGGGGCGGTTCCGGGCTTGGTCTTGGTGTGGCGCGGCACTGTCTGGCCGAAGGCGCGCAGCTCGCAGTGATGGACATTTCGGGTGAGAAGCTCGCCGCCTTGCGCGCGGAATTTGGCGATCAGGTGTTGCTGGTCGAGGGGAGTTGCACCCGGGTGGAGGAGCTGGAACGTTGCCGCGCGGCAGTGGCGGCGCGCTTCGGGCGGCTCGATGCGCTGATTGGCGTGCAGGGTATTTTCGATGGCAATATCCGTCTTGCCGATGTGCCGCTGGAGCGGATCGACGGGCTGTTCGACGAGCTGTTCCATGTGAACGTCAAAGGGCATGTCCTCGCCGCACGTGTGTTTTACGACATGCTGCTCGCCGCTGAGGGCGCCATTGTGCTCACCAGTTCCACCGCCGCCTATGCCGCCGATGGCGGCGGTGTGATGTACAGCGCGACCAAGGGGGCCATTCGCAGCATCGTCCATCAGCTGGCGTTTGAGTTCGCGCCAGCAATTCGCGTCAATGGCATCGCGCCGGCGGGCATCGCCAACAGCCAGCTGCGCGGCCCCGCGGCGCTGGGGATGCAGGCGCAGAAGCAATCGGATATTCCCAAGGATGCGTTCCTGGCGAAATTCCGCTCGATTAGTCTGTTGCAGGAACTGCCAACGCCGGAGGACCATGGGTTTCTCTATGCGTTTCTGGCCTCGCGCCAGAATAAACTGGTGACGGGGCAGACCATTGTGGTGGATCAAGGCTTGTTGAACCGCGCCCTGCTAAGCGCGGAACTGCCGAATAAAGGGGGTTGAAATGTATAAATACAATTCCGTCGTCCCCGGCGACGAAAAAAAATACCTGAACGCTCTCTATGATCGCGTTGAGGAGGGACTCAATCAGGGATTGCTACCGGTTGACGTTTTCAACGACGAAAAGGTGTTCCGCGCCGAGATGGAGCGCATCTTCACCCGCACCTGGGTGTTTGTGGGGCATGAGAGCGAGATCCCGAATTCCGGCGATTTCATGCTGCGCAAGGTCGGGCTGGATCAAGTCATTGTCACCCGCGGGTCGAAGGGTGAAATCAATGTGCTCCTCAATCATTGTCGCCACCGCGGCACCGAGGTTTGCCACGAGGACAAGGGCAATGCCACGCATTTCCGCTGCCCCTACCATGGCTGGATATACAAGAATAATGGCGATTTTGTTGGTGCACCGGACATGCGGCAAGCCTATGGCGGCAGGCTCGATGCCAAGAAATGGGGGCTGCTGAAGGCGCCGCGCGTGGACACCATCCACGGGTTGATCTTCACATGCCTGTCGGATGAAGGACCCGGCCTGCGCGAATATCTTGGCGGCGCGGCCTGGATGTTCGATGCGATCTTCGGCTTGCATCCGGATGGTGTGCGGGTTTTGGCGGCGCCGGAGCGCTTCATCGTTCGTGCGGACTGGAAGAGTGGCGCGGAGAATTTCTGCGGTGATGCGTACCATGTCGGCACCGCGCATTATTCGGCGACGGCGTCGAAATTCATACCGGGCGACGTCCGCGAAACCGGCCCGAATGCGCGCGGCTATATGTTTGAAAACGGACACGGCTTCATTGGCCATGCGTTGCGCTCTTGGTTTGGGCCGCCATTCGAATTATGGGGCTATCCCCCCGAGATCCGTGCGCAGTTTGATTTGTCGCATCTTGACGAGACGCAAATCGACATGATCACCAACGTGCCGCCCACAATCAGCACGATCTTCCCGAATATGAGCTATCTGCGTTTCCCGCAGCCAGCCCAGCCGGGTGAGTTCCCGCTGGCTTTCACCAGCATCCGTCTGTGGCAGCCGGTGGCGCCGGGCGTGATGGAGCTGTGGAACTGGATCGTCGATTACAAATTCATGCCGGAGGAATATACCAAACGCTCCTACATCGCGGGTCAGTTTGGTTTTGGCTCGGGCGGTATTTTTGAGCAGGATGATACGGCCGTGTGGGAAGGGATCGCCAAGGTCGGGTCAAGCCCTTGGAGCCGTAAGGAAAAATTGCAGCTGAATTATCAGCAGGTGCGGGTGGAGCCGGACCCGAACTGGAAAGGGCCGGGGAAGTTCTTCAACAGCATTTATGGCGAGTACATGCAGGAAGCCTTCTGGCGCCGTTGGCTCAAAGACATGCGTGAAAGCACATGAGGGGGAGATGGATATGACGAACATGCTAGATCAGGCCACACTTTTCTTCACCGCGCAGAACTTTCTCTCACGCGAAGCGAAGCTGCTCGATGAGCGGCGTTTTGAGGAATGGTTCGAGTTGCTGGATGACGAGATCATCTACGAAGTGCCAAACCGCGAGGTGCGTCTTGCCTTTGCTGATGAGGTACCCGAGG
Organism: Acidocella sp. KAb 2-4; assembly: GCF_020567705.1. Taxonomy (GTDB): domain Bacteria; phylum Pseudomonadota; class Alphaproteobacteria; order Acetobacterales; family Acetobacteraceae; genus Acidocella. The sequence continues at coordinate 26,809 of NZ_JAJDJU010000020.1, read as the reverse complement.
GGGCATTTCGGATTCTCGACAACAAGGCGCTGATCAAGATCCGCGTCGACCGCTTCAACTCTGGCTATTGCTGGTCGGAGAGTCCGCCGTCGCGCACGCTGCGCGTGATCGGCAGCCTAATTGTTAATCAGTCAGGGCAACCTGATATCATTGAGGTGGAAAGCGCGATGCTGCTTTATCGCCAGCGCGGTACGGATATGCCCGGAGACGTGATCCCGGTTCGCCGTCTTGATCAGCTTCGCTTGACGGAGGCTGGCTCTAAACTGCTCAGGCGCCGTGCATTGATTGCCGAGACGGTGCTGCACACGCCCAATCTCGGCGTCTTCCTTTAACCTGAAGCCGGACATCGAAAGGCAGAACATGAGTGAGATTCCAAAATATATCGGACGGCGCTTCGACCAGATCAGCTTCGTCGTGCGTGACCTAGATGAGGCGATGGAATTTTGGCGCAGGACTAACGGGATCGAGGCGTGGGATAAGGCGATCGACCTCGCCAAATCCCAGACAGAGAAGGAATATTGGGGCAAGCCGGGCAACTTCCAGTTCAGCTGCGCCTACGGATTCGCCGGTGATACGCTGATCGAGCTGGCCCGCCATGACGGCGGCGACAGCATCTACAAGGAATGGCTCGACCAGCATGGCGTGGGACCGCACCATGTCGGTTTCCGTTTTGAAGACGAGGCGGAATACAACCGTGCGCAGTCTGATTACCTCGCTGCGGGATTGGTGAAAGCGATGGGCGGATTCTTCAAGGGACCGCATGGCGATTGCCGCTGGTCCTATTGGGATACGCGCAAGCAGATTGGCTGCTACACCGAACTCTATTATCTTACGGGCGAACTCGCCGCACGTCTGGCCCGGCTGAAGGCGGGCGAGGCCGTCAGCATCACCTTCTAATCGATCATTCGGCCGGAGGCCATGCCTTTGGCTCCATCATTCAGATCGATCTTATCCATCACCAAAAAATGTTTGAATTGCGGGGGATGTGCCCGCAGTATTTTCGGCAATACACGGTGCCGGAATACCGGCGATTTGAGGAGTGTCCTGATGACTACAGCACAAAGCCCAATCACCGGGCTTCGCTATATTGCTCTTGCAATGCCGAATTTCGATGAAAGCCTGGAATTTTATACGACGCTTTGGGGGCTTGAGCAGGTCTCGGCCGGCGATGGCGTCGCCTATCTTGGTTCGCCGGTTGATCCCGCGCAATATATCCTGCGTTTGCGCAAGGCGGAGGCGAAGCGGCTCGATGTGGTCGGGCTCGCTGCGGCGTCGCGTGCTGAGGTGGATGCGCTTGGCCAGCGCTTGTCTGCGGCGGGTGTGCGGATCGATCGCGCGCCGGCTGATCTCGGCACGCCGGGCGGTGGTTATGGTCTGCGGTTTTTCGACTGCGAAGGGCGCCTGATCGAAGTTTCCGCCGATGTGGCGCCGCGCAAGATTTCTGGCGCCACGCAGCGCGGCGTGCCGGTCAATCTCGGCCATGTCGTGTTCAACACGCTGACGCTGGAGGCGACCAAGAGCTTCTATGAAACCCATCTCGGCCTGAAGCTGACCGATTGGCTGGAAGATTTCATGTGCTTCCTGCGTTGCAACGGGGCGAAGCATCATATTCTGGCCATCGCCAAGGGGCCGCACGTCGCCCTCAACCATGTTGCTTATGACATGGGCGGTATCGATTCACAGATGCGCGCGACGGGGCGCTTGGTGCGCGCGGGACAGAAGATCGTCTGGGGGCCAGGCCGCCATGGCGCGGGCGACAACACGTTCAGCTATTTCAAGGACCCTGCGGGCAACGTCTGCGAATTTACTGCCGAGATGGAGGGGGTCGACGAGGCGAACTGGAAAGTCCGCCGCTGGGAAACCAAGCCAGAGATGCAAGACCAATGGGGCACAGGCGGGTTGATCACTGACGGCATGATTCCGGCGCAGTTCAATACGCCGGATACAGGGCTGTGGACCCCGGCGCCGGTCTGAGGCGCCGGTGATGGCGCGGCATTCCGCTGTCCGAAAGGCTGGTGGAAGGTTGCGCCCTCAACGCTCGCGTCTTGGGGAGTGGTGTGGGATCTGAATACACAAAAAAACGCAGGCCAAATACGCGGGACATCCGGCCCCGCGGATGCTGAGCAAAAAAAGCAGACCGGACAAGTTGACGGGGAAGGGAGCCTCCAATGACCAGGAACGCCAAAAAACAAACATTACCTCTTGGTGGCCGTGGCAAACATGCCACGAAGACGCGCTTCATGGCGGTGCTTGCGGCCACATCGAGCGCCCTTGCCATGGCGCAATGGCACAGCGCGCATGCGTTGAATCTTTATTCCGCAGGCAATCTGGAGATCAATCTTGATACGACCGTTGAGTACTCGGCGTTTTATCGTGTTAATGATCCGTCGAAGATTCTGCTGGACTCGCCGCGGGCGTTGAATTACAATGATGGCGACCAGAATTTTCAGCATGGCATTGTCGCCAATGAGCTCAGCGTGTTGCCCGTCCTCGATGTCAAGGATGGGAATTATGGCATGCATGTGAGCGGACAGGTTTATCTGAATACGCCTTATCTCGGCACGAATCAGAACGGCTCGCCTTATACGAACAACGCGCTATCGATTGCGAAGAACAACGATTTCACCAGTGCAACGCGCAACGTGAATGGAGAAAATGCTCAGCTTCTCGATGCGTTCGCCTATGGGTCGTTTAATTTTGGCGCCAATAACGGGCAAGAGCTCACGGTAAAGGTCGGCCGACAGACGCTGATCTGGGGGCAGAGCCTGTTCTTCGCCAATAATGGCATCGCTGCCGGGCAGGCGCCGATCAATATTCTCACCGCCGAAAGTGTGCCCAATGCCCAGGCCCAGCAGATTTTCATGCCGGTTGGCCAGGCTGTTGTCACCTATCAGCCGAACCAGATTCTGACCTTTCAGGCCTATTACCAGTTCGAGTGGCGGCAGGATTTCTTCCAGGGCAGTGGTGCGTATTTCAGCAATATCGACTTCTTCGATAAGGGCGGTCAGCGCCTGTTTTTCGCCGCGCCCAATCCATTCTTCCCGGGCGTGTACGTCACGCGCACCCGGGACCTGACGCCCTCGAACGCGAATGGTCAGTTTGGCGCTGCGGCCATGGCCTCGCTCGGTAATTACGATCTTGGGTTGTATGCGTTGCGGTTCGACTCAAAATCACCGGAAGTCTATACCGACGTCACTTCAAACGGTGTGGGCAATATCGGCAAATACTGGCTGGTTTATCCGCGCGATATTCAAATGTTTGGTGCATCGCTCTCGACAACGGTTGGTCCTGTCAACGTCGCCGGGGAAATCTCTGGCCGCAAGAACATGCCGCTGGTGCAGAATCCGTTTCCGCCGCCGGGTGTCGCCAATACGGCCTATCCTGGCAGCGGCAATGCTGGTGCGTTGTATCCGGTGGGCAGCACGGTCGCTGCGCAGGTTTCGGGCATTTACATCACGCCGCCACTGCCGCTCGATCCTGGCGGGATGACGATCATCGGTGAATTCGCGATGAACCATGTCGTCTCGGTTGACTCGGGGAGGAACGATTTGGAGCCGGGCCGGAGCCCGTCCGCTGGCGCGTTCGAGATTGTGGCGACGCCGGCCTATTACGATGTGCTGCCGAATCTTGAGCTGCAATTCCCGATCGGCCTGACCTACAATCTCTTCGGCCGTTCGCAGGTCGATCTGAACATGAATCACGGCACCGGGTCCGTTAGCTTCGGGGTGACGGCGACGTATCGCACGACCTGGATCGCGGGCCTGACCTACAACACCTATCTCGGGCGGCCCGATCCGATCCTCAATCCGCTAGCCGATCGTGGCTATCTCTCGTTCAACATCCAGCATACTTTCTAAATCGGAAAGGCATGAAACATAAGATGAAACGTAATCTGAAAAAATTCCGGTCGACGCTGGTGGGCTGCATTTTCGCCTTCGGTGCGCATGCCGCGCTAGCGGCGGTGACGGCCGATCAGGCCGCGTTGCTGAAGACAACGCTGACGCCGATGGGCGCCGAGCGTGCGGGGAGTGCGGATGGCCTGATCCCCGCCTGGACGGGTGGCTTGACCACGCCGCCGGCTGGGTGGACGCCGGATCAGCCGATGCCGGATCTGTTCGCGAGTGACAAACCAATTGTCACCATCAATGCCAGCAATATGGATCAGTATAAAGACCGGCTAACCCCTGGCGTGATGCAGATGATGAAGCAATATGGCTACAGCATCACCGTGTATCCCACCCACCGCACCGCCGCCGCGCCGCAATGGGTGTATGACAATATTTATCGCAACGCGCTCAACGCCCAGCCGGATCCGGCAGGCGCGCGCATGGGCTTCTCGGGCGCTTATGGCGGTGTTCCATTTCCGATTCCTGATGCTGACCCGAGCCAGGCAGGTGCCGAGATCATGTGGAATCACGAGGCGCGGTGGCAAGGCGTGTCGGTGGTGGAGAATATCGGTGTGATCGTCGTGAGCAATGGCACGATGACGCTCTCAGCCGGCTCGCATTACACGCATGACGAGCCCTATTACGAGGCGAAAGATCCATCTGGCGCGGGGCTCATCGAGCGCGATCTTTATGAATTCACATCGCCGCCCAGCATCAACGGCGAAAAAATCATCCAGTGGCTGTCATCTGATCCGCTGAAGACCCCGACCCAGGCATGGCAGTTGCTGACCGGCCAGGGGCGTGTGCGCAAGGCGCCGGAGTTGTTCTACGACACGCCGGCGACGCAAACAGATGACATCGACAATTACGATGAGTTCTATGTCTTCAACGGTGCGTTGGATAAATATGACTGGAAGCTCATCGGTAAGAAGGAGATGTATATCCCCTATAACAACAACAAGCTGTTTCTGGCGACGACGACGCAGGCCCATGGGCCGCATTTCCTCAATCCAAACCTGGTTCGTTGGGAACTGCATCGCGTTTGGGTTGTCGAGGCGACGCTGCATCCGGGTGAGCGTAACGTGATTGCCAAGCGCGTGTTTTATGTGGACGAGGATACGTGGGACGCCACCCTCGCCGATGAATACGACTCGCATGGACAGCTGTGGAAGACCGAACAACTTTTTACGCTGGACCGTCCTGATCTGCCCGGCACGGTGTTCAGCAATGACGTTGTGTACGATCTGCTGAAGAATGAATATGTGACGTCAGGCGGGCCATGGGGGGATGCGCCGTATAATACGCCGCCGGACTACACGAACTTGCCTTCTCCTAACAAGTTCAACGCCGAATCACTGGCCGCGCAGGCACAGTTCTGACGGCCGGCAGCGCGCTGAACGGGGCCTTGCGCCTCGTTCAGTTGCAAAACGAGGAAGCCTGAAATTGAGGATATCTTGAGCATGGCGTTTGCGGCCTGGAAAACGAGGATCAGAATACTGGCCGCATCTTGCCTGTGCGCCACGATGCTCACGCCCGCCTTTGCGGATACGAGGATTCGCGCGTTGGATGAGGCGTCGATTGTGGTGAAGGCGCCGGATAAGGTTGTGCTGATTGCGATCACGCGGGTTGGCAACCGGCTCGTCGCGGTGGGTGAACATGGTGTCATCACCTACTCGGATGATAATGGCGTCAGCTGGAAGCAGGCGAGCGTGCCGGTGACGGTGACGCTCACCGCCGTAGCCTTCGCCAATGCCACCGAGGGGTGGGCGGTCGGGCATTATGGCGTGATCCTGCATACGGACGACGCGGGCGCGACATGGCAATTGCAGCTGGATGGGATTGAGGCGAACAAGTTGACCATGGCGGCGGCGAAAGCGGCGGTCGCGCAGGGCGATCAATCGCCCCCGGCGCAGCACGCGCTCATGCGCGCAAATATCTTCATGCAGGCAGGCCCCGACAAGCCATTTTTATCGATATGGGCGCCCGATCCCAACGAGGCGATCATCTGCGGCGCCTACCGGATGACAATGAAGACCACGGATGGTGGCAAGACATGGGCTGATTGGAGTCTGCATGTCGATGACCCGTTCAGCCATAACCTCTATGACATCACGCCCGTCGGACAAAATCTTTACATTGTTGGCGAGGGCGGGCTGGTGTTCCGGTCTAGCGATACGGGTGATGATTTTGCCGCCGCAACCAAGCCGAACGCGGCCACGTTGCTCGGCGCCGTGGCGACCGGCGATGGCGGCGTGTTCGCCTTTGGCGTCGCCGGTCAGGCTTATCGCAGCGACGATGGCGGCAGCACCTGGCAGCCGGTAGCCCTGGGCGCGAGCGGCAACCTCACCGCGGCGACAATATTGGCGTCGGGCGCGATCCTGGTCACGGGCGAGGATGGCGGCCTGTTTCTGTCCACCGACCATGCCCATAGTTTCAAGCGTTTATCCCTGGCCCTGCCGATGGAGTTGTTCGGCGCGGCGCAGGCGACCGATGGCGATGTCATCGTGGTGGGCAATCGTGGCGTCATCCGCGTACCCGCGGCGACGTTCAGCCAGAACTGAGATGGAGACTCAAGCGTGGCTATGAATATTGACGATCAGGCGCCGGTGATTGCCGATCTGGCCGATTTCGACCGGCAATCAGGCACGGTGGTTGAGCGCCTGCTGTTCAACAACCGTCTGGTCGTGCTGACGCTTTGCCTGATCGCGACCATCTTCTTCAGCTGGCAGGCGACGCATACGCGCCTCAATGCCAGCTTTGAGAAGATGATCCCGACGCACCAGCCCTTCATCGTCAACTTCCTCAACCATTATGAGGATCTGCAAAGCCAGGGCAATGCCATCCGCATCGTGGTGGAGGCCAACCAGGGCAGCATCATCAACGCGCATTATCTGGCGGTGCTGCAAAAGCTGAATGACGAAATTTTCCTGCTGCCGGGTGTCGACCGCTCTTACATGACCTCGCTCTGGACGCCCTCGACCCGCTGGCTCGCGGTGACGCCGGACGGGCTGGAGGGCGGGCCGGTCATCGACTCCACCTATGACGGCAGCCCCGCACAGCTCGACATCGTGCGCCAGAACATCGCCAAAACCGGGAAGGTCGGCGAGCTCGTCGGTAGCGATTACAAATCAAGCATGATCTACGTGCCGCTGATGAGCACGCAGGACGCCGCCGGCACGCCGCTCGATTACGGCGCGCTCGCCCGCAGGCTCAATGATATCCGCGCGCGTTATGCCCAGCAGGGGGTGACGCTGCACATCGTCGGTTTCGCGATGGTGGTCGGCGACATGATCAACGCCATCGGCGACGTGCTGATCTTCTTCGGCGCCGCCGTGCTGATCGCGACTGGCATCCTGTTCTGGTACACGCGCTGCGTGCGCAGCACGGCGCTGGTGGTGATCGCCTCGATCGTCGCCGTCACCTGGCAGATGGGCATGCTGCCGCTGCTCGGCTTCGACCTCAACCCGTATTCGGTGCTGGTGCCGTTCCTGATCTTCGCCATCGGCATGAGCCATGGCGCGCAGAAGATGAACGGCGTGATGCAGGATATCGGCCGGGGCATGCATCCGCTGGTGGCCGCGCGCTATACCTTCCGCCGCCTGTTCCTCGCCGGTCTGGCGGCCCTCACCTGTGATGCCGCCAGCTTCGCGGTGCTGATGACGATCCGCATCGACGCCATCCGTGAACTCGCCCTGATCGCCAGCATCGGCGTCGCCATCCTGATCTTCACCAACCTGATCATGCTGCCGATGCTGCTCAGCTATACCGGCGTCAGCCGCAAGGCGGCGCTGCGCAGCCTGCGCTATGAGGTTGACGAGGCGGGCGGGCGCGTTCCGCATCCGCTATGGGATTTTCTCGACCTGTTCACCCAACGCCGTTACGCCGCCCTGGCCATCATGGTCGCGGTCGGGCTGGGCGGCGCAGGCTGGGTGGTCGGCAGCCGCGTGCAGGTGGGCGATCTCACCCAGGGCGCCCCGGAGCTACGCCAGAGCTCGCAGTATAACCAGGACAATGCCTATATCGTCCACCACTACACCAATGGCAGCGACACCATGGTCGTGCTGGTCGATACCCAGCCCTATCAGTGCAACACCTTCAAGACGATCTCGGTGCTGGATGATCTGGAATGGCGGCTGAACCAGATGCCGCAGGTGCAATCCACCTCGTCGATCGCGTCATTCAGCCAGATGGCGACGATGCTGATGACCGAGAACGCGCCGAAATGGTATGCGATCATCCGCAACCAGCAAGCGATTGACGATCTCGCCCCTTATGTGCCGACCTCGCTGGAGAATTTCTCCTGCACCTTCGACCCCGTTTACGTCTCGCTCACCGACCACAAGGCGGCGACGCTGAAGGCGGTGGTCAACGCGGTGCAGAACTTCGCGGCGGACCCGCGCAACCAGGCGCCGACCTTCAAGATCTCGCTCGCCGGCGGCAATGCGGGCATCGAGGCGGCGACCAACATCGTCATCGAGCAGGCAAATAACCAGATGCTGTATCTGGTCTACGCCACGGTGATCATCTTCTGCTATATCGCCTTCCGCTCCTGGCGCGCGGTGCTGTGCGCGGTGCTGCCGCTGGTGCTCACCTCCATTCTGGCACAGGCGCTGATGGTCATGCTCGGCATCGGCATCAAGGTGGCGACGCTGCCGGTGATCGCGCTTGGCGTCGGCATCGGCGTCGATTACGCGCTCTACGTGCTCAGCATCACGCTCAAGCAGCTGCGCGCGGGGGCCTCGCTGTCTGATGCCTATCACCGCACCTTGCTGTTTACCGGCAAGGTGGTGCTGCTCACCGGCTTCACCCTGGCCGTCGGTGTCGTCACCTGGGTCCTCGCCCCCATCAAATTCCAGGCGGATATGGGCCTGTTGCTTGCCTTCATGTTCGTGCTCAACATGCTCGGCGCTCTCATCCTCCTGCCGTCCCTGGCGTATTTCCTGCTGCCACGGGGCAGTTTCCAGCCTGCGGCGGCGGTTGCCGCCCGGCCCAGCGCCACCGCGCCAGCGGCGCAGACGGACCCGGCGGCGCAGCGCCGCGAAGAGCTGGCTTAACTTATCAGTGGTGCATTTATTGAAGGAGACTATCCAAGTGCTCGAAATCACGGTCACCACTCGCGCGGGGACGACCACGGCGATCAACGCCCATGCGGGCGTGTCGCTGATGGAAGCCCTGCGCTCTGGCGGCGAAGACGAGTTGCAGGCGATCTGCGGCGGTAGCTGTTCCTGCGCCACCTGCCATGTCTATATCGACCCCGCTTTCGCCACGAAGTTGCCCCCGCCCGGCCCGGACGAGGACGATTTGCTGGACAGTTCGGAGCACCGCACGGCGCAGTCGCGCCTCTCCTGTCAGATCCGGCTGACGGATGAGATGAGCGGGTTGCGGGTGAGCATCGCTCCCGAGGGCTGAGGCCTGCGTTAGCCCTGGCGCTGCAGCACCAGTACCGGCACGCGCCGCCGGGTCGCCAGTGCCAGCAGCGTGTCATCGGCCAGGGCGTGGCGGCTGACCACGAGCAGCCGCCCCTCCGGCAGTGGCCCGGCATGGCCGTGCAGATCAAACCGCATGGCCCGGTCCCCCGCCGCCTCGGCCAATGCCGCGGCGACATCCAGGGCCGGATCTTCGGCCGATGCCGCCAGGGCGATCACTGGCCCGCGCCGCGGCTTCGGCTCGCCGGGCACGATCAACACCGCCGCGGCGTGGCGCAGCGCTTCGTCCAGCATCAGGGCGCAGGATTCGCCGAGACATTCGGCATAGCGCAGTACCGCGATGTCCTCGGCCGGGTGGAAGCCGTCTGCCGCCTCGTCCCGCACCAGCTCGAAGCGCCCCGCCGCCCCGCCGGCGGCGCGCTGAAACAGCCGGCGCGCGGCGGCGGCGGCGATGTCGAGTTCCGCCGTCGTGCGTTCGGGGTCGAGCTTGCGCCATTCGCGCTCCAGCGGGCGGAATTCACGCGCGAAGGGCAGGCCCGCCAGATTGGCGAGGCCCGGGTCGGCGATGAAGCGCCCGAGCAGCTCCAGCCCCATCGCCGCAGCCAGTTCCCCGGCCAGGGCGATGGCCGCCTGGTCGGTGGCGCTGCGGTGCAGGTCGATGACCACCCGCTTATAGTGCCAGCGTGTCATGGCGCGTTGGCCTCCGGCTTGGCGCCGCCCGCTTTCGCTTCGGGCTCGCCGAAATGCTGGCGGATCTTGGCGAATGCCTTCAGCCGCGCCTCCACCCGCCCGTTCACGCTATCGGCCGGATAGGCGCCATCGTCGCCGCGCGCCCCGGCGTGCAGCCCGGTGAGCAGGGCGATGCCTTCATCCGCCGTGGTGATCGGGTAGATCGCGAATTGCCCGGCCTTGCAGGCCTCCACCACATCGGGCCGCAGCATCAGGTGGCGGACATTGGCGACCGGGATCGCCACGCCCTGGGTGCCGGTGAGGCCGCGCTTGCGGCAGATGTCGAAGAACCCCTCGATCTTCTCGTTCACCCCGCCGATCGCCTGGATCTCGCCATGCTGGTTGATCGAGCCGGTGACCGCGATATCCTGGCGCAGCGGGGCCTCGGCCAAGGCCGAGAGCAGGCAATACAGCTCGGCCGAGGAGGCGCTATCCCCCTCCACCCCGCCATAGGATTGCTCGAACACCAGGCTGGCGAAGAGCGACATCGGCGCGTCCAGCGCGAAGCGCCCGGCCAGGAAGCCGGAGAGGATGAGCACGCCCTTGGAGTGGATCGGCCCGCCCAGCTTCACCTCGCGCTCGATATCCACCACCGCGCCCGCGCCGGGGCGCACGCGGCAGGTGATGCGCGTCGGCCGCCCGAAGCGGGAGCCGCCGAGTTCCATCACGCTCAGCCCGTTGATCTGCCCGGTCTGCGCGCCGCTGGTCTCGATCAGCGCGATTTTGTCCAGGATCATCTCCTGGTCACGGTCGCGGATGCGCGAGGCGCGCCAAACCTGCTGCTCCCAGGCGTGCGCCACGTCCTGCGCCTCGATCTGCGCGCGCCCGGCCTCGGCGGCCCAATAATCGGCCTCGACGATCAGGTTGCGGATCTGCTCGGTGACGAGCGTGAGCTTACCGGAATCATCGGCCAGCCGCGCGGCCTGCTCGATCACCACGCCAACCGCCCCGCGCTGCAGGGGGCGCAGCTTATCCTGCGCCGCGATGGCGGCGATCAGCTTGGCATAGGCCGCCTCGTTCTCGGCTGAGCGCTCGAAATCATCCTCGAAATCCGCCAGGATCTTGAAATGCTCGGCGAATTCGGGGTCGTAGGCGGCGAGCAGGTAATACAGCATGCGCTCGCCGAACAGCACGATCTTGAGGTCGAGCGGAATCGGGTCCGGGTCCAGCGTTACCGTGCTGGCGAAGCCGAGGAAATGGCTGACATCCTCGATCACGATTTCGCCGCGCTTGAGCATGCGCTTGAGCGCCGGCCAGCTGAACGGCTCGGTGAGCAAGCCGCGCATGTCGATGAGCAGATAGCCGCCATTGGCGCGGTGCAGCGCGCCCGGCTTGAGCAGGCGGAAATTGGTGACGAGCGCGCCTTGGGTCGGCAGATATTCGATGCGCCCGGTGAGGTTGCCGAGCGTCGGGTGTAATTCCTGCACGATCGGCACGCCCGCCTGCGCCGGATCGTTGGTCACGAACACGTTCACCTCATAACGCTCAAACAGCCCGCCCGGCGCGGCGTTGGGGGCGGGGCCGTCCTCGCCCTCGCTCTTGGCCACGAACATGCCGACATTCTCGACCAGATCGCGCCGCACCGCCTCCAGATGCTCCTGCACCGGCGGCAATTCGGCGAATTTCGCCTTGGTCTCGTCGATCAGCCGGCCGACGGCGAAGTTCGCGGTGTCGCGGTTGAGTTTGCGCACCTCGTCGCGCCGCACCTTCTCCCAGGCGGGCATTTGCTGCACGATGTGCTCAAGGTCCTTTTCCAGCTCGTGGATGGAGTCCTCGACCTGCTTGCGGTCGGCCTCGGCCCAGGTATGGAATTCATCGGGCGAGACAACCTGCCCGTTCTTCGCCGGGGCGAAGGCGAAGCCCAGCGGCGTGCGCAGCAGCACCAGCCCCTTGGCCGCCGCCTTCCCGTTCAGTTCCTTGAAGGCGTCGGCCTGTTTGCGTTGAAACGCCTCATCCATGGCGCCGCGGCGTTTCTGGTAATCTTCGCTCTCGAAGGTGGCGGGCAGCGTCGCCTTCAGGTCGTCGATCAGCTCCTTCAACGCGCTGCGCAGTTTCACGGCCTGTCCGGCGGGCAGGCGGATCGCCACCGGCTTATGCGGCGCGGCGAAATTGTTCACATACACCCAATCGGGCGGGGCCGGGCGCTTGGCGGCGGCGTCGCGCAGCATGGTCTCCACCGCCTGCTGCATGCCCTGGCCAGGATGCCCGATGGCAACCAGGTTGAAGCCTGGCTTGGCGATGGCGCCGCCAAGCCGCACCGCGCCGAGCGCGCGCTCCTGCCCGGTGAAGCCGTCAAGCGGCGTCAGCTCAGCGGTGGAACCGAAGGCGAGCCCGGCGAGATCGGCGCTCCGGCGCAGCTTGTCCGGCGGCAAGGGGGTGACGGGGCTGGTGTCGCTCAACATGTTTCTCCCGGCGTGGCGCGTCAGCGCTCTTGGTCAGCGCTTATAACCTTGCGCCGGGCGCGGCGATTTGACCAGGATCAAGCGGGCTTGGCCTTTGCCGCCTCCTCGGCCACAAGCTCCTTTTTCGACAGCTTGCCAACCATGGTCTTGGGCAGGTTGTCGCGGATCTCGACCTTTTTCGGCATCTCGATCGGGTTCAGCTTGTCGCGCAGAAAATCGCGAATCTCCTCCGCCGTGGCGCTCATGCCGGGGCGCAGCGTGACATAGAGCTTGGGGCTCTGGCCGCGATAAGCGTCGGGAATGCCGATGGCCACGGCGTCCTGTACGGCTTGGTGCTGATAGGCGGCCTCCTCGATCACGCGCGGATACACGTTGAAGCCGCCGCACAAGATCACGTCCTTTATGCGATCGACGATGAACAGATAACCATCTTCGTCGAGATAGCCGATGTCCCCGGTGCGGAACGTGCCATCGGTGAACACATAGGCGGTTTCTTCGGGTTTGTTGTAATAGCCGCGCATCACCTGCGGCCCGCGGGCACAGATCTCGCCGCGCTCGCCTTGCGGCAGGATCTTCTCCGGATGCGCCGGATCGCGGATCTCCAGCACCGTGCCCGGCACGGCGGGGCCGACGCTGCCAGGCTTGACCAGCGCCTCGCGCGAGAGCGTGAGCACTGGCGACGTCTCGCTCAGCCCGTATCCTTCCAGGATCCGGCTCTGGGAGAGGCGCTCGAAGCGCTCCATCACCTCAACCGAGAGCGGCGCGCCACCTGAGACGCAGAATTTGACGAAGCTGAGATCGGTGCGCCCGGCCTGTTCGGCGGCGTTGCCGATGGCGGTGAACAGCGTTGGCACGCCCGGCAGAATGGTGGGCCGCCGCCGGTAGATCAGCTGCATCAGGGGCTTCGCCTCGGGACGCGGCAGCAGCAGCAGTTCGGCGCCGATCGAGAGGCCGAGATTCATCACCGCCGTCATCGCGAATACATGAAAGAACGGTAGCACGCCCAGCACCCGCTCGGCCCCTGGCACGATCTGCGGCATCGCCGCCTGCACCTGCTGCACATTCACGGTCACATTGGCGTGGGTGAGCATCGCCGCCTTCGGCGTGCCCGTGGTGCCGCCGGTGAATTGCAGCACCGCGATATCCCGCGCCGGGTCGATCTGCACCGGGGTGGGCGTGGCGGCGGCGCCAAGCAGCGTGGTGAACTCCACATAAGGCGCGCCGGCCGGGATCTTCGCCAGCTCCTTGCCGCGCAGCAGCCGCAGCGCAAGCCCCTTGGCCCAGGGCAGCGCCCGCGCCAGCCGGCAGATGACGACGCGCTTGAGCAGCCCGCCGCCGACAAGCCCGGCAATTTTCTCGTAAATCGGCGAGGCGTCGAGCGTCACCAGCATCCCCACGCCGCAATCACGCAGAATCGTCTCCATTTCATGCGCGGTGTAGAGCGGGTTGATGTTCACCACCGTGCCGCCCGCCTTGAGGATGGCGAAATACATGATCACGGAATAGGGCGTGTTGGGCAGGCACAGCCCGACATTCACGCCCTTGCCGACGCCCAGCGCCTGCAGGCCGGCGGCGGCGCGGTTGGCGAGCGCGCCGATCTCGTCATAGCGGTAGCGGCGGCCGAGAAAATCGATGGCGTGGTGTTGCCCAAAGCGCCGCACCGCCACATCCAGCAGCGTGCCCGCGGGCATGGGGGTGAAGCCTTGCGCCATGTCCGGCGCATTGAGGTTCTGCATCGTTCCCTCGGTCTCGTTTTTGTCGTTGCCGTCGGCGGGGATTAAGCTCCCCTATAGGTAAGTATAATGCCGTGGAGGTTTTGGCTTTGCAAGAGCCGCGCGCAGGCTAAGAGACGCGCAAAAGCACCGAGGTTGTGCCAGCCCCGGTGCTCAAAAGCCGTTTTGTGGCTGCGCCGGTCAGACCGGTTTGAGATTGATCGCGGCTGCCTTGCCGCGCTCCATGGCGATTTCGTAGGAGATTTTCTGCCCCTCGTTGAGCCCGCGCATGCCGGCGGATTGCACCGCGGTGATATGCACAAACACGTCCTTGCCGCCATCCTGCGGCACGATGAAGCCATAGCCTTTGGTGGTGTTGAACCACTTAACGGTACCGGTCGCCATTACGTCTCGTCGCTCCTCAAAAAAATTTGCTCCGCAGCCATGCTGCCGCGGAGGACAACCGGGCCCTGCTCGTCTTGCCTGCATCCGGTCCGGGGGAGCGCGTATTCAAGTCAAGCCGCAGTCGATTGCGGGTGAAAATTGACGCAGAAACATGCGGCATTGTCAACGATTGGTTGAGGAATTCCGCGCTTTTGCCGGGCGCCGCCGAAGCTGACATCGCGCTGCAACATTACGCCCCCGCTTGTTGTCCCGGATTGGACCACTCTTTCGATTTCGCCCAGGCTTTGCCATAGTGCGGTAAGACCAGAATCAAAACGGAGGGAAGAATGTCGGACGCCGATATCGTGCCAGTGAAGCCGGAGATCGCCGCGAGCGCGCTGATCACGCGCGACCAATACGAGCTGATGGAAGCCCGCGCCAAGGCCGAGCCCGATGCCTTCTGGGCCGAGCAGGCCAAGCGCATCGCCTGGATGAAGGCGCCGACCAAGATCAAAAACACCTCCTTCCACGGCGATGTCTCGATCAAATGGTTTGAGGATGGCACGCTGAACGCCGCCGCCAACTGTCTCGACCGCCACCTCGCCGAGCGCGGCGATCAGGTGGCGATCATCTGGGAAGGCGACGACCCGAACATGTCGGCCAAGGTCACCTATCGCGAATTGCACGAAAAGGTCTGCCGCCTGGCCAACGCGCTCACCGCCCAGGGCGTGAAGAAGGGCGATGTGGTGACGATCTATCTGCCGATGGTGGTGGAGGCCGCGGTGGCGCTGCTCGCCTGCGCGCGCGTCGGCGCGGTTCACTCCGTGGTGTTTGGCGGCTTCTCGCCCGACAGCCTCGCCAACCGCATCCAGGACTGCAACTCGGTGGCGCTGATCACCGCCGATGAGGGCCGCCGCGGCGGGCGCAAGGTGGCGCTGAAGACGAATGCCGACGAGGCGCTGAAGACCTGTCCGAGCGTGAAGACCGTGATCGTCGCCAAGATCACCGGCGGCGAGGTGGCGATGCAGGCCGGGCGCGATGTGTGGTATGAGGACATCTGCGCCGCCGCCGCGCCCACACATCAGGCCGCGGAGATGAACGCCGAGGACCCGCTGTTCATCCTCTACACCTCCGGCTCCACCGGCAAGCCCAAGGGCGTGCTGCACACCACTGGCGGCTACATGGTGTGGGCGAGCTTCACGCATCAATATGTGTTCGACTACCACCCCGGCGAGATTTACTGGTGCACCGCCGATGTGGGCTGGGTCACGGGCCACACCTATATCGTCTACGGCCCGCTCGCCAACGGCGCGACCACGCTGATGTTCGAGGGCGTGCCGAACTATCCGAGCACCTCGCGCTTCTGGGAGGTCATCGACAAGCACCAGGTCAACATCTTCTACACCGCCCCCACCGCCATCCGCGCCCTGATGCGCGACGGCGAGGCTCCGGTGAAGAAGACCTCCCGCCAATCGCTGCGCGTCCTCGGCTCGGTCGGCGAGCCGATCAACCCCGAGGCCTGGCATTGGTACGACCGCGTGGTCGGCGAGCATCGCTGCCCGATCGTGGATACCTGGTGGCAGACGGAGACCGGCGGCATTCTGATCTCGCCGCTGCCCGGCGCCACCGACCTGAAGCCCGGCTCCGCCACCCTGCCGCTGCCCGGCGTGAAGCCTATGCTGGTGGATGGCGAGGGCAACGAATTGCACGGCGCCACCGAGGGCAATCTCTGCATCGCCGATTCCTGGCCCGGCCAGATGCGCACCGTGTATGGCGACCACGCCCGTTTCGTGCAGACCTATTTCTCCACCTTCAAAGGGCTGTATTTCACGGGTGACGGCGCCCGCCGCGACGAGGATGGCTATTACTGGATCACCGGCCGCGTGGACGACGTGATCAACGTCTCCGGCCACCGCATGGGCACGGCCGAGATCGAGTCCGCCCTGGTGGCGCATGAGGCGGTGGCCGAGGCCGCCGTGGTCGGCTACCCGCACGACCTCAAGGGCCAGGGCATCTATGCCTATGTCACCCTGGTGGCCGATGTGGAGCCCACCGAGGCGCTGCGCAAGGAGCTGGTGACCTGGGTGCGCAAGGAAATCGGGCCGATCGCGGCGCCGGATGTGATCCAGTGGGCGCCGGGCCTGCCGAAGACCCGCTCGGGCAAGATCATGCGCCGCATCCTGCGCAAGATCGCCGCCAACGAGACCGACAGCCTGGGCGACACCTCAACCCTGGCCGACCCGGCCGTGGTCACCGACCTCGTGAGCAACCGCGCGGGCTGAGCCCCGCGGACGCATCACGGGCTTATCAGGCCGGGGGCTGCCCCCCGGCCTTTTTATTTGGTGGCGAAATCCACCAGCGCGGCGAAGCCGGTTTCGGTGCCGATCGCCAGTTGCGCGCCGTTGGCGTTCCAAGCCAGCGCCGAGACGGCCCCGCGCCCCGGCCCGCACACGGGCAGCACCTGTTCGCGGTTGATGTCGATCATCAGCACCATGCCGGTATCGAACCCTGCGGCCACCACCTCGTATTCCGGATGGCAGGCCACGCGTTTCACGATGCCGTCGCCCATGCCCAGCTCCTTGGGCGCCTTGCCCATCGGCCCGCCGCCGAAGAACGGCCACAGCACCACGCTTTCCGCCCCGGCGGTGGCCAGCCAGCGGCCGGATTTGGTGAAGCTGAGCGACTCCGTCTTGCTCGGATAGCCGGACATGCGCATGTGCTTGCCCTCGGGCAGCGTCCAGCCATGCAGCGCGTTTTCCTGCATCATCGTCACCACCGCCTCGCCATTGGGGTGCATGACGATGCCGGTATGGCTGCCCTTCCACTCCAGCACCTTCGGCGCCGAGGCCGAGGCGGTGAACCACAGCGACGCGCCATTGTAATGCGAGGTGGCGAGGCGCTTGCCCTTGGCGTCGAAGGCCAGGCCGGTGACGGTGGAGGGGTGCGCCAGTTCGCGCAGCTTGTCGCCGGCTGGGCTGAGCAGATGCACAATCTTGCCCACCGCCGCGGCGAGATAGCTGGTCTTGCCGGTGAAGGCGGCGACATGCTCGACCCATTTGGAGCCGAATTTTTGCACTTGCGTGGCCTCGCCGGCCTGCGTGCGCATCAGCCGCCCGTCATCGCCACCAGAGAGGAAGCCGCCGAGCGGATGCGCGCACAGGCTGAGCACCGCCCCCTGATGCGCGGCGACGGCGGTGAATTCGCCCCCAGCCCCCAGGCGCAACGTGCCATCGCCCAGCGCAAAGGCGGGCTGGGCGGTGGCGGGGTCGAAACACGCGGCGGTGACGTAGGCGCCGAATGCGGTGCTTTGCCCCCTGTTATTCAAAAGTTGATCGAGATCATTAGTATCAGACATGATTTGTGATTAAGTGCCCAAGGCTGGCGTTTCCTGCAAGTGCAAGATAAAGTGCGGCCATCCTGGGGGCGCTGTTCGGCCCTGGCCGCGGCGCCGCTAGAAAACATAAAGTCCAAATCAAGGGCACACTAAAAGGCGCAAACAGGAGGCCGAAGTGAAGAAGATGTATATGTCGAGGCTCGCGGCGGGCGGGTTCATCCTTTCGGCGGGCGTGCTGGCGGCGCATCCGGCCGCGGCCATTCCGTCCTTCGCGGCGCAGACGGGCCTGCCTTGCTCCGCCTGTCATATCGGCTTTCCGCAGCTCACACCGTTTGGCCGTACCTTCAAAATGGAAGCCTATGTGCTTGGGGATCAGAATTTCCCCAACATCAAGAATTTCTCCGCCATGGTCCAGGGCGGCTTCACGCATCTCAAGGATAAGGTGCCTGGTGGCCTCGCCCCTGATTATCCGAGCAACGATGCCTGGTCGATCCAGCAGACCAGCCTGTTCTTCGGTGGCGTGCTGGACAAGCCGCTCGGCCTCGGCGCCTTCGTGCAGGGCACGTTTGACGGTGTTGCCCACCAATTCCACTGGGACAACACCGATATCCGCCTCGCCCAGCATGCCGTGCTGTTGGGCACGCCGCTGGTCTATGGCGTCACCTTCAACAACAACCCGTCGATGACGGATTTGTGGAACACCCTGCCCGCCTGGGGCTATCCGTTCATTCCCCCGGCGCTGGGCGCCAGCCCGACGGCCTCGCTGCAGATCAGCAATCTCGCGCAGTCGGTGGTGGGGTTTGGCGGGTATACAGGCATCAATCTGACCCCGGCGAATTTGCTCTACGGCGAGATCGATCTTTACAAATCCCTGCCTGACCACACCGCCTTCGCGCTGGGCGCCGGGCCGGCGAACGGCATCGCCGGGGTAACGCCGTATTGGCGACTCGCCTATCAGCACAGCGTCGGCGAGAATTCGATCGAGGTCGGCGCTTCCGGGCTGTGGGATCACCCCTATCCGGGCGGGTTGAAGCACGGGCCGACCGATACCCTCACCGATGCCGGGCTGGATATGCAGTTCCAGCACATTGAGGCTCAGCAGGCGCTCTCACTGCAGGCTTCCTGGTTCCATGAATGGCAGCATTGGGGCGCGAGCTATCCGCTCGGCAACACCGCCAACCTCAACGACCATCTGGACGTGGAGACGGTGACCCTCTCCTATCTGTGGCATCAGATGTTCGGCGCCACTGAAGCGTTTAACAATATTTCCGGCAACGGCGACGCCGGCCTTTATAATGCCGGCTCCGCCAACGCCAACGGCAAGCCGACCACCGACAGCTTCACCACCGAGTTGGATTATTATCCGTTCAACCGCGGCGGGCCGGCCATCTTCCCCTGGGCCAACGCGAAAGTCTTTGTTGAATACACCTTCTATCCCCAGTTCAACGGGCTCTCGCGCAATTACGACGGCAATGGCCGCTCCGCCTCGGCCAATGACGTGCTGTTCACCGGTATCTGGCTGGTGTTCTGAGCCATTGTGCAGATGCGAAAAGCCGACGCGTAACGCGCCGGCAGTATCTTTCACAAATAAATCTTGAAAGCCATTGGCGGCCATGCGAAGCTATCCGCATGGTCGTCTACGCCACATGCCCGGAACCTCAGCGCAAGATGGAGTTGCTGCGGCTGTGCGCGCGTATCGGATTCAGCCCGCCCCGCGTCTGAAAATCTCTGGTTGTAACCCGTGCGCTGTGGACAGCCAGCGGGTGCTGGCGATTCAAACTGACCAATGGGGAAACATCATGCTCGACAATATCGACGCCGTGAATCTGCAAGATCTCGACGCGGCTCATCATTTCCATCCGTTCACCGACCACAAAGACCTGCATGCCCGCGGCGTGCGCGTCATCACCTCGGCCGAAGGCGTGTTCCTGCACGACGCCAAGGGCAATAAGATTCTCGACGCCATGGCCGGTCTGTGGTGCGTGGCCGCCGGCTATGGCCGGAGCGAGCTGGTCGAGGCCGCCGCCAAGCAGATGACGAAGCTGCCTTATTACAACACCTTCTTCAAAACCACGAACGAGCCCGCCGTGATGCTGGCCACCAAGCTGGCTCAGATCGCGCCTGAGGGCATGAATCACGCCTTCTTCGCCTGCTCCGGCTCCGAAGCGGTGGACAGCGCCCTGCGCACCGCGCGCGTCTATTGGCAGACGCTTGGCAAGCCGCAGAAGAAGATCATCATCGGCCGCGAATACGGCTATCACGGCTCCACCACGCTCGGCGCCTCGGCCGGCGGCATGGTGGACATGCACCGCCAGGCCGGCGACATGCCGAATTTCCGGCACATCCTGCCGCCTTATTGGTATGGCAAGGGCGGGCAGATGAGCCCGGAGGAATTCGGCATCTACGCCGCCCGCCAGCTGGAGGCCAAGATCAAGGAGCTGGGCGCCGAGAATGTCGCCGCCTTCATCGGCGAGCCGATCCAGGGTGCTGGCGGCGTGATCATTCCGCCCGAGACCTACTGGCCGGAAGTGAACCGCATCTGCAAGGAAAACGACATCCTGCTGATCGCCGATGAAGTGATCTGCGGCTTTGGCCGCACCGGCAAGATGTTCGGCTCCGATTATTTCGGCATCAAGCCGGATATGATGACCCTGGCCAAGGGCATCACCTCGGGCTATCTGCCGCTCTCGGCGGTGATGCTGCATGACCGCGTGGCCGAGGTGATGATCAACGATGCCGGGGAATATTATCACGGCTTCACCTATTCGGGGCATCCGGTTTCCTGCGCCGTGGCGCTGAAGAATATCGAAATCCTGGAGAACGAGAAGCTGGTGGCCGGGGCCGCCGCCAAGGGCGAGACGCTGCGCGCCAAGCTGGCCGAGGCGCTGGCCGACAACCCGATCGTCGGCGAGATCCGTGGCGTCGGCCTGATCGGCGCGATCGAGCTGACCGCCGATAAGCGCACGCGCAAATTCTTCGAGAAGAATGGCCGCGTCGGCGGCATCTGCCGCGATTTCTGTTTCGCCAACGGGGTGATCATGCGCGCCGTGCGCGACACCATGGTGTTCTCGCCGCCGCTCACCATCAATGACGACGAGATCGACATGATGGTTGAGCTGGCCAAGAAATCCATTGGCCAGACCTATGATGCCGTGAAGTCAGAGGTGGCGTCATGAGCGCCCGGCACGAGGTTGATATCGCGGCTAAAACCGCGCTGATGGCGCAGAGCGATTTCGTCGAGGCGTTTGTCGTCGATGTGAATGGCGTGCTGCGCGGCAAGTGGCTGCAGCCGGGCAAGTCGAAATGCCTGTTCGGCCCCGGCTTGTCGATTCCGCGTTCGGTGTTCCTTCTGGATATCTGGGGCAATGACGTGCTCGAAGGCGGGATCGCCCAGGATACCGGCGATCCGGACGGGCTGTGCACCGCCGTGCCGCACACCATCACGCGCATGCCCTGGGCCGAAGGCAACACCGCGCAGGCGCTGCTGACGATGCGCGAGCCTGATGGCGGTTATTTCTGCCTCGACCCGCGCGGCGTGCTGTCGCGCGTGCTCGACCGCTACAAGGCCGCCGGCCTCACCCCCGCGCTGGGGGTGGAGCTGGAATTCTACCTCGTCAATCCGGGCCAGACCGGGGCGCTGAAAATCGCCCCGCGCGGCGCCGACGAATCCGGCTGGCGCGGCTGGCAGGTGGATGCGGTGGGCCTCAGCGAGATCCGTGAATACGAGCCGATCCTGCGCGAGATGATGGCCGCGGCCCGGTTTCAGGATATCGAGATCGAGACCCTGATCTCCGAGAACGGCCCTGGCCAGTTCGAGGTGACGCTGAAATATAGCGACGACGCCCTGCGCATGGCCGACAACGCCACCATGTTCAAGCGCAGCATCAAGGAGATCGCGCGCAAGCACGGCCTCACCGCTACCTTCATGGCCAAACCCTATGGCCATTGCGCGGGCTCGGGCATGCATGTGCATATGTCGATCCTCGACGCCCAGGGGCATAACATCTTCGAGGGCACGCCCGAGCGCGGCTCCGATCGCCTCTATCACGCCGTGGGCGGCATCATCCGCACCATGCCTGACACGATGATCACCCTCGCCCCGCACGCCAATTCCTACCGGCGTTTCGCCCCTGGCGTGCATGCGCCAACCTATGGCGATTGGGGCCATGACAACCGCATGGCGGCGCTGCGCGTGATCACCGCCGACCCCTCGGCCTCGCGCGTCGAGCATCGTGTCGCCGGGGCGGATTGCAACCCCTATCTCGCCTTCGCCTCGCTGCTTGGCTCGGCGCTGCTCGGGCTGGAGACCAAGGCCGATCCCGGGCCTGAAACCTTCGGCCTCAACCGGAGCCCGCACGCGCCGCCGCTGCCCATCGCCTGGTCGAGCGCGGTGGAGAAATTCGCTGATTCCACCGCCATCGCGGATATCTTTGGCGCCGAGTTCCAGCGGCTCTACATTGCCTGTAAGCGGCAGGAGATCAGCGAGATGCGCAAGCGTATCTCCGATGTCGAATACGACGCGTATCTGAAGCACGTATGAGGCAGGTCACCGTCGCGGCCACGCAGATGGCCTGCACCCCGCACGCGGATGAGAACATCGCGCGGGCGGAAACGCTGATCCGCGCCGCCGCGGCGCGGGGAGCGCAGATCGTCCTGATCCAGGAGTTGTTTGAGACTCCCTATTTCTGTCAGGACCAGATCTACGACTTCCTGCAACTGGCGACGCCCTTGGAGGAAAACGCCGCGGTGCGCCGTCTCGCGCCGCTGGCCAAAGAGCTGGGCGTTGTGCTGCCCGTCTCCGTGTATGAGCGCGCCGGGCAGAGCCGCTTCAACACCGTCGTCATTATCGACGCCGATGGCGAGGTGCTCGGCCATTACCGCAAGGCGCATATCCCGGACGGACCCGGCTATTCCGAGAAGTTCTACTTCTCGCCGGGCGATACCGGGTTCAAGGTGTGGCAGACCAAACATGCCCGGATCGGCGTTGGCATCTGCTGGGACCAGTGGTTCCCCGAATGCGCCCGCGCCATGGCGCTGATGGGGGCGGAGCTGCTGTTCTACCCCACCGCCATCGGCTCCGAGCCGCAGGATGCCAGCCTCGATTCCGCGGGGCATTGGCAGCGCACGATGCAGGGCCACGCGGCGGCGAATCTCACGCCGCTGATCGCCTCCAACCGCATCGGCACCGAGAAGGGGCAAAAAGGCACGCAGCTCACATTCTACGGCTCCTCCTTCATCGCCGGGCCGACCGGCGAGAAAGTGGCGGAAGCCAACCGCACGGATGAGACGGTGCTGGCCGCCCGCTTCGATCTCGACGCCATCGCCCAGCAGCGCGCCTCCTGGGGCGTGTTCCGCGACCGCCGGCCGGAGCTGTATGCGCCGCTGCTCACCCTCGATGGCCAGACGCGCCATAAGGCGGTGAGCTCATGACCACGCCGCGCGCGGCGGGGTTTCATATGCCGGCGGAATGGGCGCCGCATGCGGGGTGCTGGATGATCTGGCCCGAGCGCCCGGATAATTGGCGCCTCGGCGCCAAACCGGCGCAAGCGGCGTTCATCGCCGTGGCCAGCGCCATCGCCCGGTTTGAGCCGGTGACGATGCTGGCCAGCGCCCGGCAATATGAGAATGCCCGCGCCACCTTGCCGCCCGAGATTCGGGTGCTGGAGATGTCGAGCAACGATTCCTGGTGCCGCGATGTCGGCCCCAGCTTCCTGCGCGGGCCAAATGGCGAGCTTGGCGGCGTGGACTGGATCTTCAACGCCTGGGGCGGACTCAAGGGGGGGCTCTATTTCCCGTGGGATCTCGACGATCAGATCGCCGGCAAGATCCTGGGGCTGGAGCGCGCGCGGCGGTTCCGCGCGCCGCGGGTGCTTGAGGGCGGCGCGATCCACGTTGACGGCGAAGGCACGGTGCTGGTGGCCGAGCAATGCGTGCTGAACGAAAACCGCAACGAAGGCATCACCCGCGCGGCGATGGAGGCGATGCTGCGTGACTATCTCGGCGTGTCGCAGATCATCTGGCTCGGCAACGGCGTGCCGGGCGATGAGACGGACGGGCATGTCGACAACCTCGCCTGTTTCGTGACGCCGGGGAAGGTGCTCCTTTCCTGGTGCGACGATCCGGCCGACCCGCATCACGCCGTCTCGCGCGATGCCGAGGCGCGGCTCAAGGTGGCGCGTGATGCCAAAGGCCGGGCGCTGGAAGTGGTGCGCATGCCCATGCCCACGCCCATGTTCATCACGGCGGAGGAAGCCGCCGGGGTGGACGCCACCCTGAGCGGCATGAATCGCGCCGCCGGCGAGCGCCTCGCCGCCTCCTACGTGAATTTCTACATCGCCAATGGCGCGATTATTGCACCGGCGTTCGGCGTGGAGACCGATGCGGCCGCGCATGGTGTGTTGGCCCGGCTGTTTCCGGAACGGGAGATTGTTATGGTGCCGGCGCGAGAAATTCTGCTAGGTGGAGGCAATATTCATTGCATTACCCAACAGCAACCCAAGATCAACGACAAAGTTTAAGGGAGCAGACATGACGACCCAACCCACCCAGCTCAAGGCTGGCGCTCTTTCCTTCTTTGAATCCATAATCATGGGCGTGGCCGGATCGGCCCCGGCATACTCGATCGCCGTGGCCATTGCCGGCCTGCTCGGCACGGCGGGCACGATCGCGCCCAACGCCCTGCTGATCTTCGCCGTGCCCATGCTCGGCATCGCCGTGGCCTATAAGGGCCTGACCGCGAAAATGGTGAATGCGGGCGCGGCCTATGAGTGGACCAAAACCACATTTGGTGAATTTTTCGGCTATTTCTCGGGCTGGGCGCTGCTGATTGCCGCCATGGTGTTCATGGTCACCGGCTCGGTCCCGCTCGGCACCGCCACCATCGACCTGTTCGATCCCAACCTCGCGAGCAATGTGTGGCTCACCACCGGCATTGGCGCGGTGTGGTTCCTCGTCATCGCCTTTGTACTGATCTCGGGCATCGAGCTGACGAGCCAGATCCAGGTGGTGATGAGCACCATCGAGCTCGGCATTCTGTTTGTCATCTCCATTGCGGCTTATGTCCACACGGCCGGGCATGCGGCCAATCCGTTCTCCTGGTCCTGGTTCGGCTTCAATTACGATGCGCCGACCTTCGCCGCCTCCGCGCTGATCGTGGTGTTCCTCTATTGGGGCTGGGACGTGACCTCCAACCTCTCCGAGGAAACGCGCGGCCATGAGCAAAACGCGGCGGGCAAGGGCGGCTTCCTCTCCATCTTCGCCACCATCGCCTCGTTCGTCGCCTTCACCGTGGCGGCGCTGATGATGTTCTCGCTCAAGGACTCCTCGGGCTATTCCGACAACCTGATCTTCCACGTGGCCCAGGAGGCGGGCCTGGGCGTCTGGGGCGGCTACGCGGCCACGCTGGCGCTGGTGCTGTCCTCGGTGGCGACGCTGGAAACCACCATGCTGCAATTCTCGCGCACCCTGTTCGCCATGGGCCGCGACCATGCGCTGCCGCCCTTCTTCGGCCAGGTGCATGAGCGCACGGTGACCCCGGTGCGCACCATGTATCTGCTGATCGTGGTCGGCCTGGCGCTGATCTTCATCTCCAGCTTCATGCCGTCAGTCTCCACCATCCTCAACGACTCGGTGAGCGCCATCGCCGTGCAGGTCTGCTATTATTACGGCCTCGCCGGGCTGGTCTGCGCCTGGGTGTACCGCGACCAGATCGGCAAATCGCTGGGCAACACGCTGCAATACGTGGTGTATCCCGCGCTGAGCGCCATCTCCCTGTTCGGGCTGGGGCTGTATGCGCTCACCACCTTCAACCTCACGGTCAAGATCGTGGGCATTGGCGGTTTGGTGATCGGCATCCTGTTCTACCGTCCCTCGGGTTACGGCAAGCGCGTGGCCGACATCGTGGCCGAGGAATAAGCCGCGCCACATCACGCCGCACGAAACCGGGGCCCTCGCGCCCCGGTTTTTTGTTATAGCGCCTTGCGGAAGGTCAGGTTGAGCCGCGCGGCGCCGAGCAGATTGTGGCTGCCCGCGCGCACCGGCGCCACGCCATGGAAGTTGAGCCGCGCGGCCCCGCCCCAGACCACCACATCGCCGCTCTGTAACGAGAGCCGTGCCGGCTTGTCGGTCCTGGCCGCGCCGCCCCACAGAAACACCGCCGCCAGCCCGAGCGAGACGGAGACGATCGGCGCGCTCATATCCGCCTCGTCCCGGTCCTGGTGCAGCGCCATCTTGGCGCCAGGGGCGTAGCGGTTGATCAGGCAGACATCCGGGGTGAAGCCTGGGAAACCCGCCTGCGCCGCCGCCGCGCGCGCCAGGGTCAGGAACGGTTCGGGCAAGTTTGGCCAAGGTTGGCCGGTCAGCGGGTCGCGCCGTTCGTAGCGGTAGCCGCGCGCATCGCTCACCCAGCCCGCCGCCCCGCAATTCGTCATCGTCACCGACATCTTCCGCCCGCCCGGCGTGGCCACGGCGCGCAGCGGCGAGATTTCCGCCACCGCCAGCGCGGCGCGGATCAGCCCGACCTCCTCGTCCAGGGCGAAGCCAGGCAGATACGCCAGCCCTGGCGGCGGCGCGGCGCCGAACAGGTCCGGCGTCATCGGCGGCTCACCCCGCGAGCATCAGCGCCACCACCAGCGCCACCGCCACGGCCTGCAAAATCACACGCCACCGCATCAGCGTGTTGGAGCGCCGCGGGTCACGGTCCGGGTTCGCCATGCCGAGCGCCCCGGTCAGCATCACCGCCACCACAGCCAGCATATCGGCCGCCAGCAGGCCCAGGAGAATCATTTTCATGCCCTCAATATAGCGGCGCGAGCAGCTTTGCCCACCATGCTGGTTGACTTCGCGGCCAATCCCACCTCAGTTCCGGGCATGCGTTTCGCCACCCTCCTCGCCGTTCTGCTCCTGCTCGCGGCCGGCTCCGGCGCCCCGGCGCGGG
>NZ_JAJDJU010000002.1 GCF_020567705.1 Acidocella sp. KAb 2-4 | reverse complement strand
CCCCGCCCCGCCGCCGCCCAATGCCGCGCGCGCGAGCAGCGTGTCGCCGAGGCTCTCGGCCTGCATCGCCAGGGCTTGGGTGGTGTCGGGCAACAGCGCCGCGCCCTGCGGCGCCACGCTGAAATTGCCATTGATCCGCAGCCGCGCCGCCAGCGGGCCGAGCACCACCTGCACCGGCCGCGCCGACCCCGCCACTTGCGCGAAGCTGCCGCTCAGCCCGGCGCTGGCCTGCAAAAACTGGTAGCTGGCCGGGGTGTAGGTGCCGGGCGCCAGCACATAGGTGAGCGTGCCGCCAAGCGTGATGGTGCCGGTGACGGTGAAGCTGGAGACCTCACCCGGCTCGACCAGCACAACCAGCGTGCCGGTGCTGGTCTGGGTGAAATTCCCGGTCAGGCGCAGCGGTACCGCGGCAAGCCCGGCGGTGAAGCTGCCCGCATTCACCATCTGCGCCACATTCCATTGGCCGGTGCCAGTCCAGGCCGCGCCGGGGGCGACATAGAGCGCGCCATTGTTGAAGCCGGTGATGTCGGTGCCGAGCGTGCCGCTGCCGGTGAGCGAGAGGCTGCTCGCGGTGCCATTGCCCGCGATATCGCCGCTGATCACCGCGCCAGTGCCGAGCGTGACGGTGCTGGCCCCGCGCGCGAGGCTGATGGCGTCGCCGCCGCCCGTGGCGATGAGGCTGCCCGTGTCATAAATACTGGCGGGGCCGAAGGCGGTGATGCCGGTGAGCCCGGCGATGGTGCCGCTATTCTCCACCGTGCCGCCGCGCGCCAGGCGCACGCCGATGCTGCCGCCATTGATGAGCCCGGCATTGCGCACCACGCCGCCGCGCCCGCTATCCATCACGCCGTCAATGCCGCCCACGATGGTGCCGCTACTGCTGATGGTGGAGGCGCCGCTGAGATAGGCGCCGAAATCCGGCCCGGTGATCAGCCCGGCATTGGTGATCTGCGATCCATCGCCGCCCGCATACACGCCGGAATAGCCGCCGAGCAGCCGCCCCGCGGCGGTGTTGGTGAAACTGCCGCCGGAATAGAGTGACACGGCGTCGCCGCCGCGGGCGGAAATCTGCCCGCTATTGGTGACGCTGCCGAGGCCGTGGCCGGTGTAAACCCCGATATGCCCGCCGAAGATGGAGCCGGTGTTGGTCACCGCGCCGCCGCGGTTCAGGCTCACCCCGTCATACCCGGCGGCGATGCTGCCGCTATTGCTCACGCTGCCAGCGCCACCATTGACGAGCACGCCGTAACTGGCCGCACTGATCACCCCGCTATTGCCGATGCTCCCCGCCGCGCCCAGCGACACCGCGTCATTCCCCGCCAGGGTGCCGGTGTTGCTCAGGCTGCCCCCACCGCCCAGCAGGATGCCGACGCCATCGGGCGCCTGCACCTGCCCGGCATTGGCGACGCTCACCACGCCAGCGGCCCAGGCCGCCGCCCAGCTGGTGGAGCTGAGGCTCACCAAGCTGGCGATGCTGACCACGCCAGGGCCATAGGCGGCGAGATCGAGCGGCGCGGTGTGGCTGGTAGAGATCACGCTCTGCGCCGCGCCCGGGGCGCCGAGCGCCATGGCGGCGGGCAACGCCAATAGTGAGGCATGGGAGGTGCGGCGCGCCAGGCTGACACCGGGTTGAGACGCGGGCATGCGGGCAGATCCTTGAGGCCGGGCCGCATTTTGCCACCCAATCACGACGACAGGTTGTGCTCACCCTATCCGCCGCGGGTGAATTGCGCGTTAATGCCGC
Organism: Acidocella sp. KAb 2-4; assembly: GCF_020567705.1. GTDB lineage: Bacteria > Pseudomonadota > Alphaproteobacteria > Acetobacterales > Acetobacteraceae > Acidocella. Next base: position 298,292 of record NZ_JAJDJU010000002.1, on the reverse strand, counting down.
AGGTCCCGCCCGCCCGAACCGATATTTTCCTGTTAACCGGCAGCCCGCTGCGCCGGGGGTGGCTTGCCGAAATCGCCCTGGCGGCGTAAGCCCGCGCCTTACGATCATTCAAGTTTTCAATCGGCAGGGCAGAACCCATGAAGCAGCAGGCTAATCTTATCCGCGCCGGCCAGGTCATCGAACACGAGGGCCAGCGCTGGACCGTGCTGAAGCAGCAGATCATCACCCCCGGCAAGGGCGGCGCCTTCATCCAGGTGGAAATGCGCAACCTGAAGACCGGCAACAAGACCAATGAGCGCTGGCGCACCGCCGACACCGTCGAGCGTCTGACCACCGAGGACCGGGATTTCACCTACTCCTACACCGATGGCGAAAACCTGGTGCTGATGGATCCCGAGACCTTCGAGCAGTTCATGGTGCCGGTCTCCATCCTGGGCGATTCCGCGCCCTTCCTGCAGGACAACATGCCCGTCATCGTGGCGCTGGTGGAAGGCGATCCGGTCGGCATCACCCTGCCGCCGCAGGTGACGCTGGAAGTGGTCGAGGCCGACCCGGTGGTGAAGGGGCAGACCGCCTCCTCCTCCTACAAGCCGGCCAAGCTCTCCAACGGCGTGAAGACCCTGGTGCCGCCCTTCATCGAGGCGGGCGAGCGCATTGTCGTGCGCACCGAGGATGGCAGCTACGTCGAGCGCGCCAAGGGCTGATGCACATGCCGGGGGATCATCGCGCCCCCGGCCCCGACTATTTAACAACGAGACCCGCGCGGTCTCGTTTGCCGTTTCCAGGCGGTCTTACTTGCCAAGGACTGAATTGCCATGATGCCACGTCTCTCCCCGCACATGACCGTGATGCACGCCGCGGCGAACAAGGCGGCCAAGCGGCTGCTGCGCGATTTTCTGGAGGTCGAGAACCTGCAGGTCTCCATGAAGGGGCCGGGGGATTTCGTCAGCCAGGCGGATCTGCGCGCCGAGGCCTCGCTGCGCGAGGATCTGGAGAAGGCGCGGCCCGGCTACGCCATGCTGATGGAGGAATCCGGCGCCTCCGGCTCCGAAAAATGGGCGTGGCGCTGGGTCGTCGATCCGCTGGACGGCACCACCAACTTCCTGCACGGCATCCCGCATTGGGCGATCTCGATCGCGCTGGAGAAGCGCCTGCCCGACGGCAATAGCGAGATCCACGCCGCTTTGGTCTACAGCCCGGTGCCGGGCGAGATGTTCTGGGCCGAGAAGGGCGTGGGCGCCTATCTCAACGACAAGCGCCTGCGCGTCTCCGCCCGGCGCGAGCTGAAGGACGCGCTGTTCGCCACCGGCATTCCCTTCGCCGTGTCGGCCCCGCGCAACCGCCTCTCCTTCGCCCGCACCCTGGGCACGCTGATGCCGCAAGTGGCCGGGGTGCGGCGCTTCGGCTCCGCGGCGCTGGACCTCGCCTGGGTGGCGGCGGGCCGGTATGACGGCTATTGGGAGACCGGCATCAAACCCTGGGATGTCGCCGCGGGGATGCTGATCGTGCGCGAGGCCGGCGGCTACGCCACCGATGCCGAGGGCAAGGACGACATCAACAGCACCGTGGTCGCGGCGAACCCGCATCTGCACGGCAAATTGCTGGAAGTGGTGCAGGACGGTCTGGCGGCGGCCAAGGGTTGAAGCTAAAGTTTCTGCCGTGAAGCATTTATCGCTCCTGGCAGGTCTCCTGGCCCTGGCGGCGCCTTGCGCGCAGGCGCAGGTGACAGTCAATCCCGCGGCGTTGCAGCAACTCTCCGGCATCGCCCCGGCGCCCCCCGCCGCGCCAGCGCCCCCGCGACCGGTAGCCGCGCCGCGCGTCATCCATCATCACGCCAAGCCGCCCGCGCCTCCGGCGGCCCCGGCAGCGGCCAAGCCCGCCCCGGCAGCCGCGCCCGCGCCAACGCCCAAACCCACGGCCAAGCCTATAGCCCCCGTGCCCAAAGCCCCGCCCGCGGGGGTGAAGCTGAGCTTCGCCCCCGGCAGCGCGGCGCTGCCCGCCAACGCCACCGCCGCGCTCGGCCCGTTCTGCGGCGCGGGCGGCATGGTCAGCGTCAGCGCCCATGCGCCGGCCAACCCCTCGGACCCCTCCGCCGCGATGCGCCTCTCGCTCGCGCGCGCCCTGGCGGTGAAGCAAGCGCTGGCCGCCTGCGGGGTGCCGGCGCAGAACATCATCCCCCGCGCCATGGGCGCCAGCCCCGGCCAGGCCGATGACAACACGATCATCACCGCAGGCGCAGGAACCGCGCAATGACCAAGCCGACCAACTACCTGATACGGATGATCCTGTTCTGCGTGGTGGTCTACAGCCTCGCCGCCCTGCTCTCGCCGGAACTCTCGCGTTTCTTCCTCGCCAACCCAGTGGTCAACAGCGTCATCGTGGCGGTCGAGTTCTTCGGCGTGTTCTGGAATTTGCGCCAGGTGCAGCGGCTCTACCCTGAGGCCGCCTGGGTCGAGGAATTCCGCCGCAACCGCCAGCGTCTGGAACAAGCCGCCCCGCCCGTGCTGCTCGCCCCGATGGCGCGGATGCTGCACGGCCGCGCCGATGGCGAGCGCCGCATCACCCTCTCCGGCCAGGCGATGCGCACGATCCTTGACGGCATCTCCTCGCGCCTCGACGAATCGCGCGAACTCTCGCGCTACACCACCGGGGTGATGATCTTCCTCGGCCTGCTCGGCACGTTCTGGGGCTTGCTGCGCACGGTGAATTCGGTGGCCGAGGTGATCAACGGCATGAACCTCGCCGGCGGCGATGTGAACGCGATGTTCAGCCAGCTCAAGAACGGGCTGACCGGGCCGCTCGCGGGCATGGGCACGGCGTTCTCGTCCTCGATGTTCGGCCTGTCCGGCGCGCTGATCCTGGGCTTTCTCGATCTCACCGCCGGGCAGGCGATGAACCGCTTCTTCAACGAACTGGAGGAATGGCTGGCCGGGCTGACCCGGCTCTCCACCGGCGCGCTGGCGGGCGATGGCGAGGGCAGCATCCCTGTCTACGTGCAGGCGCTGCTGGAGCAGACGGCGGAGAATATGGACCAGTTGCAGCGCGTGCTGGCGCGCGGCGAGGAAGGCCGCGCCCAGAGCAGCGCGGCGGTGGTGGCGATGACCGAGCGGCTGGCGCATCTCTCCGACACGCTGCGCGTGAACCAGCAACTGATGGAGAAGATCGGCGCCGCGCAGATGGGCATCGCCCCGGTGCTCTCGCGCCTGGCCGAACCGAAACCCGCCGATGAGGTGGCGCGCGCGCATCTGCGCAACATCGAATTACTGCTCTCGCGCCTGCTTACCGAGAGCGAGCAAGGCCGCAGCCAAAGCCTGGGCGAGCTGCGCAGCGACCTCAAGGTGCTCACCCGCACCATCGCCGGGCTGGCGGACCACAACCGGCCATGAGAGGCCGGCGGGGCACGGGCAACGGGCTTGAGGCTTGGCCCGGCTATGTGGACGCGCTCTCCACCCTGCTCATGGTCATCATCTTCGTGCTGCTGGTGTTCGTGCTGGCCGAGGCGTTCCTGTCCTCCGCCCTCACCGGCTCCAACAACACGATCGACAAGCTGAAACAGCAGATCTCGGAACTGACGCAAAGCCTGTCGATGGAAATATCGAAGGACGCGACGCTGAGCCAGGAGTTGGCGGCGCTGAACGCGCAATTGGCGCAGGCGCAGGCGGCCAATACCAGCCTCACCCAGCAGCTCGCCACCAGCAATGCCAGCCTTGCCACGCTGCAAGACGCGCAGAAAACCATGCAGGCCCAGCTTTCAGACGCGCAGGCCCAGGCGGCGGCGGCCACGGGGCGCATCGCCACGCTGCAGGCGCAGATGGAGGCGGTGACCGGCACGCCGGACATGCAGCAGAAACTCGCCGACGCGCAGAAGCTCTCCGCTCAGGACGAGGCGCAGATCGCCCTGCTCAACCAGCAGCTGGCGGCGTTGCGCGCGCAGCTCGCGGCGCTGCAAACTGCGCTCGACGCCGCGCAGACGGCGGATGCGGCCGACAAGGTGCAGATCGTCGATCTCGGCAAGCAGCTCAACGAGGCGCTGGCCCGCAAGGTCGAGGAATTGCAGCAATATCAGAGCGTGTTCTTCCGCACATTATCCGAGAGCCTGAAGGGCGAGAAGAACATCAAGGTCGTGGGCGACCGTTTCGTGTTCGAGAGCGACGTGCTGTTCCCCGTCGATGAGGCAACGATCACCCCTGCCGGGCAAGCCGAGATCGCGCAGGTGGCACAGGCGGTGAAGGAGATCGCCGCCAAGATCCCGCCAAATGTGAACTGGGTGCTGTCGGTCGATGGCTATGCCGACGCGCAGCCGATCAGCGGCGGGCCGTATAAATCGAATTTCGATCTGTCCTCGGCCCGCGCGCTGGCGGTGCTGGATCTGCTGATCGCCGATGGCGTGCCGCAGAACCGGCTGGTGGTATCTGGCATGGGCTCCAACAACCCGATCGCGCCCGGCACCACCCCGGCGGATTACGCGCAGAACCGGCGGATCGAATTCCGCCTGACGGCGCCTTGAAGATCATGGATCTGGCCGAGCAAAAAGCGGCGTTGCGGGCGGAGATTTTGGGCCTGCGCGCGCGTTGGAACCCGGCGCTGGGCGCGCAGCTGGCGGCGCATGTGCTGGCCTCCGGCATCGTGCCCGCGGGGGCGGTGGTGGCCGGGTTCTGGCCGATGCCGCATGAGATCGACATCCGCCCGCTGCTCACCGCGCTGCATGAGCGCGGCCATGTCATCGGCCTGCCGGAAACCACGCCGCGCGGCAACCCGCTGATCTTCCGCGCCTGGGCGCCGGGGGTGGAACTGGCGCGCGGGCGCTATGGCACCATGCATCCGCTGGGCGCGGCGGTCACGCCGGATTTCGTGCTGGTGCCACTGGTGGCGTTCGACGCCACCGGCCACCGCCTGGGCTATGGCGGCGGCTATTACGACCGCACCCTGGCCGGCCTGCCCCACGCCTTCCGCCTCGGCTGCGCCTATGCCGCGCAGCAAGTGGCGCATGTGCCGGTGGAGGAGACGGATTTTCACCTGCACGCGGTGGCGACGGAGGGGGAGGTATACCGTTTCGGCAACGCCTCAAGTTAGGGTTGCCTTATGGACGAGAGTTCCAATAAAATGCGAGTCGCAGCGTCGCTGCGCCAACGCCGTGTGGCGTCGGAATCCCTCTGAAGGAGCTCTTACATGAGCAAATTTTCTAAACCTGTCGGTCTGATCTTTCGTGCATCCATCACGTTACGTGACGGCAAAAAAATATATGCACGTGACCATGGCCTCAAAGGCTTTCCAATTTTTATCAGGCACGAAAGCAACAAACACAGCGATTAACTACTGGTCCCTGAGTGACAAATAAGGGGCCGAACGGCCCCTTATCCAACTTAAGCCACTTTCGCCCGCTTCTCCTGATATTGCGGACGGCGGGGCTTGGCGCCCAGCTTCGCGCCGGGGGCGGTGGCGGGCTTCGCCTTGCGCACCACCATGTCCGGGTGGCGCTGGGGCTTTTTCACCGGCATCGCCTGGGCCGGACGGGTGCCGCTCGCCACTTGCATCTTGATGCCGGTGAGCTTCTCGATCTGGTTCAGATACGGCAGCTCGGTGGCGTCGCAGAAGGCCACGGCCACGCCCTCGGCGCCGTTGCGCGCGGTGCGGCCGATGCGGTGCACATAGCTCTCCGGCTCGTTCGGCAGCTCGAAATTCACCACGTGCGAGACGCCGGAGACATCGATGCCGCGGGCCGCGATGTCGGTCGCCACCAGCACCCGCGCCTCGCCGGACTTAAAGGCGTCGAGCGCGCGCTGGCGGGCATTTTGGCTGAGATTGCCGTGGAGCGAGGTGGCGGAGATCTTGGCGCCGTTGAGTTGCAGGGCCACGCGATCCGCCCCGCGCTTGGTGCGGGTGAACACGATGGCGCGGGTGAAGGCCGGGTCGCGGAGCAGTTGCACCAGCAATTCGCGCTTCTGTGCGCCCTCGACGAAATGCACGCTCTGGGCGATGCGCGCCGGGGTGGAGGCCACCGCCGCCACCGTTACTCGCACCGGGTCATGCAGCAGCCCTTCGGCCAGCTTGGCGATTTCCGCCGGCATGGTGGCCGAGAACAGCGCCGATTGCCGCCGCGTGGGCAGATGCGTCACGATCTTGCGGATATCGGGGAAGAAGCCAAGGTCGAGCATGCGGTCGGCCTCGTCCAGCACGAAGAACTGGCATTGGTCGATGATCAGCTCCTTGGTGTTCATCAGGTCGAGCACGCGGCCGGGGCAACCGACAACGATATCCGCCCCGCGCGACATGCGCGCCACCTGCCCGCTGCGGCCCACGCCGCCGACGATGAGCACCACGCGCAGGCCGAGCCCGGCGCCGAATTTCTTGAACTCCTGCTCGATCTGCACCGCCAGTTCACGGGTCGGCGCCAAAATCAGCGCACGGGTCGAGAAGCGGCGGTTATGCAGCTTGTGCCCAGCCATGGCCTGCAAGATGGGCAGGGCAAAGGCGGCGGTCTTGCCAGTGCCGGTCTGGGCCAGGCCCAGCACATCCTTGCCCGCAAGGCCGTGCGGAATCGCGCCTTGCTGGATCGGGGTGGGCTTCACGAAGCCCGCATGCTTCAGCGCGGCCAGAATCGGGGTGGCCAGGCCGAACGCATCAAAATTCATTTCAGTCATATAAACAAACGTCTCCGGCGCCAGAGAGAGCCTCTCTGGCGATATTGTCCGGCTTCCACGCGCGATTTTGGAAAAGGACGGTCAAACGGGGCGAAACGCGCCCCCATCAAATCAAGCCGCCACAGCCGGGAGCAGCGCTCCCGGTCGCGCCATCGCGGCCAGTGGCGGCCTTATGCACGCGCCGGGGTGCTTAGCGCAAGGATAATCGGGCAGATCTGCCCCGCGCGGCGCAGAAATAAAAAGGGCCCCGCAAGCGGGGCCCTTTGGTGGGGTGGGCGGGCTTAGTCGCCAGCCGCCGGATGCATGGCGCCAAGCGACGCGGTCTGCTTGGCCGGGGCGGCGGTGATCACCGGGGCCGCCGCCTTGGCCGGGAGCGAGGCCAGGATGGAGACGCCAACCGAGGCCAGATAAGGCATGGACTGGGTGAACAGCACCGCGACCCACAGCTTGGTCTCCAGCGTCGCCCAGTGGTGGCCGAAGCCAACCCCCAGCGCCGCGCCCCAGGTGAGGAGCAGCAACACCAGCTCCTCGCGGGCCATCACCAGCCCCTGCACCAGGGCGGGGGCGTCCTTCATCTTCGGGGTGCGGATGAAGGGCAGTTTGTTGGTGAACAGCCCCTTCCACACGGCCTTGCCGATGGAGTGCGACAGCGCCAGCCCGGCCACCGCCGCGCCCACCCGGTCGAGGAAGCCGCAAGGCACGCGGTTTTTATACAGCGCCAGGATCTGCACGATCTTGAAGAAGAACAGGCCGATCGAGGGCAGCATGAACAGGGCGATCGGGAACTCGAAGCGCACCGGGTCCAGGATCAGCCCGGCCGACCAGGCGAGGCCCATGGCCAGGAACACGATGCCCAGCGCATCGCCGAACCAGGGCAGCCAGCCGGTGATGAAGTGCCAGCGCTGGCCAAGCGTCAGCTCCTTGTTGAAGGGGTTGAACAGGGCGCCGGCATTGGCGCGCACGATGCGCATGGCGCCATAGGCCCAGCGGAAGCGCTGCTTGCGGAAGGCGTTGTAGTCATCCGGCATCACGCCCTTGCCGAAGGATTTCTTGGAGTACACCGCCTCATACCCGGCGCGGAACAGGCGCAGGCCCAGCTGGGAGTCCTCGGTGATGCACCATTCGGCCCAGCCATTCTCGTTAAGCAGCGCCTGCTTGCGCACCAGGGTCATGGTGCCGTGCTGGATGATGGCGTTGCGCTCGTTGCGGGTGACCATGCCGGCGTGGAAGAAGCCCGCATACTCCCAGAACATCATGCGCTTGAACAGGCCGCCATCATTGTCGCGGTAATCCTGCGGCGACTGGGTGAAGCCGACGGCCGGGTTGTCGAAGGCCGGGACCATGCAGCGCAGCCAGTCGGGGTCGACCAGGTAATCGGAGTCGATCACACCGATGATCTCGGCATCCGGGGCGGTCTCGCGCAGGCCGAAATTCAGCGCGCCAGCCTTGAAGCCCTTATATTTGCCCAGGGTGAAGAAGCGGAACTTGGGCCCCAGCCGCGCGCAATGCTCGGCCACCGGCTCCCACACCGCGGGGTCCATGGTGTTGTTGTCGATAACCAGAACCTCGTAGCGCTCGTAATCCAGGTTCGCCAGCGCGTCGAGGGTGAGCTTCACCATCTCGGGCGGCTCGTTGCAGATCGGCAGGTGGATGGAGACCTTCGGCAGCTTGGCGCCCGCGGGAGCCGGGATCGGCTCGTAGTGGCGGCGCGAGATGCGGCCGAAGATGGTCTCGACCAGGTCGAAGCTGTCGGCGATCAGCAGGAACAGCAGCAGCCCCTGCCCGGCGGCCAGCGCGCCCCACACGGCGGCGGCGCTCATGGAGAGATAAGTCTCGCCCATGTTCATGAACAGCATGGCAAGGATGGCGGTGAAGCCCTCGACCAGCGCCGCGAAGGCGAGCTTGCCGGTGAAGCGGATATCCGGGCGGCGCGAGAGCAGCAGCATGGTCGCGGCCAGCGAGGCCAACACGCCGCCCAGCGCGTACTCAAACCAGTGCGGGTTGTTTTCCACCGGGCCGGTCAGCGACCATTTCTGATGGCGATCCAGGGTGAACATGCCCCAGTACCCGGCGGCGCGGCCCTCGAAGCTGGTCTTCCAAGGCTGGTCGAACGCCTCCATCACGAAGTAGTCGATATGATCCTGCTGCGCGAGGTTGAAGAAATCGCGCAGGAAACGGGCCTGGTTGATATTGCTGGCGCGGGCGGCGCCGATATCGATGCCGTCGGAGGGCCAACCGATCTCGCCGATCACGATGCGCTTGTTGGGAAAGCGGTCATGCACCATCTGCAGGCGGTGCATCGCGTCCTGCACGGCGATGTTCTCCGGCACGCCCTCCCAATAGGGCAGCAGATGCACGGTGATGAAATCCACGTGCTGGGCGAGTTGCGGGTATTTCAGCCAGACATGCCAAGGCTCGGCGGTGGAGACGGGCACATGCGTCTCGGCCTTCACCTGGTCGATGTCGTTGATCAGGTCGGGCACGGTCATGTCGCCGCGCAGGATGGTCTCGTTACCGACCATGAGCTGCGTGACGTCTGCATTGGCATTGGCCACCTGCACCAGCTTGGCCAGTTCCTTGGCGTTGGCCTCCGGGTGGCGGTCCAGCCAGCCGCCCAGGGTCACGTTCAGGTGCATCCCCTCGGCCAGGGCCGGGATCTGCCCGAGATCGCCCTCGACCGTATAGGTGCGGATGTTGTGGGTGTATTTCGCGGCCAAGGCGAGGTCGGACTTGATTTCGGCCGTGCTCGGGTAATCGCCGGTCTGCGGGCTCTCGCCCTTATGGAAGGGCGAGAAGGCGAAACCGCCGATCTCGCCATGATAGGCCGGGATGTTGGTGGCCGGGCGGTTGGCCGCGCCCCACAGGCCCAGCGCCACCACGCCGGCGCCGAGTGCCGCCGCCCAGGAGCCCGGGCTGGCCCAGCCCTTGCGAGGCTTGGCGGTGGAGAGCAGCGCGTCCTGGCGCTGGATTTGCGACTGGTAGGTCATGCCTTGCGATCCGAAAACACCCGGGATTAGCCCCGTGCGTGGCGATTTATGACTTTCCAGTAAGGCACCGGCTGGGCGCGATTGTGTCCCAACTAAGGCAAGCCGGGGTTTTCCTCCCGCCCCGGCTGCACGGCACGCAAAACTCCGATACAAAGGGCGCATGCCGATCGCTCTTCAGATTCTCATTCTGGCCCTGCTCATCCTGCTCAACGGCGCCTTCGCCCTGGCCGAGCTGGCCCTGGTCTCCGCCCGGCGGGCGATGCTCTCGCTCATGGAGCGCCAGGGCGTGCCCGGGGCCGCCCGCGCCCGCCAGCTGGCCGACGACCCGCACAGCTTCCTGCCCACCACGCAATTTGGCATCACGCTCATCGGCATCCTCACCGGCGCCTTTGGCGGCGACCAGCTCGCCGCCCAGCTGGAAGTGCCGCTCGCCCGTCTGGCTTATATCGGCCCCTATGCCGGGCCGGTGGCGGTGGTGTTCACGGTCATCGTCATCACCTACCTCACCTTGGTGTTTGGCGAGCTGGTGCCCAAGCAGCTCGCGCTGCGCCACCCCGAGCGCGTCTCGGCCTTCACCGCCGGGCCTTTGGGGCTGCTGGCGCGGGCGGCGGCCCCGGCGGTGTGGCTGCTGGGCAAGACCACCACGCTGGTGCTGCGCGCCTTCGGCCCCGAGCCGGAGAACGCTCGCGCGGTGAGCGAGGAGGAGCTGAAGGCGATCCTGGTGGAAGGCGCCGAGACCGGCGTGCTGGAGACCGAGGAACGCGACATCATCGAGCGCGTGCTTCGCCTGGCCGACAAGCCGGTGCGCGCGATCATGACCCCGCGCACCGAAATCGTCTGGATCGACCGCACCGCGGGCAAGGAGGACATCATCGCCCGCCTGCGCAGCGCGCCGCATTCGCGCCTGGTGGTGTGCGACGGGGTGATCGACAACGTCGCCGGCGTGGTGGCGGCCAAGGATGTGCTGGACCGGCTACTGGACGGCAAGGATTTCTCGCTCGCCCCGGCGCTGCGCCAGCCCATGGCCCTGCCCGACTCCGTCTCGGCGCTGGAGGCGCTGGAGCGGCTGAAGGGCGACGTGCTGGGCATCGCCCTGGTGCTGGACGAATATGGCAGCTTCGAAGGCATCGTCACCGCCGCCGATGTGCTGGAGGCGATCGTGGGTGACGCCGACGATGCCGGTCCCTCGGCGCATGAGCCGGAGCCGGCGGCGGACTCAGTGTATGAGCTGGACGGGCTGACCCCGGTGGACGAGACAAAGGCCCGGCTGCACCTTCCCGCCTTGCCCAATGAGGGCAGCTACCACACGCTGGGCGGGCTGATCCTGGCGCTGCTGCTGCGCCCCGCCCGCGCCGGCGACGCGCTGGTGTTCGGCGGCTGGAAGTTCGAGGTGTTGTCGATGGACGGGCGGCGGATCGAGCGCGTGCGCGTGACGCGGGAGGCGGGGGAGTAACCCCCTACCCCACCGCCCGCTCCACCGCCCGCGCCACACGCAGCGCCATGTCGTCGCGGTAGAGCGGCGCGGCGATCTGCACCGAAATCGGCAGCCCCGCCGCGTTCACCCCCACCGGCACGGCAATCGCCGGCTGGCGGGTGAGGTTGAACAGGAAGGTCCAGGGCGCCCAGTTTTGCCAGAGCGCCGCCACCGGGTCGGGCACCGGGGCCTCGGCCAGCGGCGCGCAATGCGGCACGGCGGGGCAAAGCACCGCGTCCACCGTCAGCGCCGCCATCTCATGCGCCGCCTGCACGCGCAGCGCCTCGGCGCGCATCACCTCCAGCCCCGGCGTGGCGCGGAAGCGCTCAGCCACCGCCAGCAGCCCCGGCTCCAGCAGCGCGCGCTGGTCCTCGGCCAGCGTATCCGCCACCCGCGCCAGGGCGATGCCCCAGAGTTTCGTGAACACCTCGGAGATATCCGGCAGATCGGGACTGATCTCGACCAGTTCGGCACCCTGCTCGCGCAGCGCCAGCCGCGCCTGCTCCAGCGCGTGCAGCCCGTCCGCATCCACCGGCGCGGCGAAGCCCGGGCGCAGCAGCACGCCGATGCGCAGGCCGCGCACGCCCTCCTCGATGCCCGCCAGATAATCGCGTGGCGCGCCGGGCAGGGAGAACGGGTCCGCCGCGTCATGCCCGGCCAGGGCCGAGAGCATCAGCGCCGCGTCGCGCACCGAGCGCGCCATCGGCCCGGCCACGGCGACATGCCCGAACGCGCCTAGCGGCCATTGCGGCACCAGCCCGAAGCTGGGCTTGAGCCCAACAATGCCCGACCACGCGGCGGGAATACGGATGGAGCCGCCCGCATCGGTGCCCACATGCAGCGGACCGAAAAACGCCGCCGCCGCCGCCGCCGCGCCCGAGGACGAGCCGCCCGGCGTGCGCGCGGTGTTCCAAGGGTTGCGGGTGATACCGTGCAGCGGGCAGTCGCCGGGCGATTTCCAGCCATATTCGGTGGTTGTGGTCTTGCCGATGATCACCGCCCCCGCCCGGCGCAGGGCGCGCACCAGCGGGGCGTCGGCGGGGGCGGGCGCGGTATCGGTGGTCTTGCTGCCGCGCCGCGTGGGCAGCCCGGCCATGTCCACCAAATCCTTCACCGTCACCGGCACGCCATCCAGCACGCCACTTGGCTTGCCCGCCGCCCAGCGGGCCGCGCTGGCGCGCGCGGCATTGAGCGCCTCGGGGTTCATCACCGCAAAGGCGTTGATCTCCGGGTTGCGCCGGGCGATGCGCTCGGTCACCCCCTGCAAGGCCTGCAACGGGGTGAGCTGGCGCGCGGCATAGGCGGTGAGCAGCTCCTCGGCGTCCAGCGCCGCGGCGTCGGTCACATCCACGGCGGCACCGGCAGGCTCTTGCTCCGCAGGAATTCCGGGTTGAACAGCTTGCTCTGATAGCGCGCGCCGCCATCGCAAAGCATCGTCACCACCGTATGGCCAGGCCCCATCTCGCGCGCCACGCGGATCGCCGCCGCCACGTTGATGCCGGCCGAGCCGCCGATGCAGATGCCCTCATGGATCAGCAGGTCGTAGATCTGCTCCAGCGCCTCGGGGTCGGGGATGCGCACGGCGTCGTCGATCGCCACGCCCTCCAGATTGCCCGGCACGCGAGACTGGCCAATACCCTCGGTGATGGAGGAGCCGCTCACCGAAAGGTCGCCGCTCTTCACCCAGCCATAGAGGCCGCTGCCCTCCGGGTCCGCCAGCACGATCTTCACCTCGGGCTTCAGCGCCTTCAGCGCCATCGACACCCCAGCCAGCGTGCCGCCCGTGCCGCAGGCGCAAGTGAAGGCGTCGATCTTGCCGGCGGTCTCGTCCCAGATTTCGGGGCCAGTGGTCAGGCGGTGGCCCTCGCGATTGGCCAGATTGTCAAACTGGTTGGCCCAGACCGCGCCCAGCTCCTCGGCCAACCGGCGCGAGACATGCACGTAATTATCGGGGTCTTTGAACGGCTTGGCCGGGACCAGCCGCAGATCCGCGCCGATCATGCGCAGGAAGTCGATCTTCTCGCGGCTCTGGGTCTCGGGCATCACGATGATGCATTTATAACCGAGCGCGTTGGCCACCAGCGTCAGCCCGATGCCGGTATTGCCCGCCGTGCCCTCAACGATGATGCCCCCAGGCTTCAGCCGCCCCTTGGCCTCGGCGTCGCGGATGATGGCCAGCCCGGCGCGGTCTTTCACCGAGCCGCCAGGGTTGAGGAACTCCGCCTTGCCCAAAATCTCGCAGCCCGTGGCGGCGGAGGCGCGCTTCAGCCTGATCAGCCTCGTGCCCCCGATCGCCCCGATCAGCCCGTCCGCCACTGTTTCCATCCGAACCTGTCCTCGCTATGTTGCGCGTAACGACCATACACCGGGGGATATTATGATCGAAGATGTCGCGCCGCGACAGGTGTGGGAAGCGCTTATGAGCAATCCCTCAGCCATTCTGTGCGATGTGCGCACCCAGGCGGAGTGGAATTTTGTCGGCCTGCCCGATCTGGTGCAGACCGGCAAGCACCCGGTGCTGATCCAGTGGCAAATGCTCCCGGCCATGGAGGTGAACCCGAAATTCCTCGACGCGCTGGCCAGCGCGCAGGTGACGCCGGAGCATCACGTCTATTTCATCTGCCGCTCGGGCGCGCGCAGCATGGCGGCGGCGCAGGCGGCCAAGGCGGCCGGGTTTGCGCATGTGTATAATGTGAAGGACGGCTTCGAGGGGCCGCTCGACCCGCGCGGCCATCGCGGCCATGTGGCGGGGTGGAAGGCCGAGGGGCTACCCTGGCGGCAGGGCTAGGCCCGGACCGCCTATTTCCCGAACACCACCACGCTCTCCAGATTCTCCGAATACGGGAACTGGTCGATCGGCGTGGCGGCGAGAACAAAATATCCGGCGCGGCGCAGGGCGCCAGCGTCGGCGGCCAGGGCCTCGGGGTTGCAGCTCACATAGATCACCCGCGCCACATTGGCCTGCACGATGAAGCGCATTTGCGCCGCCGCCCCGGCATAAGGCGGGTCCAGCACAATGGCCGCGGCTTTCGCCATCTCGGCGGGTTGCAGCGGGCGGCGGTGCAGGTCGCGCCGGGTGAAACTCACGCGCCCGCCCAACCCGGCGGCGCGCGCCGCCGCCTCGCCCGCTTGCGGCGCGAACATATCCCCCTCATAGGCCTCCACCCGCGCCTGTTGCGCCAACGGAAAGGTGAGCGTGCCGCACCCCGCGAATAATTCAACGATGCGCGATTTCGCGGTGAGTTTCGGCAAACCCGCCAGCATCGCGGCGATAATCGCCGCCTCGCCCTCGGGGCTGGCCTGCAAAAACCCGCCCGGCGGCGGCGTCACCGCCACCCCGGCGAAATGGAGCAGCGGATTGTGCAGGATCACCGCCGGCTCCGGATCGTCCTTGCCGGTGGCGATGGCGATGCGCGGCGCGCCATGCGCCTTGGCGAAGTCGATGATGCGCTTGCGGTCCGGCGGCTGGAATTCGGCATCCAGGCGAAGCAGGATGTCCGGCCCGTTATCGAGCCAGTTGATGACCACCGAACCGGCACGGCGGAAGGCGAGCAGGCTGCGCAGCAGCTCCCGCAATGGCGGCAACAGGGCCACGATTTCGGGGCGGAGCAGCGCGCATTCGCGCATATCCACCACCTCGGCCGCGCGCGCCTTGTGCAGCCCGAGCGAGATCTCGGCGCCCTTGCGAGTCGCCGCGAGGTCGACGCGGCGGCGCGTGCCCACAGGCGCCTCCACCAGCGGAGCGACCGGCGCGTCGAGATACCCGGCGCGGGCGAGGGCGCCGCGCAGCAGCGCGGCTTTGTCGATGGCGTGGCGCTCCGCCACGGCGCAGCCGCCGCAGAGGCCGAAATGCGGGCAGTGCGCCACGGGCTTACGCCTCGGCGCCGCCATTCTCGTCGGGGATCACGTCCGGCGCCTCGGCCTCGTCGATCATCATCTCCTCGGACGGCAGCGCCTTGGTGCGGCGGCGGATGAGCATGAAGGCGGGAACATTCGCGCCAAAGCCGCGCAGCGGCGTACCCTCCTCCCGCTCATGGCGCGGCTCGCGCTCGTGGCGGGGCTCGCGCTCGCGGCGGGGGCGTTCACGCTCACGGTCACGCTCACGCGGCGGCTCGGCCTTGGGCGCGCGCTCGGGCTGGCGTGCTTCGCGGGCCTCGCGCGGGGCGGGCTTCTCCTTGGCGGGTTTGCGCTCGCGCCCGCCGCGCCCACCACGGCCGCGCTTGCCACGGCCATCATCCTCGGCCCATTCCACTACATCCAACCCCGGAATTTCGAGGCGCGGGATCGGCGCGGCGATCAGCTTCTCCACCGCCTCCACGGCCAAGCGGTCATCCGGCGTGGCGATGGTGTAGGCATGCCCCTCGCGCCCGGCGCGGCCGGTGCGGCCAATGCGGTGCACATAATCCTCGGAATGATGCGGCACGTCGAAATTGAACACATGGCTGAGCCCGCCAATATCGATGCCGCGCGCCGCGACATCGGAGCAGACCAGCAGCTGCAACTCGCCAGCCTTGAACTTCTCCAGCGTCGCGAAGCGCACGCTCTGCGCCAGATCGCCATGCAGCGCGCCGGCCGAGAAGCCGTGCTTGAGCAGTGACTTCAGCAGGATATCGACATCGCGCTTGCGGTTGCAGAAGATCAGCGCGTTCTGCACGTCCTCCGAGCGGATCAGCCGGCGCAGCGCCTCGCGCTTGTCATGCTCGTTCACCAGCACCAGCCCGGTGGTGATGGTGGTGGCCACCGTGGCCGGGCGGGAGACGGTGATCTCCTTGGGCGCATTGAGGAAGGCATCAGCCAGGCGGCGGATTTCCGGTGCCATGGTGGCGGAGAAGAACAGCGTCTGCCGGTTGGCGGGCAGCAGCGAGACGATGCGCTCGATATCCGGAATGAAGCCCATGTCCAGCATGCGGTCGGCTTCGTCGATCACCAGCACGCGCACATCGGTGAGCAGCAGCCCGCCGCGCTCGAACAAATCGATCAGGCGGCCCGGGGTGGCGATCAGCACGTCCACACCCTTGTTCAGCACGTCCTTCTGGTCGGCCATGCTCTCGCCGCCGATCAGCAATGCGTGATTCAGCTTCAGATATTTGCCGTACTGAACAAAATTTTCCGCCACCTGCAGGGCCAGCTCGCGGGTCGGCTCCAAAATCAGCGAGCGCGGCATGCGCGCGCGGGCGCGCCTGCCGGAGAGGATGTCCATCATCGGCAGGGTGAAACTGGCGGTCTTGCCCGTGCCGGTCTGCGCCGTACCCAGCACATCCTGCCCCATCAGCACCGCCGGAATGGCCTGCGCCTGGATCGGGGTGGGGTTTAGATAGCCCTTGTCGTGCAGGGCCTTGAGAATCGGGGCGGACAGGCCAAGCGCGGCAAAACCCTGCTCCGGCGCGGCTTCCGCCGAGGTTTCTTCCGCGGCCAGTTCGTCCTGAACCGCTACGTCGTGGTCGGTGGATACGTCTTGGGCGGGGTCAGGCTGCGCCATCTGCGGCTGTGCCTGTTCGTCTACCGGTGTCCCGGTATTCCCGGCTTCATGTGTGTCAGACAAGGATGGTGTCCGTTCGTCGTGAGATCTGGCGCGCCAGAGCGCGCCCAGCGCCAAACGCGCTAGTTTCTTTACCGTGCTCCCTATCGGCAAACCGTTCCCGGAAGTCAAGATTTACCGCCCGATCCCGCGTTCCGGCGGCGGGCAGGCCGTGCAATCGTTACCCATCTCATACTGGTTTCCAATGGCGCAACCGCAGCGCGTTGCCAAGTACGCAAAGTGAGGATGCGGCCATCGCCCCGCCCGCCATGGCCGGGCTCAGCAGGCCGAAAGCGGCGGCGGGGATGCCGAGCGCGTTATAAATCAGCGCCCAGAACAACCCTTCCTTCAGCACCGTCCAGCTTTTGCGCGCCAGCGCGATGGCGGCGGGGGCCAGCGCCGGATCGGGGCGCAGCAGCGAGACATCCGCCGCCTCGATGGCGACATCCGCGCCCGAGCCCATGGCCATGCCCACGGTGGCGGCGGCCAGCGCGGCGGCGTCGTTGATGCCGTCGCCCAGCATGGCGGGGCGGCGCCCGGCGGCGCGCAACTCCTGGATCAGCGCCAGCTTCCGCGCCGGGTCGGCCTCGGCGATGATCTCCACGCCCAGATCCAGCGCCTCGGCGGCCTCGCGCCGGTCGCCGGTGAGCAGCAGCACGCGCAGGCCCATCTCGCGCAGCCGCGCCAGCGCCGCGCGCGCGCCGGGGCGCAGCGTGTCGGTAAAGGCGAAACCGGCGAGCAGCGCGCCATCCGCCCCGGCCAGCCAGGACCAGGTGGCGCCATCCGCCATCGCCGGCGCGGCGGGCACCAGTGCGGCGGAGCCCAGCAGATACGCCGCCCCCGCCACGCTGCCGCGCACGCCCCGCCCCGGCAACGCCATGAAATCCGACGCCGGAGCCACGCCCGCGCGGCGCAGCGCGGCGCTCAGCGGATGGGTGTCGCGCGCCGCCAGCGCCGCCGCGATCTCCAGCGCCCGCGCCTCGCTCAACGCGCCGAACAGCACCACGCGTTGCAAGTGCGGCTGCCCGGTGGTGAGCGTGCCGGTCTTGTCGAACACCAGCGTATCGACATGCGCCGCCTGCTCCAGCGCATCGGCGCTGCGGAACAGGATGCCGAGCTTGGCGGCGGTGCCCGTCCCCGCCAGGATCGCCGCCGGGGTGGCCAGCCCCATGGCGCAGGGGCAGGCGATGACCAGCACCGACACGGCGTTGATGATGGCGCGCGGATAGGCCGCGCCATGCGCCAGCCACGCCGCCAGCGTGAGCAGCGCCAGCCCCACCACCACCGGCACAAACACCGCAGCCACCTTGTCGGCCAGCTTCTGCACCCGCGGCTTGGTGGCCTGCGCGTCCTCGATCATCCGCGCCATGCGGTCGAGGAAACTCGCCCCGGCGGCAGAGGTCACGCGCAGGCGCAGCACCGCGTTGAGGTTGAGCGTGCCCGCCAGCAGCGCCGCGCCGGGGCCGCGCGTCACCGGCAGGGCCTCGCCCGTCACCGGGCTTTCATCGAGGCTGCCCACACCCTCCACCACCACGCCATCCACCGGCACGCGCTCGCCCGGGCGCAGTTCGATCTCATCGCCCGGCGCCAGCGCCGCCACTGGCACGGCGGCGCCATCGGCGCGGCGCGCGGTTTCGGGGCGCAGCTTGTGCAGGGCGGTGATCGCGCGGGCGGCGTCGCGCTTCACCCGGCCTTCCATATATTTGCCGAGCCGGATCAGGGTGATGATGGCGACCGAGGACTCGAAATAAAGCGGCCCGCCCGCCGCGTAATCCCACACCGACAGCCCCCAGGCGGCGGAGGTGCCGAGCGCCACCAGCAGATCCATATTGCCCGTCCCGGCGCGCAGCGCGGCGAACCCGGCCCGGTAAAACCGCGCCCCCAGCCAGACCTGCACCACGCTGGCCAGCACGAGTTGCGCCAAAGGCGGCACGGGCAGCGCCATGTCCAGCACCACCGGGGCGGAGAGCAGGAAGGAGGCGATCAACTCCAGCTTTTCGCGTCCGCTGCGGTCAGGCCGCGCGGCCTGCATCGGCGCGGCGGTGAAGCCGGCGCGCCGCACGGCCTCGATGAGCGCGGGCAGCGCCACCTCGGCCCCGGCCTGCACCTGCGCCATCTCGGTGGCCAGATTCACCGAGGCCTCATGCACCCCCGGCACGCGGCGCAGCACCTTCTCCACCCTCGCCACGCAGCTCGCGCAGGTCATGCCGCCAATGGCGAGGTCGATACGCTGGTCGGGAGGCAGGGTCTGGTCCATGCCCAACGATATGAGCGGCCCCCAGCCGGGTGGTCAATGCGCTTGACCCGGCTGCGCCGCCGCCCCTTATTTACGACAACCCAGGAGTTCCGCGATGCCGCAAGCGACCGACATGAAATTCAACATTCCCGAAATGCATTGCCAATCCTGCATCCGCTCCATCACCGCGGCGGTGCGGCAAGTCGATAATGCCGCCGAGGTGCAGGCCGATCTGCAAACCCGGCAGGTAACGGTGCGTAGTGGCGGAAGCGCCGCCGCCATCGCCGCCGCCATCGAGGATGCCGGTTTCAGCGCGCAGAGCGCGGGTTAAAACTCCGTCCAGTCATCATCGCCCCCGGCGGCCATCGCGGCCGGCGCCTTGCGCGGCGGGGCGGGCACGGGCCGGAAGCCAGAAGCCGGCCGCGTGGCGGCCCGCGGCTTGGCCGGGGCCGGCTTGCGCACCGGGGCGGGCGGCGGCTCGGCCGCCATCCCCCCGATCTCGAACCGGCCGACCAGCGCCGTCAACTCCCGCGCCTCGGCTGCCAGACCATGGCTGGCCGCGGTGCTCTGCTCCACCATCGCGGCGTTTTGCTGCGTCACCTGATCCATCTGGTTCACCGCCGAATTGACCTGGCTGAGCCCGGCCGCCTGTTCTCCGGCCGACCCGGCGATGCCGCGCACCAGATCGTTCAGCTTCTCCACCTGCTCGACGATGCGCGAGAGCGCCCGCCCGGTCTCGCCCACCAGCCGCCCCCCGGCCTCCACCTGCGTGCCCGAGGTGGAGATCAGCGCCTTGATCTCCTTCGCCGCGTCGGCCGAGCGCTGCGCCAGGGCGCGCACCTCGGTGGCGACCACGGCGAAGCCGCGCCCGGCATCGCCCGCGCGCGCCGCCTCTACCCCGGCATTCAGCGCCAGCAGATTGGTCTGGAAAGCGATCTCGTCGATCACGCCGATGATGCTGGAAATCTGGCTGGCTGATGACTCGATCCCACTCATCGCGGCCACTGCCTCGCGCACCACGGCGCCCGAGCGCTCCGCATCCTCGCGCGCGGTGCGCACCAGCTCATGCGCCTGGCTGGCGCCCTCGCTGCTGGTGCGCACGGTGGCGGTGATCTCGTCCAGCGCCGCGGCGGTCTCCTCCAGCGTGGCGGCCTGCTGCTCAGTCCGGCGCGAAAGATCGTCCGACGCCGAGGTGAGCTCGGCGGCGGCGGCGCTCACCGCACGGGCATGGCTGACGATGCCGCGCATCGATTGCTGCAACGCCTCCATCGTGGCGTTGAAATTGGCGCGCAGCGGCTCGTATTCATGCGCGAAGGCGTCGGTGAAACGCACGGTGAGATCGCCCTGGGCCATGCGCGCGAAGCCTTGAGAAAAGGCCTCCACCACCTCGCCCTGGGCGCCGGCCATGCTGGCTTGGCGCGCCTGCACCTCAACCATCGCCCGGCGATCTTGCCAGATTGCGACCATCATCGGCAGATCGTCGATGGTGGCGAACATCAGCGTCACCGTCACCGGCAGGGGTGTGCCGTCGAGCCGCTGATGCATCCAGTCGAACCGGATATAATCGTTGCGCGCGTTCAGCTCGCCCATCTTGCGCACCGCCCCCTCGGCCGAGGATTCGCCATCCGGCTGGAATTCGGGCGAGAACTTATCCGGCGTCAGGCCAAGCAATTGCTCGCGGGGCCGGCCCAGCAGCGCCTCCATCGCCGGGTTGCAATCCACGACCCGCCCCTCATGCAGCACGAAATACGCATCGGGCGCGCGGTTGAAAATGAAATCTGCGAGCTGCGCGCGGGCGCTGGGCGGCGGCGGCGGCGTGGGGCGTTTGGCAAACAGGCGCATGGGCAGGTCCGTCTGGTTGTTGCTATCTCCTCCCCTACCAAGATGCGGGTGAAGGATACGTAAACATCCGGCCCTGGCCCGCCGCGGCTCACCCCGCGCGCATGCCGGTAAGCACCGCGAGCAGCACCACGAACAGCGTCGCCATCACGATGATCGACGCCGCCCAGCGCAGCGCCAGATAATTGCCCGCGACCACGCCGCGCCCGCGCCCGATCGTCTCCACCACGATGGTGATGAGAAACCCCGCCAGCAGCAGGAACAGCGCCAGGGCCGGGGCGTTGAAATGCAGCATCAGCGACAGCGACAGCCAGCCGATGAGCGCCGGGATCACGCCGAACACCAAAAGCTGGCGCTCCGCCCCCAGCGTGGCCGGCGGCAAGGGCTGCCCATTCACCGGATGCGCGGTGTCGCGCAGCGCGAAGCCCCAATGGACGGCGCCGAGGAACGAGAGGATCACGGCGCCATAGGAGATCAGCACCTCGATCGCGGTTTTCGCCTGTAGCGGGTCGAGCAGCACGATGGCGCCCAGCACCAGAAACGGCACCGCCCCGGCCAAAGTGAGAATGATGGCGATGGTGAAAGGCTGCTTGAACATAATCACTCCTCGATCGTGTAGCCCAGGCGCGCGATGGCGGGACGCAGCGGCTCCAGCACCGGGGCGAGATGTTTGAGATAAGGCTTATACCGGTAGCGCGAGCGGTCATAGAGCTTCTCGGCCACCTGCGCGTAGCTCGCTGTGCGCGCGTAGCGGGTGTTTTGTTCGAAGCTGAGGCAGCGCGGGTCGAATTCCACCCCGATGAAATCGAGGATCCGCCGCACGCTCGCCTCCTGATCCGTCACCACATCCTCGTAGCGCACGGGCAGATAGCGCATGCTCACATTCTGCCGGTAATGCTCGACCAGCGCCGCCACCAGATTGTAATGCGCGGCGATGCTCTCCAGCTGCGCGGCGCAGAAAAAGCCATGGGTGAGATGGTTGGCATAGACCGAGAGCACCACATCCAGCGGGTGGCGGATGACATGGATGATCGGCGCGCGCGGAAACAGCATGCTGATGAGGCCCAGATGCGTCTCGTTCAGCGGCATCTTGTCGGTGAAGACATCCGCGCCGGGCTTGAAGATGCCGCTCTTGGCCGCGCGATTGAGGTAATAATCGCGCAGCTCGTTCAGCCCGTCGCGCTGGTCGCCCATCCAGAGCTCGGCCAGCGCCTCGGGGTAGAGCAGCGGGCTGGCCAGAAGCCGGGGCATGATCTGCGTGATGTCGCTGATATAGGGCAGCTCATCCCCCGCCGCGATGCGCGGATGCACGCTCAGCGTCTGCTCGATGAGCGTGGTGCCCGAGCGCGGAAAGCCGACGATGAACACCGGCTGCGGCATATCGGCGCGGGGCTCGGCCACGGGAAGGGTTTGCAGCCGGCGCGCGGTGAAGAAGCCGGCCAGCCGCGCCGCCAGATCCACCGCCGCCTCCGCCATATACGGCCGCGCCCCCAGCTCCAGCGCGCGCCGCTTGCCGGTCACAAAACAGGCGAAGGCCTCGTCATACCGCCCCATCTGGTCGAGCAGCCGGCCTTTTTCCGACATCTCCGCCGGGCCGAGGCGCAGCCGCCCATCTTCCGGCTCATGCAGAATCGCCAGCGCCTCCGGCCTCCGCTTCAGCCGCGCCAAAACGGTGGCGCGGGTCAGCTGCACCGAGGGATCGCCAGGAAGCAGCGCCGCCGCCTGGTCCAGCAACTCCAGCGCCCGCGCGAAATTGCGGTCCGCCTCCTCCATCTTGGCGTATCCCAGCAGGGTTTGCGGCACGTCCGGCTTCAGCGCCATCGAGCGCTCATACAAGCCCCGCGCCTCCGCGATGCGCCCCTGAGTCTTCAGGTTCCAGGCCAGATTGGCCAGGGTGACCGGCTCCTCGCCCGCGGCCAGCTCCAGCACCTTGCGGTAATGATACTCGCCGATCAGCGGGCGGTTGGCCTCGGTCAGCACCAGCCCCATGAGGTTATGCGCCTGCGCGTTTTGCGGCGCGATGCGCACGGCGTTGCGCGCGTGGATTTCAGCCTCGGCCAGTTGCCCGCGCCCGAGCAGAAGCAGGGTCAGCTCGTTGGTGGCCCAAAACTGGTTGGGGTTCAGCGCCACCACGCGGCGGATCAGCGCCTCCGCCGCCTCGTCCCGCCCCTGGCGCTGACAGAGCCGGTAGAGAAACAGCAACGCATCCTCGCGCCCCGGCGCCAGCTCCAGCAGATGCCGCGCCCGGTCTCCGGCCACGGCTTCGTCTCCGCCGGCGAGCGCGGCCTCGGCTTGGGCCAGTAGCGGGGCCAGAATCTCGGTGGCCTCGGGCGGTGACAACGTGGCGAAATCGAGCGCGCAGCAGCGCACCCGACGCAGGCCGGAGCCACAGGGGCAAGGGGCGAGGTCAACCATGACCCGAGTGTAATGAGCCGCCCGCCCAGCCGCTAGATGCGCCGCGCGGACTTATGCGCGGGCGGGTTGTGCGCTATGGAGGCGCATGAGCAATACCCGCCCCGCCTGCCCGCAATGCTCCCTGGACGATGTGCATCTCCAGGGCGGCCAATATGTCTGCAATACCTGCGGCTATGAATGGCCCGCCGCCCAGCCCGCCGAAGCCGAAGCCGCGGAGGTGATCCGCGACGCCAACGGCAATGTGCTGCAAAACGGCGACACGGTGGTGCTGATCAAGGATCTGAAGGTGAAGGGCTCCTCCACCGGGCTGAAGGTCGGCACCAAGCTGAAGAACATCCGCCTGCACAGCGGCGACCACGCGATTGAGGCGGGGGATTATTTCATCAAGCAGGAATTTGTGCGGAAGGCGTGAGGCGGCATGCCTTGGCGGCCGGAAGACGCCCAAACCCACACGCACAAAGCCATCACGACGGAACTGTGCGAATTATGGGCGAAGATCGCCAATGAATGCCTGACCCGCACAGGCGATGAAGGCCGCGCGATCAGGGAAGCAAACGCCGTGATCGCGCGGCTCTCCTCGAAGGTTGAGTAAGGTGGATGAGCGGCACAGACTACAGAATTATTTTATAAGGCCTGAGTTTTTGAGGATGATACAGCGGTCTCTTGACCATCGAATCCACGGCTAGCCGCTATTTCTCCCCAAATACTTTCATGGATGGAGACTGCAAAACGACTCCCATCGTCAGTAAAGACAACTCCTCCAAAAAAAGACTTCAAAAGAAATGCCGGAAGACGAGACTGCGGCAGAATTTTTGGTATCGCCTCTTTAAACCGCTCCAAAGAAGAAAGATAAATAATTTCTGATGTTCTGGGCGGCATTACCAACGGGTATTGCCGCCTTGGTACATGGGTATCCCCCGAGTAATCCACGTTATTGACAAGCCACACTCCAGAACGATTTCGCACTGACCAGGAAAACATATGTGAGTTAACCCGCACAGGGATTGCGCCAACATTTGTCAGTTTTAGCACCACATATTCCGGCCACCGCTCCCGAGGTCGCCCATCTCCATAAACAAGACATCTAACGGAAACCTCCGCTCTTATCCTCGGCAAAGCTTGACGCTTGGCGAGGTAAGACGCCGACAACGCGACGACGACCGCAGCCCAGGTGCCCAAGGTGCCCAGAACGTCGATGGCATGAGGATAATGCGAACCAAAACTTTCAAGCAAATTCACGAACAAGATCCCGAGACTGAAATGACCTCAATCAAGCTCTAACATGCCCCAACAAAAAACGGCGCCCTCGCGGGCGCCGGTTTCTTTAGTGCACTTCTTCCGGGGTTCGTTCGCCATCCTCGCCGTCGCCCTCGGCTTCGGGCTTGGGCAAAGCGGGCGGGGTGGCCTCGGCCACGTCGAAGGCGAGCTTGCCGTCCTTCACCGTCACCTTCACGGCGCCGCCCTTCACCAGCTTGCCGAATAGCAGCTCCTCGGCCAGCGGCTTCTTGATCAGCTCCTGGATCACGCGCGCCAGCGGCCTTGCGCCATAAAGCGGCTCGTAGCCGCGCTCGGCCAGGAACTCCTTCGCCGCCGAGGACAGCTCGATGGTGACATTGCGGTCCGCAAGCTGGGCCTCCAGCTGCATCACGAACTTCTCCACCACGCGGCCCACGATCTCCGGCGTCAGCGCCGAGAACGGAATGATCGCATCCAGGCGGTTGCGGAATTCCGGGGTGAACAGGCGCTTTACCGCCTCTTCATCCTCGCCCACGCGCACCACGCGGCCAAAGCCGATCGCCGGTTTCTGCATGTCCGACGCCCCCGCATTGGTCGTCATGATCAGGATGACGTTGCGGAAATCGATCTTCTTGCCGTTATGGTCGGTCAACTTCCCGTGATCCATGATCTGCAACAGGATGTTGAACAGATCGGGATGCGCCTTCTCGATCTCGTCGAGCAGCAGCACGCAATGCGGGTGCTGGTCGATGGCGTCGGTCAGCAGCCCGCCCTGGTCGAACCCGACATAGCCCGGCGGCGCGCCGATCAGCCGCGACACCGAATGCCGCTCCATATACTCCGACATGTCGAACCGCGTCAGCTCGATGCCCAGCGTGGAGGCGAGCTGGCGGGCCACCTCGGTCTTGCCGACGCCGGTGGGGCCGGAGAACAGGTAGTTGCCGATCGGCTTCTCGGGATCACGCAGCCCGGCGCGCGAAAGCTTCATCGCCGCCGACAGCGCCTCGATCGCCGCATCCTGGCCGAACACCATCGCCTTCAGGTCGCGCTCCAGGTTGCGCAGCATCTCCTTGTCGTCGGTGGAGACCGATTTGGGCGGGATGCGCGCGATCTTGGACACCATGTCCTCGATGTCCTTCAGCGTCACCGTCTTGCGGCGCTTGCTCTCGGGCTGCAGCATCCGCGCCGCCCCGGCCTCGTCGATCACGTCGATCGCCTTGTCCGGCAACTTACGGTCGTTGATGTACTTGGCCGACAGCTCCACCGCCGCGCGGATCGCCTCATCGGTGTAGCGCACCTTATGGTGCTTCTCGTAGGCGCCCTTGAGCCCCCGCAGGATCTTCACCGCATCCTCGACTGACGGCTCGTTCACATCGATCTTCTGGAAGCGCCGCACCAGCGCGCGGTCCTTCTCGAAGTAGTTGCGGAACTCCTTATAGGTGGTGGACCCGATGCAGCGCAGCGAGCCCTGGGCCAGAGCGGGCTTGAGCAGGTTGGAGGCGTCCATCGCTCCGCCCGAGGTGGCGCCGGCGCCGATCACGGTGTGGATCTCGTCAATGAACAGCACCGCGCCGGGGGTGTTCTCCATCTCGGTCACCACCGCCTTCAGCCGCTCCTCGAAATCGCCGCGATAGCGGGTGCCGGCCAGCAGCGCGCCCATGTCGAGCGCGAAGATGGTGGCGTTGAGCAGCACCTCCGGCACATCCGCATCGATGATGCGCTTGGCCAGCCCCTCGGCAATGGCGGTCTTGCCCACGCCGGGGTCGCCCACATAGAGCGGGTTGTTCTTGGTGCGGCGGCAGAGGATCTGGATCGTACGCTCGATCTCGTGCTCGCGCCCGATCAGCGGGTCGATCTTCCCGTCCCGCGCCTTCTTGTTCAGGTTGATGCAATAGGTCGAGAGCGCATCCTGTCCGCGCTTGGCGCTCGGCTTCTCCTCGCGCTCGCTCTCATTATTCTGCTCGGCCCCGGTGGGGGGGCGCGGCGCGGATTTGCCCGGGCTCTTGGCGATGCCGTGCGAGATGAAGTTCACCGCGTCCAGGCGCGTCATGTCCTGCAATTGCAGGAAGTACACG
The DNA here is from genome assembly GCF_020567705.1 of Acidocella sp. KAb 2-4. Classification (GTDB taxonomy): domain Bacteria; phylum Pseudomonadota; class Alphaproteobacteria; order Acetobacterales; family Acetobacteraceae; genus Acidocella. Next base: position 271,871 of record NZ_JAJDJU010000002.1, on the reverse strand, counting down.
GCATGGCTCTCGCGCTCCGAGAACAGCGCGACCAGCACATTGGCGCCGGTCACCTCCTCGCGCCCCGAGGATTGCACATGGATCGCGGCACGCTGCACCACGCGCTGGAACCCGGCGGTGGGCTTGGGGTCGCCCGCGCGGTCGGTGGCGAGTCCGGCAAGGTCCTTGTCGAGGAACTCGGTGAGGTCCTTCTTGATCTTTTCGATGTCCACACCGCAGGCACGCAATACCGTCACCGCATCGGCATCGTCAGCCAGCCCGAGCAGCAGATGCTCCAAAGTGGCGTATTCGTGCTTGCGCTCGGCCGCCAGGGACAAAGCGCGGTGCAAGGTCTGTTCTAGGTTGCGAGACAGCATGGACTAACTTCCTTTGCGCCGGAACCCGGCGCGCTTGATTCCGGACATACTACCTGCCTGTCCGGCCGGCATCTTGGCGCCGCCACTGTGGCGGAAATTCGTAAATGGTGAGTGAGCCGCAGAATAACAGTCTCACTCTTTCTCAATCGTGCATTGCAGCGGGTGTTGATTCTGGCGGGCCAGATCCATCACCTGCGTCACCTTGGTTTCGGCCACCTCATAGGTGTACACCCCGCACACCCCCACCCCGCGGCGATGCACATGCAGCATGATCTGCGTCGCCTGATCACGCGATTTTTGGAAGAAGCGCTCCAGCACATGCACGACGAACTCCATCGGCGTGTAGTCGTCATTGAGCATGAGCACCTTATACATCGTGGGCTTGCGGGTCTTCGGCCGCGGCTTCACCACCACGCCGGCATTAGTCCCCTCGCCACCCTTCCGCTTATCGTCCTCGCTCATCCCTCAAACACCCCAGGCAAAACCGCGGTCCCGCCCTGCTATCCACCGCGCGGCGCGCCAACCGCCCGCTGATGAAGCATATCGAAAGCGAGGCCGCCTATGAAAGAGAGAATTTCTCTCATCTGCAAAAATCCCTGCCACAGACATAGGCATGCGGCGGGTCGATATCCAGTTCCCGGCTAGCCCGGCGCTCAAAAAGCGAAAAGGCCGTACCCCCAGCGGGCCGGCCTTTTTCCGCGCGGGCGCTCAACGCGCCGCGCCCTTCCCCCCAAGGGCTGCCCCCACCTACCCGGCGCGTAGCGCACGCCGGGGGTGCGGGAGCAAACCTGATTAGCGGGTCTTGCTGAAGGTCTCGACCGCGAGGGTCAGACGGGCAGCGAGCGGGGCAACCGCCTGCTCGGCCAGCTTCACGGAAGCGTCGGCCAGCTTGTTGGTCTCGGTCACGGCCTTCTCGATCGCCGACTTGGTGTAGCTGGTCTGCAGATCAACGGCTTCCTTCACCGACTTCACGCCGATCAGCGACTTGCCGAACGCGACGGAGTCCTCGATGGAGGCCTTGGAGGTGGCGGCCAGGTGCTTGGACAGATCCTGGAACCCGGCGGCATAGATCTGGGCGGACTTCACGAAGGCTTCCATGTTGCCCTGGCCGAAGGCCAGCATCTCTTCGGAGGTCTTCACGGCCTTCTCAACGCCTTCCTTCAGCTTGGCCTGCGAGGTCTCGAGACCCTTGGTGGCCTTCTCCATGCCTTCGCGCACGGCGGCCATGGACTTCTCGAAGCCCTTGATGGACGCGTCAGCGGCGGTCTCGATGGTGGCAGCCGTGGTGTCGGCGGCGGCGGCGGTCTTGGCTTTGGTGGCGCTCATGGTAACTGTCTCCCGCAATAAAATATGAACAGCTGCACAACCCCAATCCGGCGAGCGTCACGGCTTTTTCCGCGGTGCAGCAAAACCCGTATAGGAAAGAAAAAACCGCCCGTCAACAATTTTTGTGCGATGCACAAAACTGTCACATGCCGGCCATCCCGGCCATCCACGCCAAGGGCGGCGAGATGGCCTGAAAGACCAATGACAACCCTCTGGCTTTTATGTTTTTTGAAAAAGATTCCGTGCCTTTACGCTGGACATCGCGCGGTCTTGAAGGCTACGATGCGTCATCGTTTTTGGCGACAGGGTAGGCGTTATCATGCGAAGCTGGCGAGCAAGAAGCGGGGTCATGGCGGCATGTTTGTGCGCAGCCGCGTTTTCGGCGTTGCCCGCCGCGGCGGAGCAGACCCATCATATTCGCCATACCGCCCACCACTATGTGCACACGGCGCATCATTACGTGCATCATAACGCACCCTCCGCAGCCGCGGCGCTAGAGACGCAGGACACCGGCTACGGCCCGACCGCGCCGGGGGTGAGCGCAATCCTCGTTGACGCGCAAACCGGCCAGGTGCTCGGCGGTAACGGGGCCGATACCCCGCGCTACCCGGCTAGCCTGACCAAGCTGATGACGCTCGACCTCGCCTTTCAAGCGCTGCGCAGCGGGCAGATGACGCTGGATACGCAAATCCCCGTCTCCTACCATGCCACCTCGGTGGAGCCGGTGAAGCTAGGCCTCGTGCCCGGCTCCACCATCGCGGTGCGCGATGCGATCCTGGCGATGACCACGATGTCGGCCAACGACGCGGCAACCGCGCTCGGCGAATATCTCGGCGGCGGGTCCGAGGCCCGCTGCGCCCAGATGATGACCGCCCGCGCCCAAGCCCTGGGCATGACACAGACCCATTTCGCCAACGCCTCCGGCCTGCCCAACCCGACGCAGGTGACCACGGCGCACGATCTCGCCTTGCTGGCCCGCGACATCGTCACCAACTTCCCCGAAGACCAGCAATTCTTCGAGGTGCAGAGCTTCAATTTCCACGGCCGCACCGTCTACAGCAACAACCAGATGCTGAAGACCTATCCCGGCGCCACTGGGATGAAGACCGGCTACACCGATCTCGCCCGCCACAACCTCGTCACCAGCGCCGAGCGCAATGGCCGGGTGCTGATCGGCGTGGTGCTGCACGAGCCGAGCTGGGGCGCGACCTATGCGCAGATGCGCACGCTGCTCGACACCGGCTTCTACGGCCATGTCCCCGCCACCACCGTGGCCGCCGCCCAGCCGGTGGCGCCGCAGGGCGGCACGCTGCAACTGGCCGATACCAGCCATGCCCGCGCCCCGGCACCGATTCCCGCCGCCAGCCGCGCGCATCCGCAGGCTCTTGGCGGCTGGGTGGCGCAGGTGGGGGTGTATTCATACATGGCCCGCGCGCGCGTCGCGGCGTTGGACGCGCATAAGCTGCGCGGTCAGGGCGTTCCGCGCATCGCCAAGGTTGAGGCCAAGGGGCGTACGCTCTGGAGTGCCCAACTGGCCGGGCTGACCTCCACCAGCGCGCGAACCACCTGCCACGACATCAAGGAGCGCGGCGGGGATTGCTTGGTGATTTCGCCCTCCGCTGACCATCTGGCGATGCTGACGAATAACGACGGCGCCTGACGCCGCCGGGGACGGATTTGGCCTGACGGCAATCTGGCTCTATGTGAGCCGCCATGACACTCATCAGCTTCGCCGGGTTGCTCGCGGCCGCGGGCAGCAACAAGTTGTTGCAGGCCGCGGCGGTCATCACCGGCACCTTCATCCTCGAAGACGCCGCCACCCTGCTCGCCGCCATGCAGGTGGCCAGCGGCGCGCTGCCACTGCCGCTGGCGCTGGGCTCGCTTTATGCCGGCATCGTGCTGGGCGATCTCGGACTCTACGCGCTGGGCTGGCTCTCCGGCAAACATGGCTGGGCGCGCCGCCTAGTGCCGCAGCACCGGCGCGACCTCGGCCATCACTGGGTCAAGCAGCGGGTCTTTCCGCTCGTGCTGGTCAGCCGCTTCGTGCCTGGCCTGCGCCTGCCCACCTACACCACGCTTGGCTTCCTGCACGCGCCGCTGCTGCAATTCGCCGCCGCCGCCATCGCCGCCACCCTGGTCTGGACCTCCGGGCTGTTCTACGTCAGCCTGCATCTGGGCGTGCTGATGATGCGCTACCTCGGCATTTGGCGCTGGGCCGGACTCGCGGTATTCCTGCTCCTCATCATCCTCGTGGGACGGCTTGCAACGAGGCTCTACTATATAAAAAGAGGTGACACGCCATGAGCGATGCTTCCCTCGCCGGGGCGCTCGGCGCGCCAGGGCGGTCGAAAGGAAAGAGTCCGGTTTCGTTTTTCGAGTTCTGGCCCGGCTGGCTGTTTTATGCCCCGGTCGTGCTGTTCTGGGCCCTCAAATCGCTGCGCTATGGCAGTGCCACCCTGCCCTCGCTCGCCAATCCGCGCATTGATGCCGGAGGCATCTGCGGCGAGTCGAAAAACGCCATTCTCGGCCTCGCCGGCCCGGTGGCGCGGCAATCGATCGCCCCCTTCGCCGGCTTTACCACCGCCGGGCATCATGGCGGCGACGATCTGGCCATGGCCCGCGCCGCCATGACCGGGGCCGGGCTGCACTTTCCCGTGGTGGCCAAGCCGGATATGAGCTGCAATGGCGTCGGCGTGCGCGTGGTGCATGACGAGGCGGAGCTCGCCGCCTATCTCGCCGCCTTCCCTCGCGCCACCGCGCTGCAATTGCAGGCGCTCGTCACCTATGAGGGCGAGGCCGGTATCTTCTACATCCGCCGCCCGCGCGAGGCGCAGGGCCGCATCACCTCGGTGACGCTGAAATACCCCCCCACCGTGACCGGCGACGGCCATAGCCGGGTGCGCGAGCTGATCGCCGCCGATGCCCGGCTCAACGCCGTCTCCAACCTGCTGCTGCCCCGGCTCGGGGCCAAGGCCGACCACGTGCCCGCCGCCGGAGAGAGCGTGAAGCTGGTCTTTGTCGGCAATCATTGCCGCGGCTCCACCTTCAAGGACGGCATGGACATCGTCACCCCCGCCCTCACCGCGCGCATCGACGAGATCATGCACGACATGCCGGAGGTGTATTTCTCCCGCATCGATCTGCGCTACGACACGCTGGAGGCGCTGCGCGAGGGACGGGATTTCAAGATCATCGAGTTCAACGGCTCCGGCTCCGAGGCGACCAATATCTGGGACCCAGAGATGACCATCGGCCGCGCCTATCAGACGCAGTTCTTCCATTACGGCGAATCCTTCCGCATCGGCGCGGACATCCGCCGCCAGAGCGGGCTGAAGCCGGTGGGGCTGCTCAAGCTCGCGGGGCTGTGGTGGCACCAGAAGCGGCTGATGGCCGCCTATCCGCAAAACGACTGATCACATGAACGAGACCGGGTCGATATCGACATCGACCCGCACCACGCGCGGCACCTCCACCCGGGCCAGCCAGTCGCGCAGCAAGGGCTGCACGGCGATCTCGCGCGCCGTCTTCAGGAGCAGCCGCCGCCGGAACCGCCCCCGCAGCAGCGCGATCGGTGCCGGGGCCGGGCCGAGCACCGCGATGCCGCGCCCCTGCGGCGCGGCGCGGGCGAGGTCGCGCGCCGCCTGATCCGCCAGCCGCTCATCCGTGGCGCTAATGATCAGCGCCGCCAGCCGCCCGAAAGGCGGCCAATGGCCGGGGCGGCGCTGCGCCGCCTCCTGCGCCAGAAATTCCGGCAGATCGCCCGAGAGCAGCGCCGCGATCACCGGATGCTCGGGCGCGAAGCTTTGCAGCAGCACTCGCCCCGGCGCCCCGGCCCGCCCGGCGCGGCCCGCCACCTGGTGCAGCATCTGCACCGTATGCTCGCCCGCGCGCAGATCGCCGCCGCCGAGGCCGAGATCGGCATCCACCACCCCAACCAGCGTGAGCAGCGGGAAATGCCAGCCCTTGGCCACCATCTGCGTGCCGATGATGATCCCCACCTCGCGCGCGTTGATCCGCCGCGCCGCCTCCGCCGCCTGTGCCGGGCCGGCGATGATATCCGAGGCCATCACCAGCGCCTCGGTCTCGGGGAAGGCTTCGGCCACCTCCTCGGCGATGCGCTCCACCCCGGGGCCGATTGGCACGAAGGAGTTTTCCGCCTCGCAGGACGGGCATTGCGCGGGCTTGGCGATAGTGTGGCCGCAATGATGGCAGATCAGCCGGGCATGCGCGCGATGCTCCACCAGCCAGGCGGCGCAATGCGGGCAGGCTAGGCGGTGGCCGCATTTGCGGCAGAGCGTGAGCGGTGCATAACCCCGGCGGTTGAGGAACAGCATCGCCTGCTCGCCGCGCGCCAATGTCTCATGCATGGCCGCCAGCAGCCGGGGCGAGATGAATTTGCCGCGCTCTGGCGGGTCCTGACGCAGATCGATGGCCGCGATCGCGGGCAGCGCCGCGCCGCCATGGCGGGCGGGCAGATCCACCTTGCGGTAGCGCCCTTGCGCGGCGTTTTCCACGCTTTCCAGGCTGGGCGTGGCGCTCACCAGCACCGCCGGGCAGGCTCCGAGCTTGGCCCGCACCACCGCCATGTCGCGCGCGTGGTACATCACGCCATCTTCCTGCTTGAAGGCGCTTTCATGCTCCTCATCCACCACGATCAGCCCGAGATCGGCGAAGGGCAGGAACAGCGCCGAGCGCGCCCCCACCACCACATCAGCCCGGCCCTCGGCCACCGCGCGGAAGGTCTCGCGCCGCTGCGCGGGCGTCAGCTCGGAATGCCACATCGCGGGCGGGGTGCCGAAGCGGGCGGTGAAACGCTCCAGCACCTGGATGGAGAGCGCGATCTCGGGCAGCAGCACCAGCACCTGCCGCTTCTGCCGCAGCGCCTCGGCCACCGCCTCCAGATACACCTCGGTCTTGCCCGAGCCGGTCACGCCGTCGAGCAGCGTCACGGCGAATTGCCCGGCGCGCACCGGCGCGCACAACGCCGCCGCCGCGGCCGTCTGCGCCGGGGAGAGCGCCGGGCCGGGCAGCGCCGGGTCCGCGCCGCCGAAGCTGAACTGCTTGGCCCGTTTCGGCGGCGGCGCCAGCAGCGGCTCCTTCAGCCCCAAGGCCAGCACATCGCCACGCCGGGCCAGGGTGTAATTCGCCACCCAGTCCACGAAGCGCCGCGTCGCCTCCGGCAGCGGCGGGAAGGCATACACCCCCGCGACGGGCTTCACCTTCACGTTCATGTCGGGCGGATCGTCCCACACCGCGCCCGCCACCATGCGCGCGCCCAGCGGCACCCGCACCAGCGTGCCCGGCGGCAAGGGCGACTCGGCCGCATAGGTGAAGGCGGTGTCGAACTTATAGGGGAGCAATACGCTCACACGGGTTGTTTGGGCGGGGGGCTCCATGCTGTATGCTTAGTGCCAACCCCCGTTGACCGGAAAGTGAGCCATGAAATTCTTTGTCGATACCGCCGAAATTAACGAAATCCGTGAACTGGCCGAGACAGGCCTGCTCGACGGCGTGACCACGAATCCATCCCTGATCGCCAAATCCGGCCGCAAGATCCTCGATGTGATCGCCGAGATCTGCGAGGTGGTGCCCGGCCCGGTGAGCGCGGAGGTGGCCGCCACCGAATATAAGCAGATGATGAAAGAGGCCAAGGTGCTGCGCAAGATCGCCAAGAACGTGGCGATCAAGGTGCCCCTGACGCCGGACGGCCTGCGCGCCTGCCATGCCCTCTCGCAGGATGGCGTTATGGTGAACGTGACGCTGTGCTTCTCCCCGGCCCAGGCACTGCTGGCGGCCAAGGCGGGCGCGGCCTTCATCTCACCCTTCATTGGGCGGCTCGATGATATCGGCCATGACGGCATGGATCTGATCGCCGATATCGTGCAGATCTACGCCAACTACCCGCACATCAAGACCGAGGTGCTCGCCGCCTCGATCCGCCATCCGGTGCATCTGATCCAGGCCGCGAAGCTGGGCGCCGATGTCGCCACCATCCCGCCCGCGGTGATCAAGCAGCTCTACAACCACCCGCTCACCGATAAGGGCCTCGCCGCCTTCCTCAAGGATTGGGCGGGCACCGGGCAGAGCATTGTCTGAGGCGCTTGCTGACGATTTTCTGAGCTGGCTCGGCGCCGAGCGCCGGGCCGCAACCAAGACGCTGGAAACCTATGGGCGCGATGTGCACGGGTTTCTCGGTTTCCTCGCCGGGCATACCGGCGAGGTTCCCAATTTGGAGACCTTGCGCGGCCTGCGCGCCGCCGATCTGCGCGCTTGGCTGGCACTCGCCGCTAAGGCGGGAGACACCAACGCCACCCGCGCGCGCAAGCTCTCCGCCATCAAGACCTTCTTCAATTTCCTGCGCAAACGCCACGGCGTGGACAATCCGGCCCTGGCGCTGATTGCCCGCCCGCGCCCGAAACGCCCGCTGCCCAAGGCGCTGAGCGCCGCCGATGCCCGCGCCGTGGCCGCGGAAACGGGCGAGGTGGAGACCAGCCCCGCCCTGCAGGCGCGCGATACGGCGCTGATGACGCTGCTCTACGGCGCCGGGCTGCGCATCAGCGAGGCGCTGGCGCTGGATATCGCCGACCTCCCCGCCCCCGACGCGCCGCTGCGCGTGACCGGCAAGGGCAACAAGCAGCGCATCGTGCCGTTGCTGCCCGCAGTGCGCGCCGCCCTGGCCGATTGGCTGCGCCTGCACCCCGCCCCCTCGCCCGATTCGCCGCTCTTCACCGGCGCGCGCGGCGCCCGGCTCAACCCCGGCGTGGCGCAAAAGGCGCTGCGCGATTTCCGCCGCCTGGCCAATTTGCCCGAGCACGCCACGCCGCACGCGCTGCGCCACTCCTTCGCCACGCATCTGCTGGCCGGAGGGGCCGATCTGCGCTCGATCCAGGAACTGCTCGGCCATGCCAGCCTCTCCACCACGCAGCGCTACACCGATGTCGATACGATGCAACTCCTTGATGTCTGGCGCCGCGCGCATCCGCGCCTGCGGGTTGACCCTGGCGGCGGCGATGTTTAATCTAATTCTATGACTATAATAGAGAATGTTGGTATTGCGCCCGGCTATACCATCTCCGGCCTGCTCGTCGGCCTCGCCGTGGGCATGACCGGCGTGGGCGGCGGCTCGCTCATGACCCCGCTGCTGGTGCTCGTCTTCGGTTTTCATCCCTCCACCGCGGTCGGCACCGACCTGCTCTTCGCCGCCGCCACCAAGACAGTGGGCACCACCATCCACAGCGCCGGCAAAACGGTGGATTGGGTCATTGTCCGCCGCCTCGCCATCGGCTCGGTTCCCGCCACTTTGCTCTGCCTGCTCGGGATCGGCTATTTCGGCATTAACAGCCAAGGCGTGACCACGGCCATCACCGCCGTGCTCGGCGTGGCGCTGCTGCTCAGCGCCAGCTCGCTGCTGTTCAAGGAGCGCATCGTCCACGCCATCAGCCGGCGCTATCCCAATTTTGGCGAGGACCGCTCGGTCCGGCTCACCATCGCGATCGGCTTTGTGCTTGGCATCCTGGTCTCGCTCTCCTCGGTTGGGGCCGGGGCGCTGGGCACTGTCGCGCTCATCGTGCTCTACCCGCGCTTGCCCATCGTGCGCATCGTCGGCTCCGACATCGCCCATGCCGTGCCGCTTACCCTCCTCGCCGGGCTGGGGCACTGGTATCTCGGCACGATCAATTTCGCGCTGCTGGTCTCGCTGCTCGCCGGCTCTGTCCCCGGCATCATTCTCGGCAGCCTCGCCGCCCGCTATGCACCGGACAAGGCGCTGAAGCTGATCCTAGGCGGGATCCTGTTCCTGGTCGGGCTGAAAATGCTGGTGAAATAAGCCAACAAAAAAGGGCCCTCCCAAATGGGAGAGCCCTTTTTATTTGTGCGTTTATCCGGTGTTACGCCGCCTCAGCCTTGCCCGGGGCGATGGCATCCACCATCCCCTGCGCCGCGATCAGCTTATCCGAGGCTTCGCGATAAGCGTCGCCATTGGCCGGGTCAACGGCGTCATAGGCCGCCTTGGCCGCCTCCAGCGCCGCCGCCGCCTTGGCCGGGTCGAGATCGGCCTGACGCACGATCTCATCGGCCAGCACGGCCACGCGCGACTCGGTGATCTCGGCGAACCCGCCCGAGACGAAGAAGCGGTCGGTCAGCGCGCCCTTCTCGTAGATGTCTACCAGCCCGCCGCGCAGGCTGGTGACCAGCTTGGAGTGCCCCGGCAGCACGCCGATATCGCCCTCTGTGCCGGGGACGACGACCATATCGACGTCACGCGCCAGCAGCAGCTTTTCCGGGCTGATGATTTCCAGGGCGATGGGCATGGCTTACGCCTTCGCCGTCAGGGTTTCGGCCTTGGCGATGGCTTCCTCGATGGTGCCGACCATGTAGAACGCCGCCTCCGGCAGGTGGTCATACTCGCCCGCGACGATGCCCTTGAAGGAGCGGATGGTGTCCTCGACCTTCACGAACACGCCCGGCGAGCCGGTGAACACCTCGGCCACATGGAAGGGCTGCGACAGGAAGCGCTCGATCTTGCGCGCGCGCGCCACGACCAGCTTGTCGTCCTCGGAAAGCTCGTCCATGCCCAGGATGGCGATGATGTCCTGCAGCGACTTGTAGGTCTGCAGGATGCGCTGCACATCGCGCGCCACCTTGTAGTGCTCCTCGCCCACGATGCGCGGATCGAGCGAACGCGAGGTGGAGTCCAGCGGGTCCACGGCCGGGTAGATGCCCTTCTCGGCAATCGCGCGGTTGAGCACCGTGGTGGCGTCGAGATGGGCGAAGGTCGCGGCCGGGGCCGGGTCGGTCAGGTCGTCCGCCGGCACATACACGGCCTGCACGGAGGTGATGGACCCCTTCTTGGTCGAGGTGATGCGCTCCTGCAGGGCGCCCATATCGGTGCCCAGGGTCGGCTGATAGCCCACCGCCGAAGGGATGCGCCCGAGCAGGGCCGACATTTCCGCGCCCGCCTGGGTGAAGCGGAAGATGTTGTCCACGAAGAACAACACGTCCTGGCCTTCCACGTCGCGGAAATATTCCGCCATGGTCACGCCGGAGAGAGCGACACGCGCGCGGGCGCCCGGCGGCTCGTTCATCTGGCCATAGACCAGCGCCACCTTGGACCCCTCGGTGGTGTTCTCGCCCAGCTTGATGACGCCCGCGTCGATCATCTCATGGTAGAGGTCATTACCCTCGCGGGTACGCTCGCCCACGCCCGCGAACACGGACACGCCGCCATGGCCCTTGGCGATGTTGTTGATCAGCTCCTGAATGAGCACGGTCTTGCCCACGCCGGCGCCGCCGAACAGGCCGACCTTGCCGCCCTTCAGATACGGGGCCAGCAGGTCGATGACCTTAATGCCGGTGACCAGGATCTCGGCCGAACCAGCCTGCTCGTCGAAAGCCGGCGCATCGCGGTGGATCGGGTGATGCATGGCTGCGGGGATCGCGCCGCGCTCATCGATCGGCTCGCCGATGACGTTGAGGATGCGCCCCAGCACGCCCGGGCCGACCGGCACGGAGATGGCGGCGCCCGTGTCGGTCACTTCCTGACCACGGACCATGCCGTCGGTGCTGTCCATGGCGATGCAGCGCACGGTGCGTTCGCCCACTTCCTGCGCCACTTCCAGCACCAGGCGGCGCTCGCCCACCTTGGTCTCCAGCGCGTTCTGGATGAAGGGCAGCGCGCCGTCGAACTGCACGTCGACGACCGCACCCATGATCTGCGTCACTCGGCCGGTGTTGTTGCTTGTCATCTCTCTGTCCTCAAACGGCTTCGGCGCCGGAAATGATTTCAATCAGCTCTTTGGTGATGTTCGCCTGCCGCGCCCGGTTGTAGTTGAGCGTCAGCTTCTTGATCATCTCGCCCGCGTTGCGCGTGGCGCTGTCCATGGCGGTCATCTGCGCCGCGTAGAAGCCGGCGGAGTTGTCCAGCAGAGCGGCGTAAATCTGCACCGCGAGGTTGCGCGGCAGCAGGCGCTCGAGGAGCGAGCCGTCATCCGGCTCGACCTCGTAGTTATGTTCCATCTTGTTGTCATTCGCGCTCGGCTGCGCGGCCGGGATCAGCGGCTGCTCAGTCACCTTCTGGCTCATGACATTATGGAAGTGGTTGAACACCAGGGTGACCACATCGTATTCGCCGGCCTTGAAGCCGCGCACGATTTCCTGCGCCACCGCTTCGGCATCCGTGAATGCGGCGGTCTTCTTGCCGACGAAGTTCTTGGTGCCGATGATCTGGTCCTTCATCTCCCGGCGCAGGGCGTCATTGCCCTTGCGGCCCAGGGTGAACACCTTCACCGTCTTGCCCTCGGCCTCCAGGCTCTTCGTCTTGGCGCGGATGGCCTTGGCGATGTTGGCGTTGAAGGCGCCGGCCAGGCCGCGATCGGCGGTGACGGCGACGAGCAGATGCGTCTGGCTCTTGCCATTCCCCACCAGCAGCGGGCTGGCGTTCGGGTTGCCATCCTCCGAGGCCGCGAGCGCGGCGAGCATCTCGCCCATGCGGCAGGCATAGGGGCGCGCCGCCTCGGCCTGCGCCTGCGCGCGGCGCAGCTTGGCGGCCGCCACCATCTTCATGGCGCTCGTGATCTTCTGCGTCGATTTGACGGAGTTGATCCGGTTGCGCAGGGTTTTCAAGGAGGGCATGGGCTTATCCGAACGTGCGGAGCAGGTTCTCGATGAACGCGATCAGCTTGGTCTCGATCTCCGGCTTGATCTGGAGATCGGTCTCGATCGCCTTCACGATCTCGGGCGCGTTCACCTTGATCGAGGTCAGCAGCGCCTCCTCGAACCGGCCGACATCGGCCACGGCGATGCCGTCGAGGTAACCGCGCGTGCCGGCGAACACCGACACCACCTGCTCAACCGTGGAGAGCGGCTTGAACTGCGGCTGCTTCAGCAGCTCGGTCAGGCGCGCGCCGCGGGCCAGCAGCTTCTGCGTGGCGGGGTCGAGATCGGAGGAGAACTGCGCGAAGGCCGCCATTTCGCGGTACTGCGCGAGGTCCAGCTTGATCTTGCCGGCCACCTGCTTCATCGCCTTTACCTGCGCGGCGGAGCCGACGCGCGACACCGACAGGCCGACATTGATGGCCGGGCGGATGCCCTTGAAGAACAGCTCGGTCTCCAGGAAGATCTGACCGTCGGTGATGGAGATCACGTTGGTCGGAATATAGGCGGAGACGTCGCCGGCCTGGGTCTCGATCACCGGCAGGGCGGTCAGCGAACCGGCGCCCTTGTCGTCGGACATCTTGGCCGCGCGCTCCAGCAGGCGCGAATGCAGGTAGAACACGTCGCCGGGATAGGCCTCGCGGCCCGGCGGGCGGCGCAGCAGCAGCGACATCTGGCGGTAGGCGACGGCCTGCTTGGACAGGTCGTCAAACGCGATGAGGGCGTGCATGGCGTTGTCGCGGAAGAACTCGCCCATGGCGGTGCCGGTATACGGCGCCAGGTACTGCATCGGCGCCGGGTCCGAGGCGGTGGCGGCGACGACGATGGAGTATTCCATCACGCCGTATTCCTCCAGCGTGCGCACGAGCTGCGCCACGGTGGAGCGCTTCTGCCCAACCGCGACATAGATGCAGTAGAGCTTCTTGCTCTCGTCGCCCTGCGCGTTAACCGCCTTCTGGTTAATGATGCTGTCAACGATTAGCGCGGTCTTGCCGGTCTGACGGTCGCCGATGATCAGCTCGCGCTGGCCCCGGCCGATCGGCACCAGCACGTCGATCGCCTTGATGCCCGTGGACATCGGCTCATGCACCGATTTACGGGGAATGATGCCCGGCGCCTTGGTCTCGACCAGGCGACGCTCGGTGGCCACGATCGGGCCCTTGCCGTCGATCGGGTTGCCCAGCGCGTCCACCACGCGGCCCAGCAGGCCCTTGCCCACCGGCACGTCGACGATCTCGCCGGTCCGGGTAACGGTGTCGCCCTCACGGATCCCCTTGTCGTCGCCGAAGATCACCACGCCGACATTGTCGGCCTCGAGGTTCAGCGCCATGCCCTTGATGCCGGCGCCGGGGAAGTTGACCAGCTCGCCGGCCTGAACGTTGCTGAGGCCGAAGACGCGGGCAATGCCGTCACCCACGGAGAGGACCTGGCCGGTCTCGGCCACGTTGGCTTCGGTGTCGAAATCCGCGATCTGACGCTTCAGGATCTCGGAGATTTCGGCTGGGCGGATCTCCATGTCAGGCAGCTCCCTTGAGAGAATAGTTGAGCCGGTTAAGGCGTGACTTCAGGCTGGTATCGAAAAGTTTGGTGCCGACCTTGAGCACCATGCCGCCGAGCAGGCTCGGGTCGGTGCGCTCAACGAGGCGGACAGTGCCATACCCGGCCTCGGCCAGGCGGGCGCGCAGCTGGGTGCGCTGCAGATCGGTGAGGTCGTGCGCGGTGGTGACATCGGCCACCACCTCGCCGCGCTTGGCCGCGACATAGGCGGCGAAACCGGCGATCAGGGCCGGCAGATCGCGCAGGCGCCGATTCGCCACCGCGATATTCACGAAATTGCGCACCAGCGGGCCGAAGCCCTGGGCGGTCAGCGCCTCATCCAGCGCCGGGCGAATCTTGGCGGCGTCGGTCAGCGGGTTGGCCAGAAGCTGCTTGAGCGGCGCGCTCTCGGCGATCAACCGGCCCAGCGCCTCCATCTGCTCAACCACTTCGTTCAGGGCATTCCGCTCGAAAGCCAGTGCATACAGAGCCGCCGCATAGCGCGCGGTCAGCCCGGTCTCGCCAGTGCCTGTGATCTCGGCCAATATTTTTGTCCCGCCTAGTTGCCGTGGTCTTAAAATCAAGCCCTCACCAGGGCTGGCGGGGCAGTAACATAGCGTTTCGCGTGCAGCAAGGCCGCAAGCGATTTACTCTTGCTTATGCTCAGCTTTGGGGCATCTCGGCCGTTTCGTCCGCGGCCATGCGGCTGCGCGCCGCCACGGGGCCGGTCTCGTTATATGCATAGCAGCTATTGATCAGGCTGCGGGTGAGTTCCGGCTCACGGCCCAGATGGTGCGCCGGGCTGGGGCGGTCGGTGGGTTTGTGCAGACCGTGACGGGTCTGGAACGCCGCCGTCGCCAGCGGTTGCAGCAATTCGCGCAAATGCGTGCAGCCCTCCACCCCGCGCACGCGCGCCATCGCCTGAGCCATGAAACCCTTGCCGACGACCAGCCCGACCAGACGGCTGAAATTCGGCGCCACCGCCGGGCAGATGCTGTAGGGGGTGGCGTCCATCGACGCCTCGCAAGCAACGATCTCCATCTCCGGCGTCAGCGTCATGCGCATCCACATATCGTGCACCGGCTCGCCGGCATGGATGCCATCGCGATCCGTATTGCCGGTGCTGTACGTCTTGACGTCGGTCATATGCGCCTCAACCTCCATCAGTCCATCCTCGCGCTCATAGCCGTTCAGGCGGATCTCGCGTGTATGCAGCAGGCGGCGGGGGGTGGAGCGGCTGAGCGGCATGGTCGGTCTGCGGCCTTTCAATAAGAGAGACGGGTTCCGCGGCGGCGGAGCTTGTTCTATTCCCGCAGCGCGGCAAAAACGCAAATGCGGCAGATGGGGGATAGATGAGCGCCAGCAGCAGCGCAGGCCCGGAGCGGCGCGACTACAGCCACGGCGAAAGGCTGCGCGTGATCACCGGCATCCTCACTTGTATATTACTGGTGGCGCTCGACCAATCGGTGGTGCTGCCCGCCATCCCGCAGATCGCGGCCGGGCTGCATGGGATGGCGCATCTCTCCTGGGTGGTCTCGGCCTATCTCCTCACCACCACCGCGACCACGCCGATCTATGGCAAGCTCTCCGACCAGCTTGGCCGGCGCGCCGTGCTGGCCCCGGCGCTGCTGGTGTTCCTGGCCGCCTGCGTGGTCTGCGCCATGGCCGACTCGGTGCTCATGCTCACGCTGGGGCGGGCGCTGCAAGGGCTGGGCGGCGGCGCGCTGGCGGCGGTGAGCCAGGCGGCGGTGGCCGATGTGGTGCCGCCGCGCGAACGCGGGCGCTATCAGGGCTGGTTCGCCAGCACCTGGGCCTTCGCCTCCATCGCCGGGCCGGTGGTTGGCGGGTTTGTCACCACGCATCTCTCCTGGCGCTGGATCTTCTGGGGCAATCTGCCGCTCGGGGCGCTGGCCCTGGGCCTGAGCACGCGGGCGCTGCGCGGCCTGCCGGTGGCGGGGGCGCGCGGGCGCATCGACTATGCCGGGGCGCTGCTGCTGATGTCCGCCATTGCCGCGCTGGTGCTGGGGCTGAGCGAGGGCGGCGTCGATTTCCCCTGGCTCTCCTGGCCCGAGGCGGGCATCGCCACCGCCGCCCTGCTCGGCTTCGCCGTGCTCGCCGGGCAGCAGCGCATGGCAGCGGCGCCGCTGCTCCCCGGCCCGCTGCTCGCCAGCGTCAGCCGGGTTTCGGTGGTCGGCGGGCTGGTCGCGGCAGCGATGTTCGCGGCCATCTTCCTGCTGCCGTTGCAACTGCAATGGGTTTATGGCGAGAGCGCCGCCACCGCCGGGCTGCATCTTGTGCCGATGCTATTCGCTTCCACCATTGGCGCCTTCGCGGCGGGGCAGGTCACGCGGCGCACCGGGCTAATCCGGCCTGTGCTTGCCGCCGCGCTGCTGCTGGCCATGGCCGGGTTCGTGCCAATGGGCCTCGCCCCGCACTCAGCGTACCCCGCTTATCCGGTGGCGCTGTCGGCCCTCGCCACGCTGGGGCTGGGCGCGCTGATGCCAACCACGCTGGTGACCGTGCAGAGCCTCGCCGGAAGCGGCGAGGTCGGGGCGGCGACCGGCATTCTGCTGGTGGCGCGGGCCATGGGCGGCGCGCTCGGCGCCACGCTCGCCGGCGCGGCGCTCACCCTGGGCGGAGCCGGCGGCGGGGGCGGGTTCCGCTGGGGCTATCTGGGCGCGGCGCTTTGTTTGGGACTGGCCCTGGCGCTGGTCGCGCGCATGCCGGAGATCAGCTTGCGGGCCAGCGTCGGCACCGGCAAGCCGACATAAAAAACCGGCCAGGAGGCGCCCTGGCCGGCGCTTGTGGCGCGGATGGCGCCGGGTTTATTCCGCCGGGGCTTGCCGCACAGCCGCCGGGGCGCTCAACAGGTAATAAAACACCGCCGCCGCGACGAAGGAGACGATGAAGGTGGCATCGCCGATCTGCGGGAATTTCGCCGCCACCGGGCCGACATACAGCGCCTGGTTATAAAACGGCCAGGAAACGGCGATCGCGGCCACCCAGGCCACGAAGGCGGCGCTCACCGGCAGGCGCGAGACGCGGTTGGTGAGGTGGCAGAGCAGGGTGATGGCGATCCACGGCATCGTCCAATAGCCGAGCACCAGCAGGAAGTTCTCGTAATTGGTGATGAAATTGGCCGCCGCCAGCACGGCGATCACGGTGCCGATGCCGCCGGTGATCAGCGCCGCGATATGCTGCTTGAGCTTCACCCCCACCGCCAGGGCCGAGAGCGTGGCGGAATAGATGTTGAGGATGTTGGCGCTGATGGTGCCGAGCACCACGGCGATGAGGAACGGCACCTTGAACCATTCCGGCATCCAGGATGTGAACAGGTCGGACGGCTTGGTGAACGAGACCGCCGCGCCGAGCAGCGCGCCCAGCGCCTCGATCCACACGGTGGAGATCACCGCGCCGAGGAAGGCGTAGGAGAACACCGTCTTCTTCACCTGGGCGGCGCCGGTGTCGATGCGCAGATAGCGGGTATAGTCGGAGGAATAGGGGATCCAGCCGACCATGTAGCCCACCATGATCGACACGGTGAGGATGAAGGCGCCGGAGAACCCGCCCACCGCGGCCTCGGCCTTCACATTCGCGGGCACCGACAGGCCCAGATGCTGCACCGCCACCACGGTGAGCGCCAGGAAGGCCAAGGTGAGCACGTAAACGAGGTATTTCTCGGCGGTCTGGATCAGGTCGTGCCCGAAGAAGGCGATGGTCACCTGCACCAGCGAGAGGATGACCACGCCGAGGATCAGGCTGCCGCCGAAGAAATATTGCAGCGCATAGGCCCCGGCGATGGTGTTGACCGCGAACCAGGAGAAGCCGCCGAAGAAATTGAGCAGCGAGGGCAGCTTATTGCCGATCGGGCCGAACCAGTTGGCGCCCTGGATCATCTGCGGGCGGCCGTAATCCACCCCGAAGGTGCTGAAAAAGGCCAGCACCAGCCCGCCCAGCACGTTGGCGATGAGGATGGCCAGCAGCGCCGAGGCGAAGGACAGGCCCAGCCAGCCCGTGGCCAGGGCGCCGGTGGTCAGCGTCGCGAATTCGATATTCGCCGCCATCCACAGGCCGAAGACCGCCTTCGGACTGCCGCGGCGCTCCTTCAGGGAGACCTCGTCAATGCCCTTTTCCTCGATGATGCCATAAAGCTCGGGGGTTACCTCAGCGGTCATGCTTCGCTCCGTCAGGCGCCTGGCCAAATAAAGTTGCCCCACGCAAGCGCCGGCGAACCACCGGCACCGTTACGTGATGTAACCAAGCACCTGCCGATTTATGAACCGATCGTCAAGCAAATCCCGGCCTTGCGGCTATTGGTGCAGGGCATTCTCGATCGGCGAAGCGACGGGAAAGCCGCTCGGCCCGCCCGCACCAGGCAAAACGCGGTGCAGCAGCAGCAGGATGCAGAGCAGCAGCAGCACCCAGCCGGACGCGCCACCCAGCAGCCGTATGGCCAGAACCATCGCGACCACCATCAACAGCAGCAGGAAGATGAGTTGCAGGGAGGAACTCTGCACCCCGGCGGCCTGCATCAGGGTGGTGAAGCCGTTATCGATGACGCCGATCCCCGACATCACCACCTGGACGATGTAAAAGATCCCCGAACCGAAATCGTTGATCAGATTTTGCATGAGCCCCTCGCCTGACCGGCTTAGCACATGCCGGGGCGGGACGCAGCATCATTCCAGACGTTCAACATTCCGCAACGCGGGAAAATACTGTAGCCAGAGCAGCGCCACCGCCACCGTGCCGGCCCCGCCCAGCACCACCGCCGGCACCGTGCCGAGCAGCGCCGCGGTGGCCCCGCTCTCAAACTCGCCCAGCAGGTTGGAGGCGTTGATGAACAGGTAATTCACGGCGCCGACGCGCCCGCGCATCTCGTCGGGCGTGCGCAGCTGCACCAGCGAGAGGCGGATGACGACGCTGACCATATCCGCCGCGCCCATCAGGAACAGCGCCGCCAGGGTGAGCGGCAGGCTGCGCGACAGGCCGAACACCACAGTACCCAGCCCATACAGGATCACGGCCTGGAACATGCGCATGCCGACCCGGCGCGAGAGCGGGCGATGCGTCATCCAGGCGCTGACCAGCAGCGCCCCCACCGCCGGAGCGCCGCGCAGAATACCCAGCCCCCAAGGTCCGGTGTGCAGGATGTCGCGCGCGTAAACCGGCAGCAGCGCCGTCGCCCCGCCCAGGAGGACGGCGAACAGGTCGAGCGAGATGATGCCCAGAATCACCGGATCGCGCCGCACGAAGCCGACCCCGGCGAACAGCGCCTTCAGCGTCGGCGGCTCCTTGGGCGCCACCTTGCGGTCCACGGCCAGCCCCGCCGCCAGCAGCGAGGCGGCGAGCCAGGCCAGCGCCATCACCGCATAGGGCGCGGCGGGGGAGAGCGCATAGATAAAGCCGCCCAGCGCCGGGCCGAGGATGGTGGCCGCCTGGAAGACCCCCGAAGACAGCGCCGTGCCCTTTTGCAGCATCCCCTCGGGCACCACCGCGGGCAGCAGCGCGCTCACCGCCGGGCTCTCGAAAGACCGCGCCGCCCCCAGCACCACCACGGCGGCGAAGATCTCGGCCACGGTGAGCCAGCCCGCCAAGCTGCCCCAGGCCAGGATGAGCGCCACCAAGCCTTCGGCGCCCTGGCAGAGCTGGGCGACACGGCGGCGATCGAACCGGTCGGCGGCGTGGCCGGCGAAAAAGGTCAGCCCCGCCGAAGGAATGAATTGCACCAGCCCGATCAGGCCCAGCGCCAGCACGCTATGGGTGAAGGCGTAAACCTGCCAGCCAATGGCGACCGCGCCGATCTGATAGGCGAAGCTGGAGCAGCCGCGCGCGAGGAACAACAGCAGGAACGGGCGATGGCCGAACAGCGCGCGGGTGCCGGCCGATGCGGCAGGGATGTTGCCTGAGTCCATGCCCGTTTGTAGCATCCGCGCCGGGGCGCACCAGTGCCATACCCTGTTGGCGCTTGCATGCGCGCGGCTTTGGCCCTACTGCACCCTGCAATTTTCTTCAGTTTGGAGTTTTGGTCATGTCCTACAGGGTTGCGGTTGTCGGTGCCACCGGTGCGGTTGGGCGCGAAATCCTCAAAACCCTCGCCCAGCGCAACTTCCCGGTGTCGGAAGTCGCCGCCCTCGCCTCCGGCCGCTCGGCCGGGCAGGAAGTCTCCTTCGGCGAGGACAAGGTGCTGAAGGTGCAGAACCTGGAGACCTTCGACTTCACCGGCTGGGATATCGGCCTGTTCTCGCCCGGCGCCTCGGTTTCGGCGGTGCATGCTCCGCGCGCGGGCGCGCAAGGCTGCGTGGTCATCGACAACACCTCCCAGTTCCGCATGGACCCGGATGTGCCGCTGGTGGTGCCCGAGGTGAACCCGCACGACTTGGCCAAGTTCGCCAAGAAGAACATCATCGCCAACCCGAATTGCTCGACCATCCAGATGGTGGTTGCGCTGAAGCCGCTGCACGAGGCCTACAAGATCAAGCGCGTGGTGGTGAGCACCTATCAGTCCGTCTCCGGCGCCGGCAAGGAGGGCATGGACGAGCTGTACAACAACACCAAGGTGCAGTTCGTGAACGAGAAGGGTAAGGCCGAAGTGTTCCAGAAGGACATCGCCTTCAACTGCATCCCGCAGATCGACGTGTTCATGGATGACGGCGCCACCAAGGAAGAGTGGAAGATGACCGTCGAGACCAAGAAGATCCTCGACCCGAACGTACCGGTCATCGCCACCTGCGTGCGCGTGCCGGTGTTCATCGGCCATTCCGAGGCGGTGTATGTGGAGTTTGAGAAGCCGGTGAACGTGGCCGAGGCCCGCAAACTGCTGGAGAAGGCGCCGGGCGTGGTGGTCGAGGACCAGCGCGTGCCGGGCGGCTACGCCACCCCGGCCGAGTGCAAGGGCGAGGACGCGGTGTTCGTCTCGCGCCTCCGCAAGGACCCGACCGTGGAACACGGCCTCGCCTTCTGGTGCGTGTCGGACAATCTGCGCAAGGGCGCGGCGCTGAACGCGGTGCAGATCGCCGAGGCGCTGGTTAAGCAGGGCCTGCTGAAGAAGTAAGCCGGCGGAAAAACCGGCAGATGTTATCGCGGGCGTGGGGGCTTTTCAGCAAAAGCCCCCACATCTGATTCTGGCCCTGGGTTTCGCCGCACACGGCCCATGACAGCCACCCCCATTATCGCGTAAAGCTCCCGCATGACCGGCACACCTCTCGACCTGATCCGTAATTTCTCCATCATCGCGCATATCGACCACGGCAAATCGACCCTCGCCGACCGGCTGATCCAGCATTGCGGCGGGCTCACCGCGCGCGAGATGACGGAGCAGGTGCTCGACAACATGGACATCGAGAAGGAGCGCGGCATCACCATCAAGGCGCAGACCGTGCGCCTGAGCTACCCGGCCAAGGACGGCAAGACCTATGTGCTGAACTTGATGGACACGCCCGGCCATGTCGACTTCGCCTATGAGGTCAGCCGCTCCCTCGCCGCCTGCGAGGGCTCGCTGCTGGTGGTCGATGCCTCCCAGGGCGTGGAGGCGCAGACGCTGGCCAATGTGTATCAGGCGATCGACGCCAATCACGAGATCGTGCCGGTGCTCAACAAGATCGACCTGCCCGCCGCCGATGTGCCGCGCGTGAAGCAGCAGATCGAGGACGTGATCGGCATCGACGCCTCGGACGCGGTGGAGATCTCGGCCAAGACCGGCCTCAATATCGAGGGCGTGCTGGAAGCCCTGGTCACCCGCCTGCCCCCGCCCAAGGGCGACGCCAATGCCGAGCTCCAGGCCCTGCTGGTGGATAGCTGGTACGACCAATATCTTGGCGTGGTGATTCTGGTGCGCGTGAAAAACGGCGTGCTGAAGAAGGGCCAGAAGATCCGCATGATGTCCACCGGGGCGGTGCATCCGGTGGAGCAGATCGGCGTGTTCACCCCGCGCATGCGCCCGGTGGAGGAGCTGGGGCCGGGCGAGATGGGCTACATCACCGCCGCCATTAAAACCGTGGCCGACTGCAACGTGGGCGACACCATCACCGATGACCGCCGCCCCGCGCCCGCGGCGCTGCCGGGCTTCAAACCCTCGGTGCCGGTGGTGTGGTGCGGGCTGTTCCCCGTGGATGCCGATGATTTCGAGAAGCTGCGCGACAGCCTGGCCAAGCTGCGCCTGAACGACGCCTCCTTCCACTACGAGGCGGAAACCTCGGCCGCGCTTGGTTTCGGCTTCCGCTGCGGCTTCCTCGGCCTGCTGCATCTGGAGATCATCCAGGAGCGCCTGTCGCGCGAGTTCGACCTCGACCTGATCGCCACCGCGCCCTCCGTGGTCTATCATATTTATAAGACGAACGGCGAGATGGAGGAGCTGCACAACCCGGCCGACATGCCGGATGGCTCGATCATCGACCATATCGAGGAGCCCTGGATCAAGGCCACGATCATGGTGCCCGATGATTATCTCGGCTCCATCCTCACTTTGTGCTCGGAGCGGCGCGGCCAGCAGATGGACCTCACCTATGTCGGCAACCGCGCCATGGCCGTGTATCGCCTGCCGCTGAACGAGGTGGTGTTCGATTTCTACGACCGCCTGAAATCGGTGAGCCGCGGCTATGCCAGCTTCGACTACCAGATGGATTGCTATGCCGAGGCCGACCTGGTGAAGATCTCCATCCTGGTGAACCAGGAGCCGGTGGACGCGCTCTCCTTCATCGCCCACCGCTCGCAGGCGGAAACGCGCGGACGCGCCATCTGCGGCAAGCTCAAGGATCTGATCCCCAAGCAATTGTTCAAGATCGCCATCCAGGCGGCGATCGGCGGGCGCGTGATCGCGCGCGAGACCATCTCCGCCCTCTCCAAGGACGTGACCGCCAAATGCTATGGCGGCGACATCAGCCGCAAGCGCAAGCTGCTGGAGAAGCAGAAAGAGGGCAAGAAGCGCATGCGCCAGTTTGGCAAGGTGGAGATCCCGCAGAGCGCCTTCCTCGCCGCGCTGAAGATGGATGCGTAAGACCGGCAAGTAGGGCTTGGCAGCGGCGCCGTCTTTCGCTAGAGACTGCCCCCACGCCGGATGGAGAGATGGCCGAGCGGCTTAAGGCGCACGCTTGGAAAGCGTGTGTACGTTAATAGCGTACCCAGGGTTCGAATCCCTGTCTCTCCGCCACCTCCGACACTGTTCCTGGATGCTTGGCACTGTGACTCGCGACTCACTTTTATTGCCCGGCAAACTCCGCTCCAATAATTAGACAAACACTACGCTCAGTGTGCATTTCTGTACATTCCGGCGCGGAAATTTATTACTTTCCAGTAACTTAATGTTTATTCCGCCGCAATTCATCTTCTCAAAAAGATGCAGACCGGTTAGCGTCCCGCATAACGGGCGAGCCGCCAGAGGTCTATTCCAAGGCAGGCGCGCAAACCCTCCAATTTCGGGCATATGGCGGGCCTGGCGGGGTATCTGTTGAGAGACCAAGCCAGCCTGCCAGAACGGCCCGGCAACACAGGGATGTCGGGTTTTGAAAGGCGAAATACAGCTTCTCTATGTCGGCCTTGGGGTCATTGGTCTTGCGCTCCTGCTGCTGCTGGCGGATCTCGCCCGCCGGGCGCGCCAGCGCCGGCGCGACGAGAGGCCGATCGACACCTCAATTTTCTCGCAGCGCACCAGCGGCGAGGAACTGCATTTCGTCTCCCCCGCCCCTGACGCCGCGGAGCCCGCCGCGCTGAATCTGGAGCCGGCGAGTGAGCCGAGCTTTGGCCGGGCGCGGCACGCTGATCCCGTTTATCTGCCGCCCGCCCCCGCGGCGGAGAGTGGAATCCTCAACTATCTGAACCTCGCCCCGGAGCCGCTCACGCCGGAGGAGGGCGAGGCTGAACCGCTCACGCTGCACCCCGCCCCGCCGGCGCCGGAACCCGAGCCGGCACCGGTTGAGATTGTCCCCGCGTCCGACACCTTGCCAGAACCGGCACCCCCGCCCGCCGCGGCAGCGGCTGAGCCCGAACCCCCGGCGCCAGCGCCCGAACCCATCATAACGGCAGCGCCCGAGCCGCCCCCTGCGCCCCAGGCCGCGGCGCCGATCGTCTCCTGCGCCGGGTTCGGCGTCGGCTTCGGCGACAAGGTGATCCTCGACAATGTCTCGCTAGAGATCCCGGCCCAGGGCATCACCGTGTTGATGGGCCCGGTTGGCACCGGCAAATCCACGCTGCTGCGCGCCCTGGCCGCGATCTACACGCAAAACGCCCTGTTCAAGAGCTGGGGCGAGGCCCGCTTCAAGGGCGAGCCGGTGAGCGCGGCGCATCATCCGCTCTTGGTGGCGCAGCGCATCCAGCTCACCCAGCGCTCGGCGCTGGACAGCCTGCTGTTCCATGTCCGAGACCGCATGGAGGGCGTTTCCGACGCCGAACAGCGCGACTGGGCCTGCCAATGGCTGCGCCAAGCCGGGACGGCGTGGCTGATCGACAAGCTCGACCTGCCATTCATGGAGCTGGATACGCTGACGCAGCGTGTCGTCACCATCCTGCGCGAGGCGGCGGCGGAATCGGCGCTGCTGATGATCGACGAGCCGACCGCGGGGCTGGACGACGCGGGCGCCGAAACCGTGCTCGATCTGTTGCAGACGCTGGGCGCGCATGGCGCGCTGCTGGTGGTGCTGCACAACCAGAAACAGGCGCGGCGGATCGCCGGCAACATCATCCTGCTGGCGGGCGGGCGGGTGCAAGCACAGGCGCCGACCGAGGCGTTCTTCACCGGCAACGCCAACCAAGTGGTGGCGCAATTCGTGGCCACGGGCAGCGTCGCCCTGCCCGCGCCCGGCGCCCCGGCCGAGACCCTGGCCGAGCATGTCGAGCCGCCGCCGCCCCTCTCAGCCGAGGCGATGGCGGCGATCAAATCCGAGATCCGCGCCGCCCTGGCGCCCGAGGATGACGCCGAGGCCGCCAGCGCGCCCGCGCCGGAGCCGGTCTCCGCCCCGCTCAAAGCCCCCGCCCCGGCCTATCAGGAGCCCGAGCGGGTGGCGGTGACGCGCTACCCCGGCGCCTCCTCCGGCCCGCGCGGCTTTGTCTGGATCGAGGAGGGCCGCTTGGCCGCGACCCCGATGCCCGGCGTCTCGGCCGATGTCGATTACGATCTCGACCTGCTCAAGAATGTCGGCGTGACCACGCTGATCACCCTGACCGAGAAGGACTTCCCGCAGGACGCCCTGACCCGGCACGGGCTCAACAACGTGCACCTGCCGATCGCCGACCGCAAAGCCCCGACCCCGGCGGAGATGGATTTGCTGGTGACGCACATGCGCGAGCTGCTCGACGCCGGTAAGGTTCTGGCCGTGCATTGCCTGGCCGGGCTCGGCCGCACCGGCACCATCCTGGCGGCTTATCTGGTCAAGGAGAAAGGCCTCTCGGCGCAGATGGCGCTGAACCAGATCCGCCGCTTCAACCGCCAGTTCGTGCAATCCGACGACCAGGAGGATTTCCTCATGGAGTATGAGGTGCAGCAGGAACAGGCTTTGCTGCGCGACCGCGCCGCCGACGCGCCCAACCCGACATAATCAAAAACAAACGATACCTGGGGACAATCCGCCGAGGGACCGGGAGCGGCCACCGCCACCCGATCTTTCATTTTGGCTTTTCCACGGAGTACACCCTACATGAATACCACTTCCGATCTCGATGCCGCCGTCGCCAAGGCCATCGCGACGATCCCTGAATGCATGGCCGCCGGCTATGTCGATGTCGGCTCGGGCTTTCTGCTCAGCATCAAGACCGTGGACTCGCATCCGCGCGAGGTGATCGATCTGGTTGCCGCCGCCACGGCCGATTTGTTCCAGGGGCCAAATGTCGCCACCGTCGAGACATTGTGGAAGCGCGCCCGCGGCGTCGACACCGCGCGCCACTACTTCCAGGAATATATCGTCAACTCCGACAACGCGATCCATGTCTTCATGCGAGGCAAGAAGTACCAGGATTACGTGGGCGTGTTCGTCTGCCGCAACACCGCCAATATCGGCATGGTGCTCGCCAAGTCGCGCATGGCCATGCCGCTGATCGAAAGCGCCGTCTAAGCCACGCCGCGCCCAGTCAGTTCAGGTCCAGCGCCTGGACTGACTGGTTCCGCATGGACAGATCGGTGATCCGGTAGGCATTCGCGCCGATCCAGCAGATATTCAGCCTGTCCTGCGGCAGCCATAGCGCGGTCCGCCAGCCCTGTCCCGGATAGAGCTTGTACCAATGCCCGGTCTGGGTTTGCAGATACCGGCCATTGGCCTGGATCAGCCTGTCGGCGCGGCAAACCGGCTGCGGCTGCGCCGCCGCTGCCATCGGGGCCAGCAGCACCGCCAATATCAACAAGGCCCGTTTCATGCGTCCTCCTCCAAATCCAGAAACCGCAGAAAATCCGCCACGCCGCGCGTCGCCGGGGCGGCGATTACATGGTCGAACACCGCCGCCCCGGTGGGGTTGGGGTTGATCTCGATCAGCGTGCATCCGCGCCCGTTATGCCGCGCCTCGGCCGCGAACCCCGCCGCCGGGTAAACGAGGCCCGACGTGCCGATGGCGCAAAAGATATCGGCGACATCCAGCGCCGCCGCAATATCATCCATGTGGTAGGGGATCTCGCCGAACCATACGATATCGGGCCGCATCCCCCCCTCCTCGCCACAGGCGGGGCAGGCGAGATGCGCTCCCGCCTCATCCTCGTGCCGGTGGGTATGGCCGCAGGCCGCGCAGCGTAGGCGGCGCAATTCACCATGCATGTGCAGCAGCCGCGCGCTGCCCGCGCGCTCGTGCAGATCGTCGACATTTTGCGTGACCAGCAGGAAATCACCGCGCCCGGCCCAGGCGCGCTCCAGCGCCGCCAGCGCGAAATGCGCCGCATTGGGCGCCACTTGGTGCAGCTGAGCGCGACGGGCATTGTAGAACCGGTGCACAAGGTCCGGGTCGGCCTCGAAGCCTTCGGGCGTGGCGACATCCTCCAGCCGGTGATTCTCCCACAGCCCGCCAGCATCGCGGAAGGTGGAGATCCCTGATTCGGCGGAGATGCCCGCCCCCGTCAACACCACGAGATTGCGCCGGATCATGCGTCCTCCTTGGCCTGTGCCCGGCTCTGGTCTGGCGCCAGGCTTTATGTCAAGAACCTGCGGCATGATGCCGCACGCAACCTCCCGCCCTGCCGCTGCCCCCAGCGCCAAGCTGGGTACGCTGGAGTTGGGGCGGTTTCTGGCGGCATCCATTGTCGTGCTCACCCACTGGCTGCCCGATGTAAATACACACGCCGCCCATGCCGGGCAAACTGTGTTCGCCGGCTGGCATGCGCCTGGCGCGATCGGCGTGCAATATTTCTTTGTCCTGAGCGGCTTTGTCATGGCCAGCGCGCATCTGGGCGATTTCGGCCGCCTGACCGCGCCGCTTCGCTTCTGGTGGCGCCGCGCCTGCCGCATCTACCCCAGCTATTGGCTGGCGCTGGTGATCCCGATCCATTACCTGAGCGGCTTCCTCACACCGGCGTTCAGCTTGCAACTTTTTACCCTGTCGCCGTGGCATGACGGTGATTTCATCGCCCCCGCCTGGTCGCTGCGCTACGAAATAGCGTTCTACACGATATTCGGCTTGTGCCTGCTGCCATGGCTCGGCCGGCCACTCCTGGCGGCGTGGATCCTTCTCACCTTGTGGCGCTGGGCCCCGGGTCCGGCGCTGGCGCTGGCGCTGTTGCACCTGCCACCGCCCTTCCTCGTTAATGAACTGGCAACCCGCTATGGCGACCGTTTCACCAGCTTCATGGACATCTATTTCTTCGCCGGGCTGGCGGCTGGATATGGCTTCGCGCGGCTACGCGGCGCCGGCGCGGTGGTCAGCACGGCGCTCACCGGCGCCGGCGCCGTCCTCTCCCTGGTCATGCTGTCGCGGCTCGGCTGGGGCGATCAATACGGAGCGCCGGGCACGCAGGTTCCGCTCATGGCCTGCGGTCTTGCCATGTTACTGCTAGGGCTGGCGGGACTTGAGCGCCATGGCTGGCTGCGCCTGGGGCGCTGGGCGGAACGGGCCGGCGCGCTCTCCTACCCGCTTTATATCCTGCACGCCCCCCTGCTCTTGGCGTGGGACCAGTTCAATCGCGCCCTGAAACTGTCCCTATTAGACCTATACGGGCTGAGTTTTGTCGGCCTGCTCACGCTTTATCTCGCCGCCGCCGCCGTCACTTTCTGGTACGACCAGCCGCTGCAACGCCAATTTCGCCGTCTGGGGCGAGGAACAGCCTTGGCGATCGCTGCGCACCGCGCATGAATGTGCTTATATAACCGGCGCAAGGCGCGATGCGCGCAAGGCCGGAATGCGAATATTATGTCTATTAACCTGCCATAGCTTACTGTTTGTAGCGGGCATGCCGAAACCGGACGAGCTCCTGTTTGCCTTCAAGACGTTCACCGGCGCCATGGCGGCGCTGTATCTGTCGCTGTGGCTGGGGCTCGACAATCCTTATTGGGCAATGGCCACGGCCTTCATCGTCGCGCAGCCGTTTAGCGGGGCGATGCGTTCGAAGGCGCTGTACCGGCTTGGCGGCACCGCCATCGGCGGCACGGCGGCGGTGGCGATGGTGCCCAACCTCGTCAACGCGCCGGCGCTGCTCAGCCTCGCCCTGGCGCTTTGGCTGGGGATGTGCCTGTATTTCTCGCTGCTCGACCGCTCACCGCGCGCCTATACCTTCATGCTGGCGGGATACACCGCGGGCATCATCGGCTTTCCCTCCGTGACCGCGCCGCAGCATATTTTCCAGACGGCGCTGACCCGCGTCGAGGAGATCTCCATCGGCATCACCTGCACCACCGCGTTTGGGCTGCTGGTGTTCCCGCGCCCGCTCGGGCCGGTGCTGGCGCGGCGCATGGCGGGGTGGACCAAGCCGGCGGTGAACTGGGCCGTGGCGGCGCTGAGCGGGCACGATGACAGCGCCGCCGCGCGTGACGGGCGCGCGCATTTGGCCTTCGAGGCCATCGACACCTCGGCGATGATCGACCTGCTGGCCTATGACACCTCGCATCTGCGGGATTCGGTGCCCTATGTTTCGCGTCTGCGGGTCTATCTGATCAGCCTGCTGCCGATTCTCAGCTCGATCGGCGACCGCGTGGCGCAGCTCTACCGCCTGAGCGGGATTACCCCAGGCTTGCAGCACGCGCTGGACCGGACCGTGGCCTGGATGCATGGCGGCACCCCGGAAGAGGCCGACGCGCTACTGGCCGAGATCGTGGCGCTGGAGGAGGCCGAGCATGACTGGCCAGGCCTTCTGCGCGCCAGCCTAGCGCTGCGGCTGGAGGAGCTTGTGAGCCTCGCCAAGCATTCCCGCGAGATCCGACAGCACATCCTGCATGGCGAGCCGCCGCCAGAGGGCCAACTGGAGCGCGACTTCGTCGCCGTCGTGGTGCATAACCGCGACCATATGTTGGCGGCGCTCTCCGGGCTCGCGGCGGCAACCTCGGTGCTGCTGGTCTGCGCGCTATGGATCTTCACCGCCTGGCCCACCGGGGCGGGGGCGGCGATCATGGTCGCGGTGGCCTGCTCCTTCTTCGCCGCGCAGGATAATCCGGCCCCTGCCATCGCCGGCATGGTGCGCAGCTCGTCCCTCGCGCTGATCTGCGTCGGCATTTACTCCTTCGCGGTGCTGCCGCGCGTGACCTGCTTCGAGGAACTCTATCTCGTGCTGCTGCCCGCCGGGATGATCATCGGGCTGATGATCTCGCGGCCGAGCACCTTCGCCGTGGGCATGAATCTCAGCGCCATCGGCGCCACCCAAATGGCGGTGGAAAACGGCTATGTGCCGGGCTTCGCCACCTATGCCAACAGCTCGATCGCGGTGCTGATGGGCTTGGGCAGCGCCCTGGTCATGACGCGGCTGATCCGCTCCTTCGGCGCCGCCTGGACCGCGGAACGGCTGACGCGGGCGAGCTGGCGCGAGATCGCGGAGGCCGCCGAGGGGCGCAGCGGCGTGGATGCGGCCATGTTGATCGGCATCACCGTGGACCGGCTGGGGCTAATGGTGCCGCGCCTCGCCGCCATCTCCGCCAATCGCGACGCCAATTTGCGCGCCCTGCTCGGCAGCCTGCGCGTGGGCCTGAACATGCTCGGCCTGCACCGTGAATTATGGCGCATGCCGCTGGCGGCGCGGCGGGCCTGCGAGGCGGTGTTCACCGGCGTGGCGGCGCATTACCGCGCCGATCCGCGCCGCCCCGCGCCGCACGCCTTGCAGGATGCGATCGATGAGAGCATCTCCCTGCTCGCGGAGGATCCGCACAGCCACAAGACGGCGCTGATGATGCTCTCCGGCCTGCGCTGCGTGCTGTTCCCCGCCGCCCCGCCGCCGCAGATCGCGCCCTGGACCGAACCCGCACGGAGACTGGCATGATCGGTGAAATCGACCTGTTCGGTGTTTATCTGCCGCCCCTGTTGGTCTGGGCGCTGATCGCGCAGGCGCTAGGCATCGGCGTGCGCCGCCTGATGGCTGCGGCCGGGCTTTACCGCTATGTCTGGCACCGCCCGCTCTTCGATTTTTCCGTCCTTATCATCCTCACCGGGCTGGTTAGCCTGGCGATGAACCGCCTGTTCTGATGATCGGAGTATCATGACGACCGCCTCCCTGCCGTTTCGCCTCCTCGCCACGCTCGTGGTGCTGCTTGCCGCCGCGCTCGTCGCCTCGCAGCTATGGGATTATTACATGGACGCGCCCTGGACCCGCGATGGCCGGGTCCGCGCCGACGTGGTGGATCTGGCGCCCGATGTGAGCGGCCCGGTCGTGCAGGTTTTCGTGCACGACAATCAGGTTGTGCATGAGGGCGACAAGCTGTTCCAGATCGACCCCGCCCGCTTCACCCTGGCGGTGCAGCAGGCCCAGGCGGCGGTGGACCGCACCCGCGCGGCCATGCAACAAGCCAAGAGCGACGCTGCGCGCTACGCCGCGGTGTCGAACAACGCCGCCTCGGGGCTCAGCCGCGACCAGGCGAGCGCCACGGCGCAGGAAGCGGAAGCCGAATACAACCTGGCGCTCGCCAATCTCGGCGTGGCGGAGCTGAACCAGCGGCGCAGCACGGTATATGCCTCAGTGAACGGCGTGATCACCAATTTCTCCATGCGGCCAGGTGATTACGTAACCGCCGGCAAGCCGGTTCTGGCGATCGTGGACAGCGATTCGTTTTATGTCGACGCGTATCTCGAAGAGACCAAGATGCGCGGCATCAGCCCTGGCGACGCCGCCAAGATCACCCTGATGCAGGGCGGCCCGGCCATTACCGGCCATGTCAGCGGCATCGCGGCGGGCATCGCCGATGTCGAGCGCACCCCCACCTCCGCCACGCTGCTGGCGGATGTGAACCCGACCTTCACCTGGGTCCGCCTCGCCGCGCGCATCCCCGTGCGCGTCGAGCTCGACCATGTGCCGGACGGGGTGAAGCTGGTGGCGGGGATGACCTGCACCGTCTCCATCACCCCGCGCGACACGGGCAACGGCCAGGCGGCTCAGTAGGCGCTGAGCCCGGCGCGCGGGTCGTAACCCGGCTGCTCCCAGCTTTGCAGGAACGCCTCCAGCGCCGCATCGGCCGGGCCGACGACAACGCGCAGCTTGACCAGCAGGTCGCCCGCATGATGGTGGCCATGCGCGGGCACGCCGCGCCCGCGCAGGCGCATCTCGGTGCCGCTCTCGGTATGCGGTTTCACGGTCATCACTACATCGCCGGCCGGGGTCGGCACCTGCACCTTGCCGCCGAGCACCGCCTCCTTCAGCGAGATCGGCAGTTCCAGGTGGATGTTGCGCCCCTCGCGGCGGAAT
Source organism: Acidocella sp. KAb 2-4 (assembly GCF_020567705.1). GTDB lineage: Bacteria > Pseudomonadota > Alphaproteobacteria > Acetobacterales > Acetobacteraceae > Acidocella. Next base: position 240,221 of record NZ_JAJDJU010000002.1, on the reverse strand, counting down.
AGCCGGTGCGAGCCAACATGCACCTCGATCAGCGCGTCGCCGGTGGGGCCGCCATTGCGGCCTGGCTGGCCGCGGCCGCGCAGGCGCAGCACGCCGCCCTCCTCGGTGCCGGGCGGAATCTTCACGTCAAGGCTCTGGCCATCGGGCAAGGTGATGCGCTTGCTGCCGCCATTCACCGCCTCGAGGAAACCGACGCGCACCGAATAGCGCTCATCCTGCCCACGGGCGGGGCCGTGACCCCGCTGCTCGAAGATATTGGCGAAAATATCGTCGAACCCGCCGAACCCGGCCGCCCCGGCCCCGGCATGCTGGCGCCAATGGCCTTGCGGCGCGCGCTCGGCCCCGGCGGCGTCGATCTCGCCGCGGTCGAAGCGGGCGCGCTTCTCCGGGTCGGAGAGGATGTCATTGGCCAGCGAGACGGCCTTGAACGCCTCCTCCGCCGCCTTGTTGCCGGGGTTGAGGTCGGGGTGATGCTTCTTCGCGAGCTTGCGATAGGCGGCGCGGATTTCATCCGCCGTCGCCTCCCGCTTCACCCCAAGCACTTTATACGGGTCTTCTGCCATGAACTGTCTCGAACTGCGTGATCTGTGGTCTGGCTCCTAGATAGGAAGCCCGACGTGGCCGTGACAACGGCGCCGGCCAGATCTTAGTGCCGCAATGTGCTCGAGAGGAACTGGCGGAAGCGCTCCGATTTGGGGTTGGTGAACATCTCGCTCGGCGGGCCCTCCTCCTCGGTCTGGCCCTTGTGCAGGAACATCACGCGGTCGGCCACCTCGCGGGCGAACCCCATCTCGTGGGTGACGACCAGCATGGTGCGCCCTTCCTTGGCGAGATCGCGCATCACCTTCAGCACTTCGCCGACCAGTTCGGGGTCGAGGGCCGAGGTTGGCTCGTCGAACAGCAGCACCTCGGGCTCCATGGCCAGGGCGCGGGCAATCGCCACACGCTGCTGCTGCCCGCCAGAGAGCTGGGCCGGATAGGCGTCGAGCTTGTTGGCCAGGCCAACCTTTTCCAGCATCGCCTCACCGCGGGCGATGGCGGTTTTCTTATCGAGCTTCAGCACATGCACCGGGGCTTCGATGACGTTTTGCAGCACCGTCATGTGCGCCCACAGGTTGAACTGCTGGAACACCATCGACAAACGGGTGCGCAACCGTTCGATCTGGCGCGGATTCGCCGCGGCGCGGGCGTTCTTGCCGTCCTTCATCTCGATCAGTTCGCCCTTGATCGAGACCCGGCCGCGATCGGGCATTTCCAGCAGGTTGATGCAGCGCAAAAAAGTGCTCTTGCCGGAGCCGGAGGAACCCAGAATGGCGATCACGTTATGTTCATAGGCGGTCAGCGACACGCCTTTGAGAACCTCGACCTTGCCGAAGCTCTTATGGATATCTTCGACCACCAGGGTCGGTGTGGGTTTGGACGTATCGGACATGGATTACAAACATTCCCTATTTTTTATTTTAGGGCCAGCCTAAAATAAGGTGGCCAGGAAATTGTATAGACAATTACCAGCTTTGCAAATCCCGAAATCTCAGGCAAAAGGAATTGTCCTTATTCGGACGCAGGAGAGAGCGCGGGCATAGACCCGCGCCGCCGAAGGCGCAACCGGCCCCCGGAACCGCTCAGGCAAAAAGGGCTGCGGCTTGTCAAAGGGATACTCTGGAAAGCCGGTGGCAGCGCCACCGCACCGACGGGGTCAAGGACGGATGAAACCGCCCGAATCTCTCAGGTTCCCAGGACAGAGGGGGGTCAGAACTGCCGGCGCTTCAAGCTGGGAGCTGATCTGATGGGGATTCATATGCTGAAAACACCTTTGGACGGGCTGCACCGCAAGCTCGGGGCGCGCATGGTTGAGTTCGCCGGTTATGAGATGCCGCTGCAATATGCGGGCATCATGGCCGAGCATAATGCCTGCCGCGAGGGCGCCGCGCTGTTCGACGTCTCCCATATGGGACAGGTCGAGATCGCCGACGCGCGGGGCTTCGAGGCCCTGGTGCCGGGCGACATCACCGGGCTGAAAGCCGGGCGCCAGCGCTACACGCTGCTGCTCAACGCCCAGGGCGGCATCATCGATGATCTGATGGTCGCCAATCTCGGCACGCATCTGCAGGCGGTGCTGAATGCCGGGCGCAAGGATGTGGACGTGGCGCATATGCGCGCGCATGGCCTGGCCGTGACCACGCATTTCGACCGCGCGCTGCTGGCGCTGCAAGGCCCGAAGGCGGCGGCGCTGTTCCCCGAGGGCGCGGCGCTTAAATTCATGGATGCGGCGGCGGTGAGCGTGGAGGGTATTCCCTGCGTGGTCACCCGTTCGGGCTATACAGGCGAGGACGGCTTCGAGATCGGCTGCCCGGGTGAAGCGGGCGAGCGTCTGGCCGAGATCCTGCTGGCGCGCGGGGCGGTGCCCGCCGGGCTGGGGGCGCGCGACTCGCTGCGCCTGGAGGCCGGGCTGCCGCTTTATGGCAATGACATTGGCGAGGCCACCAGCCCTGTGGCGGCCGGGCTGAATTTCGCGCTTTCCAAGAAGCGCCTGGCGGCGGCTGATTTCCTCGGCGCCGCGGCGGTGAACACGGCACTGGCCGAGGGCACCGCCGAGAAGCTGGTCGGCATCCGCCTCGACGGCCGCGCCCCGGCCCGCGCCCATGCCGAAATCCGCCACCAGGGCGCGCGCGTCGGCGAGATCACCTCCGGCGTGTTCTCCCCCACGCTGAACGCCCCGATCGCGCTGGGCTATGTACGGGCTGATCTGGCTTCGCCTGGCACCGCGCTTGAGCTGATCGTGCGCGACAAGCCGCTGCCCGGCACGGTCACCGCCCTGCCCTTCGTTCCTCATAACTATGTTCGCTGAAAAGGAGACACCGCTTATGGCCCAGGTTTATTATTCCAAGGATCACGAATGGGTTTCGATCGGCGCTGACGGTCTCGCCACTGTCGGCATCACCGACCACGCGCAAGCCGCGCTGGGCGACATCGTGTTCGTCGAACTGCCGGAGCCGGGCCGCAATGTCGCCAAGGCTGAGGCGGTTGCGGTGGTGGAGAGCGTGAAGGCGGCCTCCGACGTGTATGCCCCGCTGGCGGGCACGGTGGCCGAGGCCAACCAGGCGATCGTGGACGAGCCGGGCCTAGTCAACACCGGCGCCGAGGGCGCGGCGTGGTTCTTCAAGCTGCGCCTGGCGGACCCGGCTTCCGTGTCCACCCTGCTGGACCGCGCGGCGTATGATGAATTTCTGGGCACGCTGGCATGAGCGCGCTGGACGAGCTGCACGCGCTGGAGCGGGCCGACGAATTCGCGGCGCGGCATATCGGGCCGGATGCGGCGCAGATCGCGGCGATGCTGAGCGTGGTCGGCGCCGCCAGCCTCGATGACCTGATCGCCCAGACCGTGCCGGAATCCATCCGCTCCAATGCCGGGCTGAAGCTGCCCGCCGCGATCAGCGAGGCCGAGGCGCTGCGCCAGCTGCGCGGGCTGGCGGCGCGCAACGTGGTGAAAAAATCGCTGATCGGGCTGGGCTATCACGGCACCATCACGCCGCCGGTGATCCAGCGCAACGTGCTGGAGAATCCGGGCTGGTACACCGCCTACACGCCGTATCAGGCCGAGATCTCACAGGGGCGGCTGGAGGCGATCCTCAACTTTCAGACCATGATCGCCGAGCTGACCGGGCTGGAAATCGCCAACGCCTCACTGCTCGATGAAGCCACCGCCGCGGCGGAGGGCGTTTCCATGGCGCATGCGCTGCACAAGGGCAGCAGCCAGGTGATCGCCGTGGCCGCCGACGTGCACCCGCAGACCCGCGCCGTGATCGCCACCCGCGCCTGGCCGTTGGGCTGGCAGGTGACGGATTTCGTGCCGGGCGACACGGGGGCCATCGCGGCGTTGCAGCCGTTTGCCGTGGTGCTCAATTACCCTGGCAGCACCGGCGCGGTGCGCGACCTCACCGCCGAAATCGCCGCGGCGAAGGCGGCCGGGGCGATGAGCATCGTCTGCGCCGACCTGCTGGCGCTCACCCTGCTTACCCCGCCCGGCGAGATGGGCGCGGATATCGTCGCCGGTTCGGCCCAGCGCTTCGGCGTGCCGATGGGGTTTGGCGGCCCGCATGCCGGGTATTTCGCCACGCGCGACGCCTTTAAGCGCGCGATGCCGGGGCGGCTGGTCGGCGTGTCGGTGGATGCCGCCGGGCACCCTGCCATGCGCCTGGCGTTGCAGACCCGCGAGCAGCATATCCGGCGCGAGAAGGCGACCTCCAATATCTGCACCGCGCAGGTGCTGCTGGCGGTGATGGCCGGGTTCTACGCCGCCTGGCACGGGCCGGAGGGGCTGAAGAAGATCGCCCGGCGCGTGAATTTGCAGGCCAGGTTGCTGGCCGAGGCCGCGCGCCAGGGCGGGCACACGCTGCGCCACACGCAATTCTTCGACACCATCGCCATCGAGGCCGGCGCCAAGGCCGAGGCGTTGCTGGCGGCGGCGGGCGAGGCCGGGTTCAACCTGCGCCGGATCGACGCCACGGGCATCGGCATCGCGCTGGATGAGACCGTGACCCGCGCCGAACTGGAAACGCTGGCCGGGCTGCTGGGCGGCAAGCTGGAAGCGGCAGCCGAGTCGATCCCCGCCGGGCTGCTGCGCCGCTCGGGCTTCTGCGCGGCGGCGGTGTTCAACACCCACCACTCCGAGCACGCCATACTGCGCTACATGAAGCGGCTGGAGGACAAGGATGTCGCGCTCAACCGCTCGATGATCCCGCTCGGCTCCTGCACGATGAAGCTCAACGCCGCGGTGGAGATGGCGGCGATCACCTGGCCCGAATTCGCCGAGATCCACCCCTTCGCCCCGGCCGAGCAGACGGCGGGGTTCAAGACGTTGATCGACGAGCTGGCGGCGCTGCTGGCGGAAGTCACCGGCTTTGCCGGGGTGTCGCTGCAGCCCAACTCGGGCGCGCAGGGCGAATATGCCGGGCTGCTGGCGATCCGGGCCTGGCAGGAGGCGCGCGGCCAGGGGCACCGCAATATCTGCCTGATCCCAGCCTCGGCGCATGGCACCAACCCGGCCTCCGCCGCCATGGCGGGCTACAAGGTCGTGGTCGTGGCCTGCGACAAGCTGGGCAATGTCGATGTCGCCGATCTGGAGGCGAAGATCGCGGCGCATGGGCCGAACCTGGCGGCGCTGATGATCACCTATCCGAGCACGCATGGCGTGTTCGAGACCTCGATCCGCGACATCTGCCGCGCCGTGCACGAGGCGGGCGGGCAGGTTTACATGGACGGCGCCAACATGAACGCGCAGGTGGGGCTGACCAGCCCGGCCAATATCGGCGCGGATGTCTGCCACCTGAACCTGCACAAGACCTTCTGCATCCCGCATGGCGGCGGCGGCCCCGGCGTCGGTCCGATCGGCGTGGCGGCGCATCTGCTGCCGCATCTGCCCAACCACCCGCTGCGCGCGGATGCTGGGCCGCAAACCGGCTACGGCCCGGTGGCGGCGGCGCCCTATGGCTCGGCGCTGATCCTGCCGATCCCCTATGCCTATATCCGGCTGATGGGGCCCGAGGGCATCACCCGCGCGACCAAGGCGGCGATCCTGAACGCCAACTACATCGCCGCCAAGCTGGAAGGGGCTTATCCCATCCTCTATCGCGGCGAGAATGGCCGCGTGGCGCATGAATGCATCGTCGATTGCCGCGGCTTTGGCGCGACCTCGGGCGTGCAGGTCGAGGATATCGCCAAGCGCCTCGCCGATTACGGCTTCCACGCGCCGACCATGTCATGGCCGGTGGCGGGCACGCTGATGATCGAACCGACCGAGAGCGAGGACAAGGCGGAGCTGGACCGGTTCTGCGACGCGATGCTGACCATCGCCGACGAAATCGCCAGCATCGAGGACGGCGCCTGGCCGCGCGAGGACAATCCGCTGAAGAACGCGCCGCACACCGCCGCCGAGGTGATGGCGGAGAGCTGGACGCATCCGTATTCGCGCGAACAGGCGGCCTACCCGCTGCCCTATATCGCCGCGCAGAAATACTGGCCGCCGGTGAAACGCGTCGATAACGTCTATGGCGACCGCAATCTGGTGTGCTCCTGCGCGCCACTGGAAGCCTACGCCGACGCCGCGGAATAGCGGCATGCAAATACGCCCGGCCAGGACACGAAAAATTCTTGGCCGGGCGTTAAAATATCACTTGCATCCAGGGGGGTATGGCCTCATAAGCCCCCCCCACTGGCCCAGGGGGGCGCAGCGCGGTGCTGCGCCTTACAGGCTGTCTGCTAGTTGAGGGGGTTCGCAATGAACGCACTTGCCCGACTGGGGATGGTCTCGGAGTCTCCGAGCGAAAACCAGGCGATTTCCACGGTCTCTGCTGAGCCGCAGAAGGATTACTACGTCGAGAAAGATGGCGTGAAATACGCCGGGATGCACCTGATCATCGATCTGTGGGGTGCCTCCAATCTCGACAGCCCGGAGCTGATCGACAAGACGCTGTGCGACGGCGCGATCGCGGCCGGCGCCACGATCCTTCATCACCACTTCCACCATTTCGAGCCGAATGGCGGCGTCTCCGGCGTGGTTGTGCTGGCGGAGAGCCATATCTCCATTCACTCTTGGCCCGAGCGTAATTTCGCGGCGCTGGATGTGTTCATGTGCGGCTGCTGCGACCCGTACAAGCTGATCCCCTTCCTCAAGGAAGCGTTCACGCCGAGCCACATCCAGATCAACGAACAAAAACGCGGGCTGATCGCTTAACATGACCGATACATGGTTTAACGAGACGCTGTACCCCGATTGGGGGCAGCGCTTTCGCTTCGTGCGCCAGCTCGCGCGGGTGAAGAGCGAGTTTCAGGACATCGGCTTGTTCGAGACGGACAGCCATGGCCGCGTGCTGACGCTGGATGGCGTGGTGCAGATCACCGAGCGCGACGAGTTCGTGTATCAGGAGATGCTGACCCACGTGCCGCTGCTGGCGCATGGCAACGCCAAAAACGTGCTGATCATCGGCGCCGGTGACGGCGGCGTGCTGCGCCATGTGCTGATGCACAAGGGCGTGGAGCGCGCGGTGATGGCCGAGATCGACGGCGAGGTGATCCGCCTCTCCAAGGAGTTCCTGCCGGATATTGGCGGCAATGCCTGGAATGATCCGCGCGCGCAGGTGATCGTGGGCGACGGCATCGACTACGTGAAGAAAGCGCCGGATGCGTCGTTCGATGTCATCATCGTCGACTCCACCGACCCGATCGGTGTGGGCGAGGTGCTGTTCACCGACGAGTTCTACAAAAACGCGGCGCGCATCCTCACCCCGCAAGGGCTGATCGTGAACCAGTGCGGCGTGCCCTTCATGCAGGCTGACGAGCTGCGCGACACCTCGCTGCGCCGCAAGCAGTTCTTCCCGCATGTCACCGCCTATGTCGCCGCCGTGCCGACCTATGTCGGCGGCTATATGACGCTCGGCTGGGCCGGCAAGGATGCCAGCCTGACGCAGCATAGCGTGGAGACGATCACCGCGCGCGCCGAAGCCGCCGGGATTGCCGGCGAGTATTGGAGCCCGCGCGTGCATGTGGCGAGCTTCTGGCTGCCGCCTTATATCGAGAAGCACCTGCCCAAATAATCGGCGGTGTCCAGAATCTGCCGGTCCAGGCTGGCAGGTTCCAAACCAATCGAGGAAGCGAACCCAAGAAACGCGGCGGCGTCCCCGAGATAAACATCGGGGGCGCCGTTTTGCCATTCCGGGCGGTGCAGCACGAGCGGCTTGCCAAGCACCCGCGCCGCGCGGGCGGCAAGGGCGGATAATTCCACCGGCTCACCCCAGGAATCGAACACCGGCGGCGATTCACCGCGCGCCAGCAGGCCGAGTGCGATGTTGAGCACATCCCCCACATGCGCATAGCCGCGCCAGACCGGATGCGCAGCGCGCAGCGTGACCGGCCTATCGGCCAGAAGATCGCGGATGATGCAGGCAAGCGCATAAGACTCGAGCTTGTTGATGAACGGGCCGGCGAGGTTGAACACACGGATGGAGACGCAGGGCACGCCGAGCGCGGCGAAGCGGGCTTCGTCCTCCCGCTTGCCGTCACCATACGGGTTGGGCGGCGGCGCATACACCGCGCCCGAGGAGGGCACGAACACGCCGCGCGCGCCGTTGCGGCGGATGAAGGCCTCGACTGTGTCTGAGATCGCCCTGTTGGTGGCGATGTAGGTCTCAACTGGCATCTTGGCCGCATGCTCGCGGGTGAGAAATGCCATGTGCAGCATCAGCGGCGCGGGGCAGCGCAGCGTCGCCAATTCGTCCAAAGCCCGGATGGGTAGGGCGGCGCCGCTACGCAACGTGTAGTCGCGCGCGCTGGCGCCGAAGGCGTGAATCTCCGCCCCAGCCTGATGCGCCATCTCCAGCGCCGCCTGGCCCAGCCAGCCGCCCGCCCCGGTGATGACAACCGGCACGCCGCGCAGGGGCGTCAGCGCTTCAAGCATGGAGCGCGAAGAACTCCTCAAAGCTGGCCAGCATGTAGTCGAGATGCGCTGAGGTAAGACCGGGATACACGCCGATCCAAAACGTGTTGTTCATCACCAGATCAGCGTTCGGCGTCGGCCCGCCGACGCGGTAGTTTTGGTGTTTCATATAGGGCTGGTGAATGAGATTGCCGCCAAACAGATAACGCGTGCCGATGCGCGCACGGTTAAGATGCCCGACCAGCAGATCGCGCGCATGCGGCGCGCCAGGGCGTATGGTGAGCGGCAGCCCGAACCAGGACGGCTCAGAACTCGGCGTCGCTTCAGGCAGGATCAGAAACTCCTCGAAGCGCTGCAACCCGGCGCGGAGATAGGCGAAATTGGCGTTGCGCGTGGCCACGAATTCATCCAGCCGGTCAAGCTGCTTCACCCCCACCGCGGCCTGCATGTCGGTCATCTTCAGGTTATAGCCGGCATGGGAGTAAATGTATTTGTGGTCATAACCCAAAGGCAAACCGCCAAGCTGCCAGGAGAAGCGTTGCTTGCACGTGTTATCCTGCCCCGGCGGACACCAGCAATCGCGCCCCCAATCACGCAACGATTCGAGAATCCGCTTATAATGGCTGGATTTTGTAAAAACCGCGCCGCCCTCGCCGGTGGTGATGTGATGCGCCGGGTAGAAGCTGAGCGTGCCGATCTCGCCAAAACCGCCCACCGCCGCACCGTTATATTTTGCCCCCAGAGCGTCACAGCAATCCTCGATCACCCGCAGATCATGGCGCTTCGCGATCGCCATAACAGTATCGATATCGAAAGGATTACCCAATGTGTGTGCCAGCGCGATGGCGCGGGTGCGGGGCGTGATTGCCGCCTCGATCGCGGATGCGTCAATATTGTAGGTTGGCAGCGAAACATCGACGAAGACCGGAACCAGACCGTTCTGCAAAACCGGATTCACAGTGGTCGGGAATCCCGTCGCACAGGTGATCACCTCATCGCCCGGCTTCAGGGCCGCCGTCCCCAGGCTTGGGCTGGTGAGCGCCGTAACCGCGAGCAGATTGGCTGACGAGCCTGAATTCACGGTGAGCGCGTAACGGCTCTGCGCGGCCTGCGCCAGTTTGGTTTCAAATTCATCATTGAAACGCCCCGTGGTGAGCCAGAACTCCAGCGCTGAATCCACAAGGTTTACCAATTCCGGCGCACCATAAACCTTGCCTGAGACAGGCACGGGTGAGCTGCCCGGGTGGAAGGGCTGCGGCGCATGCGCAAGCTCCGCATAGCGCGCGGAAAGTTCGAGAATCTGGCGCCGCAGCGCCTCCGCTTCACTCATATTGGCTAAAAGCCCTGATTTGCGAGAGTGTGAAAGCTTCCATGTCGGCGCCATCCTTAAAGGCGCGATACCACGATACCGTGGCATCCAGCGCATCATCGAGCCTCATACTCGGGCGCCACGCGAGATCGCGCCACGCCTTTTCCGAACGCAGACGCAAACTCTGCGCCTCATGCACCGGGTTGGCATCCGGCGCCACGGTGAAAAACGCCCCCTGCCCCCACAGCGCGCAAAGCCGCGCGGCGACGCTCTGCACCGTGGCGCTGTCATTTGGATCTGGGCCGAAATTCCAGCTCTCGCGCGGCGCCTCATGCGCCCACATGTATTCCGTGGCGACCAGATAGCCGCAGAGAGGCTCGAGCACGTGTTGCCATGGCCGCACCGCTGCCGGATGGCGCAAGGTCAGCAACTCGCCTGCCATGATCGCCCGAAAGAAATCAGGCAGCAGACGGTCCTCCGCCCAATCCCCGCCGCCAATGACATTTCCCGCGCGCACCGTAGCCAGCCTCTGCCCCGCCGGCATGGGAAACGATGCAGCCACCAACTCAGCACCGGCCTTTGAGGCACTGTACGGATCATGCCCGCCCAGCCTCGATGTTTCGTCATGCACACCAGCGCTCTCGGCATAAACCTTGTCGCTGGTGACAACGATCGTTACCTGCACGCTCGGCGTCTGCCGGACAGCATCCAGCACATTCGCCGTACCCATGATATTCGTGGCGTAAGTTTCCATCGGCCGCAGATAGGACGCGCGGACGAGCGGCTGTGCGGCGAGATGCAGCACGATCTCAGGAGCGAAATCTCGCATTGCCGCGGTCAGCGTGGCGGCATCGCGGATATCCGCGATCTGGTGTTCGATATGGCGCGCCACATGGCATGCCGCAAAGAAATCCGGCTCGGTTTCCGGCGCCAGCGCATAGCCACGCAATATTGCGCCGAGTTGCGAAAGCCACAATGTCAGCCAGCCACCTTTGAAACCAGTATGGCCCGTGATGAAAACGCGCTTGCCGCTCCAAAAGGAGGCGCGCGGTAGCGCATGCGTCACTCTTGCCATGTCATCCAAGGCCCCTGTCCCGACTCACAAAGCTGATCCAGCGTCATGCGGTCGCGTAACGTGTCCATGGGCTGCCAGAAGCCGCCATGGCGATAGGCGCGCAATTCACCTGACGCCGCCAACCGCTCCATCGGCGCCTTTTCCCATAGCGTTGTGTCGTCTTCGATGAAATCAAGCGCCTTTGGATTGAGCACGAAGAAGCCGCCACTGATCACGCCGGATTCCTCGACCGGCTTTTCCTCGAAACGATCAACCGAATCGCCATCGAGATGCAGCGCCCCGAAGCGCGCCATTGGCCGTACCGCCGCAACCGTCGCCAGGTGCCCATGCGCACGGTGGAAGGCGATCTCCGCCGTGATATCGATATCCGCCACCGCGTCGCCATAGGTCATGCAAAACATCTCGTCATCGCCAAGATATTTACGAATCCGCCGAAGCCTACCGCCGGTTTGCGTCTCCAACCCGGTTTCCACCAGGGTCACCCGCCAGTCTTCAGCCTGGCTCTGATGGATCGTGGTGCCAGAACGCAGGTCAACCGTGATATCCGCCGAATAAAGATTATAGTTGTAGAAATAATCTTTGATCTTCGCGCCCTTGTAGCCAAGGCAGATGATGAAATCCGTGATGCCATGCTGGGCGTAGATCTTCATGATATGCCACAAAATCGGCCGTCCGCCGATTTCCACCATCGGCTTTGGCTTGGTATCCGTCTCCTCCGACAGTCGCGACCCGCGGCCGCCCGCCAGAATTACCGCCTTGATGCCACGGGCATTGTCGATCATTCGCCGCTCCACATATTCTCGGCCAGTTCCTCGCGCGAAAGAAACGGTGCCATGTCATGCAGCGGCGAGGAGACCATGCGCCCATCTTCCAGCCTGCGCGAGGAGAGTTTAGGCGCGAATACTTGATCCGGGTCCATCATGATTTCGCAAAATTGCGGACCGGGCGCTGCCAAAACCTCCCCCAGCACGCGGGGCAATTCGGCATGCGTGGCGGCGCGGTGCACGGGCAGGCGAAACGCGGCGGCGACGGCGCAGAAATCAGGGAAGCTCACGCCGGTCTGGACATCGCAGCCGAACATATTATCCGGGAAGAATGCGCTCTGCGTCTGCTTGATCGATGAATAGCCCGCGTTGTTGAGCAGGAAGATCTTGATGTTCAGCCCCTGCCCGACAATGCTTTGCAGCTCCTGCATGTTCATCATGAAGCTGCCATCGCCCGAAAGGCAAATCACCCGCCGCTCCGGCGCGGCATAAGCGGCGCCGATCGCGGCAGGCAGGTCATAGCCCATCGAAGCCGAGCCTGAATTCGAAAACATCCGCTGCCCAGCTTTGAGTTTCGCCGCCTGGAAGGTGGTGACACAAGCCGTAGCGTTGGCGGTGACGACGACATCCGTCTCGCCTGCCACGTCAAACAGTTTGTCAGCGAAAATATACGGATTGATGCCGCGCGAGTCGTCGACATAGGCAGGCTGCACCACCGGGTAGCGGTGACGGCGCTCCTGGCACCAGGTGAGATAGCGGCGCTGCGCCTCGCTCGGCGCGAAATTGCCGAGCGCGCGCGTCAGCGCCGGGATGAAGGTTTTGAGATCCGCCAGCACTGGCTTCTCGATTTTCAGTGTCGGCTTGGCCAGTTCCGCCGGGTCGATATCGACCATGATCTTCACCGCATCCGGCGCGAAGTTTTCCCAATTATAGGAAATCTGCCTGATATTCAGCCGGCAGCCGAGAATGAGCACGACATCCGCGTTCTGTACCGCGAAATTGCCCGCGCGGTCGCCCACCGTGCCCGGCCTGCCGACATAGGCGGGATGCTCGTCGGGCAACACGTCATGCGCATTGAACGCGGTGGCAACAGGGAATTTCGTCAACTCGACGAGACGCAGGAAATCCTCATGCGCGCCCGCAATGCGCACGCCGGTGCCGGGCATGATCACGGGACGCTTCGCGTTGCGTAAAATCTCCGCCATCTCATGCGCATCTGGTGTCGCCGGCTCCGGCTCCGGCATGTAGCCGCGCAGCGCCTCAGGCTCGATCTGCGCGCCCTGGATGTCCATCGGCACATCAATCCATACCGGACCTGGCCGCCCGGACAGCGCGAGATGCAGCGCCTTCTCAACCACGTAGCGTGTATCATTCTTGTCGCGCAGCACCACCGCGTATTTGGTGATTCCCTTGACCATGGCGACGATATCCGCCTCCTGGTCGCCAAGCTGGCGCAACGGCAGATCGTAGCTCGTCGCCATCGTCTCCTGCTTCACCTGGCCGGAGATGACGAGCATGCCGATGGAATCCGTCCACGCCCCGTGCACGCCGTTGAGCGCGTTGATGCCGCCCGGGCCGGTGGTGACGTTGAGCAGCGCCAGCCGCCCGGAAAGCCGGCAATACGCCTCCGCCGCCATCGCGCAAGCCTGCTCGTGATGCAAACAGATGCCATACAGCCCCTTGTTGCGGGCAAAGGCGTCGTTGAGATGCATTGCCCCGCCGCCGGTGACGGTGAAGAAATGCGTCACGCCATGCGCCGCCACCAGGCGGGCGATATAATCGGCGACGCGCAAGCCTACACCAGCCGCGTGACGTTGGTGGCCGGCGCCTCGGGTTCGGGATCGATGCCGCGCTGCTCGATCATCTTCGCCAGCGCCGAATCCGCGCCATAGGGGCTATCGATATTCGTGAAGGCGATCGCGGCATCTTTGGCGATGGGGTTGATCAGCACCTCACCCTTCATCATCTCGCGACACGAGATCTGGCCCTTTTGCAGCGGGATGGCGAGATACACATCCTCATCGCTCAGCACATGCCCCGCAGGCAGCTCCCGCTTGGCGTAAACGCCGCGCACCAGGCCGTCGAGATAGCGCACCTCCTTCTCCGGCGGCACGCGCTTGGCGGCGGCCGACCCGCCGCACATTTCCTCGGCCTTGTGGAACGCCTTGAACCAGGTATCCACCTGCTCGGGCAGCGAGCAATAGGGCGAAACCGGAATCCCGCCCGCTTCGATATCGACATGGCGCTCGAAGGTGCGCGCCCCCTTGGCGTAGGCGATCAGCATCGAATTATGCCAATCGTGATATTCATGCGTGGAGAAGCCGATGACATTGTCAGGATAACGGCTCTTCAGGAAATCGATCTGGTTCATCTCCAGCTCGTGATCTTCCGACGGATAGATCGACACGCAATGATTGATCGCCAGCGGAATATTGCGCTTGGCGAAGAAGGAGACGATATCATCAAGATCGCGCAGCGATGAGCCGCCGGTGGAGATGATCACCGGCTTCTTGGTGGTGGCGATTTTTTCGATGAGGAACCAATCCTTGATGTCGGAACTGGCGATTTTGATAATCTGAATGCCAAGCTCGACACATTTATCAACCGACACCTCGTCGAACGGCGTCGCCATCGAGATCATGCTGGCGTTGCGCACGGCGGTCACCAGCTTCTGGTAATCCGCCCAGGAGAGCTGGGTATCCAGAGTCTTCTTGATGTAACGGATATCGGTACGGTGCCGGAAATCCTTGTGGATGAACTGCTCAACGTCACGGAACTGAAACTTCATCGCCGCGCGCACGTTGTTGTAGCGCACCACCTTGCCGTAATCGGCGATGATCTTGAGCCCGCGCTCAACATCCCCCCAGTGATTATTCGCCATCTCCAGCACGAACAGATTGTCGAAAATCGAACTGCGCATAGATCGGCTCCCCACCGGATGATTCGACTATTTTTCTATGGGATTTGCAAGAAACCGTCAATTTTTCCTGGCCCCGAGGCGGGGCAGCTGCGCCGCCGCGAACGCCAGTAACAAAGCCGTGAACTCCACCGCGACCCACCACCAGAGCGCCTCGCGCAACAGCCAGAACCAGGAGGTCACCGGCGCGGGGATATAAGGCTGCGCCAACCCGGCGAACAGGGCACGGGGCACGGCCTCCCACAGCAACAATACTGACACCATCGCCAAGCCGCGCAACCGGGGCCGCGCCGCGCCCAGCCGCCACAGCCCCGGAAGGGTCAGCAGCAGGTAAACCGCGCGGTATTCGATGTTTTGCGCGGCGAAAAAGCAGAGCGCCACCAGTGCCGCCCCGGCGATGAGCAGCAGGCGCCGCGCCTCGTCCAGCGCCGCCAGCGCACGGCCCCAGCTGCGTTGCAGCCCCAGCGCCGCCGCCAGCGCCACTGCCGCCATGGCCCAGGAAAGCAGCGCCGCCCAGGCTCCCGCGCCGAGCCCCGCGGGCGGGCGCAGCCAATGCAGCATCAACAGCCCGCGCGGCAGGTCGATGCGGCCGAAACTGGCGCGGAACGGCGTACCGGAGGGAATGATGGTCAGGGCCGTCATCACCTGCCGCCCGTAGAGCACCAGCACCAGCGCCAGCCCCGCCAACCCGGCCGCCGCCAGCCCCAGCACCACGCTGCGGCGCTCGCGCAGGGCCAGCGCAAACCCGGCTATGGGGTAGAATTTCGCCGCCGCACCAAGGGCGAAAACGCCATAAGCCAGCAGCCGCGCCCGCGGTGCGCGCCATAGCAGCCACACGGCCAGCAGAATGGCCGCGAACAGACCAGCATCGAGATTGCCCTGCTCCAGCGCGTAATAGCTGGCCGGGGAAAGGCTGGCGGCCAAACGCAGCCGGAACTCCCCGCCGCGCGACGGCGCCGGCAGCAGCGCCAGCGCTGCGATAAACGCCAGACACAACCCCAGCCCCACCGCCAGCGTATCCTGCCCGCCCAGCCCGAGCAGGCCCAGCCGCAGCAACACAGGCGAATAGTTGAACACGCCGCCGCCCAGGCAGGCGCTCGGGTGGTACACATCCACCCCGCCCCGCCAGCAGGCGGCAGCCTGCAACACCGCCAGCGTGTCGGCGAAGGGGTGCGGCTTGGCCACGCCGTCGGGGATGCGGGTGATGAAGTCGTAAATCCGCAAGGCCAGCGCGTGCAGCACCGCGAACCCCGCCAGCACGGCCAAGCCGATGGCGCTGATCCGGAAACGCTGGGGCATGGCGCTAGAAGCCGATCCGCTCTTTCTCGATCACATAGGGGCGTTTCTGCACCTGGGTATGGATCGCGCCCACATATTCACCAATGATGCCAAGCGAGACGAGCTGCACCGAGCCCAGAAAAAACAGCCCGATGATCAGCGGCGCCATGCCGACCGTGAAGCTCGACCAAAAGATCAGCTTGTAAACGAGATAGGAGAACCCAGCGAGAAACGACAGACAGGCGCTGAAGAACCCGAATGCGGTAACCAGCCGCAGCGGCACCTTGGACAGGTTGGTGATGCCGAGCATCGCGATATCGTAGAGCGTGTAGAAATTATTCTTGGTGATGCCGCGCTTGCGTACCGGCTGGTCGTAGGGGAGCTTGCAGATGCCCAGCCCGATCTCGGCGATCATCCCGCGGAAGAACGGGTAGGGATCACCGAAGCTGCGCACCGCCTCCACCACCTTGCGGTCATACAGGCCAAAGCCGGTGAAGTTCTGAATCGTCTCGATCGAGGAGAGCCGTTCCACCAGCGCGTAATAGGCCCGGCGCAGGAGGAACATCGCCGCCGTCTCCTCGGAGGAGCGCTTGACGCACAGCACGGTGGAATACCCCTCGCGCCATTTCGCCACCAGCGTCGGGATCATCTCCGGCGGGTCCTGCAAATCGGCGACGATGCTGATCACGGCCTCGCCCGAGGCCTGCAGAAAAGCGTGCATGGGTGAGCGGATATGGCCGAAATTGCGGGCATTGACGATGATCTTCACGCGCGGGTCGGCGGCGGCGAGCTCCTTGAGCAGCGCCACGGTGCGGTCGGCGGAGGCATTGTCGATGAAGATATGCTCATAGGTGCAATCGGGGATGCCCGCCATGGCGGCGGCGACGCGCGCATGCAGCTCCGCGACATTGGCTTCCTCGTTATAGCAGGGGGTGATGACACTCAGAAACGTCATGCGCGGACCTTTTGGAACCGGGGAGCGGCCGCCGCGCGCCAGGCCAACCAGGCATAGGCGGGGCAGATGATGAACAGCGATACCAGCGGCGTGGCCGCGAGCAAACCGGCCGCGCCGAGAAATTTGGCGCCCAGCGGCTTCAGCGCCAGCGCCAGCGCCGTGGCCGCGAGCTGGGCCAGGAACTGCCCGCGATAAAGCGCCTTGGCGTTGAGCAACAACCCCGCCACGCGGGTGAGCGCGGGCACCAGGATCCACGCCGCCATGGCCAGGAACAGCGCGTGGGGCAGATGCAGGTCCTGATGCAGCCACCACGCCAGCACCGGTTTCCCGGCCAGCACCAGCAAGCCGCATCCGGCAAGGGCAAGCACGGTCACCATCAGCGTACCCCGCCCGAGCGCCCGCACAACCCAGTGGTGATCCCCATGCGCCACGGCCTCCACAAACTCCGGCCAAAACGCCTGTGTCGCAACCGCCAACATGCCGCTGGCGGTGATACAAACGCGCAGGGCCACCGCCATCTGCGCCGCCGCGTGCGGGCCGAGCCAGTGCAGCGCCAGCACGTTATCGAGCACATACGCGCCGGACGCGACGGCGCCGATCATCGACAGTGAAATCCCGCTGCGCAGAGCTGTCCGCATCACGCCAAATTTCGGCCATGGGCTTGGCCGCAGCTCCGGAACGCGCCATAGCAGGTGGATCAGCGAGCCGGCATTCGCGAGCGCTGCGGCAGCATAGATGGCCAATGTCAGGACCGTCACCCCTGCCCCAGCCACCACACCGGCGACCACGAAGAGCAGCGTCAGCCCTGTCTGCACCGTATTCCAAAACCCGGTGACATGCCCTTTCTGCAGCCCGAACCACAACGCCCCGGACAAGCCGAGGGGAATGTTCACCGCCAATCCGAGCCCCGCGATCAGAAACGGCCCCGACGGCGCGAGATGCGGCCAGAGCAATGCGAGCGCGGAGCCTATGGCAAGCATGCCCAGGCTGATCCCTGTCGCGACAAACAGGCTGGCGGTCACGTAATCACGCGAGACTCCCCGCTGTCCGCCTGCGCGGGGCAGCAAGGTGATCAGCGCCCCGCCAAGCCCGAGATCGAGCATCGCCCCGGCCCATGCCAGCGACGTCGCCGCCCCCCACACGCCGAACCCAGCATCGCCCAGCCGGTGCAGCACCAGCGGCAGCGTGATGAGACTGGTGGCGAGCTGCACCAGGCGCTGCGTCACCCCGGCAGCGCCGCTGAGCAGAATGCGCCGGTTGCGTGGGGTGGTGAAACTGACCATGCCGCCATGATGCCGGTGAGGTCGCGCCACGCCAAGGGCAACGCGCATCACAACCGCATCACCGCTCAAATAAAAAGGGCGGGGAACCCCCGCCCCGCCGCGCCATTAGCCCGCCGCTTCGGCCATCAGCCGTTTCATCTCCGCGATCGCGGCGGGCAGCCCCATCAGCAGCGCCTCGCCGATCAGGAAATGCCCGATATTCAGCTCCACCACCTGCGGCAGCGCCGCCACCGGCTGCACATTGGCGAAGGTCAACCCGTGCCCGGCATGGCATTCCAACCCCGCCTCGGCGGTGAGCGCCGCCGCGGCGCGCAACCGCTCCAGCTCGCCCGGCTTGCCATGCGCATAAGCGCCGGTATGCAGCTCCACCACCTGGGCGCCGATCTCGGCCGCCGCCCGCACCTGCTCGGGCTCGGGGTCGATGAACAGCGACACCACGATCCCGGCATCCTGCAGGCGCCGGATCACCGGCTGCAATTTCGCGCGCTGCTGCACCACGTTCAGCCCGCCCTCGGTCGTCACCTCGGCCCGGCGCTCGGGCACGATGCAGGCGCCGTGCGGCTTCAGCCGGGTGGCGATCGCGGCCATCTCCTCGGTCGCCGCCATCTCGAAATTCACCGGCTTGGCGGCCCAGCGGCAGATCACCTCGGCATCGGCGTCGCGGATATGCCGCCGGTCCTCGCGCAGATGGATGGTGACGCCATCCGCTCCCGCCGCGGCGCAGGCCTTGGCGATGGTGAACGGGTCCGGGTGGCCGCCGCCGCGCGCGTTGCGCAGCGTGGCCACGTGGTCGATGTTGACGCCGAGGCGAAGGGCGCGGGTCATCTCAGATATGGATCGCCCGGCCGTCGGCGGCGAGCGCGGCTTCCTTCACCACTTCGTTCAGCGTCGGGTGGGCGTGGCAGACGCGCGCCACATCCTCGGCCGAGGCGCCGAATTCCAGCGCCGTGGCCAGCTCCGCGATCAACGTGCCGGCATCCGGCCCAATGATATGCGCGCCGAGCAGCTTGTCGGTGCCCTTCTCGGCCAGAACCTTGGCGAAGCCGTCGGTGCAGCCCATCGCGCGGGCGCGGCCATTGGCCATGAAGGGGAATTTGCCGACGGTGTATTGCACGCCCGCCGCCTTCAACTCCTCCTCGGTGGCGCCCACGGCGGCCACTTCCGGCCACGTATACACCACGCTCGGGATCGCCCCGTAATTCACATGCCCGGCCTGCCCGGCCAGGCGCTCGGCGAGGGCGACGCCCTCCTCCTCGGCCTTGTGCGCCAGCATCGGCCCGGCGATCACATCGCCAATGGCGTAGATGCCCGGCACGTTGGTCTCGAAATGCTTACCGGCCTTGATGCGGCCGCGCTCATCGGTCTCCACGCCCGCGGCGGCCAGGTTCAGGCCCTCGGTATAGGCGTAGCGGCCGATCGCCAGCAGCACGATGTCGGCCTTGATCTCCTCGGCCGCGCCGCCCTTGGCGGGCTCCACGGTCAGGGTCACGCCCTTGGCGTCGGCCTTAGCGCTGGTCACCTTGTGGCCGAGCTTGAACTTGAAGCCCTGCTTGGCCAGCATCTGCTGGAAGGTCTTGGAGATCTCACCATCCAGGCCTGGGGTGATGCGCTCGAGGAACTCGACCACCGTGACCTCGGCGCCCAGGCGGCGCCACACGCTGCCCAGCTCCAGCCCGATCACGCCGCCGCCGATGACCACGAGATGGCCCGGCACCTTGTCCAGCTCCAGCGCGCCGGTGGAGGTGACGATGCGCTTCTCATCGACCTCGACGCCCTTCAGCGGCACCGAATCGGAGCCGGTGGCGATGATGATGTGCTTGGCGGTATAGGCCTGCCCGGCGACCTCGATCGCGCCCGGGCCGGTGAAGGCGGCGGCGCCCTTGATCCAGGTCACCTTGTTCTTCTTGAACAGGAACTCGATGCCCTTGGTGTTGGCGCCCACCACCTCGGCCTTGCGGGCCTGCATGCGGGCGATGTCGATGCTCACCTCGCCCACCGCGATGCCGTGATCCTTGAGCCCATGCTTGGCGTGGTCGAAATCCTCGGAGGATTGCAGCAGCGCCTTGGAGGGGATGCAGCCAATATTCAGGCAGGTGCCGCCCAGGGTCGCGCGCTTCTCGACGCAAGCCACCTTGAAACCGAGCTGCGCCGCGCGAATAGCGCAGACATAGCCGCCGGGGCCAGCCCCGATCACGATGACGTCGAAATTTTCAGCCATGTTTCGCTCCCTGGCGGATGTGCAAATGATGGCCGCTCATACCCCCACCTCCGCCGCCAAGCAATCTGCCCTTGGCACGTCTGCCTTGCTGCAATGCCAAGGGCTTGCTTGCCGCGCGCCCGGCGGCGCGCCACACTCGGCGCATGACCAAATTCTCCGCACGAATCGAACGCACCGAACTCGCCGCCACCATGGCCATGGCGGCCCGCGCCCGCGCCCTGCGCGCGGCGGGGCATGATGTCGTCTCCCTCTCGCTGGGCGAGCCGGATTTCCCCACCCCGGCGCATGTGGTGGCGGCCGCGCACGACGCCGCCGCCCGCGGCGACACCAAATACCCCCCGCTCGGCGGCACCGAGGCGCTGCGCCAGGCCGTGGCGGAGAAATTCCAGCGCGAGCACGGGCTGGCGATCCGCCCGGCCGATGTGCTGGTGACCAATGGCGGCAAGCAGGCGATCTTCAACGTGCTAATGGCGCTCACCGAGGCCGGTGACGAGGTGATCATCCCCGCCCCCGCCTGGGCCGGCTATGAGCAGACGGTGAATTTCGCCGGGGCCAGGACCGTGTTCGTGCCCTGCCCGCAGGAGGATGGCTTCATGCTCCAGCCCGCCGCGCTGGCGCGCGCCATCACCCCGCGCAGCAAGCTGCTGCTGCTGAACTACCCCAACAACCCCTCCGGCGCCGCCTGCACCACCGACCAGCTTTTGGCCCTGGCCGAGGTGCTGCGCGCGCATCCGCGGCTCTGGGTGCTCTCCGATGACATCTACGAGCATTTGCTGTTCGACGGGCGCAAGCATGTCACCCTGCTCGGCGTCGCGCCCGACCTCGCGGACCGGGTGGTGACGGTCTCCGGCGTGTCGAAGACCTACGCCATGACCGGCTGGCGCGTCGGCTGGCTGTTCGGGCCGGCGGCGCTGGTCAAGGCCTGCACGGTGGCGCAGGCCACGGCCACCTCCGGCGTCTCCTCCATCGGCCAGGCGGCGGCGCTCGCCGCGCTCACCGGGCCGCAGGATTACCTGCCCGCGCGGGCCGCCGCCTATCAAGCCCGGCGCGACCTCGTGGTGGCGGCGCTCAACCAGGTGCCGGGTATCGCCTGCCACAAGCCTGAAGGCGCGTTCTACGTGTTCCCCAACATCGCCGGCTGCCTGGGCAAGACCACGCCAGGAGGGCGCAAGCTCGCCACCGATTCCGATTTCAGCATGGCGCTGCTGGAGGAAGCCCATACCGCCGTGGTGCAGGGCTCGGCCTTCGCCATGCCCGGCCATGTGCGCATCTCCACCGCCACCTCCGAGGCGCTGTTAAGCACGGCCTGCGCCCGCATCGCGGAATTCTGCGCCGCCTTGCGCTGAGCGGTTTCAGCGCCACATGCTCCTTGTCTCAACCAAAAAACGAGGAGCAGATATGCCTGACGTGAAATACACCGCCCACGGCCACGCCACGGGCGGGCGCGCCGGCTCCGGCGCCACAAATGATGGCCGCCTCGCCGTGACCCTCTCCGTGCCCAAGGAGCTGGGCGGCGATGATGGGCCGGGCACGAATCCCGAGCAGTTATTTTCCATCGGATATTCCGCCTGCTTCCTCGGCGCGCTGAAATTCGTGGCCGGAAAAGAAAACGTGAAACTGCCCGAGGACACAAAGGTCTCAGCCGAAATCGGCATCGGCCCGCGCGAGGATGGCACCGGCTTCGGCATCACCGCCGCGCTCACCGTCACCTCACCAGGGATCGCCCCCACAGTACTGGAGGAGCTGGTGCAGAAGGCGAATATCGTCTGCCCGTACTCGCACGCGCTGACCAAGGGCGTCGATGTGCAGCTGAAACTGGGGTAAGAGGGGAAATGGTGGAGCTAAGCGGAATCGAACCGCTGACCTTCTGCATGCCATGCAGACGCTCTACCAATTGAGCTATAGCCCCGTGCCTTTCGTGGGACCGGCGTATAAACCGGGTTACACGAGAAGATCAAGAGGGGGGATGGAAGCAAATGCGGATTATGTTAAGTCCCCTCTCGCGCCGGGTTAGCACAGTGGTAGTGCAGCGGTTTTGTAAACCGAAGGCCGGGGGTTCAAATCCCTCACCCGGCACCAGTATTCTCCTGTCATGATCATCTCCGCACCCCGCCTGTTCCTGGGCGACAACTTCACCGGCCCGGGCGCTCTGGCGCTGGAAAACGGTCGCATCAGCCGCATTGTCTTTGACGATGTGGACGCAGACATTCGCCTGACGCATGGCTTCCTCGCCCCCGGCCTGATCGACCTGCACAATAACGGCGCCTTCGGCGTCGATTGCGCCAGCGCCACGCCCGATGAGTGGGATGCCTTCATCGCCGGGCTGGCGGCCTGCGGCGTGACCTCGGTGCTGCCCACCGCCATCACCGCGCCGCTGGCCGACCTCGCGGCGGTGGCGCGGCGCGTGGCGGCGGCGCAAGCGCGGCATGGCGCGATTCTCGGGCTGCATCTCGAAGGCCCGTTCCTGGCGCCGGAGAAGCGTGGCGCGCATCTCGCCGCATTCCTGCGCCTGCCCGATCAGGCGGCGCTGGATGCCGTGCTGGCGATGGGCCAGGTGGTGCGGCTCGTCACCCTGGCGCCGGAGCTGCCTGGCGCGCTCGCCGCCATCGCCCGGCTGCGCGAAGCCGGGGTGGCGGTGGCGCTCGGCCACACCAATGCCGACGCCGCGGCCATGCGCGAAGCCGCCGCCGCGGGCGCCGCGCTGGTTACGCATCTGTTCAACGCGCAATCGCCCCTGCACCACCGCGCCCCCGGCGCGCCGGGGGTGGCGCTCACCGATCCGCGCCTTTCCCCCTGCCTGATCGCCGATGGCGTGCATGTGGCGCCGGAATTGCTGGCCATCGCCTTCGCCGCCTGCCCGCGCGCCATCGCCGTTACCGATTCGATTCTCATCGCCGGGCTGGCGCCGGGCGCGGTGCGCGAATTTGGCGGCGCGGCGGTCACGCTCGGCCACCAGGGCGTGGGGCTGCGCGCGGATGGCACCATCGCCGGGGCGGGCATCACGCTCGATGACGGGCTGCGCCGCCTGGTGGCCGCCGGGGTGGCGCCGGAAACCGCCCTCGCCGCCGCCACCTCCCGCCCTGCCCGCGCCCTCAACCTCGCCGATCGCGGCGTACTCATCCCCGGCGCGCGGGGAGATCTGGTCTGGTTCAGCGACGATCTACACCCGCTGCGCGTCTGGACCGCCGGGGTGGCCAAACCCCAAGCCGACACCCCGCGCGGCACAGAGAGCGCGCAGCCCGAGCTGATGGATCTCGACGAGCGCCCCACGCTCGACATCGTGCACAGCTTCCTGGCCCAGGAACAGGCGGCGCAGCGTGCGCTTGCCGCCGCCGCCCCGGCCCTGGCGCGGCTGGCGGATGCCGTCGCCACCAAGCTGCAAGCTGGCGGGCGGCTGTTTTATGCCGGAGCGGGCACCTCAGGGCGGCTGGGCTTCCTCGACGCCGTGGAGTGCGGCCCGACCTTCGGCATCGAGGACGGGCTGATCATCCCCCTGCTGGCGGGCGGGCCGTCCGCCTTCGTCAAAGCCGCCGAGGGCGCGGAGGATGACGAACAGGCCGCCCGCGCCGCCCTCGCCGCGCATGATTTCGGCCCCGGCGACGCGCTGGTCGGCATCGCCGCCTCGGGCAGCACGCCCTTTACCCTGGCCGCCATCCGCGAGGCGCGGCAGCGGGGCGGGCTGACCGGCGCCATCGTCAACAACGCCGCCGCGCCGATGGCCGCAGCCGCCGAGATCGCGGTGCAGATTGTCACCGGGGCCGAGATCATCGCCGGGTCCACGCGGCTCTCCGCCGGGTCGGCGCAGAAAATCGCGCTCAACACCCTGTCCTCCACGGTCATGATCCGGCTCGGCAAGACCTTCGGCCCCTACATGGTGGACATGCGCGCAACGAATGCCAAGCTGCGCCGCCGCGCCGTGGCCATGGTCCGCCAGATCACCAGCGCCAGCGAGGACGACGCGATGCTTGCACTCGGCGCTTGCGATATGCATGTTAAGGTGGCGGCGCTGATGATTTTGCGCCGGTTGAGCGCGGCCGAGGCCAAGGCCCGACTGGCGGCGGCATCAAGCTCATTACGGCGGGCGCTGGACAACCGAGAGGGAGCGACAGGACCAGACAGCGATGGGACGGAAACTCATCGACATCGCACGGCGGATAGATGATTTCATCATCGACCGGGTGTTGCAGCCCGCGGTCAACCGCGCGGACTGGCATCTCGGCCTGCCGCTCTACAGCATCGCCCGCGCCTGCGCCGTGCTCGGCGCCGGGTTGGGGTTGATCTGGGTCCATGCCTTCGACAAACCGTTCAGCGCCGATTTCGTGCAGGACATGCTCTGCCTGCTGGTGATGGCGGGCACCGCCTTCCTGCAGATCCGCGCGCATGAGCGCCAAGCTCCGAACCGCGCCGCCCTCGCTCCGGCCGTGCGCCTCACCGGGCTGGTTTGGCGCACGCTCTGGCTGCTGGATTTGGCGCTTTTCCCCTCGCAATTACCGCTGGAGAGCGGCACCGCCCTGCTCGGCAGCTTCGGCTGGACGCTGCTGCTGGTGCTGCCTTACTGGCTGATCTGCTGCCGCCGCCCGCCACCGCCCGAGGCGGTCAGCAACGGCGCGTTCCGCCTCGCCACCATCCCGGTGCGCTGAACCACGGCCTCTGGTATGGTTGCGCCAGCAAACCATACGGAGGCGCGCGTGCAATTCTCTCGGCTCAAAAAATTCTTCGCCTGGATGGACGACCAGATCGCGATCCGCGCCAACGCGATCTTCGCGACGATGGGGTTCTTCTGGTTCTGCCTGATCTTCTCGCTGCTGCCGCTGAAATGGCCGGCGCTGATGCCGTTCGTGCAATATGCCAGCTCGGGCGTGCTGCAACTCATCGCTCTGCCGCTGATCGGCGTGGGCACCATCCTGGCCGCGCGCGGCTCCGACCAGCTCGCCCGCGAGCAGCATGACGCGGTGATGGAGACGGTGAACTCGATCCGGCAGCTGATGGGGGAAATCCATCAGCTGCACGTCGAATTGCATGTGAAAGTCAGCGAGGTGCTGAAAAGCCAGACCCCGCCGGAGGAAACGCTCAGCCCGCTGCCTTCGCCTCCCGCCTCCGGCGGGTGAGCACGAACTCGGTATAGCCGTTGGGCTGGGCGCGGCCCTCGAACACCAGCTCGCACGCTGCCTTGAAGGCCGGGCCATCATAAGCGGGAGCCATCGGCTTATAGGCGGCATCGCCCGCGTTCTGGCGGTCCACCACCAGCGCCATGCGCTTCAGCGCCTCCATCACCTGCTCCTGGGTGACGACGCCATGGTGCAGCCAATTGGCCAGGTGCTGCGAGGAGATGCGCAGCGTGGCGCGGTCCTCCATCAGCCCGACATCGTGGATATCCGGCACCTTGGAGCAGCCCACCCCCTGGTCCACCCAGCGCACCACATAGCCGAGCAGGCCCTGGCAGTTATTATCCAGCTCCTGCCGGATCTCCTCGGCGCTCCAGTTGATGCCATTGGCCAGCGGAATGGTCAGCAGGTCGGACAGCTTGGCCGGCGGGCGGGATTTCAGCTCCTCCTGCCGGGCAAACACGTCGACCATATGATAATGCAGCGCGTGCAGCGTGGCGGCGGTGGGCGAGGGCACCCAGGCCGTGTTGGCGCCCGCCTTCGGGTGGGCGATCTTCTGCTCCAGCATCGCGGCCATCAGGTCGGGCGCGGCCCACATGCCCTTGCCGATCTGCGCCTTGCCCTGCAACCCGCATTCCAGGCCGAAATCGACATTGCGGTCCTCGTAGGATTTGATCCAGGGCTGGGCCTTGATGTCGTTCTTGCGGATGAAGGCGCCGGCCTCGAACGAGGTGTGGATCTCATCGCCAGTGCGGTCGAGGAAGCCGGTGTTGATGAACACCACGCGCGACTTCGCCGCCGCGATGCAGGCCTTGAGATTGGCCGAGGTGCGGCGCTCCTCATCCATGATGCCCATCTTCAGCGTGTTGGCGGGCAGGCCGAGCAGCTCCTCCACCGCGCCGAACAGCGCGTTGGCGTTGGCCACTTCATCCGGCCCATGCAGCTTGGGCTTAACGATATAGACCGACCCGGTGCGCGAATTCTTCTTCAGGCTCAGGTCGCGCATGGCGATGAGCGAGGTGATCACGGCGTCCACCACCGTCTCCGGCACCTCGGCGCCGTTCAGCGTCACCACATCGGTGAGCATATGGTGGCCGACATTGCGCACCAGCATCAGCGAGCGCCCGTGCAGGGTGAGGCTGCCGCCATCCGGCGCGGTGTAAACGCGGTCGGGGTTCATCGCGCGCTCGAACACCTTGCCGCCCTTCTCCACCGGGGCGGTGAGCGTGCCCAGGATCAGCCCGAGCCAGTTGCGGTAGACGTCCACCTTGTCCGCGGCATCCACGGCGGCCACCGAGTCCTCGCAATCCATGATCGTGGTGATCGCGGATTCCAGGATGATGTCCGCCACATGCGCGGTGTCGTTCTTGCCGATCGGGTGCGCGGCGTCGATCAGGATATCGGCATGCAGGCCGTGATTCTTCAGCAGCACGCTGTTGGGCGCCCCGGCCTCGCCGGTATAACCGGCGAACTGGGCGGCCTCGCGCAGCCCGACCTCGCCCGAGGGCAGCACCGCGGCCAGGTGGCCGTTGCGCACCTTGTAGCCCAGCACATCGGCATGCGAGCCATCGGCCAGCGGGAAATGCGCGTCGAGGAAGGCGCGGCCGCGGGCGATCACCAGATCGGCGCGCACCGGGTTGAAGCCCTTGCCGCGCGCCGCGCCGTCGGTCTCGGGCAGAGCGTCGGTGCCGTAGAGCGCGTCATACAGGCTGCCCCAGCGGGCATTGGCGGCATTCAGCGCGTAGCGGGCGTTGGAGACGGGCACCACCAGCTGCGGCCCGGCGATGCGGGCGATTTCGTCATCGACATTGGCGGTGTCGATGGCAAAGGCGGGCGGCTCGGGCAGCAGATAGCCGATCTCGCGCAGGAAGGCCTCATAGGCGCCCTGGTCATGCGGCTGGCCCTTGCGCGAGACATGCCAGGAATCGATCAGCGCCTGCAGCGCGTCGCGCTTGGCCAGAAGCTGCGCGTTGCTGGCCGCAAAGCGCCGCAGCAGGCCGGTGAAACCGGGCCAAAACCGGGCAGGCTCGATGCCGGTGCCGGGCAGCGCCTCGTTGTTCACAAAGTCGTACAGCGTGGCGGCGACACTCAGGCCGTCAACGGAAACGCGGGTTTCGGGCATGCTTCATTCTCCTCGTCGTTGCGACGCCTGATGCCGCAAAGCACCATGGCAAGGCAAGTCCGCCCGCCCCGGCGCGCCATTTCAGGGCAGCTTACCGAACACCTCGACCTGGCTGAGATGCAGAAAATTGTTCCCGAGCAGGGTGACGCGCACATAGCGCGCCCAGGCCGTGCCCGGCCCGGCCCAGACGAACGGCGCGGTGAGCGTCTCGCCATCGCGCTTCTCGGCCAGCGCTGCCCAGGCCTCGCCGTCGATCGACACTTCCAACCGGAAATCGCGGAAGCGCTCGGCGGTGTGGTCGGTGGTGTTGTGGATGTGGATTTCGGTGATCGTGGCGAGGCCGCCGAGATCGACCCGCCACCACGGGTCATCCTCGCGATCGGTGTGGAAATGCCGCGCCCCGTCCAGCACGCCATTCACCGCCCCGGCGGCGTCCTGCTCCGGCGTGGGGCCGAAGGACCATGAGGAATGCGAGCTTTGCGTGGCCGGCTTGCTGCGGCTGATATTATCGGGGCGGGTGGGGGTTTGGACCTGCTCCGGCAGCTCCGTGCCGAAGGTGTGGGCGCGCTGGCGGCGCTCGGCCCAGAATCCCGCCAGGCTGGTATCCTCCACCGCGTTCATCTTGGCCAGCAACCCAGCGAAGTCCGGCCCCTCGGCGACGCGCTTCCACATATCCTGGCCACTGAAATCCCCCTTCAGCCCGCGCGCGGCGCGCTCGGCATAGGCCCGCTCGGAGCGGAACGCGTAGTGATGCATGATCGCGGTCGCCAGCAACCGCTCACGGCGCTCGGGAATATTGACGAAATTCTGCGCCTGCTCCGGAAAATCCCGAAAATACTCCGCCATGCTCTCGCCCAAAGCGTTAACCGCGTTAACCGGTCGATCTAACTTGGTATTAAACTCGTGCCAGAAAGTGTGAGCGCGAGCGGGTACACATGCACGCAGTTCAGCCAGGGTCAGACTGCGGGCAGCAAACTTTGTATGCGGGTGCAGCGCCGCCTCGCGCCGGGTGAAATTCTCCAGCACCAGCCCTTCGGGCGGGATCTTGTGGCCATTGGGGCCGAAGAACACCCAGTTAAACAGCACACACTCCACCTCGGGGGCGAAGCGCGCCATAAAGGCGGCGATGTCCTGCCCCGGCGGCAGGCGCAGGAATTCGTCGATATCGAAAAACGACACCCATTCCGTCTCCGCCAGATGATGGCGCAGAAAATGCGCGTACATCTCGAATTGCTGGCCCTGATGCGGATGGTGGTGGAAGGTGACGAACGGCGCCGCCCCCTGGGTGAAAGGCAACACACGTTCATAAAACGGGCCGGGATCGTCATCGTTGCAATATAAATAGACATGGCCGAACCCGAGATCCCGGTAATAGTTCAGCCATTCCACGATATAAGGCGTTTCCCACCGCGCGCAGGCGCAAATGGCGAAACGGTGCTTCAAAGTCATCTGCGGTATCTCACGTTAACTTTCCGCCACTTATCTTGCGGGGAACGGCGGCACCGAACAACCCCCTTGCGGAACAAGGGGTTTTGAGCCATCTACAAAGGCAGGCTCCCGGGCCTGGGCGGAGACCGGCCTTGTACCGCCGGTTCCGCGCTCCGGAAGCCCCGATAAAAATACCCCATGGCCGTGGCGCCTCGCCACGGCGAGTTCAAGGACCGATGACCGCTCTGCCTACCGAAGACTTCTTTTTCTGCTCGGATAAGGCGCGGCTCCGGTCTGCTTCCCCATTTCTGCACACATATCGCGCCCTGCCGGAGCGGAGCCTTGCTGCCCGCACCGGCCCCGGCCGCGCGCACCGGAGTTTTTATGACCAAAAGAATGTTGATCGACGCCAGCCATGCGGAAGAGACCCGCGTGGTGGTTCTGGATGGCACCCGGCTTGAAGATTTCGACGTCGAGACCGTCACCCGCAAGCAAATCAAAGGCAATATCTACCTCGCCAAGGTAATCCGGGTCGAGCCCAGCCTGCAGGCGGCCTTTGTCGAGTATGGCGGCAACCGCCATGGCTTCCTCGCCTTCGGGGAAATCCACCCGGATTATTACCAGATCCCGGTCGCTGACCGCGAGAAGCTACTGGCCATGCAGGCCGAGGAAGAGGCCGCCCGCGCCGCCGAGGAAGCCGAGGAAGAAGCCGAGGAGCCCCAGCCCGAAGCCGCCCAGGCGCTGGACATCAAGCCGATCGAGATCGTCGCCGCGCCCCCGCCCGAGGAGCCGGAGCCGCATGGCGAGGTACTGGAGGAGCCGACCGGCATCGCCGAGGCGCTGAGCGAGCCGGCAGCCGCCGACGAAGAGATCGCCCCCGACCCGGAAGCCCCGACCGTGTTCGAGCCGCTGCCCGAGGAGGAGACCGCCGCCGATGAGACGGCGCCGACCGAGGCCGCGCAGACCGACGCCGAATACGCCGAAGCCGCCGAGGGTGGCGCGCCGGAGACGGTGGTCGAGAGCATCGCGACCGAGGACGCGGTGGAGATCATCGAGCCTGAGGCCCCGGCCCCCGAGCAGATCGGCGGCGATGGCGACGACGCCGCGGAAGCCCGCGAGCGCCGCCTGCGCCAACGCTTCCTGCGCAATTACAAGATCCAGGACGTGATCCACCGCCGCCAGATCATGCTGGTGCAGGTGGTCAAGGAGGAGCGCGGCAACAAGGGCGCCGCCCTCACCACTTATCTCTCGCTGGCCGGGCGCTTCTCGGTGCTGATGCCCAACTCCCCCACCGGGGGCGGCGTCTCGCGTAAGATCACCAGCCAGGCCGACCGCCGCCGCCTGAAGGAGGCGATGACCGAGCTCGACGTGCCCTCCGGCATGGGGCTGATCGTGCGCACCGCCGGCGCCAACCGGCCCAAGCCCGAGATCAAGCGCGACTGCGAATATTTGCTGCGGCTGTGGGACGACATCCGCGACAAGACTATGGAATCCACCGCCCCGGCGCTGATCTATGAGGAGGCCAACCTCATCAAGCGCGCCATCCGCGATGTTTATACCCGCGATGTCGAGGATATTCTGGTGGATGGCGAGGAGGGCTTCCGCGCCGCACGCGACTTCATGCGCATGCTGATGCCGAGCCAGTCCCGCAAGGTGCAGCTTTGGACCGAGGGCCAGCCGCTCTTCTCCAAACATCAGGTCGAGGCCCAACTCGACGCGATGCTGAGCCCCTTGGTGCAGCTGCGCTCGGGTGGTTACATCGTGATCAACCAGACCGAGGCGCTGGTCGCCATCGACGTGAACTCGGGCCGCTCCACCCGCGAGCGCAATATCGAGGACACGGCCCTGCGCACCAACCTGGAGGCCGCCGAGGAGGTGGCCAAGCAGTTGCGCATGCGTGACCTCGCCGGGCTGATCGTGATCGACTTCATCGACATGGAGTCGCGCAAGAACAACGCCGCCGTCGAGCGCAAGCTGAAGGACGCGCTGAAGCACGACCGCGCGCGCATCCAGGTGGGCAGCATCAGCCATTTCGGCCTGATGGAGATGAGCCGCCAGCGCCTGCGCCCCTCGCTGACCGAGGCATCGCTGATCGTCTGCCCGCATTGCGCCGGCATGGGCCACGTCCGCTCGCCCGAGAGCGCGGCGCTGCATATTCTGCGTGCGATCGAGGATGAGGGCGCGAAATTCCGCGCCGCCGAAATCGCCGTCACCCTGCCGCCCGAGATCGCCTTCTACCTGTTCAACCACAAGCGCGAGCGGCTCTCGGTGATCGAGGAGCGCTACGCGATGCGGGTGGTGTTCAACCCGGATTCGACGCTGGCCGGCACGAATTTCCGCATCGAGCGGCTGAAGGCGCAGACCGCGCCGCCCCCCACCCCGGCCCCCGTGCGCCCCGAGCGCCAGCTCGCCGCCCCGGTGGAGGAGATCGCCGAGGAGGAAGCCGAGGCCGAGACCGAAACCGAGGAGAGCGCCGCCGAGAAGGCCGAAAACGGCGACCGCAAGCGCCGCCGCCGCCGCCGCGGCAAGCGCCGCGACGAGCGCGGCGCGCCGGAAGCGGCGGAAGCCGCCGAGGGCGAGGCCGTGACTGAGGAAGCCGCGCCGGAAGTGCCCCCGGTGATGGCGGAGGATCAGCCCTCAGAGATCGATCTGGTGCTGGAAGCCGCCCTTGGCGCGCCGGAGGAAGAGCCCGCGCCGCCTGCCCCTGCGCCCGCTGAGGCCGAGGCGCCCGCCGCCGAGGAAGCTCCGGCGAAGCGCCGCCGCAGCCGTGGCGGCCGCCGCAGCCGCACCGCCGACGACGAAGCCCCGGCTGAGGACGCCGCCCCGACGCCGGTCTATGCCGATATCGCGGATATTTTCGAGGCCGCCGAGCGCGCCGAGGAAGAAGCCCGCCGCGCCGCGCGCGAGGCCGCCGAGGCCGCGCAGCCGCTGCTGGCCGAGGAACCGGTTGCGGTGGAGAGCGTCGAGGACCTCCCCAGCGCCGCGGCCGAGGACGCACAGACCACCGCCGAGCCGGTCATCATCGCGCCGGAGCCCCCGGCGCCGGAAGCCCCGGCTGAGGAGCCCGCCGCGCCGGAACCGGTGGTGAAGCCGATCATCGTCGGCGCCACCGAGGCCCCGGCGGCCAAGAAAACCGGCTGGTGGCGCCGCTAATCTTACGTTTCGTAACCTCAATGGCGGCGGCAACGCCGCCATTTCACTTGAAAAGCCCGCGAAACGGAAGAATCATACGCTTAAGGGCGTCATGCCCTCATAAGGAGCAGTATCTTCCATGGCTTTAAACCCCAATAATTCCTACCGCACGGCGCAGAGCGGCTTCTCCGCCTATGGCAGCGCGGCGCTGGATGCCGGCCTGCGCGCCTATATGCTGCGCGTATATAACTGGATGGCATCCGGCCTCGTGCTCACCGGGCTTGTCGCCTACGCCATCTTCGCGGTGCCCGCGCTGCACGCGCTGTTTTACACCACGGCGCAAACGGCCCAGGGCTACACTGTCGAAGTGCCGACCATCCTGAGCTATATCGCCATCTTCGCGCCGCTCGCCTTCGTCATGGTGTTGAGTTTTGGCGTCAACAAACTCTCCACCCAGGCGGCGCAGACGCTGTTTTGGGTGTTCTGCGGCACCATGGGCGCCAGCCTCAACAATATCTTCATGGCCTACACCTCCACCTCGATCGCCGAGGTGTTCTTCATTACCGCCGGCACCTTCGCCGCCATGAGCCTCTATGGCTACACTACCGGCAAGGACCTCACGAGCTGGGGCAGCTTTTTCTTCATGGGGCTGATCGGCCTGATGCTCGCCATGCTGGTCAACATCTTCCTGCATTCGGCGGCGATGGCCTTCGCCATTTCCGTGATCGGCGTGCTCGTCTTCGTCGGCCTCATCGCCTACGACACCCAGCGCATCAAGGCCGACTACATCCAGTTCGGCAGCGCCTATGGGGTGGATATGGCGAACAAGCGCAGCGTCTACGACGCGCTGCAGCTCTACCTGAACTTCATCAACCTGTTCCTGTTCCTGCTGCAGCTCTTCGGCCAGCGCAACAACAGGTAATCACCGCCACCAGGCCGGAACGGAGGGAAGTTTATGTCCACATCATTGGTACTGACCTTTATCGGGCCCGACCGGCCCGGCCTGGTGAACGAGATTTCGCAGAAGATCGCGGCAGCGGGCGGAAGCTGGCTGGAGAGCCGGCTGGCCCATCTGGCTGGGCAATTCGCCGGCATCGTGCTGGTGCGGGCGCCCGCGCAGGCCGCCGCCGCGCTCACCGCCGCCCTGGCCGAGCTGCGCGCCGATGGGCTGAGCGTGACCGTGACCGAAGGCAGCGAGCGTGCCCCCGCGCAGGATTACGAGGCCCTGACGCTGGACGTGCTGGGCCATGAGCGCCCCGGCATCGTGCGCGACGTGACCCAGACCCTGCGCAAGCTGGGCGTGAATATCGAGGAGCTGAGCAGCACCATCGAGAGCGCGCCCTTCACCGGCGAAGAGATGTTCCGCGCCGTGTTGAAGGTGAGCATACCCGCGCATGTGGCGGTGGACGATGTACGCCGCAGCCTGGAGCAGCTCACCCAGGAATTGATGGTTGATGTGCGCGGCGCGACCGAGGCGGTGGCAGGCTAATCCGCCGCCCCAGCCTGCGTGATGGCGGCTGGCGCCAGCCAGTGCGAGAGATCGCGCCCGAGCAGCTCCTGCAGGAGCAGAATATCGTCGCTGAAATAGTCTTGCAGTTCGGCGCGGAGTTCGGGGGAGAGCCTCGGCTTGTCCAAGAACTTGTAATTGAGCTTGTGAATAAACCTGCCGACGCCGATCCCGAAATTCGTGTCGATGCCTGATTTGGCCTTGGCTGCGGCGAGAACATGAGGCATCCGCGCCAGCAAACTTGACCGCACGACTTTGAGGCTATTTTTAACTGGAAAATCCGTGCGCCCGTCATCATCGACGCCCAGGAAGTCGAGAAGGGACAAATACACACCACGCGGGTCGGCCTGCACGTCATCAAGCAAAATCACAAACACGCGCTCACTCGGCACGTGCTCGTACAACCGCCTCAATTGGGCGCCAATACGCCAAAACTCAAAGAGCTCGACAAATGGGGAGCGCGGGGCTGACTTCGCGGCATCCGCGATATATGGCGCGTTCTGCCGCCATTGCTCCTCAAAGCTTCCCAATTTCTAGCCCAAATCCGCGCATTGCTGCGCGTAGGACGAGGGCGCGATCTCAACTGGGGTGCGCAGGCACACAATGTATTTCGCCCGTCCGCCTGTATGGGCTTCGACGCCCGGCACAGCCACGCGCGACGCCAGATAGGAGGTCGAACCTTCGCCTACGGCCTGATGCTTCGCCGTCGCCGGCCGGAAGAGCGTCTCGTATTGCTTGGGCGTGGGGCGGGCTTTGTATTCGACGTCAGAATTAAAGAAATGCGGTTCCTTGAGCGGCGAAAAATACACCTGCGGGTGTTCCGCCAGCCAGGAGGCCCATGAGGTGGTGCCGCATTTTGGCGCGCCGATGATGAAGAAATTCGGCTTGCGCGTCATCGGGGCTTAGCGCCCCAGCGCAGCCATGAACTCAGCCCATTCGCGCTTGGAGAGGCCGGATGCCTCCTGTGTCACCGCCTCCCCCGCCAGCATCCGGCGCAGCAATTCCAGCATCTTGGCCGAGAACGTCACCGCCCCCAGCCGGTAATCGCGGAAGGCGGCATAGCTCAGCGGCACCCAGGCCTCGACGATTTTCATCATCGCCTCGGCATAGACGCGGATCTCGTATTGCGCGTGGGCATCCGCGCGCAGGCGCAGGAAGTGGAAGAGATTGTGCAGGTCCGTCTTCCAATACCATTGCGTGTAGGTGTTGAGGGTGAGGTTCATGCGCGCCAGTTCACGCGCCAGGCCGGTTTCCTCGTCCAGCATTTCCTCATAATGGCCGTAAGTCTGCTCGGCGTCCTCGCGCAGCAGGCCCAGCACGCGCTCCGCCGTGGCGGCGTCCAGCACCTCGCCTCTGCCCTGGTTGTTCACCTTGGATTGTTTGGCCAGATGCGCGGGCGCGGGCAGGTAGTAATCCTTGTCCAGCACCGAATAGCGGGCGGAATACTCGTTCACATTGGCGGTGCGGTGGCGGATCCATTGCCGCGCCACGAAGATCGGCAGCTTCACATGGAACTTGATCTCGCACATCTCGAATGGGGTGCTGTGCCAATGGCGCATCAGGTAGCGGATCAGCCCGGCATCCTCCAGCGCCTTGCGCGTGCCGCGGCCGTAGGAGACGCGCGCGGCCTGCACCACGGCGGCGTCATCGCCCATGTAATCGACCACACGGATGAAGCCATGATCCAGCACTGGGACGGCGGTGAACAGCAATTCCTCCAGCGCCGGCACGGTGGGGCGCAGGGTGGTGCGGGTGGCGGCGCGGGCGGCCTCGATCTCGGCCAGTTGTTCGGGCGTTAGGGTCATGCCGGTTACATAACACCGCCCCCCTTCCACAGCCAGCGCACCGGCCCTATATTGGCGGTGTCAGCTTGCTGACTATGGCGATAAACGGTGCGTGGAATAAGCGTTATGGACCCGGGGGCAGTACCCGGCGCCTCCACCATTTATCGGCCGGCCCGGCAACGGGCAGGCTGGTTACATGGGGGCGAAACAGACTCGACATGCGTGGTAAAGACCCACTTTTTGCTCGGCATTGTACCGCCGTTATCGGGCTAATTTTTAAATGCGAACGATAACAACGTTGCATTCGCTGTCGCTGCCTAAAAACAGCTAAGCGCGGTTCGGGGGGCACCGGGCAACAGAAGCCCCCCACTTCCTCCCCGCCATGCAATGCCATGCCCATCCCCACGCCGCCTGTTTGGCGTGCAGGCAAAAAAAAGGCGGTGCAAAAATGCACCGCCAAGTTTAGGGAGGAAACGTCCAAGAAAATAGGAGAGATAACTCATCCTATGCCCCATTATATACGTCAGACCTCCGTTCCTGTGACAGAGCTTATTTCGCAGCGCAGCGATGAAAAATTGCAGGCATCCTGTAATTTTTTTCATAAGCTTTTCGCGCCTCCCCCCAAAGATGCACGATGCTTCAGCATCTTAGGTCGGCAACATCACGATTACGGAAGCCTGCGCCGCAATTCCCTCGCCGCGGCCGGTGAATCCCAGCTTTTCCGTGGTTGTCGCCTTCACCGAGACCTGCCCGATCTCGACGCCCATCAGCTCGGCCAAGCGCTCGCGCATGGCCTCGGCATGCGGGCCGATCTTCGGGCGCTCGCAGATGATGGTGATGTCGGCATTGGCCAGCTTGCCGCCGCGCGCGGCGATCCGCCCCGCCGCGTGGCGCAGGAACCGGGCAGAATCCGCGTCCTTCCAGGTATTCTCCGAGGGCGGGAAATGCCGCCCGATATCGCCCTCGGCCAACGCGCCATAAATCGCGTCACACAGCGCATGGATGCCGACATCGGCGTCGGAATGCCCGGCCAGCCCCTTTTCATAGGGGATTTTCACCCCGCAGATGATCATCTCGCGGTTTTCCGCCATCGCGTGAACATCAAAACCAGTGCCGATGCGGGGGATCATGCGTGTCGCTCCATGTCTTGCCGCCCCGAGATGTACGGGCTGGCGGCGAATGGTCAACCTCCCCTGCCGCTAAGAGATTGCAAGCCGGCGCGGCGGCAGGTAATTTGCACAAATCATGAGCAATTCCACCCCGCCTCAGATCAAACCGGTCACGCTCGGCTCCGGCGCCCGGCAGGTGACCCTGCCGCATCCGGTCATCCTCGCCCCGCTCTCGGGGGTGACGGACCTGCCCTTCCGCGCCCTGGTGAAGGAGATGGGAGCCGGGCTGGTGGTCTCGGAGATGATCGCCTCCTGGGCGATGGTGCGCGAAAACCGCAACACGCTGCGCATGGCCGAGGTGGTGGCCGGAGGCGGCCCGTCCTCGGTGCAGCTCGCGGGCTGCGAGCCGGCGGCGATGGCCGAGGCGGCAAAGATCGCCGTCGGGCTGGGCGCGGATCTGGTTGACATCAATTTCGGCTGCCCGGTGAAAAAAGTGGCGATCGGGCAGATGGCCGGGTCGTCGCTGATGCGCGACGAGGTGCTGGCGGGCAAGATCCTGGAAGCCACCGTCCGCGCCGTGGACGTACCGGTGACGCTGAAGATGCGCATGGGCTGGGACCATAACAGCCTGAACGCCCCCCGGCTCGCGCGCATCGCGGAGGACTCGGGCATCACCCTGGTCACGGTGCATGGGCGCACCCGCCAGCAATTCTACGAAGGTGTCGCCAACTGGGATTTCGTGCGCGAGGTGAAGGCGGCGGTGAAGCTGCCGGTGATCGTGAACGGCGACATCACCACTATATATAAAGCCGAGGAGGCGCTGCGCCGCTCCGGCGCCGATGGCGTGATGATCGGCCGCGGCTCCTACGGCCGCCCCTGGTTTCTGCAACAGGTGATCGATTATCTCACCACCGGCCAGATCACCCCGGCCCCCAGCCTGGCCGAGCAAAAACAGATCCTGCTGCGCCATTACCGCGCCATCCGCGCGCATTTTGGCGAGACCGGCGGCGTGCGCCTCGCGCGCAAGCATGTCGCCTGGTACAGCCACGGGCTGCGCGGCTCCGCCGCCTTTCGCGCGCAGATGAACCGGCTGGATAATGGCGCCGCGGTGGAGGCGCTGATCGACGAATTCTACGACCCGCTGATCGCGCAGGGCTTCGTCCGCCAGGATGAAATGCCCCCCGCCGGCGGGCCAGGCGAGAGTGCTCCGGAAGCCCGCGCCGCATGAACCGTCTGGGCAAGGCGCTCGGATTGGTCAAACGGCCGGCCGTCCCCGCGCCCATCGATCCGGCGCAAATCCTGGAAACCCTGCCCCTCGCCGTGGTGGTGCTGGACGAGGCCGACAGCTTCCTCGCCGTTAATTACGCGGCCGAGGAATTCTTCGGCGCCTCCAAGGCGCTGCTGCTGCGCACCCCGCTCAGCACCATCCTGCCAGTCGACCACCCGGTCTTCCTGCTGCTGGAGCGCGCCCGCCGCGCCGGGGTGAGCATCGCCGAGCATAATCTGGTGCTGGAAGGCCCGCGCCTCACCCGGCGCGGCTGCTCGGTGCAGGCGGCGCCGATGGTCGACCAGCCGGACCACATCGTCCTCACCTTGCAGGACGAATCCGCCGCCCTCGCGCTGAACCAGCAGATTTCGGCCCGCAACGCGGCGCGCAGCCTCACCGGCATGGCGGCGATCCTAGCGCATGAGGTGAAAAACCCGCTCTCGGGCATCCGCGGCGCGGCGCAGCTGCTGGAAATGAGCGTGCCCCCCGCCGACCGCGAGCTGGCCGTGCTGATCCGCGACGAGGCCGACCGCATCCGCGCCATGGTCGAGCGCATGGAGACCTTCGGCGAGAAGAAGCTGGAGCATCACGGGGTGAACATCCACCGCGTGCTGGAGCATGTGCGCAAACTGGCCAGCAGCGGCTTTGCCAGCAGCGTCAAATTCGTCGAGACTTACGACCCCTCGCTGCCGCATGTGCTCGGCAACCGCGACCAGCTCATCCAGGTGCTGCTCAACCTAGTTAAAAACGCCGCCGAGGCGATTGCCGGGGCGGACCGCCAGGATGGCGAAATCCACCTCACCACCGGTTTCCAGCATGGCGTGCGGCTCTCCGCCTCGGCCGGGCGGGCGCGGCCCAATTTGCCGATCTTCGTCGCCGTGCGCGATAACGGCCCCGGTATCCCCGAGGATATCCGCCGGCATCTGTTCGAGCCTTTCGTCTCCACCAAGGCGGCCGGCTCGGGGCTGGGGCTGGCGCTGGTGGCCAAGATCGTCGCCGACCATGGCGGGCTGATCGATGTCGATAGCCGCCCCGGCCGCACCGAATTCCGCATCCACCTGCCGGTGTATGAAGACCCGAACGAAAGCGCCTGACCGCATCATGACCCTGCCGACCATCCTCATCGCCGATGACGACCGCTCGATCCGCACCGTGCTCACCCAGGCGCTGGGCCGCGCCGGGTATCAGGTGCGCGCCACCTCCTCCGCCGCCACGCTCTGGCGCTGGGTGGAGGATGGCGAGGGCGATGTCGTCATCACCGACGTCATCATGCCCGACGAGAACGGGCTCGATCTGATCCCGCGCATCCGGCGCGTGCGCCCCGAGCTGCCGGTGATCGTGATGAGCGCGCAGAGCACGCTCACCACCGCCGTGCAGGCCACCCAGCGCGGCGCCTTCGAGTATCTGCCCAAGCCGTTCGACCTCGCCGATTTGCTGGCCGCGGTTGACCGCGCGCTGAAGCAGCCCGTGTCGCTCACGGCCCAGGCCAAGGCGGCGGAACCAGCGGAGGACGAGGCGCTGCCGCTGATCGGGCGCAGCCCGGCGATGCAGGAGATCTACCGCGTCATCGCCCGGCTCACGACCACCGACCTCACCGTGATGATCAACGGCGAATCCGGCGCGGGCAAGGAACTGGTGGCGCGCGCCCTGCACGATTACGGACGCCGCCGCAGCGGCCCGTTCGTGGCCATCAACATGGCCGCCATCCCGCGCGAGCTGATCGAATCGGAACTGTTCGGGCATGAGCGCGGCGCCTTCACCGGGGCCACCAACCGCCATGTCGGGCGCTTCGAGCAGGCCGCCGGGGGCACGCTGTTCCTCGACGAGATCGGCGACATGCCGCCCGAGGCGCAGACCCGCCTGCTGCGCGTGTTGCAGGAGGGCGAATACACCACCGTCGGCGGCCGCCAGCCGATCCGCGCCAATGCCCGCATCATCGCCGCCACCCACCGCGACCTGCGCGCGCTGATCCGCTCCGGCCAGTTCCGCGAGGATCTGTTCTACCGGCTCAACGTGGTCCCCATCCGCCTGCCGCCCCTGCGCGAGCGGCCCGACGACATCCCCGTGCTGGCGCAGCATTTCCTCAACAAGGCGCAGGCCGAGGGGCTGCCGGCGAAAACCATCGACCCCGCGGCGATGGCGCTGCTCTCGTCCTATCGCTGGCCGGGCAATGTGCGTGAGCTGGAAAACCTGATCCGCCGCCTGGCCGCGCTGGTGCCGCAGCCGGTAATCACCGCCGAGATCATCGCCGCCGAGCTGGCCGAACACGAGGTGGCCGAGGACCCCGCGCCCGCCGCCGCCTCGCCCGAGGAGGCCGACAGCATGGCCGCCGTGGTCGAGCGCCATATCGCCCGGCTGCTCGCCACGATCCGCGAATCCGGCGAGGAGGGGGTGTTGTATGACCGCGCCTTGGCCGAGCTGGAGCGCCCGCTGCTCCGCATGACCCTGGCCGAGACCCGCGGCAACCAGATCCGCGCCGCTGCCCTGCTCGGGCTCAACCGCAACACGCTGCGCAAGAAGATCCGTGAACACGGCATCGGCGTGCAGCGCCGGGTCGGGTAAAGGGCTGGCCGTGCCGCAAGATCTGCCGCTGCTGCCCGATGGCGCCGACACCCCGCCGCGCTCGGGCTGGGCCTATGTCGTGGACCTGATGCTCGGGCGCGTGGCCACGCTGCTGGTCGCCTCCTCGGCGCTGCTGCTCAGCTTGGCCTCGTTCGGCGTCCTGGCCGGGCGGGTCAAGCTGTCGGTGCATTCGGGAGTGGCGGTGGGGATGATCATCGCCGATTTCGCGGCGCTGCTGCTGCTCATCATCGTGCTCGCCGGACGCATCACGCGCGTGATGCTCGAACACCGGCGCGGCGCCGCCGGGGCGCGGCTGCATGTGCGCCTGGTGTTTCTGTTCGGCGGCGTGGCCGCGGTGCCGGCGATCATGGTGGCGGTGTTCGCCATCGTGTTCTTCAATTTCGGCATCCAGGCCTGGTTCAACCAGCGTGTGCAAACGGCGCTGGACGAGAGCAACCAGGTCGCCCAGGGCTATCTGACCGAGCATGAGAACGACATCCGGCTCGACGCCCTGGCCATGGCCAACGACCTTTCCCAGGGCGGGGCGGTGTTCTTCGGCAATCCCAACGAATTCGCCTCCTACCTCGTCACCCAGGCGACCGCGCGCGGCCTCACCCAGGCGGTGATCTTCGAGCCGCTGAATGGCGAGATCGTTGCCTCCGCCGGGCTGTTCGCGGGCATGGCGGCCACGGTGCCGGATACGCGCATCATCGCCATGGCCAATACCGGTCAGGTGCCGGTGGTCAGCCCCCCGGGCAGCACGGTGGAGCAGGCCGTGGTCAAGCTCGACATGACCCCGCCGATGATGCTGATGATCGAGAAGCCGACCGACCCGGCGATCCTCGACCATGTGGCCAAGACCAAGCAGGCCGTGGCCGAATATCAGCGTTTGTCGAAGAACCGCGCCGGGCTCGAGGTCTCCTTCGCGCTCATCATCGCCATTCTGTCGCTGCTGGTGCTCTCGGCGCTGATCGGTTTCGGCCTGGTTATCGCCAACCAGATCGCCAAGCCGATTGGCCGCCTGATCCGCGCCGCCGAAAGGGTGCGCGGCGGCGATCTCGCCGTGCGCGTGCCCGAGACCGCGACCGGCGACGAGGTGGCAGGGCTGTCGCGCGCCTTCAACCGCATGACCGCGCAGCTCGCCGCCCAGCGCAACGAGCTGCTGGACGTGAACAACCAGCTCGACGAGCGCCGCCGCTTCACCGAGACCGTGCTCGACGGCGTCTCCGCCGGGGTGATCGGGCTAGACAAGACCGGCCGCGTCGAACTGCCCAACCGCGCCGCCTCGGAATTGCTGCGCATCGACCTGCTGCCCCGGATTGGCCAAAATCTGGCCGATGTGGTGCCCGAATTCGCCCCCCTGATCGCGGCCGTGATGGCGGCCCCCGAGCGCCCGGCAACGGCGCAGGTGGAGCATGGGCTGGCCATGCATAAGCGTGTGCTGCTCGTGCGCCTGGGCGCGGAGATGAATTCTGGGGTGCCGGATGGGTTTATCGTGACCTTTGACGACGTGACGGAGTTGATGGCGGCGCAACGCAAGGCGGCCTGGGCCGATGTCGCCCGGCGGATCGCGCATGAGATCAAGAACCCGCTCACCCCGATCCAGCTCTCCGCCGAGCGGCTCAAGCGCCGCTTCGCCAAGGAGATCACCTCCGACCCCGAAAGCTTCACCCAATGCGCCGAGACCATCGTGCGCCATGTCGGTGATATCGGGCGCATGGTGGACGAGTTCTCCTCCTTCGCGCGCATGCCCGCGCCGGTGATGCGCCCCGAATCGCTGGAGCGCATTGCCCGTGAGGCGATGGTGCTGCAACGAGTCGCGCATCCGCAAATCGAGTGGGAGGTGAGCATCGACGCCCCCTTGCGCGCCGTGTGCGACCGCCGGTTGCTGGGCCAGGCGCTGACCAACCTTCTGCAAAACGCGGCGGATGCGGTAGCGATGCGCGACGGGGCGAAGCATGTCGCGCTGCGGCTGGCGGCGCAGGGCGGCATGGCCGTGCTGAGCGTGACCGATGACGGCATCGGCCTGCCGGAGACCGACCGCGCCCGGCTGATCGAACCTTATGTGACGCACAAGCCCAAAGGCACCGGGCTCGGTCTTGCCATCGTCGCCAAGATCATGGAGGACCATGGCGGGCGGCTGGAACTGAAACCCGCGCCCGGCGGGGTGGGGGCCGAAGTGTCCCTGAGCCTGCCGGCGCTCAACGAAACAACGGCTGAACAAGATGTGAGGGAGTTGCCCGCGGAATGACCGAAATTCTGATCGTGGATGACGAGCCGGATATCCGCATGCTGGTCGAAGCGATTCTGCGCGACGAAGGCTACGAGGCCCGCAGCGCCGGGAATT
Organism: Acidocella sp. KAb 2-4; assembly: GCF_020567705.1. Classification (GTDB taxonomy): domain Bacteria; phylum Pseudomonadota; class Alphaproteobacteria; order Acetobacterales; family Acetobacteraceae; genus Acidocella. The sequence continues at coordinate 197,628 of NZ_JAJDJU010000002.1, read as the reverse complement.
CCGACGAGGCGCTCGCCGCCTACCGCGCGCGCCGCCCCAATCTGGTGATCCTCGATGTCTGGCTGCAAGGCTCGAAGCTGGACGGCATCGGCATTCTGGAGGCGCTGCACCAGGAGGTGCCGCGCGTGCCGGTGGTGATGTTCTCCGGCCACGGCACGATCGAGACCGCGGTCGCCGCCATTCAGCGCGGCGCCTATGATTTTATCGAGAAACCGTTCAACTCCGACCGGCTGCTGCTGGTGGTCAAGCGCGCGCTGGAAGCGGCGAAGCTGACCCAGGAGAACGAGGAGCTGCGGCGCCTGCGTTATGACGGCGAGACCAACCTGATCGGCGACAGCCACGGCATCGCCGCCCTGCGCGCGGCCATCGACAAGGTTGCCCCCACCGGCTCGCGCGTGCTCGTTTCCGGCCCGCCCGGCGCCGGCAAGGAGACAGTGGCGCGCATGATCCACGCCCGCTCGCGCCGCGCCGACGGGCCGTTCGTGGCGCTGAACTGCGCGATCCTGGCGCCCGAGCGGTTTGAGATCGAGCTGTTCGGCATGGAGCCAGGGGCCGAGGGGCCGGGCGCGCCGCGCAAACCAGGGGTGCTTGAGCGCGCCCATGGCGGCACGCTGCTGCTCGACGAGGTCTCCGAATTGCCGCTGGAAACCCAGGGCAAGATCGCGCGCGTGCTGCAGGAGCAGAGCTTCGAGCGCGTGGGCGGGGCGAGCCGGGTCAAGGTCGATATCCGCGTGCTGGCGACCACGGCGAAGGATCTGCAAGCCGAGATCGCCGCCGGGCGCTTCCGCGAGGATCTGTATTACCGCCTCGCCGTGGTGCCGCTGCGCGTGCCCTCGCTCAAGGAGCGGCGCGAGGACATCCCCGCCCTGGCCGAGTGCTTCCTCAAACACGCCGCCGAGGTCTCGGGCCTGCCGCAACGCCATCTCGCCTCCGACGCCGTGGCCGCGCTGCAGGCGCATGACTGGCCGGGCAATGTCCGCCAGCTGCGCAACATCATGGATTGGCTAATGATCATGCGCTCCGGCGAGCCGGGCGAGCTGTTCCATGCCGAGCAGCTGCCGACCGAACTCTCCTCCCACGCGCCGCAGGCCCTGGCCATCGACCCGGAGGCGGATGTGCTGGCCTTGCCGCTGCGCGAGGCGCGGGACGTGTTCGAGACCCAATATTTACAGGCGCAGCTTTTGCGCTTCGGCGGCAATATCTCGCGCACGGCCAATTTCGTCGGCATGGAGCGCAGCGCCCTGCACCGCAAGCTCAAGCAGCTCGGCATCGGCGCCGAGGATAAGCCCGGGGCGTAAGCTCAGCCCGGCGGCAGCTGCGCCGGGATGCTGATCACGGCGCATAGGCCGGGATTATTGTCGAGCAAGTGCAGCGTGCCGTTATGCAGCTGCGCCACCGCTGCCACCAACGCCAGCCCCAGCCCGGAGCCTGATGTGTTGCGCGCGGCCTCGGCGCGGAAGAAGCGCTCGGTGGCGCGGGCGCGGTCAGCCGGGGCAATGCCGGGGCCGTGATCGGCCACGGTGATCTCCACCACCCCATCACGCAGCAGCGCCGAGAGCCGGATCACCGCCTCGGGGGCCGAGAATTTCAGCGCGTTATCGAGCAGATTCGCCACCGCCTGCTGTACCAGCTCGCGGTCGCCGAACACGGGCAACGGGCTGGAGATGGCGGCGTGAAGTTGCAACCCGCGCTCCTCGGCCACGGCGTGGTAGAGTTCGTCCATATCGCGCAGCATCGGCGAGAGATCGACCGTGACAAACGCCGCCCGGCGCGCCCCGGCCTCGATCTCGGCAATGCGCAGCAACGCCTCGAACACGCGCACGATGCCGTCCAGATCCTGGGTTGCGCGGTCGATCGCGGTCTGCACCGGCTCCGGCACGTCGGCATGGGCGGCGACATCCTCAAGCCGGGCGCGGGCGCGGGTGATGGGCGTGCGCAGATCATGCGCGATCGCATTGGAGACCTGGCGCACCCCGTCCATTAGCCGGGAGATGCGGTCCAGCATGTCGTTGATCAGCCCGGCCAGCTCGTCGAACTCGTCCCCCTTGCCGGTGCGCGGCACGCGGCGCGAGAGATCGCCCTGGGCGATGGCGCGGGTGGTGCCGGAGATATCGCGGATCACCCCGCGGAACTGGGCGCGGATCAGCAGCACGCTGAGCACGCCCAGCACCAGGATCAGGCTGGCGGTGCCGATCATGGCGTCGCGCAGCATGTCGCGCAGCCCGGTCAGGGCGCGCACATCGCGCCCCACCAGCAGCGTGCCGCCGCTTGGCAGCGTTGTGGCGCGCAGCAGCGCGGTGGAGGGCTCGCCATCGCGGCGCACCGGCAGCCAATACCAGGTTTGCATCTGCGACAGCCCGGCCGGCCATTGGTCGAGATTGCCGGCCAGCCGGGTTCCGGTGGTATCCATGAACAGGTAGATGCGGTCGGCATCCTGCGGCGAGGCCAAGCGTTGCTGCAGCGCCGCCACCACCGAAGCCGCGCCGCCGAACTGGTCATGTTCGATCAGCAGCGAAATATCGTCGGTGATGGAGCTCTGCACCTGCCGCTCCAGCAGGGTGGAGGTGGAGCGCCAGACCGAGACGGCGAGCACGAAGGCCGCCAGCGCGAACACAACACCGTAGGCGAGAGCGAAGCGGATGCCCGCGGAGCGGATCAGCTTCAGCCCGCGCGGCCGGATGTGCGCCTCCGCCCGGGCCGTCTCCGGCTGGGGGCGCAGCTCCGGCGTCAGGGGCGGGGTGCTGTCCATGCGGCGGGCGCGGCTCCGGGCTTACGCCTCCTCGGCGCGCAGCATGTAGCCGGCGTTGCGCACCGTGTGCAGCAATTGCTGTTCGAAGGGCTTGTCGATCTTCTGGCGCAGGCGCGAGATATGCACGTCGATCACGTTGGTCTGCGGGTCGAAATGGTAATCCCACACGCCTTCCAGCAGCATGGTGCGGGTGACCACCTGGCCGGCATGGCGCATCAGATACTCCAGCAGACGGAACTCGCGCGGCTGCAGCTCGATCTTCTGCGCGCCCCGGCGGACGCTGCGCGAGAGCAGATCCATCTCCAGATCGCCCACCGCCAGCCTCGTCGCCGGGCCGTCGCCCTTGCCGCGCCGGGCGAGCGCCTCCACCCGCGCGAGCAGCTCGGCGAAGGCGAAGGGCTTGGTCAGGTAGTCATCGCCCCCCGCCTTTAAGCCGCGCACGCGGTCATCCACCTGGGTCAGCGCCGAGAGGAACACGACAGGCGTGGTATTGTCTTGCGCCCGCAACGTTTCGAGCAAGCGCAGACCATCGATGCCGCCCGGTAACATGCGGTCGAGGATGATCGCGTCGAAATTCTCGGACGCCGCCAGGAACAAACCGTCGCGCCCGTTATCGGCGGCCTCCACGGCATGGCCGGCCTCGCGCAACCCCTTGATCACAAACGCGGCAACGTCTTTGTCGTCCTCAACGACGAGTATACGCATCGCTATTCTCCAAGCTGGGCCGGCCGGCGGCCGACCACGACCTGCACATGGGACAGGTGACCGTTAGAATTAACCTTAAGCTGCACCTTACCGCCCGGCGGCGTCGAGGCAATGTCACGCGTCAAGTCGGCGGCGTCGGAGATGACCTGATTGTTAACTGATACAACCATATCGCCCGGCTGCAATCCAGCCTCATCCGCCGGTCCGCCCGGCTCAACGCCGTTGATCACCGCCCCCGCCGCCCCGCTCGCGGCATCACCCACCGACACGCCGAGCCAGCCGCGCGCCACCGCGCCATGCGCGATCAGCGCCGCCACCACTGGCGCCGCGCTATTGCTGGGAATGGCGAAAGCCACCCCCACCGACCCGCCGGAAGGCGAGACGATTGCTGAATTTATGCCGATCACCCGCCCCGCCATGTCAAAAGACGGACCACCCGAATTGCCGGGGTTGATCGGCGCATCGAGCTGCAGGAAATGGGTGAATGGCCCGTCACCGACATCGCGCCCCTCGGCCGAAACGATGCCGAGCGTGAACGAATTGCCTAATGCGAAGGGATTACCGGCGGCCAGCACCCAATCGCCCACCCGCATCTGGGCGGAATCGCCCCAGCGGGCCGGGTGCAACGGCGAAGATGACGAGATTTTAATGACAGCAATATCAGTGAGATCATCCGCCCCCACCAGCCGCGCGGTGTAACGCGTGCCGTCATCCAGGGTGACGGTGATGTGCGCCGCGCCCGCGATCACATGGTCGTTGGTGACGATCATGCCGTCGGGGCTGATGATGAAGCCCGAGCCGGCAGCCTCGGTGATCGGCGGCTGATGCGCGCCCGCGGGCTTGGCCGGGGCGGTGGACTGGCCCGGCGCCTCGGTGACGGCGATGCCGACCACGCAAGGCGCCACCGAGGCCACCAGCGGCGCCAGCGAGTTCGGCGTGCCAGGAAACGGCACATCGCCCCAGGCGCAGGGCGCCGCCATCGCCACGGCCAGAGCCGCCATCATTCCGTCCCGCCTCGTCCTGCTCCGCATACCGCTCCGCCTGCCTCCTCCGCCACTCATCGCGCGCCAGCGCGGCTTTTGCCGTCATCATAGCCGAACCGCGCCGGATTGCTTATATATTTGCGGCACGGACATGAACCTTGCCACAGGAGGCCGGAGCATGAGCGAGTCGGACAACAAGACTGAAACCGTCGATGTCGAGTTTCTCAAGCGGGAATTCGAGCATCTCCGCGCCGAGCTGGCCGGAGCCAAGGAGCGGCTGAGCGGCAACGCGCATGAGGCGATGGAGCGCATCAACGCCTATCTGCACAATGCGGGCCTCACCTCCCGCGTCGAGTCGTTGGAGGACGACCTGGAGGAACTGGCCGGAAAGCTGAAGGATACGGGCCGGGACGCGGTGACACGGCTGGAGCATGAGGTCTGCGCCCGCCCGCTAACCAGCGTCGCAGTCGCCTTCGGCATCGGTCTGCTGGCCGCGCGCCTGCTGGGGCGGCGCTAGCGCATGGGCCTGACACGCTGCGCCGGCCGCATGGCCCGCAATGCCGCGCTCTGGGGCGCGTGCGCCACCATCGCGCTCGCCCTGGTGCTCACCGCGCTCGGGTTTCTCATCGCCGGGCTCTATCTCTGGCTGGCCCAGGCGGTTGGCTCGGCGGCGGGCGCGGCCATCACCGGCGGGGCGTTGCTGCTGCTGGCGGCCCTGACCGGGTTGAGCGGGGCGCTGCTGCTGCGCCGCCCGCGCCAACCCGAGCCCAGCCCGCTGGCCGATCTCGCCATGGTCGCCGCCGGCTTGGCGCTGGAGGGCCTGCTCACCGCGCGGCGCAAGCCGAAAAAAGAGGCTTAACCGGCGGCGAAGGTCTCAGCCTGGCGCAGCAGACGCAGGAAATTGCCGCCCCAGATCTTTTGCAGCTCGGCATGGCCATAGCCGCGCCTTGCCAGCTCGGCGGTGAGCGCCGGAGCCTCGGCGGCGTTGCGGAAATCCCGCACCTCGCCGCCGCCGTCGAAATCTGTGCCGATGCCGACATGGTCGATGCCGATGCGGTTGACCACGTAATCGACATGGTCGGCAATGTCGGCGACCGACACATCCTGCGTCCGCGCCTTCGGGCGCAGGAAGTTGGAGACGATGGTGATCTGCACCAGCCCGCCGGTGGCGCCGAGCGCGTCGAGCTGCTCGTCATCGAGGTTGCGCTTGTGCTCGCACAGCGCCCGCACGCAGGAATGCGAGGCGAAGACCGGCACGCGCGAGCGCGCCACCGCCTGCAGCATCGTGGTTTTCGCGGTGTGCGAAATATCCACGAGAATGCCGAGCGCGTTCATCCGCGCCACCACCGCCTGCCCGAAATCAGAGAGCCCGCCATAGAGTGCTGGCGGGTCATCCAGGCTCGGCAGCGGGATCGCGGCGTCACCAATGGCGTTATGGCCGTTATGGGTGAGCGTGATGTAGCGCACCCCGCGCGCGGCGAATTCATCGAGATTGGCAAGATCGGTGCCGACCGCATAGCCATTCTCAATGACCGGGACGATGCCGGGCCGGCCTGCTTGATAAGCGGCCTCGATGGCGGCGGCGCTGGGCGCCAGCACCCCACCCGAGCCATCGGCCGGGGCCATGGCGGCGATCTCGTCCAGCATGGCGCGGGCGCGGGCGGTGGCGGCTTGGTGCCCGGCGGCATCGCGCGGCCCCTGCGGCACGTAGGCGACGAAACAGGTGGCGGCGATGCGGCCCCGGCGCATCTTCGGCAGATCGACGCAGCGCGGCCCATCCTCGAACACCGAGAGGCCGGGCGGCCAGGGGATATCGACATGCGTATCGATGGCCAGGATGCCATCATGCGGATCACTCATCATCGTCTCCAAGGTTGAGCGCCCGGCACCCGGCGTCAAGCGCCTTGCGCATCACGCTGGGCAGTTGCGCCGTGGCGGCAGGGGCCATCAGCGCCCCGCGCGGCAGCGCCGCCCGGCGCGCGGCCAGCACGCTCAGGGTGAGGCTGAAATGGGTGAACACATGCTCCACCGCGCCTGCCTCCCGCCAGGCGGCGCGCAGGGGCGGCGACTCGGGCAGCGCCAGCATGCCGCCGAGCAGCCCGGTAGGCGGGCGGCGCAGCAGCAGCACGTTATCGGCGGCGTCGAGCAGCACATAGGCGGTGCCGGTGCGGCGCGGCCGCGCGGGTTTTTTCGCCCGCGCGGGCAGGCTCGCCGCCACGCCCTGGGCATGGGCGCGGCAATGCGCCCGCCACGGGCAGGCCGGGCAATCGGGCGATTTCGGCGTGCAGATGGTGGCACCGAGGTCGAACAGCGCCTGCGCGAAATCCCCCGGCGCGGCCTGGGCATCCTGGTCGGCAATGAAGCCCTGAGCGGCGGCGGCGATTTCGGCCTTGCCCGCGGGCAGCGGCGTGGCGATGGCGAAGATGCGCGCCGCCACGCGCTCCACATTGCCGTCCACCGGCAACGCCGGCAGGCCAAAGGCGATCGCCCCCACCGCATTGGCCGTGTAGGGGCCGATGCCCGGCAACGCCCGCAGCCCCTCGACACTGCGCGGAAACCCGCCCAGCGCCGCCACCGCCTGCGCGCATTTGTGCAGGTTGCGCGCCCGCGCGTAGTAGCCAAGCCCGGCCCAATGCCCGCACACCTCCTCCACGCTGGCCGCCGCCAGATCCTCGATGCGCGGATACGCGGCCAGAAATTTGGCGTAATAGGGGCGCACCGTGGCCACCACGGTCTGTTGCAGCATGATCTCGGAGAGCCAGACGTGATAAGGGTCTGCCGCCTCGCCCGGGGCGGCGCGCCAGGGTAAGTGGCGGCGGTGTTGCACATACCAGGAAAGGAGTGGCCGTGCCGGCGGAGAGAAAGAAGCGGGTCGCACAGACACCAATTGTGCCCCCGGCGGAGCCGGTGCGCAACTTCGCGCCGCGCGGCATCGCCGCGCTCATCGCGCCGCTCACGCGCCCGGTGTTCCGCCGCCGCGCCCCAGCCGCCGCGCAGCTCCTGGCCGACTGGCCGCAACTCGCCGGGCCCGAGCTGGCCAGCCGCGCCGTGCCGGTGAAATTCGCGGGCGGCACGCTCACCCTGGGCTGCACCGGCCCCACCGCGATGGAATTGCAGATGCTCGAGTCGCAGATCGTCGCGCGGCTCAACCTCGCGCTCGGCCATGCCAGCGTCGAGCGCCTGCGCTTCGTGCAGCAATCGCCGCGCCTGCCCGCCGCCGCCCCGCGCCGCGCCGCGCCGCGCGACATGCCGCCGCCGCCCGGCCTGCCCGAGGGCGAGCTGGGCGCGGCCCTGGCCAAACTCTATCGCGGCCTAAAAACCCGTGGATAACCGCGATTCCTGATTCGACTCCGAGACGCAAACCCGGCTACACCAGATATAGGAGAAAACATGCAGATTACCCGCCGCTCAGCACTATCCCTAGTGGGTGCCACCCTTGCCACCCCCGCCCTGGCCGCCACCGCCGATTCGCCCACGGCGCCGGCCAAGCCCGCCTCCACCCCGTACACGCAGCGCTCCATCGGCTCGCCCAAGGCGCCGGTCACCGCGCATGAATATTTCTCCCTCACCTGCACGCATTGCGCCGAGTTCGCCACGGTGACGATGCCCAAGGTGAAGCCGGCGCTGGTCGATACCGGCAAGCTGCAGATCATCTATCACGACTTCCCGCTCGATCAGGTGGCGCTGAAGGCGGCGCAGGTGGCGCGCTATTTGCCGGCCGAGGAATATTACCCGTTCATTGAGGCGCTGTTTTCCAGCCAGAATGACTGGGCCTTCCAGCCGGGCGAGGATTATCACGCCTCGATCTTCAAATACGCCGCGCTCGCGGGCATGGACAAAGCCACCTACGAGACCGCCTGGAACGACGACAAGCTCGCCCAGTTCATCCTGAACGGGCAGCAGGAGGCGGAGAAGATGTACAACATCAACGCCACCCCCACCTTCATCATCAACGGCAAAACCTATCCCGGCGCCATGGCGTACGACGATTTCGCCGCCACCGTGGCCCAGGCCGCCAAGGGCTGACGCTAGATGCCCGCCCGTTTTGCCCGCCTGCGCATCGCCGGTTTCAAGAGCTTCGCCGACCCCACGACGGTGGAGATTCTGCCCGGCCTCACCGGCGTGGTCGGGCCCAACGGGTGCGGCAAATCCAATGTCATCGAGGCGCTGCGCTGGGCGATGGGCGAGGCCAATGCCCGCAACATGCGCGGCAATGAAATGGAGGACGTGATCTTCGCCGGCACGGCCGGGCGGACGGCGCGCAATCTGGCCGAGGTGACGCTGACGCTGGAGGACACTCTGGGCCTCGCCCCGCCGCCCTTCCACGAGGCACCCGACCTTGAAGTCTCGCGCAAGATCGAGCGCGGCAGCGGCTCCTCCTACCGCGTCAACGGCAAGGAGGCCCGCGCCCGCGACGTGCAGACCCTGTTCGCCGACCTCGCCTCCGGCGCGCGCGCCTCGGCCATGGTCAGCCAGGGGCGGGTGAGCGCGCTGGTCAACGCCCGGCCCGATGAGCGGCGCGCGCTGCTTGAGGAGGCGGCGGGGATCACCGGGCTGCATGCGCGCCGGCACGAGGCCGAACTGAAGCTGAAAGCCGCCGAGCAGAATCTGCTGCGCGCGGATGATCTGAAAGGCCAGGTCGAGGCGCGGCTGGCCGAACTGAAGAAGCAGGCGCGGCAGGCCACGCGCTACAAAAATCTCTCCGGCAATATCCGCCAGGCCGAGGCCGAGCTGCTGGCGATCCAGAGCGCGCTGGCCGTGCGCGCGCGCGAACAGGCCGAGGCCGCCTTCGCCGCCGCCGAGGCGCAGGTGGCCGAAGCCGCCGCCGAGGCGCAGGCCGCCGAAGCCCGCGCCGCCGAGGCCGGAACCGCGCTGCCGCCGCTGCGCGAGGCCGAGGCCGCGGCCCGCACGGCGCTGGAACGCGCGCGCATCGCCGCCGAGCAGATGGAGGAGGCCGAGAGCCGCGCCCGCGCCGCGCTGGCCGAGGCAAAATCCCGCCTGGACACGCTGAGCCGCGACCACGCCCACGCCGCCAAGCTGGTGACAGACGCCGAGGCCGCCGCCGCGCGGCTGCGCGAGGAGCAGCAGCGCCTGACCGCCGAAGCCGAAGCTGCCCCCGCCGCGCTGGACGAGGCGGGCGAGGCCGAGGCCGGGGCGCTGGAGGCGCTGCGCGCCGCCGAGGCCGAGACCAACCGCGCCACCGAGGACGCCGCGCGCATCGCCGCCGAGGCCGAGGCCGCCCGCCGCGCCCTGAGCGAAGCCGAGTCGCGCGCCCGCCGCCAGGCCCTGCGCGCCGCCGAGACCGAGACGGAGTATCAGAAACTCGCCGCCACACTGATTCCGGCCGAGCGGGTGCAGGCCGCCGAGGCCGAGCGCGCCGAGGCGGAAACCGCGCTGGCCGCCGCCCGCGAGGCGGTGACCGCCGCCGAGGCCGCGCGCGCCCAGGCCGAGGAGGAAGCCGCCGCCGCCCGCGCCGCCGCCGAGGCCGCCCTGGCCGCCGCCCGCACCCAGACCGCCGGCGCCGAATCGGCGGCGACCAAGATCGCCACCGAATACGACGCCCTGGCCGCCCTGCTGGCGCAAAAATTCGGGCGCGAGAGCGCGCCGATCCTCGACCAGATCAGCGTGCCGCCGGGGCTGGAAGCCGCCCTCGGCGCCGCGCTGCGCGAGGAGCTTTCCGCCTCCGCCGACAATGCCGCCCCGCGCCATTGGCGCAAGCTGCCCGATTTGCCCGCGCCGGAGACCGCGCTACCCAGCTTCGACCGGCTGGTGCAAGGGCCAGAGCAGCTCACCCGCGCGCTCAGCCATATCCTGCTGCTGCCCCAGGACGCGGATGGCGAGGCACATCAGGCCAGCCTGACGCCAGGACAGATCCTGGTCTCGCGCGAGGGCGCGGTGTGGCGCTGGGATGGCTACACGGTGCGGGCAGGCGCGGCCTCGGAGGCCGCGGTGCGGCTGAAGCAGCGCAACCGTCTGGCGGCGCTGGAGCGTGAGCGCGACGCCACGCGCGCCGCCGCCGCCGCCGCGCGCGAACAGCGCCAGGCCGCCGAAGCCGCCGAGCGCGAGGCCCGCGCCAATGAAGCGAAACTGCGCGAAGCCCGCCGCGCCGCCGAGGCCGCCGCGCGCGAGGCCCGCCGCCAGGCCGAGATCCGCTTCGACAAGGCGCGCAACGAGGCCATCCGCCTGACCGCCGAGCATGAGCGCGGGGCCAGCCGCGCCGCCGCCGCCCAAACCCAGCGCGACCAGGCCGCCGCCGAGGCCGCCGAGGCCGCCGCCGCCCTGCGCGCCGCGCAGGAGAGCGCCGCCGGCCTGCCGGACGTAACCGCCGCCCGCGCCGCCGTGGACAAGGCCCGCGCCGCCATGGCCCAGGCGCGGCAGGAAGAAGCCGCCGCGCGCGGCAAATTCGCGGCGCTGAAAGCCGCCGAGGCGCAGCGCCAGCTCCGCCTGACATCGCTGACGCGCGAGATGGCCGATTGGGCCGAGCGCGGGCGCGACGCCAAGGACCGGCTCACCGACCTCGCCGCCCGGTTGGCGGAGGCAGAGACCAGCATCGCCGCCCTGGCCGCCGCGCCCGAGGCCGCCGCCAGCGCCAAGCGCGAGGCGCGTGAGAGCCTGACCGCCGCCGAGGCCGAGCACAAGCGCAACGCCGCCGCCCTGCATAGCGCGCAGACCGCCGCCGAAACCGCCAGCCGCACCGCCCGCGCCGCCGAGGCCGCGCTCTCCGCCGCGCGCGAAGCCCGCGCCCGCGAGGAAGGCAACATCACCGCCGCCAACCATGCGTGGGGCACGGTGGCCGAGCGCATCCTGGAACGCCTCGGCGCCAGCCCCACCTTGCCGGAACCGCCCGAGGAGCTCAGCCCGGAGACCGAGGACAAAGCCCGCAAGCGCTGGGAGCGCCTGGCGCGCGAGCGCGAGGAGATGGGGCCGGTGAATCTGCGCGCCGAGATCGAGGTGGGCGAGGCCGAGGAGGCGATCGCCACCATCGAGAAAGAGCGCGCCGAGATCACCTCCGCCATTGCCAAGCTGCGCGGCTCCATCGGTCACCTCAACCGCGAGGGGCGCGAGCGCCTCTCCGCCGTGTTCAACGAGGTGGATAAGCATTTTCAGGAGCTGTTCGCCCGCATGTTCAACGGCGGCAAGGCGCATCTGGCGCTGGTCGGGTCGGAGGACCCGCTGGAGGCCGGGCTGGAAATCTACGCCCAGCCGCCGGGCAAGAAGCTCTCCACCCTGTCGCTGCTCTCGGGCGGCGAGCAGGCGCTCACCGCGCTGTCGCTGATCTTCGCCGTGTTTAAATGCAACCCGGCCCCGATCTCGGTGCTGGACGAGGTGGACGCACCGCTGGACGACGCCAATGTGGACCGCTTCTGCTCGCTGCTGGAGGATATGGTGCGCGACACCGGCACGCGCTTCCTGGTCGTCACCCACCATCACCTCACCATGGCGCGCATGGACCGGCTCTATGGCGTGACCATGCAGGAGCGCGGCGTGTCGCGCCTGCTCTCGGTGGATTTCCACCGCGCCGTGGAGATGGTGGACCCCAGCCCGAAAATGGCCGCCGAATAGCAAAAAGGCCGCCCATCGCGGGGCGGCCTCTTATCATTAGGCGTCAGCCGCGCTGCTCGGCGATCAGCGCCTGGAAATCCGGCTGTTCCAGCAGCCAAGACACCACCACCCCCGCGATCAGCCCCCAAAACGCCGCGCCGATATTGAACAGGCTGATATCGGAGACGGTGACCAGGAAGGTGACCAGCGCGCCCAGGGTGAAGCGCGTCTTGAACGCGGCGACGAAGGAGTTTTGCAGCACGCGCAGCATCGCCAATCCGGCCAGCGTGGCGATGAAGGATTTCGGCGCCGCCAGCATGAAGCGGGTGAAGCCCGGCGCCAGCAGGCCGAAGCCGATGGAGAGCAGCCCCGTTGTGATGCCCGCCGTGTAATGGCGGCGCGGCTCGCCGGTGGAGACGAGAATCGCATTGGTCGGCCCGGCGAGGCAGGTGCTCACCGCGCCCACCGCCGCGCTCGCCACCGCGCCGATGCCGCAGGCGAAGGTCACGGCATCCACCGGCGCCTCATGCCCGGCGGCCTTGAGCACGGCGAAACCCTGGCCGTTCTGCACCACCAGCACGGTGATGGCGAGCGGGATCACAAGCTCCACCATCGCGGGCCAGGACCACGCGGGCTGCTGGAACACCGGATGCGCCAGGGTGAAGCCGGAGAGCCCCGACAGATCGAACCGCCCCAGCAGCATGGCGGCAACACCGCCCGTGACCAGCGCGCCGATGATCGGCGGGATGTACTCACCGATCCGGCGGAAGGCGGTGAGGAAGATCCAGGCCGCGACCATCGGCCCGGCGAGCAGAATATCGTTGCGCACGGCATGCACGAGGTCCAGCCCGAAGCGCAGGAACACGCCCGCCACCATGCCCATCACGATCGGCAGCGGCATGGCCTGCATCAGCCGCTTCACCCAGCCCGTGGCGCCGAGCAGGATGGTGAGCAGGCCGGTGGCGTAAAACGCGCCGATCACCTCGGGAAAGCTGAGATGCCCCAGCGCCGGGCCGACCAGCACGGTGCCGGGGATCGTCCAGAAAAACGCCAGCGGCCGGCTGTAGATCCAGGAGAACAGCGTGGTGATCAGCCCGTTCACGAAGAACACGCCGAAGATCCATGAAGACAGTTCAGCCTCGTTCAAGCCGCCATGCAGGCCGACGGTGAGGATGATCGCCACCGGGCCGGTGGCCGCGAACAGCCAGCCGATGAAGCCATGCGCGACATAAGTGGCGCCAAAATCGGCCCGTAGCTGGGCTAGGCCAGGCGGCGGGGCCGCCGGGCGCTCAATGCGTGAAAGAAACAAAACTCCCCCTAAGATTTTCCACCGATGTTAGGGACAGGATTGCAGCCCAAAAGCCGGCAAGCAAGCAAAAATCCCATACATTTTCAGTATGGTTTGATACCCGTGAGGTGTCGCGCCGCCGGGCAAGAAAAAAGGGCCGCACGCGGCGGCCCTTTCCGGGGGATGGCGCGGCTTATTGGCCGTAGCCGACCACGCCCTTGATTTCGAGGAACTCCTCCAGCCCCCACACGCCCCATTCGCGCCCGTTGCCGGATTGCTTGTAGCCGCCGAATGGCGCGTTGAGATCGCCCTTGGGGTTGTTGATGTAGATCGTGCCCGCGCGCAGCCGCCGCGCCACTTTTTGCGCGCGCTCATGGCTGCCGGACTGGATGTAGCCGGCGAGGCCGTACACCGTGTCATTGGCCATGCGCACCGCGTCCTCCTCGGTGTCGTAGAACATCATCGACAGCACCGGGCCGAAGATCTCCTCGCGGGCGATACGCATCTCGGGCGTCACATCGGCGAACACGGTGGGGCGGACGTAATAGCCCACATTCAGCCCGGGCGGACGGCCCGTGCCGCCGGCCACCAGGGTCGCGCCCTCGTCGATGCCGGATTGGATCATGTCCTGGATCTTGTTGAACTGCAGATCGCTGATCACCGGCCCCATATAGATATCCGGGCTGGCGGGGTCGCCGACGGTGATCGCGTCCGCCGCGGTCTTGGCGGCGGCGATGGCGCTGTCACGGAACTGGCGCGGCACGAACATGCGCGTCGGCGCGTTGCAGGACTGGCCGGTGTTCTGCATCACATCGACCACGCCCGAGGCCACGGCGTTCGCGATATCGGCGTCGTCGAGCAGTATGTTCGGCGATTTGCCGCCGAGTTCAAGATGCACTTTCTTCACCGTCTCCGAGGCCGCCTTGGAGATCAGCACGCCCGCGCGGGTGGAACCGGTGAAGGAGACCATGTCGATATCCGGATGCGCGGAGATGGCGGCGCCGACATCCGCGCCCATGCCCTGCACCATGTTGAACACGCCCTTGGGCACGCCCGCCTCATGCATGATCTCGGCGAAGATCACGGCGTCGATCGGCGCGATCTCGGAGGGCTTGAGCACCATGGTGCAGCCCGCCGCCAGAGCCGGACAGACCTTGCAGGTGATCTGGTTCATCGGCCAGTTCCACGGGGTGATCATGCCGACCACGCCGATCGGCTCGCGCGTGATCAGCGTGCCGCCGCGCATCTCATCGAACTCGAACTCCTCGAGCACCTTGATGATCTGCGCGATATGCCCGGCGCCGATCGCGGCTTGCGACTTGGTGGCCAGCGTCACCGGCGCGCCCATCTCCAGGCGGATCGCCTCGGCGAGGTCGTTATAGCGCTTGGCGTAAACCTCCTGGATGCGCTTGAGCAGGGCCAGGCGCTCGCCGCGCGTGGTCTGGCTGAAGCTCTCAAAGGCGCGGCGCGCGGCGGCCACGGCACGGTCGACATCGGCCGCGGTGCCGATCGCGATCTGGGTGAAGGGTGCCTCGGTGGCCGGGTTGATGACGTCGATCACGCGCGGGGCCACCGGGTCCACCCACGCGCCGTCGATATAGAATTGCAGATTATGCGACATTGACCTCTCCTAAACTATTGATGGCTTCAGCCCCGGGCTTGGCGGCGGCGGCGCGCCGCCTCACCGAAGCCCTGGAACAAGGCGCGGTTTTGCGGGTGCAGGTCCGGGCGGTATTCCGGATGCCACTGCACGCCCACGGCGAAATCCTGGCCCGGCACCGTCACCACCTCGGGCACGCCATCCGGCGCGGTGCCTTGCACGTCCAGCCCCTCGCCGATCTTCGCCAGCGCCTGATAATGCAGCGAGTTCACGGCGAAACGCTCCGCCCCGAACAGCGGCGCGAGCGGCGAGCCGGGGGCCAGATGCACCTCATGCAGCGGGGCGTAGCGGTCTTCATAGGGCGCATCCTCGGGCGAGTGATGCGCGTCGCCCTCCGGCAGCTCCACATGCAGCGTGCCGCCATGCGCCACGTTCAGCTCCTGCAGGCCGCGGCAGATGCACAGGCAGGGCACCCGCGCCGCCAGCGCCGCGCGGATCAGCGGCAGGGATAATTCGTCGCGCGCGTCATCAAACGGCCCGGCGCCCTCGCCCGTCTGGCCATAGCGCCAGGGGCGGATATTGGACGGGCTGCCGGTGAACAGGAAACCGTCGAAAGTCTCGACCAGCTCGCCGATATGGTTGCCGCCGCGCTCGCTCAGGATCGCCAGCGGCAGCGCCCCGGAGAATTCCGACACGGCCTGCGCGTATTTATCGCCCAGCACCTGAAAGGGCATCCCGCCCAACTCCCGCATATCGGTGATCAGCCCGATCACGGGCCGGCGCGTCTTGTTCATGCTTCCTCTCCCACAGGCGCGGCATTCGGCGGCGCACCCCATCATCCGGTCAAAAAAATAAACGCCGGGACGACGGGCACGCCCGCCAGCGGGCCGCACGTGAAGCAGATTGCCGCATTCCGGGGGGAGATTTCAACAACCACCCAGCATCGTGATTAAAATATTAATAGAGAGGATTAAACCGCCTCACGCCCCGAAGCGCCGCAGCACCCGGGCCAGCGTGGCGAAGGCCGGGGCGATCGCCTCCTCCCTGACGCAGGCATAGCCGAGCAGCAGCCCACTCAGCCCGTCGCCATGGCCGTGATAATAACTGCTCAAGGGCCGGGTGGCGACGCCCGCCTCCACCGCCGCCTGGGCGATGGCGCGATCATCCAGCCCCGGCAGGCTGAGGACGAGGTGAAGCCCGGCATTATCGCCCATCACCGGCAGGCTCTCGCCGAACTCGGCGTGGATCGCCTCCAGCAGCGCTTGGCGGCGGCGGCTATAGAGCCCGCGCATGCGCCTGATATGCGCGGCGAAATGCCCCTCGGCGATGAAATCGGCCAGCATCGCCTGCTGCTGCAACTGGCCCTCGCGGTAGAGCTCGGCCACGCCCTCGGCAAAGGCGGCGGCGAGGCTCGGCGGTGCCACGATGTAGCCCATCCGCAAACCGGGGAACAACGTCTTGCTCAAACTGCCGACATAGATCACCAGCCCGTCGCGATCGAGCCCTTGCAAGCTGGTGATGGGCCGCGTGCCGTAACGGAACTCGCTGTCATAATCATCCTCGACGATCCAGCTGCCATGCGCGCGCGCCTGCTCCAGCAGGGCTTGGCGGCGCGGCAGGGTCATCACCATGCCCAGCGGATATTGGTGCGAGGGGGTGGCGACGATGAAACGCGGCGCCGCCCCGCGCGTGCCGGACCAGTTCAGCCCCTCGGCATCCACCGGCACCGGGCGCAGCTTCAGTCCCAGCGATTGCAGACTATGCCGCAGCCCCCAATAGCACGGGTCTTCCAGCCAGACGGTATCGCCTGGGTCGGTGAGCAGCCGGGCGGTGAGGTCGATGGATTGGTGGATGCCGGTGGTGATGACGATCTGTTCCGGCTCGCAGCGCACCCCGCGCGCGGTGCGCAGATGCTCGGCCAGGGCCACGCGCAAAGCGGGCAGCCCGCCGGCCGGGGCGTAGCTCAGGCGCTCGGGCGGCGCGCGGTTCCAGTGCCGGTTATGCAGCCGGGCCCAGACACGGGTGGGAAACTCGGTGACATCTGGCACGCCGGGCATGAACGCCCCCCATTGCCGGGGAAACACCCGCGCGCCCTTGACCACCGCCTCGCCGCGGACGGAGAGCCGCGGCGCCAGGGGCGCGGCCACGGGCTGCGGCGCCGGGCCGGGCGGGGCGATGCGCTCGGCGGAGAGATCGGCGACGAAGGTGCCGCTGCCATGGCGCGTCTCCAGGCAGCCCTGCGCGCCCAGGGTTTCATAAACATCGATCACCGTGTTGCGCGCCACGCCCAGCTCGCGCGCCAGCAACCGGCTGGAGGGCAGCTTGCGCCCGGCCGGCAACTGCCCCTCGAGCACGGCGGCGAGCAGCGCCTCGTGCAATTGCCGGTGCAGCGGGGTGGCCTCGTCGCGATTGATGCGGGCCAGGAGCCAGTCAGAGAGGGCGATGGTGGTCATAGTGGCTCCCTAAAATAGCGCAAACTGGTCCTTCCGCCAGGGCCACATGAGCGTATTGTGCATTTGTCCAAGTACAAGGCGCGTGACGCGCCCCCGGGTTCATGCCTGCGTGGTTCCGCCACACCGTCTTCGCCCCATGTCTATGCCAAGGAGTGTCCCCATGCCCAACGCCGATTTCCCGCCAACCCAGACCGCCGGCAGCAACGCCGCCTGGGAAGCCCGCCGCCTGGCCGCCACGCCGCGCGGCGTTGGCGTGCTTGAGAGCTTCTATGCCGCCCGCGCGCAAAACGCCGAGATCTGGGACATCGAAGGCAATCGCTACATCGACTTCGCCGGCGGCATTGGCGTGCTGAATCTCGGCCACGCCAACCCGCGCGTTGTCGCCGCCGTGCAGGCGCAGGCCGCCAAGTTCACCCATACCTGCTACCAGGTGGTGCCTTATTCCGGTTATGTGGAGCTAGCCGAGAAGATGGCCGCCCGCGCCCCCGGCAATTTCGCGAAGAAGACGATGTTCGTGACCACCGGCGCCGAGGCCGTGGAAAACGCCGTGAAGATCGCCCGCGCCGCCACTGGCCGCTCCGGCATCATCGCGTTCGACGCCGCCTTCCATGGCCGCACCCTGATGGGCATGGCGCTCACCGGCAAGGTCGCGCCTTATAAGATGAATTTTGGCCCGATGCCGGCCGATGTCTACCACGCCCCCTTCCCCAACCCGCTGCATGGCGTGAGCGTCGAGGACGCGATGGCCGGCATCCAGCGCCTGTTCAAGTGCGACATCGACCCCAAGCGCGTCGCCGCCTTCATCTTCGAGCCCGTGCAGGGCGAAGGCGGGTTCTATCAGGCCCCGGCCGAATTCATCCACGCCCTGCGCAAGCTGGCCGATGAGCATGGCATCCTGCTGATCTCCGACGAAGTGCAGGCCGGCGCGGCGCGCACCGGCAAGTTCTTCGCCTCCGAGCATTATCACGGCGTCGAGTTCGACCTGTTCACCTTCGCCAAGTCGGTCGGCGCGGGCCTGCCGATCGCCGGTGTCACCGGCCGCGCCGAGCTGATGGACGCCCCCGCCCCGGGCGGCCTGGGCGGCACCTATGCCGGCAACCCGCTGGCCGTGGCCGCGGCGCTGGAAGTGCTGAAGATCATCGACGAGGAAAACCTGCCCGCCCGCGCCACCAAGCTGGGCGACACGCTGAAGGCCCGGCTGAACGCGCTGCGCGCCAAAGTGCCCGCCATCGCCGATGTGCGCGGCCCTGGCAGCATGGTCGCGGTGGAGTTCATCAAGGACGGCAAGCCCGCGCCGGAGATGGCCAAGGCAGTGCAGACCTACGCGCAGAAGCATGGGCTGATCCTGCTCACCTGCGGCGCGTATTACAACATCATCCGCTTCCTCTACCCGCTCACCATCCAGGACGAGGTCTTCGCCGAAGGCCTGGACATTCTGGAACAGGCGATCCTGCACGCCTGAGCCTGACGACCCCCGGGGCGCCCGCCGCCCCGGGGTTTTTCATCCCGGACACAGAAACCGGGAGGCCGCAAAACCATCTGGAGTATTCGCCATGGCTGATGTCAGCCGCAGTTTTCCCAGCCCTTCCTCGAAGCTATCTTACGTCAACCCCTCGCCAACCAGCCCGTGGGGCACCTATCTGGCGCAGGTGGACCGTGTGGTTCCCTATATCGGCGATCTGGCCCGCTGGGCCGAGACCCTGCGCCGCCCTAAGCGCTCCCTGATCGTGGATGTGCCAATCGAACTCGATAACGGTGAAATCGCGCATTTCGAGGGCTATCGGGTGCAGCACAATCTCTCGCGCGGCCCCGGCAAGGGTGGCGTGCGCTACCATCCTGACGTCACGCTGGAAGAGGTGATGGCGCTCTCGGCCTGGATGACGGTGAAGAACGCCGCCGTAAACCTGCCCTATGGCGGCGCCAAGGGCGGCATCCGCGTCGACCCCACCAAGCTCTCGCGCAAGGAGCTGGAGCGCGTCACCCGCCGCTACACCAGCGAGATCGGCATCATCATCGGCCCGCATCAGGACATTCCCGCCCCGGACGTGAACACCAACGCGCAGATCATGGCGTGGATGATGGACACCTATTCGATGAACGTGGGCGCCACGGCGACCGGCGTGGTCACCGGCAAGCCGATCAATCTCGGCGGCTCGCTGGGGCGCGTGCGCGCCACCGGGCATGGCGTGTTCGTTACCGGGCGCGAGGCGATGCGGCGGCTGAAGATGCCGATCGAGGAAGCGCGCATCGCCATCCAGGGCTATGGCAATGTCGGTGCCCCGGCGGCGGAACTGTTCGCGGCGGCGGGTGCCAAGATCGTCGCCGTACAGGACCATGGCGGCACGATCTATAATTCTCTCGGGCTGGACGTGCATGCGCTTGGCGCACATGTGCAGCAATTCGGCACCGTGGCCGGATTCACCGGGGGCGAGGCGATCAGCCTCGAGGATTTCTGGGACGTGAAGATGGATGTGGTGATCCCCGCCGCTCTGGAAGGGCAGATCACCGAGTCCCGCGCCAACCGTCTCAGCGCTAAGCTGGTGCTGGAAGCCGCCAACGGCCCCACCGTGCCCGCCGCGGATGATATCCTGGCCTCGCGCGGTGTCACCGTGTTGCCGGACGTGATCTGCAACTCGGGCGGCGTGATCGTCTCCTATTTCGAGTGGGTGCAGGATTTCTCGTCGTTCTTCTGGAGCGAAGACGAGATCAACCAGCGCCTGGACCGGATCATCACCGGCGCGCTCGCGCATATCTGGGAGACGGCGGAGCAGCACAAGATCAGCCTGCGCACCGGGGCCTTCGTGGTCGCCTGCGGGCGCATCCTCACCGCCCGGGCGGAGCGCGGCCTCTACCCGTAAGCCACCGGCAAGCGCAGACACAAGAAACCCCGGCCTTTTGGGCCGGGGTTCGTGTTTTGGACGATCGCGTGCCGCTTAGTGCAGCACGATCTCGACGCGGCGGTTCTGCGGCTCACGCACATTCGGACCAGTCGGCACCAGCAGATGCGTCTCGCCATAGGCGTGGATCTCGATCTCGGAGGCCGGGACGCCATCGGTAACCAGCTGCGCAGCGACAGCCTTGGCGCGACGCTCGGACAGGCCCTGGTTGTACACGGCGGTGCCCGAGGTATCGGTGTAGCCCGAGACATCCAGCGTGGTGACGTTCTGGGTCTTGGAGTCAGACGCCGCCTGGGCGATGATCTGCGTCGCGCGCGGGGTCAGGTTGTACTTATCCCAGTCGAAGAACACCAGATACGTCTTGGCCGGGGCCGGGGCCGGAGCCGCCATCGGGGCCGGCGCGGGTGCCGGAGCCGGGGCCGCCGCCGGGGCGTTGAACAGCTGGTAGCGCAGGCCAATCAGGAAGGTGTGGCTCGAAGATTGGCCAATCTTCGCACGGTGGACACCGCCAGTAGCAAACAAATTGTAATTACGGCTCTGGACCAACTGCATGAAACGATATTCGGCGGTAGCCGACAGACCCGGTACAAACGGCAGCGGGTAGGATACCCCGGCTATCAGGTCATAAGCAAAACTTCCTTCGGTGCCGCTGAAATAATAGCCACCGCCATCGTTCACGCGATGGGCGAATTGCTGCCACTGATAGCCGACACCAGCACCAACGTAAGGAAAAACGGGCCAGCCAACATTCATATCGTACAGAACGTTAACCATCGGACCGTAAGTGTTGAGCCCGCCTTGCGTCCTGTAACGGTTATCAACCGTAACACCGGTACTACCGGTCACATCGGATTTATTAAGCGTATTGTGGTAATAGTTTCCGTCTAACTCAATCCGGAGGCCGTTGCCAAAACCATAGCCCAGCCCTGCCACACCAGCGTATGAAGGACGGCTGAGTAATTTCCCCGACCACCAACCCGGAGTCGGTTTTTCGTTGTAATTGAGGGGGGTTGCGATGCTGGTACCGACACCAAGGCTGACATACGGGCCGGTAACCGGCTGGGCCTGGGCCATCAGCGGCAGCGCGAGGCAGGTGGCAGCGGCAAGGGCGAGACGGAGTTTCATCGGTGCATCCTCATCCAAAACATTAAGATTTAATTTCTAGAGACGAGAATAAATAAATAATTAATCGGGCAGAACAACAATTTCAGGACAGGATCGCAAATCCCTGATCCTATAGTATTTCTGCCACACCTCACGAAAAACCCCGGTCTTTTGGGCCGGGGTTCGTGTTTTGGACGATCGCGTGGCGGCTTAGTGCAGCACGATCTCGACGCGGCGGTTCTGCGGCTCACGCACGTTCGGACCGGTCGGCACCAGCAGATGCGTCTCGCCATAGGCGTGGATCTCGATCTCGGAGGCCGGGACGCCATCGGTAACCAGCTGCGCAGCGACAGCCTTGGCGCGACGCTCGGACAGGCCCTGGTTGTACACGGCGGTACCCGAGGTATCGGTGTAGCCCGAGACATCCAGCGTGGTGACGTTCTGGGTCTTCGAGTCGGAGGCCGCCTGGGCGATGATCTGCGTCGCGCGCGGGGTCAGGTTGTACTTATCCCAGTCGAAGAACACCAGATACGTCTTGGCCGGGGCCGGGGCCGGAGCCGCCATCGGGGCCGGAGCGGGCGCCGGAGCCGGGGCCGCCGCCGGGGCGTTGAACAGCTGGTAGCGCAGGCCAATCAGGAAGGTGTGGCTCGATTCCTGGCCAATCTTGGTCCCGATGCCCGGGAACCTATATTGGAAATTATAGTTCCGGCTCTGCACCAGTTGCATAAAGCGGTATTCGCCAGTCAGCGACAGGCCCGGCACCATCGGCAGCGGGTAGGACAGACCAGCGATCAGGTCGTAAGCGAACGAACCGCGCGTGCCAGCGGTGACGACGCCCCACGCATCTTCGTGAATTTTATGAGAGAGCTGCTGCCACTGATATCCAACACCTGCGCCGACATAGGGAAATACCGGCCAGCCAAGCGACAAATCATAATACCCATTCACCATCAGGCCATAGGTGTTCAATCCGCCCGTGGCGGCGCCACGGCGCGACGCACCAACATACGTCGAATTAAAGGAATGAGCAGTATTTCGGTCGTAATCGCCGCTCAATTCAACGCGAAGGCCATTGCCGAAGCCATAGCCGAGAGCCGCTGCACCAGCATAAGACGGGCGCGTATTGAGCTTACCAGTCGGACCGTTAAGGTCCTGATGGTAAGAATAAGGAATGGCCTCCTGAAGGCTCGTCCCCAGGCCTAGGCTGACATAAGGGCCAGTGACGGGCTGGGCTTGGGCCATTAGCGGCAGCGCAAGGCAGGTGGCGGCTGCAAGGGCGAGACGGAGTTTCATCGGCACATCCTCACTGAGGTTATTAAAATGCTGTTAGTATACATGTGCGATACCGCATCAATCAGCCGAACAAAAACAGCGTTTACCGTTCATAAGCTAAATTATTATTTGTGTACCATTTTTAACACACCCACGAAAAAACCCCGGCCTTTTGGGCCGGGGTTCGTGTTTTGGACGATCGCGTGGCGGCTTAGTGCAGCACGATCTCGACGCGGCGGTTCTGCGGCTCGCGCACATTCGGGCCGGTTGGCACCAGCAGATGCGTCTCGCCATAGGCGTGGATCTCGATCTCGGAGGCCGGGACGCCATCGGTGACCAGCTGCGCGGCCACCGCCTTCGCGCGGCGCTCGGACAGGCCCTGGTTGTACACGGCGGTGCCCGAGGTGTCGGTGTAGCCCGAGACATCCAGGGTGGTGACGTTCTGGGTCTTCGAGTCGGAGGCGGCCTGGGCGATGATCTGCGTCGCGCGCGGGGTCAGATTGTACTTATCCCAGTCGAAGAACACCAGATACGTCTTGGCCGGAGCCGGGGCCGGAGCCGCCACCGGGGCCGGCGCGGGGGTTGGCGCCGGGGCCGCCGAAGGGGCGCTGAACAGCGCATAGCGCAGGCCGAGCATCACGCTATGGCTGCGTTGCGAGCGGAACTTGATCACCCCCGGCGCGCCGGCGGCATCGGTTTCGGCCATACGGGTCGCGTCGAATACCTGCGTGAAGCGGTACTCGCCCGTCACCGACAGCCCCGGCACCGCCGCCACGGGATAAGACAGCCCCAGGATCAGGTCATAAGCGAAGCCGCCCTTGGTGCCATCGTAATAGAACAGGTTATGCGACGAGGATTTCGTCCACTGATACCCGATGCCCGCGCCAACATAGGGGAACACTGGCAGGCTGGCGTTGAAATCGAACAGCGCGTTCAGCATCGGCCCGAAGCTGCTATGCGTGCCGCTCACGCGGGTATGGCCGAATGTGCTGTTGTCATTCTCATGCAGGGTGGTGTGCAGATCGTCGAAATCGAGCTGCACACGCCAGCCATTGCCGAAGCCATAGCCGAGCGCGGCATCCCCGGCATAGGACGGGTTGTAATGCGTCTTGCCAAACGTCCCACTTGCGCTCTCGCCATATTTCACGGGCATCTGGAACGAGGTGCCAGCCTCAAGGCTGACATAGGGGCCGGAGACAGGCTGCGCCTGGGCGGCCAGAGGCAGGGCCAGGCAGGTCGCGGCGGCGAGGGCGATACGCAGGTTCATGGCGCAACTCCAAAACGAAAATTCCTGTTTATCTAGCCGCAGCTTTGCCGCGCTGACAGTGCCGGCGGGCCACATACGGCAAGATTTTGCGGCTGTGGCCTTTCTGGCACAAGCCGCGCTTAGCTGCAGCCCATCACCCGGAAGCTCTCCGCCGCGTCGCCGACAATGGCCGCGCCGGGGGCGGAGCGGAGCATCCAGCCGCGAAAGAGCGGCGCGGTGGCGCCCGCATCGGCGGATTGCACAGTGAGGAACACGGCGGTATCCGGCAGTTCATTGGGCGGACGGTTGGCGCAGGCCTGCACGCTCACCAGCAGATCCCCCACCTTCACCGGCTGCGCGCCCACCGCGGCGGAAATCTGCGACGTGCTGCCATCGACCTCGTTGAGCACGCCGAGCGTCGCGGTCTGGCCGGGCACCCAGTCATTGGGCAGCGGGGGGGCGACATCGGGCGGCGCGGGCTGGGCCGGTTGCGCCGGTTGCGGATTGCTCTGCGCGGGTTGCGCGACCTGCCCCGGCGGCACTGACGGCAGGGTTTGCGACGACACGGGCGGCACGGCGGGCAAGGTTTGCGGCGGCGCGGGCGGGATCACGATCACGCTCTGGCCATTTTGCGCCCAGGCCAAGCCCGGGATCAGCAGCAGGGCCAAGGCGGCGGCGGAAGCGCGCATGGCCTATGGCGCCGTGGTTGTGGCGGCGCCACCGGCCGGGGCGGCGCTCTGCGGCGCGCTGGCGCCGGGCTTGCCCTGCGCGCCACCACCCATCGAGAAGATGAATTTACCCAGCAAATCCTGAATATTGATGGCCGATTGCGTCACCGGAAATGCCGCGCCGGAGGCGAGCATGGTGTTGGAGCCACCCGGCGAGACCGCGATATAGACATTGCCGAGCAAACCGTCGGAGGTGACGGAGGCGCTGCTGTCATCGGGGATCTTCACGCCGTCATTGATGTTCATGCGGACGATGGCGGCATAGGTCACCGGGTCGAGCTGCTCGGAGGCCACATGCCCGATGATGACGCCGCCGATCTTCACATCGGACCCGACGGTCAGCCCGCCGACGCTGGCGAACCGCGCCGTGAGCGTGTAGCCGCCAGCACTCACCTCGCCCGCGCCCAACAAGGCGTAGACCAGGAACACCGCAGCCACGATGATGATCGCGAACCCGGTGAGAAGTTCAGGAAGGCGCCGTTGCATCAGGCTTGGTCCGGCCCCCAGGCTTCATAATCGGCTGAGACCTTGGCGCGCTTGCCGCCCATATATTCGTGTCCCGGCGGGCGGTAGCTGGCCAGCGTGCCGGTCGGGTTGGGGCGGTGCGGGCGCTGCCAGGGCTTGGCGGCGGAGGTGGGCAGCGGCGCGTCGGTAATATGGTGCAGCCAGGCATGCCATTCCGGCGGCACGCTGGAGGCATCGGCGGCGCCCGGATAGATCACCCAGCGGCGGGTGCGGCCCAGCCGGCCGGGGCGCTCGAAATACTGGTTGCCCAGCGCATCGCGCCCCACGAACCGGCCACGGAACAGGGTGAGGAGATACAGCCCCGGATTGCGGAACAATCCGCACAGACCGAGGGAACGACCTTTGGTGACGGAAGCGTCGGCGCTGGATGTGCTCATGCCCCCTCCTATAAGAGATGCGGCGCGCTTGGTCCATCGCACCGCGCGCAGGAAAGCTATCCACAGGATTTTGTGGTGAGCGGCGCTTTTGACCACAATATGCACTTTAATTGCGCTCACTCTCGGCCTAATGTCGGCGCATGGCACAGATCAGAGCGGAAAAACCCTGGCACGGCATCAAGCAGGCGGTGTTCGCCGCGGCGGCGGACCCTGATGCGCCCGAGGTCAGTGTCAAACTCCCCGCCGCCTGGGGCCAGGGCGCTGCCGATGCGCTGGCCGCCATTCTGCCCAGCGCGCGGCGCATCGATATCGCCGAGGCCGCCCAGGGCTGGATCGCCCCGATCGCGGCGCGGGCCGCGGCGGCTGATCTCGGCGCGGAGATCGGCGGCGCGCTGCACGAGTTGCTGGCGGCGCGGCGCGGCAGCCCCAGCGCCGATATCTGGCGCAACCGCCCCGGCAGCCTACCCGGTTTCACGCTCAACCTCGCCGCCTACCTCTCCGAGGCCGGGCTGGATGCCGGCACCTTGGCCGCCGATACGCGCCTTGCCGTCACCGCGCTCACCCTCGCCGCTCCCGGCGCGCATTGCCTGGCCATCGGCTTTACCGATCTCAACCTGGTCCTCACCCGGCTGGGGCTGGATTACGCCAGCCAGACCGCGCGTGATACCGCCATCGCGCTCACCGCGTTCATCGGCGCGCAGGCGCAGATCGCCTCCGCCGCGCTGCGCGCGCATGGCACCGCGCCGGGCTATGCCATCGCCACCCCCGCCTTGCCCGCTGGCTGCGCCCTGCCCGGCCTGCTGGAAGCCGCCGCGCGCGCCCAGCAAGACGCCGCCAGTGCTGTGGCCACGCGGCACGAAACGCTGCTCGGCTTCGCCGCCGACCCGGCGGTGGAGGCGCTGCTCGGGGCCGAGACCCTCAATTTCGCCCCCGCCTTGTCGCCGCTGAATGGCGAGGGGGAACTCACGCTCTGGGCGCAGGAGAGCCTCGCCGCGCGCGGCCTCACGCCGCAAACCGCGCTGGCCCGCCAGCTGGCCGGAGAAAACCTGTTCCCCGCCCCGCGCGCCGGGGCACATTTGGCCATGCATGACGCGCTGGCCCCGCTGGTGGCCGCGATGCCCGCGCGCCCGGCGCAGCCCATGGCCGCGCGGCAGCCAAGCAGCCGCAAGCCCCTGCCCGCGCGCCGCAGCGGCTACACGCAAAAAGTCGCCGTGGGCGGGCACAAGCTGTTCCTCTCCACCGGCGAATACGAAAATGGCAAGCTCGGCGAGATCTTCATCGCCCTGCACAAGGAGGGCTCGGCCTTCCGCGGGCTGATGGACGCCTTCGCCATCGCCGTCAGCATTGGCCTGCAACATGGCGTCGGGCTGGAGGATTACGTCGAGGCCTTCACCTTCACCCGCTTCGGCCCCGCCGGCGTGGTCGAGGGCGACGCGGCCGTGCCCGCCGCGACCTCGATGCTCGACTACGTGTTCCGCAATCTCGCGGTGAATTATCTCGGCAGCACCAATCTCGCCCCGGCGACGCTGGACTCCGCCGACACCGTGGGTGAAGGCGCCCCCGAGCGCGCGCCGCTGCTGCCGCTCGACCTGCCCGCCCCCGCCGCCGCCCCGCGCGAGCGGCGCAAAGCCCTCAAACTGGTGAGCTGACCTCATGTCCATTCTCGCACGCCTGGCCGAACTCGGCATTACCCTGCCCACCCCGATGCCGCCCGTGGCCACTTATGTGCCCGTGAGCATGGCGGGCGATTTCGCCATCGTCAGCGGCCAGCTTCCGGCGGTGGACGGCAAGGTCGCGGTCACCGGCAAGCTCGGGGCAGGTGTTGCACTTGAGGAAGGCCAGCACGCCGCGCGGCTGTGCCTGATCAATGTGCTGGCCCAGCTCAACGCCGCCCTGCCCGGCGGGCTGGCGAGCGTGAAGAAAGTGGTGCGCCTCGGCGGCTTCATCGCCGCCACGCCCGATTTTATCCAGCACGCGGTGGTGATGAACGGCGCCTCGGACCTCGCCGTGGCGGTGTTCGGCGAGGCCGGGCGCCATGCCCGCTCCACCATCGGCGTGCCCTCGCTGCCGCTGGACGCGGCGGTCGAGGTCGAAGGCATGTTCCTGCTGGGCTGAGCCCGCGGCAGGGCTTGGTGGATTTCGCCGGGTTACGGGCGCTATAGGTGGCGGCATGAGCTGGCCCCGTCTGTCCCTGCCCGGCCGCATGGCGGCGAATATCGCGCTCGACGGAGCCTTGGCCGCGCTCGGGGTGACCCTTAGCTTCTGGCTCGCCGCGCCCGGCGCGCCCTGGGTCTGGCCGCATCTGTTCGCGCTCGCCGGCGCGGCGGCAATCTGGCTGATCGGCTATCCATTCGGGCTGTGGCGACTGCGCTGGCGCTTCATCGCCTTCCGCGACCTGGCCACGCTCGCCGCCGCCGGGGCGGTGACGGCGCTGATGCTCACCCTGTTGTTCATCGGCGCCGGGCTCACCCTGCCCTCGCCCGCCTTTCCGCTGATTTTGGCGCTGGTGCTGGCGGCCTTCCTCACCGCGCCGAAATTCGCCTACCGCCTGTGGCGCGAGCCCGCCGCCGGGCGCGGCGCCAGCCAAAGCGCACTGCTGGTGGGCCCGCCCGAGAGCGCCGAGCTGTTTCTCGCCGCGCATGCGCGCAGCCCGGCCCCGGCCTATCGCATTGCCGGGCTGCTGGCGCTGTCGGAGACGCAAATCGGGCAGCGCGTGCACGGGATCGACGTGCTCGGCACGGTGGAGACCGCCGCCGCCGCCCTCGACCGGCTGCCCCAGCCGCCGGAGCTGCTGATCATCACCGCGCCCGCGCTCTCCGGCACCGGGCTGCAACAGCTACTGGCGGCGGCGGCGCGACATGGCGCGCGGGTGCTGCGCGCGCCCAGCCCGACCCGGCTCGCCCCCGCCGAAGCCGCGCCCGACCTGCAACCAATCGTACTGGAGGACCTGCTCAACCGCCAGCCGGTGCGACTGGACCGCGAGGGCATGACCCGCCTGATCGCCGGGCGGCGTGTGCTGGTAACCGGCGCGGGCGGCAGCATCGGCGCCGAGCTGGCCCGGCAATTGGCAGCACTCGCCCCGGCCGAGCTGGCGCTGCTCGACAGCAGCGAATACGCGCTCTGGCGCATCGGGCTGGACCTCGCCGAGCGCCACCCCGCCCTGCCCCGGCGCGCCATCATCGCCGATATCCGCGACGCCCCGCGCATCCGGGCGGTGATGCGCGACTGCCAGCCCGAGCTGGTGTTCCACGCCGCGGCGCTGAAACATGTGCCGATGGTCGAGGCCAACAAGCTGGAAGGGCTGCGCACCAACGCGCTCGGCACCCGCGTGGTGGCCGATGCCGCCGCCGCCGCCGGGGCCGGGCTGATGGTGCTGATCTCCACGGATAAGGCGGTAAACCCCGGCTCGGTGATGGGCGCCTCCAAGCGCGTGGCCGAGATGTACGCCCAGGCGCTGGACGTGGCAGCGCGCCGTGCCGGGCGGGGCATGCGCTGTGTCACCGTGCGCTTCGGCAATGTGCTGGGTTCCACCGGCTCGGTGGTGCCGCTATTCCGCCACCAGCTCGCCCAGGGTGGCCCGCTCACCGTTACCCACCCCGAGATGCGCCGCTATTTCATGACCCTGCGTGAGGCGGTGGGGCTGGTGCTGCAAGCCTCGGTGGCGGGCAGCTTCCCGGCGGCGATCCCCGATGGCGGCATCTTCATGCTCGACATGGGCGAGCCGGTGCGCATCCTCGATCTCGCGCGCAACATGATCCGTCTCGCCGGGCTGCGCCCGGAGCAGGACATCGCCATCACCTTCACCGGCATCCGCCCGGGCGAGAAGCTGTTCGAGGAATTGCTTTACGGCAACGAGCAAACCGTGCCGAGCGGGCATGAGGGGCTGTTGCTGGCGACACCACGCATGGCCGAGCTGGCGGCGATGAGCGCCGCGCTCGACCAGCTGGACCGCGCCGCCCAGGCCGGCGACGAGACCGCCGCCATGGCGCTGGTGGAAACGCTAGTGCCTGAATTTTTACCGCCGCGCGGTCTCGCCGTTTCGGCCGCCGCGGGGTAGACACGGCGATCATGGACGCTGCACCTCTCCCGCCGATTCCCTTCCTCGACCTCAAGGCCCAGCAGGCCCGGCTCGGCCCCGGGCTGCGCGCGCGGCTCGATGCCGTGCTGGCGCATGGCCAATATATTCTCGGCCCCGAGGTGGCTGAGCTGGAGGCGAAACTCGCCACCTTCTGTGGCGCCAAACACTGTGTCAGCGTCAGCTCGGGCACCGACGCGCTGCAGATCGCGCTGATGGCCGAGGGCGTGGGCCGGGGCGACGCGGTGTTCCTGCCCGCCTTCACCTACACCGCCACCGCCGAGGTGCCGCTGCTGCTCGGCGCCACGCCGGTCTTCGTCGATGTCGATCCGGGCAGCTTCCAGATCGACCTCGTCAGCCTGCGCGCGCGCATCGCCCAGGTGAAGCAGGCGGGCAAGCTCACTCCGCGCGCCGTGATCGGCGTGGATCTGTTCGGCCAGCCCGCCGATTGGGCCGGGCTGCGCGCCATCGCCGCCGAGCACGGGCTGTTCACCCTGGATGATTGCGCGCAGAGCTTCGGCGCGGCGCAGGATGGCGAGCGCCTGGGCAAGGCGGCGGACGCCACGGCGACGAGCTTCTTCCCCTCCAAGCCGCTCGGCGCCTATGGCGATGGCGGCGCGCTGTTCACGCAATCCGACGAGCGGGCGGCGCTCTACCGCTCGCTGCGCACGCATGGCGAGGGCGCGCAGCGTTACGAGGTGCTGCGCATCGGCATGAACGGGCGGCTGGACACGATGCAAGCCGCCGTGCTGCTGGCCAAGCTGGACGTGTTCGAGGGCGAGATCGCCCGGCGCGAGGCCATCGCCCGGATCTACGATGCCGAGCTGGCCGGGGTGGTGGAAACCCCCGCCCGCGTGCCCGGCGCGCAGAGCGCCTGGGCGGTGTATTCGGTGCTGCTGCCCAGCGCCGCGCGGCGCGATGCCGCCCGCGCCGCGCTGCAGGCCGCCAATATCGGCAACGCGGTGTATTATCCGCGCGCCCTGCACCAGCAGCCCGCCTATGCCGCCTGCCATGACGGCACCGCCCTGCCGGTGGCCGAAAGCCTGGGCGCGCGCATCCTGGCGCTGCCGATCCACCCGGACCTCTCGGACGAGCAGGCCCTGCGCGTGGCCGCCACGCTGCGCGTCGCGGTGACAGGCTGAGCCGCCATGCCGCGCGGCGATCTGTTCCCCGACATCTCACCGTTTGAGACCGGGTATCTGCCGCTCGATAACGGCCATGCGATGTATTGGGAGCAATGCGGCAACCCGCGCGGCAAGCCGGTGCTGTTTCTACATGGCGGGCCGGGCGCGGGCGCAGGGACGGTGCATCGCCGCTTCTTCGACCCGGAATTCTGGCGCATCATCATCTTCGACCAGCGCGGGGCCGGACGCTCACGCCCGCTGGCCGGACTGGCCGCCAACACCACGCCGCATCTGGTCGCCGATATCGAACGGCTCCGCGATTTCCTCGGCATCGACCGCCTGCTGCTGTTCGGCGGCTCCTGGGGCTCCACCCTGGCCCTGGCCTATGCCCAGGCGCACCCCGCGCGGGTGAGCGGCGCGGTGCTGCGCGGCATCTTCCTCGGCCGCCCGGCCGAGGTGGAATGGTTTCTCTACGGGCTGCAACGCGTCTTCCCCGACGCGCATGCGGCCTTCGCCAATTTCCTGCCCGAGGCCGAGCGGCATGACCTGCTGGAGGGGTACTTCAACCGCCTTTGCGACCCCGATCCGGCCGTACATGAACCCGCCGCCCATGCCTGGAGCCTGTATGAGGGCTCCTGCTCCACCTTGCTGCCGAGCTTCGAGGCCGTGGCCGCCTATGCGCGCGACCGCTCGGCCATCGGCCTCGCCCGCATCGAGGCGCATTATTTCCGGCATGGGCTGTTTCTGCCGCCGGGCGGGCTGCTCGCGCATATGCACAGGCTGCACGGCATTCCGGCCGAGATCATCCAGGGCCGCTACGACATGATCTGCCCGGCGCAATCAGCCTTCGAATTGGCCGAACACTGGCCCGGCGCACGGCTGACGATCGTGCCCGATGCCGGGCATTCGGCGCTGGAACCGGGGGTGCGGCTCTCGCTTATCGCCGCCGTGGAGCGCTGCCGCAGCTTGACATAACCGGCCGGGAGCGGTGATCTCCGGCGTTATGGTCGGAGAAACGCTGTGAACCTGACACGCCGCACCCTGCTGCGCCTTGGCCTTGCGCTGCCGGCGATGCCAGCCCTGGCCGATACCGCCGCCACCGCCCTGCTCATGGGCACCGGCGCGCCGGGCGGCGATTTTGCGCTTTACGGCCCGGCCTGGGGCGAGTTTGCGGCGGCGCAGGCGGGGGTGAGCATGGCCTATCAGGCCACGGGCGGCTCCTCGGCCAATATCCTGCTCATCGACCAGGGCGCGGCGCAGCTTGGCTTGGCCTCGGTCGAGGTGGCGCATCAGGCCCGGTTCGGCACCGCGGCCTGGACGGCGGGCGCCAAATTCGAGAGTTTCCGCGCGCTGTTCCCCGCCTTCCCCTCGGTCCTGCAGATCGTCTCGCCGCGCGGGACGGGCCTCGTCAGCCTCGCGGAATTGGCCGGGCAGGTGGTCGGCGTCGGCCCCGATGGCAGCAGCAGCGCCACCACGGTGCCGGGCATTCTGGCCAGCCTGGGCGTGCAACCCAAGGCCACGGTCACCGGCGGCTATATCCAGCAAGTGCGCGACATGCTCAACGGCAAGCTCGCCGCCTGCGCCTTCATCGCCGCGCCGCCCGTGCCGGCGATCGCCAATGTGGCGATGACGCACCAATTCTCGCTGATCGGGATGTCGGCGGCGGAGGCCGAACAGGTCGCGCGGGTGCTGCCGGGCATGACCCCGATGGTGCTGAGGGCCGGGCTGTTCCCCGGCCAGAGCATCGCGGTGGGCAGCGTCGGCACGATGAACATCGCCATCGGCGCGGCCCGCCTGCCGCATGATCTCGCCAAGGCGGTGACCGAGGCGGCGCTGCGCCATGCCGCCGCGCTCGCCGCCGTGGTCCATGGCCCGGCGCATCTGCCCGCCACCAGCAGCGTCACCGATGCCGGAATCACCTTCCACCCCGGCGCCGCCGCGGCGCTGCGCCATGCCGGGGTCAGCCTGCCGGAAAAATTCGTCGAGGCCTGAGGGCGGTTACACCAGCCGCCCGTCGCGCAGATGCACCTGCCGGTCCATGCGCGCGGCGAGGTCGGGGTTATGCGTGGCGATCACCGCCGCCACCTGCTCGGCCCGCACCATGTGCAGCAATTCCTCGAACACGATGTTGGAGGTGGCGACGTCGAGATTCCCGGTCGGCTCGTCGGCCAGCAGCAGCGCCGGGCGGTTGGCCAGGGCGCGGGCAATGGCCACGCGCTGCTTCTCGCCGCCCGAGAGCTTGCCCGGCGGATGCGCCGCGCGCTCGGCCAGCCCGAATTTGGTCAGCAACTCCATGGCGCGCTGGTTGGCCTCGGCCTGCTTCACGCCCGCGATCATCTGCGGAATGGCGATATTTTCCAGCGCCGTGAATTCCGCCAGCAAATGGTGGAACTGGTAGACGAAGCCGATCTTGCGCAGGCGGATCGCGGTGCGCGCGTCATCCGAAAGCGCGCCGGCATCCACGCCGTCGATCACCACGCGCCCGCCATCGGGCTTTTCCAGCAGCCCGGCGAGGTGCAGCAGCGTCGATTTACCAGAGCCCGAGGGCGCGACCAGGGCCACGATCTCGCCGCGCGCAACGCTGAGCGCGGCGCCGTCGAGCACGGTGAGCGCCTCGGCGCCGGTGCGGTAGGTGCGCTGGATCGCCTCCAGCCGGAGCAATTCGTTACTCACTGCGCAGGGTCTCCACCGGGTCGATATGCGAGGCGCGCCAGCTCGGGTAGATGGTGGCGAGCAGCGAGAGCAGCAGCGACATCACCAGCACCTCGCTCACCTGATGCCAGTTCAGCTTCGCGGGCAGGGCTTCGAGGTAATAGATCGTCGGGTCGAACAGCTTCACTCCGAGCAGGCGCTGCACGAATTGGCGGATCTGGTCGATATAGGCGCAGAAGGTCACGCCAAGGCCGAAGCCGATGAGCGTGCCTAGCACGCCGACCGAGGCGCCGCACATCAGGAAGATGCGCATCACCGCGCCCGAGGACGCCCCCATAGTGCGCAAAATGGCGATGTCCTTGGCCTTGTCCTTCACCATCATGATCAGCGAAGAGATCACGTTGAACGCCGCGACCAGGATGATCAGCGTGAGGATCAGGAACATCACATTGCCCTCCACCGTCACCGCGGCCAGGAAGGAATCGTTGTTTTGCCGCCAATCCTGGATGTTCAGGCTCTGCGTGGGGAAGGCGTTGGCAATGGCCTGCTTGACCGCGTCGTCATGGTCGGGATCGGTGACGAAGACCTGGATCTGCGTCGCCGCGTTGGGCTGCTGGAACAGCGTCTGCGCCGCCTGCAGGGGCAGGAACACGAAGCTGGAATCGTATTGCTGCATGCCGGTCTGGAAGATCGCCACCACCCGGAAGGATTCGATGGAGGGAATGGTGCCAATGACCGTGGCCTTGCCCTGCGGTAGGATGAGCGTGATCTGCGAGCCGACGCCGAGCCCGAACTGGCTGGCGAGGCTGCCACCGATGGCGATGGTGTCCGCCCCGGTGAGGTCGGCGAGGCTGCCCGCGACCACATGGTTCGACACCGTGGGCAGTTGCGCCAGCCCCTCGGGCGTGATGCCGCGCGCGATGCCGCCCGTCGCCCCGCCCTGCGGGCCGGACATCAGCACTTCGCCCTGCACGATCGGGAAGGCCCCGGTGACGCCCTTGAGGCCGCGGATCTGCGCGGCCATGGCGTCGTAACCGGTGAGCGGGGCGCCGGCGCCATACACGCCGATATCGCCGTTGAGGCCAAGGATCTGCGACAGCAGCTCCTGGCGGAAGCCATTCATCACGCTCATCACGATGATAAGCGTGGCCACGCCCAGGGCGATGCCGATGAGCGAGAAAATGGCGATGATGGAGACGAAGCGCTCGCCCCGGCGGGCGCGCAGATAGCGCGCCGCGATCTTGCGCTCGAAGGCGTTGAACACTAGCCGCGCACCTTGGCCAAAGCCTCGGCCACGGGCAGTTCCAGCCGCTCGCCGGTGGCGCGGCGCTTCAGCTCCACCATGCCGGCGGCGGCTCCGCGCGGGCCGACGATCATCTGCCACGGATGCCCCATCAGATCGGCCTCGGCGAATTTGGCGCCCGCGCGCTCGTCGCGGTCGTCATACAGCGCATCGGCCCCGAGCGCGGCGTAAAGCTGCTCGCACAGGCCATCAGTGGCGGCGTCGCCCTGGCGCAGATTGAGGATCGCGGCCTTGAACGGGGCGATCGCATCCGGCCAGATGATCCCCGCCTCGTCGTGCCGGGCCTCGATGATGGCGCCGACCAGGCGCGACACGCCAATGCCGTAACTGCCCATCTCGGGGTAGAATTTCTGCCCGTCCGGCCCGGTGACGGTGAAATCCATCGCCTGTGAATATTTGGTGCCGAAATAGAAGATCTGGCCGACCTCGATGCCGCGCCCCTCGCGGCGGCGCTCGGCGGGGATCTTCTCCCAGGCGGCGGTGTCGTGCTTCTCGTCGGTGGCGGCGTAGATCGTCGTCATCTGCTCGTAGAAGCCGTTGATGTCGTCGGTGGCGAACGGATCGCCCGCCTCGAAGGCGGCATCGTAGAACACGCCGGACTC
Source organism: Acidocella sp. KAb 2-4 (assembly GCF_020567705.1). Lineage (GTDB taxonomy): Bacteria > Pseudomonadota > Alphaproteobacteria > Acetobacterales > Acetobacteraceae > Acidocella. Next base: position 162,403 of record NZ_JAJDJU010000002.1, on the reverse strand, counting down.
GCCGGTGGGGGCGAGGATGTGGAACTCATGGCTGAGATCACCGCCGATCTGCCCGGTATCGGCGCGCATCGGGATGGCGGTGACGCCGATGCGGTGGAAGGTGCGCATATAGGCGAGCATCATCGATTTGTAGACGCGCACCGCGCCCTCGTAGTCGAGATCGAAGGAATAGGCGTCCTTCATCAGGAATTCGCGCCCGCGCAGCACGCCGAAGCGGGGGCGCACCTCGTCGCGGAACTTCCACTGGATCTGGTAAGGCAGGCGCGGCAGGTCGCGGTAGCTCTTGGTGGAATCCCTGACGATGGAGGTGATCATCTCCTCGTTGGTCGGGCCGTAGAGCAGTTCGCGCTCATGGCGGTCGGTGATGCGCAGCATCTCCTTGCCATAAGCGTCGTAGCGGCCGGATTCGCGCCAGAGATCGGCGCTCTGGATGGTCGGCATCAGCACTTCCTGCGCCCCGGCGGCGTCCTGCTCCTCGCGCACGATCTGCGCGATCTTCGACATCACCTTCAGCCCCGTGGGCAGCCAGGCATAGATGCCGGAGGCCATCTGCCGGATCATGCCCGTGCGCAGCATCAGCCGGTGCGAGGCGATCTGCGCCTCGGCGGGGGTTTCCTTAAGGGTGGGGATCAGGCTGCGGGACAGACGCATGGCGGACCTTCGGGCAAGAGGGTGATCGGCTAGACAGGCACCCGCGCCGCCAGCCAGTTTTCGGCGGCGCGGCGGCAGGGGCGTTCCACGGCGGTATAAAGCAGAATCGCCAGGACAAAAGTGCCCGCGACCATCCCGGCGGCGAAAACCGCCGCATGGCTGGCGGGCGTCCACCCGGCGCGGCGGAAGAGCTGGCACAGCACCAGCTCGGGGATCGCGAAGCTCATGTAGAACGAATAAGAGAGCAGCCCCAGCCGGCGCAGCAGCGCACGCTCGCCCAGCAATGGCGGCCAGCCCGTATCGGCCTGCATGAGCAAGGCAAAGAGTAGCGCCCAAAGCCCGGTCACCGCGAGCAAATCCACGCCCAGCGCCGCCCCCCCCACGCTCAGCACCAGCCCCGCGACCAAGGCGAGGCGGCGCACGGCCTGGACGTCGGCGCAGAGAGGCACGAAGCGCACCATGGCCATACCGGCGATGAACTCGGGGAAGAAGCGCACCAGACCCAGCGTATAGGTCAGGTTGAGGCTGTCATGATGCGCGAAAAATACCAGACCGACGACGGTGAAACAGATGATCGACGCCTGGACGGCGACGATCGGCTCGAAGAAGTTCAACGCCGCCCAGAGCAGCGGAAAGAGCAGATACCCCGCCCATTCGGTGCTGATCGACCAGGAGGGGTAATTCCAGGCCCCTTGTGTCGCGGCGCCCCAGCCCTGCACCAGAAACAGGTTTTGCAGCAGCGCGGACAGGCCAAACCGGCCCGGATCGCGCGGCACCCAGCCGAGCGCGAACCCGGCCGCGACCAGCCCCAGCAGAATTAGCAGCGTCGCCAGATGCACCGGATAGAGCCGGGCCAGGCGCCGCACCCAGAAGGCCACAAGCTGGGCGCGCGGCGGCGCTTTGAAGGCCGGGTTGAGAGCGCGCATGAAATCGAACCGCGTAGGGGCGGGGCTGCCCAGCTCTGGATGCACCCGCGCCAGGATCAGCCCGGAGAGAATGAAAAACCCATCCACCCCCAGATAGCCGCGCCGGATGAGGCCGGCGAAGGGACCGAGCCAGGCCGAGAAATTGAGATAGAGGTCGATATGATAGGTGAACACCCAGGCGGCGAAGGCGGCCCGGCAGATCGTCAGATCGGTGATTTCCTGTTTCGCGGTCATCGGTGCGTCTGTCCTAACCAAACCAAAAGAAGCCCGCCAGCCCTTGCGGGGGCGGCGGGCCAAGTTCAGGGAGGAAACGCCAGTCACACGGCAGGATGGGAAACGCCCCCATCCATGTGTTTATAATGCACCGCACAAATCCGCGCCGTCCAGAAAAATTGCTTAGTTTTTAGCGTATTTTTTCGGCATCTTTGCAAGTTTTGGCGTTTATTTAATCGAACATGATGAAAAAGTGTTATTTTCAGCCTAAGTATTATCCAACCTTAGAATATGCACCTCGACCAGCGGGCGCTTACCCAGGCGTTTGCCGGTGATCCGGCGCAACGCGGCGCGGGCGGCGTCGGTGAAGGCGGTCTCGTCGCGGCGCAGCCCCTGCGGCAGCGCGTTCAACTCGTCGAGGAACTCCGCCTCATAGGCGAGCCGGGCCTTGCCGTCCGCCTCATCGAGCAGGCCGGGGCCGGAAATGCGCGGCGTGCCCAGTACGCGGCCCTTGGCGTCCACCGCGAAGCTACCGATGACGACGCCGTTAAACAGCAGCCGCCGGCGGGCGGCGAGCACGCTGCCCTTGAGCGGCAGGAGGCGGTCGCCATCAACGGCCAGCCGGCCGGTGGGCACGGAATCGACCACGCGCGGCTGGCCGGGGGCGAATTGCAGCACATCGCCATCCTCAACCAGCACGGTGGGGATGCCCGTCTCCCGGGCCAACTCGGCCTGGGCCGAGAGATGCCGCCACTCGCCATGGGTGGGGATGATATGTTTCGGCCGCAGCAGCGCGTAGAGCCGGCGCAGCTCGTCGCGCGCCGGATGGCCGGAGACATGGGTGAATTCCTCGGCCTCAGTGATGATGTTCACCCCGCGCCGGGCCAGCGCATCGCGCACCTTGCGCACGGCCAGCTCGTTGCCCGGAATCACGCGCGAGGAGAAGATCAGCGTGTCGCCCTCGCCCAGCACGGCGTAGCGGTGCGAATCATGCGCAATGCGCGCCAGCGCCGAGCGCGGCTCGCCCTGGCTGCCGGTAACCAGCAGCAGCAAATTATCGTCGGGTATGGAGCCGATCTCCTCCTCCGGCACGAAATCCGGCACGTCCTGCAAATACCCCGCCTCCTGCGCGGCGGCGACATAGGTGGAGAGGCTGCGCCCGACCAGCGCGACATGCCGCCCCGCCGCCTCGCCCGCGGCGATAACACTGGACAGGCGCGCGATGTTGCTGGCGAAGCAGGTGACCGCGACCCGCCCCGGCAGGTCCATGATCAGCGCCTCCAGGCTCTTCTTCACATCCAGCTCGGAGCCGGAATGCCCCTCCACCGTGGCATTGGTGGAGTCGGAGACCATCGCCAGCACCCCGGCATCGCCCAGCGCGCGCAGGGCCGCCTCGTCGGTGACGGGGCCGACCACTGGGGCGGGGTCGAGCTTCCAGTCGCCGGTGTGGAATACGGTGCCATAGCTGGTGGTGATGGCCAGGCCCTGCGCCTCGGGCGTGGAATGGGTGAAGCCGAAATAGCGCAGGCTGAACGGGCCAAGCGCGAAGCTGCCGCCGCAAGGCACGATATGCAGCTTCAACTCGCGCCCGATACCCGCCTCGGCCAGCTTGCGCCGGATCAGCGCGGCGGTGAAGGGCGTGGCGTAAACCGGGCAGCGGAGCTGTGGCCAGAGCCGGGCGATGCCGCCGATATGGTCCTCATGCGCGTGCGTGATCACGAGCCCGAGCAGCGCGTCGTGCTGTCCGGCGATGAAGGCGGGGTCGGGCAGCAGGATCTCCGCCTCGGGCGTCTCCGGCCCGGAGAACCCCATGCCGCAATCCACCGCCAGCCAGGCGCCGTCGCAGCCATAGAGGTTGAAATTCATCCCGATTTCACCCGTGCCGCCGAGCGGCACGAAAATGAAAGCGCCTTCCGCGCCGCCCAGGTCCTGCGCCTGGGGTTTGCCGGCGGCCTTTGCCATCCTCTGCTCCTGAATTCGTCTTGTTAGTCGCTGTCCATAAACCGCGCGCGGTCGCGCGGCAAAGGCGGTGCCTTGTTGCGCTCGCTCAGCAGGCGCAGCCCGTCGAGCGTGAGGTCGGGCGCGATGGCCCTGAATTTAGTGGTGCCCTCGGCGAAGAGCGGCGCCAGGCCGCCGGTGGCGATCGCCTTCAGCTTCTCGCCATATTCCACCTCGATGCGCGCCAGCAGCCCCTCAATGAGTCCGATATAGCCCCAATAAATGCCCGATTGCATGGCGGGCACGGTGTCGCGCCCGATCACCACATGCGGGCGGCCAATGCCGATGCGCGGCAGCCGCGCCGCCGCCTGGTGCAGCGCCTCGATGGAGAGGTTGATGCCCGGCGAGATCGCGCCGCCAAGATAGGCGCCGTCGCGGTCCACCACGTCGAAGGTGGTGGCGGTGCCGAAATCAACCACCACCAGCGGGCCGCGATAGTAATGATGCGCAGCGAGGGCGTTGAGCAGGCGGTCGGCGCCCACGGCCTCGGGGTTGTCGGTGCGGATCTCAAACCCCCAATCCAGCGGCGCACGCGCCACCAGTGGCTCCACGGAAAACCATTCGCGGCATAGCCGGCGCAGATGGTAGAGCGCGGCAGGGACCACGGTGCCGATCACGGCACGGTCGATCTGGTCGATTTCCACGCCGATGCGCGTGAGCAGCGCTTGCAGCCAGACGCCGTATTCATCCGAGGTGCGCTGCGCCGAGGTCGCCAGCCGCCAAGTGCCACGCCATTCCGTGCCGTCATGCACCGCGAACACGATATTCGTGTTACCGGCATCGATCACCAGAAGCATCCCACTGTCCCCTTATGCCTGCCCGAGCAAGACTTCGCCGGTGTTGATGGTGTCGATACGATCTTTGCTGCGCAACAGCAATTCGCCGCGTGGGGAGAGGCCGGCGAAGGCGCCTTCCAGCACCTGCCCGCCCGTCTGGATGCGCAGCGCGGTGCCGGGGGGGTGGCCGCGTTCCAGCCATGCGGCGATGATGGCGGCTGATGGCGCCTCCTGCCAAGCGGCGAGGCGGTCCAGCACCGCCTCGGCCATGGGTTGCGGGGCGACATCCACCCCATGCGCGGCGAGCGAGGTGGTGCGCCGCCCGGCGATTTCGGGCGCGGCGCGCAGATTCATGCCGATGCCGATGACCAGCCAGTCCAGCCGCCCGGCCAGCGGCGCGGCGTCGATCAGCACCCCGGCCAGCTTGGCACCGCCGATCAGCACGTCATTGGGCCATTTCAGCGTGGCGGGAGGAGCGAAGAAACGCTCCAGCGCCTCGGCCACGGCAAGGCCGGTGAGCAGCGAGAACATCCCGGCCTCGGCCAAGGGCCGCGCCGGGCGGAGCAGAACGGATAAGTTGAGATTACCCGCCGGCGCCTGCCAAACGCGCCCGCGCGAGCCGCGCCCGGCGGTCTGCCGCAGGGCCAAAACGGCGAGCCCGGCTGCCGCCCCCGCCCTCGCGCGCTCGGCGCAGAGATCGGAGGTGGAGCCGAGCTCGTCGAAAACCTCAAGCCGCCAGGCGGTCAACCCATCAGGGCCTTGGCCGCCGCGCTGGCCGCCGTGATCAGCGGCGCGGGCAGCAGGATGAACAGCGCCGTAACCGCCGCGCCGACCGCCATCACAAAATTCACGCTGGCGGGGACGGCGTCGAAATCGGGCGCGCCGGCGTCGAAATACATCACCTTAATCACACGCAGATAGTAGAAGGCGCTGATCACGCTGGTGATGATGCCGATGATGACGAGCGTAACGAGACCCGCATTGAGCGCCGCGGAGAACACATACAGCTTGCCGAAGAAGCCCGAGAGCGGCGGGATGCCCGCCATCGCCCACATGAACAGCGCCATGGCGAAGGCGAAGCCCGGGCGCTGCGCGGCCAGCCCGGCGAGATCGGAGATTTTCTCCACGGCCTGGCCCCGGCGGCGCATGGCGATGATGCAGGCGAAGGCGCCGAAGGACATCACCACATAGATGGCGACATAGATCAGCGTGGCCTGAATGCCCGCCTCGGTGCCCGCGGCGAGGCCCATCAGCGCGTAACCCATATGGCCGATCGAGGAATAGGCCATCAGGCGCTTGATGTTAGTCTGCCCGATGGCGGCCAGCGCGCCGAGCGCCATGGAGATGATGGCGAGGATCTCGATGATCATCTGCCACTGCGCCAGCAAATGCCCGAACGGCCCGGTCATCACCGAGAGGAACAGCGCCATCGCCGCGGCCTTGGGCGCGGTGCCGAACAGCGCGGTGACGGAGGTGGGCGCGCCCTCATAGACATCCGGCGTCCACATATGGAACGGCGCGGCGGAAATCTTGAAGGCCAGGCCGACGATCACGAACACCAGCCCGATGACGGCGCCATAGCCGATATTGGCGCCCAGCAGGCCGGCGAGCGCGGCGAAGCTGGTTGTGCCGGTGAAGCCGTAAACCAGCGAGATGCCGTAAACCAGCAGGCCGGAGGCGAGCGCGCCGAGCACGAAATATTTCAGTCCGGCCTCGGTCGAGCGCACCGAGTCACGCGCCAGGGCGGCGGCGATGTACAGCGCCAGGGATTGCAGCTCGAACCCGATATAGAGCGTCATCAGATCGGCGGCGGAGATCATCACCACCATGCCGAGCACGCCGAGCAGCACCAGGATCGGATATTCGAACCGGGCGATGCCCTCCTTGCGGTTATAATCGAGCGCCAGCAACAGCGCCGCCACCGCCGCCGTGTAGACGAGCGCGTCGGCGAAGCGGGTGAACAGGCTGGTCTTCAGCAAGCCGTGGAACAGCAGCGTATCCGGCGCGGCACAGGAGACCAGCGCCGCCGCGACCAGCAGCACGATCGCCCCCCAGGTGGTGAATCCGGCGGGCTCGGGCTTAGCGAGCACGCCGACGATCAGCAGCGCCATGGCGCCAAGGCCGAGCAGCAGGGCGGGGAGGATGGGGAGCAAGGAGGTCATTTCTGCGTCACCATGGCCAGGGCCGTGTGGGAGGAAAGCGCCGCGGTATGCGCCTGCACCAGCGAGGCAACCGAGGCGTCGAACATATGCGTGAAGCTGCTGGGGTAGATGCCCAGCCACAGCACCAGCGCCGCCAGCGGCAGCAGCATGGCGTATTCGCGCGCGTTCAGGTCGCTCACCTGCGCCAGCTCGGGGCGGGTGAATTTGTCGAACAGCACGGCGCGGACCAGCACCAGCATATACGCCGCGCCCAGGATCATGCCGGCGCCGCCGAGCAGCGACACCCAGAAATTCACCTTCAGCGCGCCGACGATGACCAGGATTTCACCGATGAAGCCGGAAGTGCCGGGCAGGCCCATATTGGCCAGCGAGAACAGCATCAGCAGCGCCGCATAAGCGGGCATGCCCACGGCCAAGCCGCCAAGACGCGACAGCGCCAGCCCCTCGCCGCGCGCCAGCAGCACCCCGGTGCAGACGAACAGCCCAGCGATGACCACGCCATGGGAGAGCATCTGGAACAGCGCGCCCTCGACGCCCTCCACCGTGAAGGTGAAGATGCCGATGATGATGACGCCCATATGCGCCACCGAGGAATAGGCGATCAGGCGCTTCATGTCGGTCTGCGCCAGGGCGACGAAGGAGATGTAGATGACCGCGACCACGCCGAGGGTGAACATCAGCGGCTCGGCGGCGGCGCTGGCCTGGGGCAGCATCGGCACGGCGAAGCGCAGGAAGCCGTAAGCGCCCATCTTGGAAAGCACGGCGGCGAGCATGATCGTGCCCGGCACAGGCGCCTCGCCATAAGCGTCCGGCAGCCAGGTATGCAGGGGCCACACCGCGGCCTTCACGCCAAAGGAAGCGAGAAAGGCGGCAAACAGCCAAAGCTGCGCGGCGGCCGGGATGGGCGTGTGCAGCAGGGTGACGATATCGGTGGTGCCGGCATGGTGCCACAGCCAGATCAGCGCCAGCAGCATGAACAGCGAGCCGGCCAGGGTGAAGATGAAGAACTTCACCGCCGCGTAGATGCGCTTCTCCCCGCCCCAGACACCGATGATGAGATACATCGGCAGCAGCACGGCCTCGAAGAACACGTAGAACAGCAGGAAATCAGCCGCGGCGAACATGCCGGTGGTCATCGTCTCCAGCAGCAGCAGCGCCGCGAAGAAGGAGCGCCCGCGCCTGGTGATGCTGGCGCTGGACAGGATAGCGATGGGGGTAAGCACCAGGGTCAGCAGGATGAGGAACAGGCTGATGCCGTCCACACCCATGCGGTACTGGATGTCGAGCCCTGGGAACCAGGCCGCGCTCTCAACGAACTGGTAACCGGCCTGGCCGGGGTCGAATTGCGTCCACAGATACACGCCCAGCGCCAGGGTCAGCAGCGAGATGGCGAGCGCGCCCTGACGGGCCTGGCGGGCCACCGCCTCCTCGGCGCCGCGCAGCGTGGCGATATAGGCCACGCCGAGCAGCGGCAGATAGGTGAGGAGCGAGAGGATGGGAAAACCTGCCTGGTTCATGGTTTACCGGACCCAGAGAAAGAGGCTGAGGAAGCCGAGCAGGCCGATCAGCATGATGAAGGCGTACAGCGCGATCGAGCCGGTTTGCAGCTTGACCGTCTGCGTCGAGGCATCGGTGGTGAGGGTGGCGAGGCCGTTGGGCACGCCGTCGATCACCTGCTCGTCGCCAAAGCGCCAGGCGAATTTGGCCAAGCGCAGCGCCGGGCGGACCAGCAGCCAGTCATACAGCTCATCGAAATACCATTTGTTCAGCAGAAAGCGGTACAGGCCGCCGAATTGCTGCGACAGCGCCGCCGGCAGCGCCGGGGCCAGCACATAGAAGGTGATGGCGATGGCGATGCCGATAATGCCCGCGGCGAGCGGCGCCATGGCGACCCAGGAAGGAACTGCGTCCAGCGCGCCCATCGGCGAATTCGCGGCGACGTTGATGCTCGGGCCCCAGAACTGGGCAAAATTCGCGCCAATGAAATTGTCGCGCAGCAGATAGCCGCTGCCCAGCGCACCCGCCCCCAGCACCAGCAGCGGCACCAGCATCACCAGCGGGCTCTCATGCACATGCTCCTGCACATGCTTGGGCGCGCGGCACTGGCCGTGGAAGGTGAGCAGGAATACGCGCGCGGTGTAAAACGCGGTGAGCAGCGCGGTGAACACGCCCAGCCCCCAGCCATACAGCGCCACCGGGGTATGCGCCAAAAACGCCGCGCCCAGGATCGCGTCCTTGGAGTAATACCCGGAGAAGGGTGGGATGCCAGCCAGGGCCAGCGAGCCAAACAGCATCATCAGCCAGGTGACCGGCAGCTTGCGCGCCAGCCCGCCCATCAGGCGGATATCCTGCTCGTCCGACATCGCGTGGATCACCGAGCCCGCCGCCAGGAACAGCAGCGCCTTGAAGAAGGCGTGGTTGATGAGATGGAACATCGCCACCGGATAAGCGCCCACGCCCGCGGCCAGGAACATGTAGCCGAGCTGCGAGCAGGTGGAATAGGCGATGATGCGCTTGATATCGTTCTGCACGCAGCCGACCGTGCCCGCGAAGAACGCGGTGGTGCCGCCGATCACGGTGATCACCTCCATCGCCACCGGGGCGGCGTTGATCACCGGCGACATGCGCACGACCATGAACACGCCCGCCGCGACCATGGTGGCGGCATGGATCAACGCGGAGATCGGCGTCGGGCCTTCCATCGCGTCCGGCAGCCAGGTGTGCAGGAAGAGCTGCGCCGACTTACCCATCGCGCCGATGAACAGCAGGATGGCGATGACCTCGAGCACCGGGAACTGGGTGCCGAACAGCGTGTAGCCATTCGCCGCCTGCGCCGCGACATTGGCGAAGATCTGGTCGAACGAGATGCTGCCGAACACGAAATAGGTGAGCGCTATGCCGACGGCGAAGGCGAGATCGCCCACACGGTTGACGATGAACGCCTTGATCGCGGCGGCGTTGGCGGCCGGGCGCTCATACCAGTAATTGATCAGCAGGTAGGAGACGAGGCCCACGCCCTCCCAGCCGAAGAAAAGCTGCAACAGGTTGTTGGCGGTGACCAGCGCCAGCATGGCGAAGGTGAACAGCGACATATAGGCGAAGAAGCGCGGCGCGGTTTTGTCATGCGCCATGTAGCCGATGCTGTAGACATGGATCAGCATGGAGACGAGGCTGACCATCGCCACCATGGCGAGGCTCAGCTCGTCCTGGCGCAACGTCCAGTCCGGCGTGAAGCTGCCGACCGAGATCCAGCTGGCGATATGCAGCGGCGCCTGCACCCCGCCGAGCTGGGCGAGAATGCCCGCCCCGGCGCTGACGAGCATGAAGACGATGCTACCGGCGATGGCGGCATGGCGGCCGATGACGGGGCGCGCGACACCCGCGATGAGCGAGCCGACGAGCGGCGCGAGAACGGCGATCAGCGTGTACATATCAACCCCTCATCATGGTCACGTCCTCGACCTCGATCGAGCCGCGATTACGGAAGTAGATGACGAGAATGGCGAGGCCGATGGCGGATTCCGCCGCGGCGACGGTGAGCACGAACATGGTGAAGACCTGCCCCACCATGTCGTGCAGCGCGCCCGAGAACGCCACGAAATTGAGATTGGCGGCGAGCAGAACCAGCTCGATCGACATCATGATGACGATGATGTTCTTGCGGTTCATGAAGATACCGAACACGCCGATGACCAGCAGCAGCCCGGCCACCACGAGAAAATGCGACAAGGATACGGGCATCTCAGGTGGCCTCCTTCTCTGACGCGGGCACGCTCACCCCGGCTCCAAGCTCGGGGCGCACCAGGCGCAGCGTCTGCTCCGGCGTGCGGGCGTGCTGCGCGCTGAGCTTCTGGTGCAGCGAGCGCTTGCGGTCGCGATGGGTGAGCACGATGGCGCCGATCATCGCCACCAGCAGCACCATGCCGGAAAGCTGAAACAACGGCAGGTAGCTGGTGTAAATCAGATTGCCGAGCGCGGCGGTGTTGGTGAGGTTATCCGGCGTCGGGTAGAGCCGCGCCGCCGGCGCCCCGGCCAGCGTGCTCCAGCCGGAGACGACCAGGAATAGCTCGCCAAACAGCACCAGCGCCACCAGCGCGCCCACCGGCGCGTAGCGCTGGAAGCCCTCCTTGAGCGCGGCGAAATCCACATCTAGCATCATCACCACGAACAGGAACAGCACCGCGACGGCGCCGACATAGACAATGGCCAGGATGAAGGCGAGGAACTCCGCCCCCGCCAGCAGGAACAGCACCGCGGCGTTGACGAAGGCCAGGATCAGGAACAGCACCGCGTGCACGGGGTTGCGGCTCGTCACCACCATCACCGCCGAGGCCAGCAGGATGAAGGAGAAGAAGTAAAAGGCGAGATTTACGATCATGGCGGGGCTCACCGGTAAGGGGCGTCGAGTTCGAGCCGCTTGGCGATCTCGGCTTCCCAGCGGTCGCCATTATCCAGCAGCTTCGCCTTGTTGTAGAGCAGCTCCTCGCGCGTCTCGGTGGCGAACTCGAAATTCGGGCCTTCGACGATGGCATCCACCGGGCAGGCTTCCTCGCACAACCCGCAATAGATGCACTTCGTCATGTCGATGTCGTAGCGCGTGGTGCGGCGCGAGCCATCCTCGCGCGGCTCGGCCTCGATCGTGATCGCCTGGGCGGGGCACACCGCCTCGCACAGCTTGCAGGCGATGCAGCGCTCCTCGCCATTCGGGTAGCGGCGCAGTGCGTGCTCACCCTTAAAGCGCGGGCTGATCCGGTTCTTCTCGAACGGGTAGTTCAGCGTCGCCTTGGGTTTGAAAAAATGCCGCAGCGTGAGGGCGAGCCCATCGAGGATCTCCCACAGCACCAGGCTCCATGCCATCCGGCCGAGACGGTTCATTTCACAACCTCAAGCATTGGGCAACCATCCGAGATATTCCAGCACCCCGGCCACCGCGACGAGGTAGACCAGCGTGATCGGCAGAAACACTTTCCAGCCCAGGGCCATGAGTTGGTCGTAGCGCAGGCGCGGCAGCGTGGCGCGCACCCACACGAACACGAACAGGCAGAGCAGCACCTTGAGCAGGAACCACAGCACGCCGCCCGGCAGGAACGGCACGGGCGACAGCCAGCCGCCCAGGAACAGCACCGTGGTCATGGCGCTGATCAGGATCATGTTGGCGTATTCACCCAGGAAGAACAGCGCGAAGGACATGGCGCTGTATTCCACGAAGAACCCGGCGACGATCTCCGACTCGCCCTCCGCGAGGTCGAACGGCGCGCGGTTGGTCTCGGCGAGGCCGGAGATGAAGAAGATGACGAACAGCGGGAAGAGCGGGATGGCGAACCAGATATGGCGCTGCGCGAGCACGATGTCGTTGAGGTTCAGGCTGCCCACGCAAACCAGCACGGTGACGATGACAAAGCCCATCGAGACTTCGTAGGAGACCATCTGCGCCGCCGAGCGCAGCGCGCCGAGGAAGGCGTATTTGGAGTTGGAGGCCCAGCCCGCGATGATGATGCCATACACGCCGAGCGAGGACACCGCGAACAGATACAGGATGCCGACATTGATGTTGGCGATGCCCCAATGATTATTCACCGGGATCACCGCCCAGGCGACGATGGCGAGGCCGAAGGTGAGCATCGGCGCCAGCGTGAACAGCACGCGGTCGGCGCCGGTGGGGGTGATCGTCTCCTTGAACAGCATCTTGATCGCGTCGGCGAAAGGCTGCGCCAAGCCGAACGGCCCGACCACGTTCGGCCCCTTGCGGAGCTGGATCGCACCCATCACCTTGCGCTCGAACCAAGTGAGATAGGCCACGCCGATCAGCAGCGGCACCAGCAGTGCCAGCGCCTCGAGCAGCGTCAGCACCACGATCCCCAGATCGGTCTGGAAAAAGGCTTGCAATGTCGCGATCATTCCGCGGCCTCCGCTTGGGCGGGGGAGTGAGCCGCCACGCAAGCCGCCATGGTCGGGCTGGCGCGGCTGATAACGTCGGTCTGGTAGTAATTGGCGTAGACCGGCTTGAGCGGCGCGGCGGCGAGCGCGGCGCCATCGCCCGCGGGGGCGGTGGCGTCGTTGCCGGCGAGGCGCGCAAAGGGCTGGCCGAACACCGGATAGCTGGCCGCCAGATGCGTGCGCAGCTGCTCCAGCGTGTCATAGGGCAGCGCATGGCCGAGATAAGCGCTGAGCGCGCGGATGATGGTCCAATCCTCGCGCGCGTCGCCGGGCGGCAGCACGGCGGCGAAGCCCTGCTGCACGCGGCCCTCGGTGTTCACATAAGTGCCGTGCTTCTCGGTGTAGGCCGCGCCGGGCAGGATCACATCCGCCCGCGCCGCCCCGGCATCGCCGTGATGGCCCTGATAGATGACGAAGGTGTTCGCGCCGATGGCCTTGATGTCCAGCTCATCCGCGCCGAGCAGCCAAAGCACGTCCACGCCGCCATTCAGCATGGCCGTGGTGGATTTGCCGCCCGCCCCCGGCAGGAAGCCGAGATCGAGCCCGCCGACCCGCGCCGCGGCGTGGTGCAGCACGTTGAATCCGTGCCAATCAGCCCGTAGCGCGTTGTATTGCGCGGCCAGCTTCCAGGCGGCGGCGTGCAGCGCCGCGCCATCCGGCCGGGCCAGCGCCGCCGCGCCGAGAATGATCATCGGCCGCTGCGCCGCCTTCAGCACCTCGGCGAAGGGATGCGTGCCATCGGCCAGCGCTCGCAGCGCCTCCGGCCCGGCACCGAGGCGCTCCACCGGATAAGTCAGCTCGCCCGCCTCGCCCACCAGCCCGGCGGCGAACCCGCCCGCCAGCCAGCGCTTGCGGATGCGCGCGTTGAGCACCGGCGCCTCATGGCGCGGATTGCCGCCGATGATCAGCAGCGCATCGGCTTCCTCGATCCCGGCGATGGTGGTGTTGAACAAATAGAACGCCCGGCGGGAGGCGTCGAACACGGCGCCATCCTGGCGGCAGTCCAGATTGGCGGAGCCGAGCGCGGTGAGGCACTCCTTGAGCGCCAGCATGCTCTCGGCGTCGCACAGATCACCCGCGATGGCGCCGATCTTCTCCGGCGCGGCGGCCTTGATGCGGCTGGCGATGGCGGCGAACGCCTCCTCCCAGCTCGCGGCGCGCAGCTTGCCGTTCTCGCGCAGCCAGGGGCGGTCCAGGCGGCGGCGCTTCAGCCCGTCCACCGCGAAGCGGGACTTGTCGCCCAGCCACTCCTCGTTCACCTCGTCATTGAGACGCGGCAGGATGCGCAGCACCTCGGCCCCGCGCGCATCGACGCGGATATTCGTGCCCAGCGCGTCCAGCACGTCCACGCTGTCGGTCTTGCGCAGCTCCCAGGGGCGCGCGGTGAACGCATAGGGCTTGGAGGTGAGCGCGCCGACCGGGCAGAGATCGATGATATTGCCTGATAATTCGGAGCTCAGCGCCTTCTCGACATAAGTGCTGATCTGCGTGTTCTCGCCACGATACGTGCCGCCAATTTCGGCCACGCCCGCCACCTCGGTGGTGAAGCGCACGCAGCGTGTGCAATGGATGCAGCGGGTCATCGTGGTCTTCACCAGCGGGCCCCAATCGGGCTGCGACACGGCGCGCTTCTGTTCGGCGTAGCGCGAAGCATCGCGCCCGTAGCTCACCGCCTCGTCCTGCAGGTCGCACTCGCCGCCCTGGTCGCAGATCGGGCAATCGAGCGGGTGGTTGATGAGCAGGAACTCCATCACACCGCGGCGGCCTTTGCGGACCATCTCGGTATCGGTATGCACAACCATGCCATCGGCCACCGGCATGCCGCAGGAGGCGACCGGCTTCGGCGGCATCTTCTCGATCTCGACCAGGCACATGCGGCAATTGCCGGCCACGGAGAGACGCTCATGGTAGCAGAAGCGCGGAATCTCGATCCCCGCGGCCTCGGCCGCCTGGATCACCGAGGAGCCGTTCGGAACCTCGACCTCGATACCGTCAATGGTGAGTTTTGCCATGGCTTACTCCGCCGCCTGCGCCACGTTTTGCGGCGGCTGATAATCGGTTGCCCGCGCCTCCACCGTGGGGCGGAAGGCACGCATCAGACCCTGGATCGGCCAGGACGACGCCTCGCCAAACGCGCAGATCGTGTGCCCGGCCACCTGGGTCGTCACCTGCTCCAGCAGCGCGATGTCCGCCAGCGTCGCCTTGTTCTGCACGATGCGGTCCATTTGCCGCATCATCCAACCCGTGCCCTCGCGGCAGGGCGTGCATTGGCCGCAGCTCTCATGCTTGAAGAATTTGGACAGCCGCCAGATCGCCTTCACCACGTCCACGGATTTATCCATGACGATGATGGCGCCCGAGCCCATGCCGGATTTGACCGCCGCCAAGCTGTCGAAATCCATCAGCTGCACGTCGGCCATTTCCTTGTTCAGGATCGGCATCGACGCGCCGCCCGGAATGATCGCCTGCAGATTATCCCAGCCGCCGCGCACGCCGCCGGCATGCTTCTCGATCAGATCCTTCAGCGGGATGCCGAGCTCTTCCTCGACATTACACGGATTATTCACATGGCCGGAGATGCAGAAGATTTTGGTACCCGCGTTCTTCGGGCGGCCAAGCCCGGCGAACCAGGCGGCGCCGCGGCGCATGATCGTCGGCACGCCGGCGATCGTCTCCACATTGTTCACCGTGGTCGGGCAGCCATACAGGCCCATCGCTGCGGGGAAGGGCGGCTTCATGCGCGGCATGCCCTTCTTGCCTTCCAGGCTCTCCAGCAGCGCCGATTCCTCGCCGCAGATATAAGCCCCGGCGCCGCGATGCAGGATCAAATCAAAATCCCACCCGGAATTCGCCGCATTCTTGCCCAGAAGCCCTGCTTCATAGGCTTCATCGATGGCCGCCTGCAGGCGCTGCGCCTCGTTGTAATACTCGCCGCGGATGTAGATGAACGCGGTGTTGGCGCCCATGGCGGCACCAGCGATCAACGCGCCTTCGATGAGCTTGTGCGGCTCATTGCGCATGATGTCGCGGTCCTTGCAGGTGCCGGGCTCGGACTCGTCGGCATTGATGACGAGATAGCTCGGCCGCCCGTCGGACTGCTTGGGCATGAACGACCATTTCATGCCGGTGGGGAAGCCCGCGCCCCCGCGCCCGCGCATGCCGGAGGCCTTCATTTCCTCGACCAGCGCGTCGCGCCCGCGCGCAATGATCGCGGCGGTGCCATCCCAGTCGCCGCGCACGCGCGCCGCCGGCAGGCGCCAATCCTGCTGGCCATAGAGGTTTTGATAAATGCGGTCGGAATCTTTGAGCATGGTTACTCCGCGGAACCAGAGGCGGGCAGCAGCGTGGTCTGGCCGGAGGCGGGAGCCGAGGAAGCGCGCCCGCCCAGCGACCCGGCCGGCGGCTGCGGCTTGCCAGCCTTGAGATCTTGCAGCAGCGCCTCGGTGCGCGCCGCGTCGAGATCCTCGTAATAATCGTCATTCACCTGCAAAATCGGCGCGTTCACGCAGGCGCCAAGGCATTCCACCTCGGTCAGGGTGAACACCCCATCCGCGCTGCTGGCGCCGAAATGCTCGATGCCCGTCGCGTGCTTGCAGGCGGCGACGATGTCATCGGAGCCACGCAGCCAGCACGGCGTGGTGGTGCATACCTGCAGGTGGTATTTGCCCACCGGCTTGGTGTTGAACATCGTGTAGAAGGTCGCGATTTCGTAAACGCGGATCGGCGGCACGCCGAGGCGCTTGGCCACGCTGTCCATCGCCGCTCGGGGCAGCCAGGCGGAGCCGGTGGTGCGCCCCATCTGGCGCTGCGCGATGTCGAGCAGCGTCTTCACCGCGCTCATCTGCTTGCCCGCGGGATATTTGCCGATCGCCGCGGCCACCAGCGGCTCGGCGATCTCGTCAAACGCGAAACTCTGAGGCTCTGGCTGCGTATTCACCGGTCGATCTCACCAAACACAATATCCAGCGACCCGAGGATCGCCACCATGTCGGCCAACATGTGGCCCTTTGTCAGCTTTTCCGCCGCCTGTAGATGCGCAAACCCGGTCGGGCGGATCTTGCAGCGATAGGGGCGGTTGCTGCCATCGGCCACCAGATACACGCCGAACTCACCCTTGGGAGCCTCCACGGCGGTATAGGTGCTGCCCGCTGGCACGTGATAGCCCTCGGTATAGAGCTTGAAGTGATGGATCAGCGCCTCCATCGAGCGCTTCATCTCGGCGCGCTTGGGCGGGGTGATCTTGTTGTCCTGCACCTTGATCGGGCCGGCCGGCATCTTCGCCAAGCACTGCTTCACGATCTTCACGCTCTCGCGCATCTCGGCCATGCGCACGAGGTAGCGGTCATAGCAATCGCCATGCTGGCCGACAGCGACATCGAACTCGACCTCGGCATATTTGTCGTAGGGCTGCGCGCGGCGCAGATCCCACGCCACCCCGGACCCGCGCAGCGACGGACCGGAGAAGCCCCAGGCCAGCGCGTCCTCGGCCGAGATCACGCCAATATCGACGACGCGCTGCTTCCAGATGCGGTTGCCGTTCAGCAGCTCTTCGAGATCATCGATGAATTTCGGAAACCGCTCGGCCCAGGCGGCGATCTGGTCGGTCAGCCCGTCCGGCAGATCCTTGGCGACGCCGCCGGGGCGGAAATAATTGGCGTGGAAGCGCGCGCCGGAGGCGGCTTCGTAGAAGCTCAGCAGCTCCTCGCGCTCCTCATAGCCCCACAAGCCGGGAGTGATGGCGCCGCAATCGAGCGCGAAATGCGCGACAGCGAGCAAATGGTTCAGCACGCGCGTGAGCTCGGCGAACATCACGCGGATCCATTGCGCGCGTTCCGGCGCCTCGATGCCGAGCAGCTTCTCGGTCGCCAGGGCGAAGGCGTGCTCGCAGCCCATCGGCGAGACGTAATCCAGCCGATCGAAATAGGGCAGCGCCTGCAGATAGCTCTTATATTCGATCAGCTTCTCGGTGCCGCGGTGCAGCAGCCCGATATGCGGATCAGCGCGCTCGATCACCTCGCCATCCATCTCCAGGATCAGACGCAGCACGCCGTGCGCGGACGGGTGCTGCGGGCCGAAATTGATGGTGTGGCTGTCGAACTCGACCGTCTTGGTCGCCGGGGGGGCGGCGTCGCTCATCGGCGATCTCCTCGCGCCTTTTCATCGCCGGGCAGGGTCGTCATGCCCTCCCAC
Source organism: Acidocella sp. KAb 2-4 (assembly GCF_020567705.1). Taxonomy (GTDB): domain Bacteria; phylum Pseudomonadota; class Alphaproteobacteria; order Acetobacterales; family Acetobacteraceae; genus Acidocella. Next base: position 144,550 of record NZ_JAJDJU010000002.1, on the reverse strand, counting down.
GGGGACAGGAAATCGAAATTGCGGAATTCCTGGGTCAGCTGAACCTTGTCATACACCACCGCCTTGCGCTCGGTGTCGTAATGCACCTCGACATAGCCGGTGAGCGGGAAATCCTTGCGCAGCGGGTGCCCCTCGAAGCCGTAATCGGTGAGGATGCGGCGGTGATCGGCAAGGCCGTTGAAGCGCACGCCGAACAGATCCCACACCTCGCGCTCCCACCAGCCGGCGCTGGGCCACAGGCCGGAAACGGAGTCGACCGCAGTCGCCTCGTCGGTCTGCACGATCACGCGCAGCCGGGCGTTCCGGGTCACCGAGAGCAGGTTATAGACAACATCGAAGCGCGCCGCCCGCTCGGGGTAGTCAACGCCGCAAATATCCATGACCTGGGCGAAGCCATGCGCGTCACGCAGGACGGTGAACAACGCCAGCGCCGAGTCGCGCGCCGCCACGGCCACCAGCTCACCACAATCCCGGCGCGCGCTCAGCACACCGGGCAGCGCCGCGACGAGCTCAAGCTCGGCGTCGGCCGGGGTTGTTTCGTCAGCCACGTAGAATCGTCCCTGTCCGGCGGATTTTTTTCTGGAGCTGCATGATCCCATACACCAGCGCCTCGGCGGTGGGCGGGCAGCCCGGCACATAGACATCAACCGGCACCACGCGGTCGCACCCGCGCACCACCGAATAGGAATAATGGTAATAGCCGCCGCCATTGGCGCAGCTGCCCATGGAGATCACCCAGCGCGGCTCGGGCATCTGGTCGTAGACCTTACGCAGGGCCGGGGCCATCTTGTTGGTCAGCGTGCCGGCGACGATCATCACGTCGCTCTGCCGGGGCGAGGCGCGCGGGATGATGCCGAAGCGGTCGAGATCATAGCGCGGCATATAAGCGTGGATCATCTCCACCGCGCAGCAGGCCAGACCGAAGGTCATCGGCCACAAACTGCCTGTCCGCGCCCAGTTCACCACCTTGTCCAGATTGGCGACGATGAACCCCTTGCCCGCGATCTCCCCGGTGATGCCCCGGATCACCGCGTCCTGGTCGGCGCCAGGGGGCAGTTGCTCACGGTTCCAGGCAATCTGCGTGGCGTCCTTCACCATGCTCATGCGGTTACTCCCAATCCAACGCGCCTTTGTTCCACTCGTATATGAAGCCCACGGTTAAGACTCCAAGAAAGCCGAGCATAGAGAAAAACCCGACAAGGCCGATATGCGCGAGGCTCACGGCCCACGGGAACAAAAAGGCAACCTCAACGTCGAAAATGATGAACAGGATCGCGACCAGATAGAAGCGTACGTCGAACCGCCGGCGGGCATCGCCAAAGGCGTCGAACCCGCACTCATAGGCGGAGAGCTTCTCGGCGTAGGGCTTCTGCCGCGCCGCCAGTTTTGATCCGAAAACGAAGGCCAGGCCCATGAAGGCGGCTATGGCGACGAAAACAAGGATGGGGAAATATTGCGAAAGGGCTGGCTGCACCTGCTCATCTCCTTGCTCGTGCCGGGCCGGGGACATACCCGGACCAAAGTAGGTCATCCGCCGTGTCGCACCGCAACACGCCGTGGTCAAGACTATGTCACGATGGAGCAGGTGCCCCGGCTGGGACTTTATGGATGAATACTGGCGCGAGTGACGGGGCTCGAACCCGCGACCTCCGGCGTGACAGGCCGGCGCTCTAACCGACTGAGCTACACCCGCAAATCAGTATGTGGGGCCGTGTAATCGTCTAAACGTTCAGCGTCAAGCGCATTACAGGCAATAAAGAGAGATTTACGTATACTCTGCACTACGAAATTTTCGGGGCTGGGAATGGGCGGTGACGGGTTCGAACCGCCGGCCCTCTCGGTGTAAACGAGACGCTCTACCGCTGAGCTAACCGCCCGAAATGTGGACGGAATTTTCCGTCCACGCCCCACGCCGAATTAGTTGACGGCGTCCTTCAGCGTCTTGCCGGGCTTGAAGCGGACCGAGGTGGAGGCCGGGATGTCGATTTCTTCGCCGGTGCGCGGGTTGCGGCCCTTGGAGGCTTCACGCTGCGAGGTGGCGAAGGTGCCGAACCCGACCAGGCGGACCTCGTCCTTCTGCTTCAGGGCCTTCTCGATCGCCCCGAACACGGCGTCGACAACGTCCGCGGCCTTGGCCTTGGACAGGTCGGTGTCTTCCGCCACGGCGGCAATCAGGTCATTTTTGTTCACGGGCTAGCTCCCTGCTGTGAGAATCAAACTATATGTCCGCAAGATGGCGGGCGCGCCAACTAGGATTTGGCGCGCGTTGATAGCCATGTTCGGAGTTTCGCGTCAAACGCTGCCGCTTTGTTAATGCGGCAACGCTGATGCCACCGTCCCCTCCGCCGCCGGTTTGATCTCCGCCGTGGGTTCCTCCCACTCGATCGGCTCAGGCTTGCGCACCAGCGCCAGCGCGATCACCTCGTCGACATGCGAGACCGGGACGATCTTCAATCCCTTGGTGACATTGTCAGGAATCTCAACGAGATCCTTCTCATTATCCTTGGGGATGAACACGGTTGTCAGCCCCGCGCGCAGCGCCGCGAGCAGCTTCTCCTTGAGCCCGCCAATCGGCAGCACGCGGCCGCGCAGCGTGATCTCGCCGGTCATGGCGATCTCCTTGCGGACCGGAATGCCGGTGATGGCGGAGACGATGGCCGTGGCCATGGCGATGCCCGCCGACGGCCCATCCTTCGGAGTCGCGCCTTCGGGCACGTGCACATGGATGTCGTGCTTGTCGAAAAAAGGCGGCTTGATGCCGAACTGCACCGAGCGCGAGCGCACATAGGAATAGGCCGCCTGCACGCTCTCCTGCATCACGTCACCGAGTTTGCCGGTCTGCTTGATCGCGCCCTTGCCGGGCAGCAGCACGCTCTCGATGGTCAGGATGTCGCCGCCCACCTCGGTCCAAGCCAGGCCGGTGACGCAGCCCACCATGTCTTCCAACTCGGCCTCGCCAAAACGGAATTTCGGCACGCCGGAGAATTTCTCCAAATTGCGCTTGGTGATCGCCACCTTCTTCGCCTTGCCGGTAACAATCTCCTTCACCGCCTTGCGCGCCAGAGTCGCGATCTCGCGCTCCAGGTTTCGCACGCCCGCCTCACGGGTATAGGTGCGCACCAGCTCGCGCAGCGCGTCATCGGAGACGGACCATTCGCCCGCCTTCAACCCATGCGCCTCGGTCTGCTTGGGCAGCAGATGGCGCTTGGCGATCTCCACCTTCTCATCCTCGGTGTAGCCGGGGATGCGGATGATCTCCATGCGGTCGAGCAAAGGCTGCGGCATGCGCAGTGAGTTCGCCGTCGTCACGAACATCACATCGGAAAGATCGTAGTCCACCTCAAGATAATGATCGGCGAAGGTGGAGTTTTGTTCCGGGTCCAAAACCTCAAGCAGGGCCGAAGCCGGATCGCCGCGCCAATCCGCGCCGAGCTTGTCGATCTCGTCGAGCAGGAAGAGCGGGTTGGAGGTTTTCGCCTTCTTCATGCCCTGGATGATCTTGCCGGGCATGGAGCCGATATAGGTGCGCCGGTGGCCGCGGATTTCCGCCTCGTCACGCACGCCGCCTAGCGAGATGCGCACGAAATTGCGCCCCGTGGCCTTGGCGATCGACTTGCCGAGCGAGGTCTTGCCCACGCCGGGCGGGCCGACGAGGCACAGGATCGGCCCCTTCACCTTCGGGCTCCGCGCCTGCACCGCCAGATATTCGACGATGCGCTCCTTGATCTTCTCCAGGCCGAAATGGTCGGTGTCGAGAATCTTCTCGGCCTCGACCACATCGTTCTTCACCTTGCTGCGCTTCTTCCAGGGGATGCCGACAACCCACTCCAGATAGTTGCGCACCACCGTCGCCTCGGCGCTCATCGGGCTCATTGAGCGCAGCTTCTTCAGCTCCGCCATCGCCTTGTCACGGGCCTCCTTGGAGAGCTTGGTGGCCTTGATCTTGGCCTCCAGCTCGGCGGCCTCGTCGCGGCCTTCCTCACCCTCGCCCAACTCCTTCTGAATCGCCTTGAGCTGCTCGTTCAGGTAATATTCGCGCTGGGTCTTCTCCATCTGCCGCTTCACGCGGTTGCGGATCTTCTTCTCGACCTGCAACACGCCGATTTCGGCTTCCATATGATTGAACACCCGCTCCAGCCGCTCGGCGGTGCTGTTCATCTCCAGCAGTTCCTGCCGCTCGGCGATCTTCAGGCCGAGATGGCTGGCCACCGTATCCGCGAGCTTCGAAGGCGACTCGATCTGGTTGACCGAAACCAGCACCTCCGGCGCGATCTTCTTGTTCAGCTTAATATATTGCTCGAACTGGGCGACCACGGTGCGGCTCAGCGCCTCCACCTCCTTGCCCTCATCCGCCAACTCATCCACCGGCGCGGCGGTGACCTCGAAATAATCCTCGGTCTCCTTGAAGCCGGTGATGCGCGCGCGGCGCACCCCCTCGACCAGCACCTTCACCGTGCCATCGGGCAGCTTCAGCAATTGCAGAATGGTGGAGACGGTCCCCACGCTGTAGATGTCATCCGCCGAAGGATCGTCCTGCGCGGCGTTTTTCTGCGCCACCAGCAGGATCTGCTTATCCTCCTTCATCACGCTTTCCAGCGCGCGCACAGATTTCTCTCGCCCGACGAATAGCGGCACGATCATGTGCGGGAAGACCACGATGTCACGCAGCGGCAGCACCGCCAGCGTTTCCATCGGCAAACCAGATTTAACTACATCAGACATCACGAAATCCCCTAGGTCTCATGGCCTGCCCTGCCTAGGCGCAGCCCATGCGTGCCGCACGCGGCCACAGGGCCGAATATCGGCAATCCAGGGGCGGCCCGCAAGGGCCGCGTCGTCAAAACCCTGGTCAGGAGGCCGTTTCGGCGCGCTTTTCGCTATACATGTAGAGCGGCTCGGCGCGGCCTTCGGCCACCTCGCCGCTGATCACCACCTCCGCCACGCCGTCCAGCCCGGGCAGGTCGAACATCGTCGTCAGCAGGATCGACTCCATGATCGAGCGCAGGCCACGCGCGCCGGTCTTGCGCTTGATGGCACGGTCGGCCACCACTTTCAGCGCCTCGTCGGTGAAGGTGAGCTTCACCCCTTCCATCTCGAACAGCCGGCCATATTGCTTGACCAGGGCATTCTTCGGCCTGGTCAGAATCTCGATCAGCGCCGCCTCGTCGAGGTCATCCAGCGTCGCCACCACCGGCAGGCGGCCGATGAATTCGGGGATCAGCCCGAAGCGCAGCAAATCCTCCGGCTCCAGATCGCGCAGGATCTGCCCGGTGCGCCGCTCATCCTGGCTGCGCACCTCGGCGCCGAAGCCAATGCCCTGGCCCTTGCCGCGCTGGGCGATGATCTTCTCCAGCCCGGCGAAGGCGCCGCCGCAGATGAACAGGATATTGGTGGTGTCCACCTGCAGGAATTCCTGCTGGGGATGCTTGCGCCCGCCCTGCGGCGGCACGGAGGCCACGGTGCCCTCCATGATCTTCAGCAGCGCCTGCTGCACACCTTCGCCCGACACGTCGCGCGTGATCGAGGGGTTGTCAGATTTACGGCTGATCTTATCGACCTCGTCGATATAGACGATGCCGCGCTGCGCCCGCTCCACGTTGTAATCGGCGGCCTGCAGCAGCTTCAGGATGATGTTCTCCACATCCTCGCCCACATAGCCCGCCTCGGTGAGCGTGGTGGCGTCGGCCATGGTGAACGGCACATCGAGGATGCGCGCCAGCGTCTGCGCCAGCAGCGTCTTGCCCGAGCCGGTCGGCCCGATCAGCATGATGTTGGACTTCGCGATCTCGATGTCGTTGTTCTTGGTCGCGTGCGAGAGGCGCTTATAGTGGTTATGCACCGCGACACTCAGCACCTTCTTGGCGTGCGCCTGGCCGATCACGTAATCGTCGAGCACCTTGCAGATCTCGCGCGGCGTCGGCACGCCATCGCGCGACTTCACGAGATGCGTCTTATGCTCCTCACGGATGATATCCATGCAGAGCTCCACGCATTCGTCGCAGATGAACACGGTCGGCCCGGCAATCAGCTTGCGCACCTCGTGCTGCGACTTGCCGCAGAACGAACAATATAGCGTATTCTTGGTGTCGGCCGACTTGCTGCTCATAACCACTCCACAGCGCGATAGAATCAAAAGACTAGCCCCCCGGGCTTTTCCGCACAAGCGGGCATCCGGGGGAGATGAAAACCAGAGTTATTTCAAACGATTGAACACAAAACCCTGGCGGTGGCGCGGCCCCGCGCCGTAAAAAACGGGTCCGGAGCCGCCCCCGGACCCGCCTTTGCCACGCCAAAGGGCGCGGATCAGATCGAGCTGAGCGGCTCCGGCGACGGCGCCGCCTCGTCAGGCCGCGGCTGCTTCTTCACCACCTCGTCAATCAGCCCGAACTCCTTGGCCTCCTGGGCGGACATATAGGTGTCGCGCTCCAGCTTCGACTCGATGGCGTCCAGCGGCTGGCCGGTATGCTCGACATAGATCTGGTTGAGCCGCTTACGCAGATTCAAGATCTCGCGGGCCTGGATCTCGATATCCGTGGCCTGGCCGCGCGCGCCGCCGGAGGGCTGGTGCACCATCACCCGCGCATTCGGCAGAGCGAAGCGCTTGCCCTTCTCGCCGGCGCAGAGCAACAGGCTGCCCATCGAGGCCGCCTGCCCGAGGCAGACCGTGCTCACCGGCGAGCGGATATATTGCATGGTGTCGTAAATCGCGAGGCCGGACGAAACGACGCCGCCAGGACTGTTGATGTAGAACGAGATTTCCTTGTTCGGGTTCTCGCTTTCCAGGAACAGCAGCTGGGCGCAGATCAGCGAGCTGCCATAATCCTCCACCTGGCCGGTGAGGAAGATGATCCGCTCCTTCAGCAGGCGCGAATAAATGTCATACGAGCGCTCGCCGCGCGCCGTCTGCTCCACCACCATCGGCACCAGGGTGTTGTTGTAAATCTCGACTGGATCCCGATCCCGCATCGCTTCATTCCTTGTCTCAAAAAAACCGCCCGCCCCGGCATCGCATCGCGCCATGGTGGCCACGATGCGGGCGGAGCGGGCGTCATACACGCAAGTTAGTGGATCGCGCGCGCACGTCTAGTGCCCGCTTATTCCTCCGGGTCGGCGGCGAGCTCGTCCGGGGTCACGGAGACCTCGTTCTGCTTCACCTGGCCGAGCAGCAGGTCCACCACCTTGTCCTCGAAGATCGGGCCGCGGAAGCGCTCCATCTGCTGCGGGTTCTTGCGGAAGAACTCCACCACCTGCATCGCCTGCGGGCCATAGCGCATCGCCTCGTTGAACATGGCGCGCTGCAGCTCCTGGTCGGCGACGGTGACGTTGTTGGCGCGGCCGATCTCGGCCACCAGCAGGCCCAGGCGCACGCGCCGGTCGGCGATGGCGCGGTATTCGGCCTTCAGCGTCTCCTCGTCCTTGGCGGCGTCCTCGGGGTCGGCATTGCCAGCCGCCCTCTCCGCCTCAACCTGGCGCCAGATCTCAGCGAACTCGGCCTCGACCAGCGATTCCGGCGCGGTGAAATCCGCCTTTTCGGCGAGCACGTCGAGCAGCGCGCGCTTCAGCTTCAGGCGGCCCATCTGCTCGTAATCGCGGCCAATCTGCTCGGCCACCTTGGCGCGCAGATCCGCCAGCGACTCCATGCCCATCGCCTTCGCCAGCTCGTCGTCGATCGCCGGAACCTCGGCGACGGCCAGAGACTTCGCGGTCACCTCGAACTCGGCGGTCTTCCCGGCCAGATCCTTGGCGCCGTAATCCTCGGGGAAGGTCACGGTGATGGTCTTGGTCTCGCCGGCGGACATGCCCTCCATCTGCTCGGAGAAGCCGGGGATGAAGCCGGTGCCGGCCACGGTCACGCCGACATCATTGGCGGTGCCGCCCTCGAAGGCATCGCCATCGATGCGGCCGATGAAATCCACGGTCAGACGCTCGCCCTGGGCGGCCGGGCGGGTCTCCTCGACGTCCTTGAAGCTCTGGCGCTGCTCGGCCAGGCGGCTCAGCGTCTCGTCGATCTTCTCGTCGGCGACGGCAGCCACCGGCTTGTCGAGCGTCACGTCGGACAAATCGGGGACCGCCACCTCGGGCAGCACTTCCATCTCCAGGGTGAATTCCAGGTCGGAATCCTTGCCCGGCTTGGTGATCTCCAGCTTCGGCTGCATCGCCGGGCGCAGGCCGCGCTCTTCCATCAGCTTACCGGAGGCGTCGTTCACGGTCTGCTCCAGGATTTCCGCAGCCACGGCATCGCCGTAGCGCTTGCGCACCATCGAGAGCGGCACCTTGCCCGGACGGAAGCCCGGCATCTGCATGGTCTTGCTGAGTTCCGCCAAACGCGTCTCACGCTTGGCGGCAAGTTCGGGTTCGGGAACCACGACCGTAAAGCCGCGCTTCAAGCCCTCAGAGAGCGTCTCGGTAACCTGCATGAACGACAAAATCCTCAATAAAACAACAACAAAGCAACTCTAACTGGTGCGGGCGGAGGGACTTGAACCCCCATGACTTTCGCCACCAGAACCTAAATCTGGCGTGTCTACCAGTTTCACCACGCCCGCTTGAGCCTCATTCCAAGCCGCGCCGCATAGCGCGAGTTGCGGCGCTTCACAAGGCGGGCACTCGTATCTGCCGAAAAAAGCGACTAAGTGGCACCCCGATGAGCAGCGCAGGTGACGACAAGACCGCCCCCCAGCCAAGCCGCCCGGCGCGCAAACCGCGCTGGTGGGGGGTTTGGCTCGGCCTCGCCGCGGCGCTGGTGCTGGGGGTGGCGGCGGGGCTGGCGGCGCTGGCCAGCTTCAACCCCAACGCCTATGCCCCGGCGCTGGAAGCCGCGGTGCAGCGCGCCACCGGGCGCCCGCTCACCATGGGCGGCAAGGTGCGGCTGCGCCTCTCGCTCAACCCCACGCTCACGGTCAGCGATGTCGTGCTCGGCAACCCGCCCGGCGACTTCACCGGCGAGTTCGTCGAGATCGGCCAGGCCGAGGCGCAGATCGCCCTGCTACCGCTGCTGGCCGGAAGGCTGGATGTGCTGCGCCTAGTGCTTGTGCATCCGCAAATCACGCTGCAACGCCTGCCCTCGGGCGCCAGCAATTGGGATTTCTCCGCCGCCCATGGCCATGCCGGGCGGGCGCATCATTTCCACGGCTACCGGCTGGCGCTGGAGCAGGTGCAGATCCGCGATGGCCATGTCACCCTGATCCCGGCCAGCGGCCGTGTTTATGGCTTCGCCCTGCCTGATCTCTCCGGCACCGCCGCCTCGCTCTCCGCCCCGCTGCATCTCGCCGGCGGCGCGCAGATCGGCACGCGGCAAATCCGGCTCAGCGGCGTGGTTGGCCCCATCTCCTGGCTCTCCGAAACCGCGCCCGCGCCCTGGCCGGTGGAGATCAACCTCAGCGGCGCCGGCGCCACGGCCCGGCTCAACGGCGCGGTCGCGCATCCGCGCCTCGGCACCGGCTACGATCTAGCCCTGCATATCGACATCCCGGCGCTGGACGCGCTCGCCCCCGGCAGCGCCCCGGCGCTGCGCGACCTGCATCTTGCCGCCCATGTCGCCGATACCGGCGCCGCCATCCCGGCTATCCGCAATCTTTCCCTCACCGCCGGGCCGTCCGACCTCTCCAGCCTGCGCCCGGGGCTGCGGCTGCAGGCCCTGGCGCTGCTGATGCCCTCACTCAGCCAGCCGCTCACGCTGCAAGCCAGCGGCCAGCTCGGCGCGGCGGCGTTCAGCGCCCAGGGCCAGCTCGGCCCGCTGGCGGCTTTGTTCGCGCCCCCGTCCGCACCCGGCCAGCCGCCGCCGCCCAGCCTGCCGGTGGCGCTCGCCGTCACCTTGGGCAACGCGCAGGCCACGCTGAAAGGCGCCATCGCCACCCCGGCCACGCTCTCCGGCGCGGCGCTGGGGCTGACCGCCAACATCCCCGATCTCTCCGCCCTCGCCGCCGCCATCGGCGCGCCATTGCCGGGCTGGAAGAACATCACCCTGCAAACCACGCTCACCGACCCTGGCGGCCAGGGGCTGCGCAACGCCATCGGCGCCGACAGCCTGACCGTGAGCATGGACCACGCGCAATTCGGCGGCGATGCCAGCCTCACCTTAGGCGCCCAACCGAAGCTGGACGCCGCGCTGAAATTCAGCAGCCTGGACCTCGACGCGCTGGCGGCCGCCATGCCCGCGCCCGCGCCACCCCTGCCCGGCCTCGCGGCGCTGCATCTGGGCGACGCCGACATCCAGCTCGCCGCCGATTCGCTGGTCTGGCGCGGCTTCGATTTCAGCGCCCTGCAAACCGAGGCCACGCTCAGCGGCGGCGTGCTCACCATCGCCTCTCTCACCGGCCAGTTGCCGGGCGGCGCTGTCACCGCCAGCGCGAGCCTCGACGCCGCGACCGACCCCGCCGCCGAAACCCTGCGCCTCACCGCGCCGGCCCTGGCGCTCTCGCCGCTGCTGCGCGCCGTCGGTCTGCCGGACGGCGCCGAGGGCACGGCGCGGCTCAGCCTCAAGGCCGCCAGCACCGGCGACACCCTGCCCGCCATCGCCGCCGGGCTGAACGGCAGCCTGGGCGTGGCGGCGGTCAACGGCACCATCGACGGCACGGCGCTGCGCCGCCTGCTCGGCGGCGTGCTGCGTACCGCCGGGCTGACCGACCCCCGCCTCACCGCCGCCGGCCCGGTGCCGCTGCGCTGCGCCGCCCTGCGGGTGGACGCAACCAACGGCACCGCCACGCTCAGCGCCCTGGCGCTGGACACCGCCCGCCTCACCCTGCGCGGCGCCGGCACCGCCGATCTCGGCAAGGGCACGCTCGCCCTCACTCTGCAACCTGAGCCGCGCGGCCAGAGCGCCACCCCGTCCGGCGTTACCGTCAGCGGCAGCTTCACCCAACCCGCCCTGGCCAGCGCCGCCGCGGCCGCGCCGCCTGCCGCCGATCTCTGCCCCGCCGCGCTCGCCCTCGCCCGCTTCGGCCAGCCTGGCCCGGCGCCGCTGACCCCGGCCAGCCTCATCGCCCCCGCCGTCAGCGCACCCGCGCCCGGCGCTCCCAAAAACCTCAACTCCCTGCTTGGCCAATGAAACGCTTCTGGACCACCGCCGCCGCGCTCCCCGAGGACGGGCATTTCGTCCTCCGGCTCGACAACAAGCCCCTGAAACTCCCCGGCAGCCCGGCGCTGCGTGTGCCCTATGGCGCGCTGGCCGCGGCCATCGCGGCGGAGTGGCAGGACGCCCCGGCGGAGTTCAAGCCCGATGACCTGCCGCTCACCCAGCTCGCCAGCACGGCGCAAGAGCGCGTGGCCCTGCACCGCGCGGACATCATCCGCCAGCTCGCCGCCTATGGTATGAATGACCTGCTCTGCTACCGCGCCGGCACCCCCGACCCCCTGGTGGCCGAGCAGCGCCGGCTATGGGACCCGTGGCTGCACTGGGCGCGCGAGCGCTTCGCCGTGGACCTGCTGACCACCACCGGGGTGCTGCCCATCGACCAGCACCCCGACACCGCCGCGCGCTTCACCGCCGCGCTGGAGGCCTACACCGATTACGGCATCGCCGCGCTGGGGGTGATCGTGCCCGCGCTGGGCAGCTTGGTACTAGGGCTGGCCCTGGCCGAAGGCGCGCTGGACGCCGAAGCCGCCTGCGCCGCCGCCTCCACCGACGAACTCTGGCAGGAAACGCGCTGGGGCCAGGACCGTGAGGCGCTGACGCGGCGGCGGCATGTGCTGGCCGAGGTCACCGCCAGCCGCCGCTTTCTCGAATTATGCCAGGGCTGAGCGCGGCTTAATCCGCCCCGGGGGGCGCCGCGTAATCGCCGATCGCGCGCTCATACACCAGCCTGGCGAACGCCGCCCCGGCCTGCACCAGCGCCTCGGCCACCTCGGCCCCCAGCTCCGCGCTGCCCTCGGGCCAGGCGGCGGCGATGGCCGCGCGCGGCACCGCCTCGAACTCCACCGGCACCTCCACCTGCACCCCCTGGAACTCGATTGTGCCAAAGCCGCTCACCGGCAGGCCGAACGCCTTGCCCGGCGCGCGCGCGGGTTCGCCCTGGGCGGAAACGCAATCACCGCGCAGCGCCAGGTTGAGCGAGAGCAGCGGCTCCGCCCCATGCCCGAACCGCGCCTGCCCGGCCCCGCCGAGGCGCCGCTCCATAAGCTGGCGCGCGACCTTCCACAGATAAAACGACGGCACCACCACCCGCCGCGCGCGCCGCAGCGCCAGCGTCGCCTGGTGGATCACCGGCACATTGCCGCCATGGGCGTTGAGGATGACGATGCGCGTCAGCCCGTGCCGCAGCAGCCCGTGCAGCAGGTCATCCAGCACATGCCGGAAGCTCTCGGCCGAGAGCGCCAGCCCGCCGGGGCTGGAGCCGAAATAATCCGCCACGCCAAAGGGCAACCCCGGCGCCACATAGGCGGGCGCACCCAGCGCATGCGCGCGCCGGGCGATGCGCTCGGCGATCGTCTCGGCCAGCAGGTAATCACCCATCGGCTGGTGCGGGCCATGGTCCTCCTGGCTACCCAGCGGCAGCAGGATCACCGGGTTGCGCTTCAGCGCCTCGGCGAAGGCGGGGGCGGTGAGGTCGCCTAAGCGGACGAAATTGGGGGTGGCGTCGGTCATGCGCTGATATTGCCCGCACGCTGGACATCGGCAAAGCCCCAAGATTAACTGCGCGCGAAACAAGCGGACAGGATCATGACCAGCGCAGCCCCGGCAAACCAGATCATTCCCGTCATCCTCTCCGGCGGTTCGGGCACGCGGCTCTGGCCGGTGTCGCGCAAGAGCTTCCCCAAGCAGTTCTGGCCGCTGATCGCCGCGCATTCGATGCTGGCGGAGACCGCGCTGCGCGCCGCCTCGCCCGAGTTCACCCCGCCCATCGTGGTCGCCAACCAGGATCACCGCTTCGTCGTCGCCGAGCAACTGCGCGAGGCCGGGATCGGTGGCGCGCGCATCGTGCTGGAGCCGGTCGGCCGCAACAGCGCTCCGGCCATCGCCGTGGCGGCGCTGCTGGCGGCCGAGGCCGCGCCCGACTCGGTGCTCTGGATCATGGCCGCGGATGCCGCGATCAACGACCGCGAGGCCCTGCGCGCCGCCCTGCGCACCGCCCTGCCCGCGGCGCAGGCCGGGCATATCGTCACCTTCGGCATGGAGCCCACGGCGCCGGAAACCGGCTACGGCTACATCGCCCGCGGCGCGGCGCTGCCGGGCCTGGACGGGGTGTTCCAGGTGGCGCGCTTCGTCGAGAAGCCTGATCTCGCCCGCGCCACGGCGCTGCTCGCCAGCGGCGGGCATTTGTGGAATTCCGGCATGTTCCTGTTCCGCGCCGACACCATGCTGGCCGAACTGGAGCAACTCTCCCCCGAGGTGCTCGCCGCCGCCCGCGCCGCCCTCGCCGCGCGCAACGCGGATCTCGACTTCATCCGCCTCGGCACCGCTGAATTCGGCGAGGCGCCCGATATCTCCATCGACTACGCGGTGGCCGAAAAGACCGCCCGGGCCGTGGTCGTGCCCGCCGCCATCGGCTGGTCGGATGTCGGCTCCTGGGCCGCGCTGTTCGACATCTCGGCCAAGGACGAAGCCGGCAACGTGGCGCTGGGCGATGTGGTGCTGGAAGGCGTCGAAAGCAGCTATGTGCGCAGCGAAGCCGGGCTCACCGCGCTGCTCGGCGTGCGCGACCTCGTCGTCGTCAACACCCAGGACGCCGTGCTCGTGGCCAGCCGCGACCAGGCGCAGAACGTGAAGCTCATCGTCGACCGGCTGAAGGCCGCCAAGCGCTCCGAGGCCGACAGCCATAACCGCACCTACCGCCCCTGGGGCTTCTATGAGAGCCTGATCCAGGGCGACCGCTTCCAGGTGAAGCGCATCGTCGTCTGGCCAGGGCAGAAGCTCTCCTTGCAAAAACATTACCACCGCGCCGAGCATTGGGTGGTGGTGCAGGGCGTGGCCTCCGTCACCCGCGACGACGAGATCCAGCTGCTGCGCGAGAACGAGAGCGTCTACCTGCCGCTCGGCAGCCTGCACCGGCTGGAGAACCCCGGCAAAATCCCGCTCACGGTGATCGAGGTGCAGTCCGGCGCCTATCTGGGCGAGGACGACATCGTCCGCTTCGAGGATACGTACGGCCGCCAGTAATCCCGGCTCAGGGCACGCTCAGGCTGAGCGAGAGCGCGTGCAGCCCGGTCTTGAACTCCGCCGCCAACGCCTCGTGCACGGCGCGCGAACGCTCCACGCGCGAGAGCGGGCGCAGCGACTCCGCCACCATCGTCACCGCGTAATGGGTCTCTCCGGCGGGCAGATCCATGCGGTCCGCATGCCGGGCATGGCGGTGACTCTCATCCGCCACCTGCAACACCGTGGGCGCGAACGCCGCCCGCAACGCCTGCTCGATCCGCTCCGCTCTGGTGCTCACCGCCGCTCTCCTTTGTTCATCTCTGCTCTGCGCCGCGCAGGCCGCATCGGTTATTGCCAATCGCGCGCGAGGGGGCACATTAAAGGCCATGATCTCGACCCACCGCAAGCCGCGCGCCTACGCGCCTGATCCGGCCGCCCCCGGCCAGGGCTGCGAGAGTCCCGGCTGCGCGCAGACTGGCGATTTCCGCGCCCCCAAATCCCGCGACAATTTGCGCGAATACCGCTGGTTCTGCCTGGAGCATGTGCGCGCCTACAACGCCAGCTGGGATTACTACAAGGGCATGTCCAGCGCCGAGATCGAGGCCGAGCTGCGCGCCGATTCCTCCTGGCAGCGCCCGAGCTGGCCGCTCGGCCAAAACGGCGCCGCCAGCCGCCAGCAGGAGGCGCTGGAAGCCGAGCTGCGCAATTTCGCCTTCGGGGCCGAGCGCCCGCGCGCCGCGCCGCGCCCGGGCCTGCCGCCAGAGTTGCGCGAAGCGTTGGAGATTTTCGGCCTCACCTGGCCGGTGACGCTGGCGGTGGTGAAAACCACCTACAAAACCCTGGCCAAGCAGCACCACCCGGATGCCAACCAAGGCGACAAGGGGGCCGAGGAACGGCTGAAACGCATCAACCTCGCCTATGCCACGCTGCGCGCCAAGCTGGCCTGAAGGCGCCCGGATTGAGCGTCAGCGCATAAAGTGGCAAAGCACAAACCCAGCGAGCAAGCCTTAAGGACAGAATAATGAACGACTCCGCCGCGACGACCGAAGCCCGGGTGCCCCCTACCTCGGCGATCAACCTGCCCGACATCACCGTCAAGGCGCGTGAGGTGTTCGGCATCGACACCGATCTGGAAGTCCCCGCCTTCTCGCTGCGCACCGAGCATGTGCCCGATCCCGACCCGTCCTACCAGTTCGACCGCGAGACCACGCTGGCCATTCTCGCGGGCTTCGCGTTCAACCGCCGCGTGATGATCCAGGGTTATCACGGCACCGGCAAATCCACGCATATCGAGCAGGTGGCGGCGCGGCTCAACTGGCCCTGCATCCGCGTCAACCTCGACAGCCATATCAGCCGCATCGACCTGATCGGCAAAGACGCGATCGTGCTGAAGGACGGCAAGCAGGTCACCGAATTCCGCGAAGGCATCCTGCCCTGGGCGCTGCAGCACCCCTGCGCCCTGGTGTTCGACGAATACGACGCCGGCCGCCCTGATGTGATGTTCGTGATCCAGCGCGTGCTGGAGGTGGAGGGCAAGCTCACCCTGCTCGACCAGAACCGCGTGATCCGCCCGCATCCGGCCTTCCGCCTGTTCGCCACCGCCAACACGGTCGGCCTGGGCGACACCACCGGGCTGTATCACGGCACGCAGCAGATCAACCAGGGCCAGATGGACCGCTGGAACATCGTCGCCACGCTCAACTACCTGCCGCATGCGCAGGAAGTCGGGATCGTGCTGGCGAAGATGGGCATCGCCACGGCCGACGCGGCGACCAAGCAGCGCGTCGAGCGCATGGTGGCGCTGGCCGACCTCACCCGCGCCGGCTTCATCGCGGGCGATATCTCGACCGTGATGTCGCCGCGCACGGTCATCACCTGGGCCGAGAACACGCGCATCTTCGGGGATGTCGGCTTCGCCTTCCGCCTCACCTTCCTTAATAAATGCGACGAAGCCGAGCGCCAGACGGTGGCCGAATACTACCAGCGCTGCTTCAACGAGGAGATCCCGACCGGCCTGCGCCAGACGGCCTGACGCGCCATGAACGGCAAGCAGGACCAGGGCAAGGCCGAGGAGTTCAAGCGCGCCACCGCCAACACGCTGCGGGCGATGGCGCATGTGCAGGAGCTGGAGGTCGCCTATCAGCCGGGCCCGGCCGGGCTGGCCAGCAACAACAAGCGGGCGCGGCTGCCCACGCCCTCGCGCGCGCTGCCCGCGCCCGAGATGGCCAAGCTGCGCGCCGCCGCCGATGCGATGGCCCTGCGCCTGCGCTATCATGACGACGCGGTGCATAACGCCCGCGCCCCGGCCTCGCGCGAGGCGCGCGAGGCGTTCGACGCGCTGGAACAGGCGCGCGTGGAGGTGTTCGGCGCGCGGCACATGGCCGGGGTGGCGGCCAATCTGCGCCAGAAGCTGGATGATGAATGCGTCGCCGGGGGCTTGGACAAAATGGTCGCGCGCGACCAGCTGCCGCTGCCCGCCGCCGTCGCCCTGCTGGCGCGCGAGCGCATGGACCCCGCCGCCGTGCCCGACTCGGCGCGGCAGATCCTGAATCTGTGGCACCGCACGCTGCCTCCCGAGGCCGAGGCCGCGCTGGACGAGCTCGCCCACGCCCAGGCGGACCAGGCCGTATACAGCCGCGCCGCGCGCAAGCTGCTGGCGGCGGTGGAGCTGGCCGAGGCGGAAGCCGGGCCGGGCGACGAGCAGAACGAAGAGCAAAGCCAGGACCAGGGGGAGCAGACCGTCCAGCAGGACAACACCCCCGACAGCCAGGGCCAGAGCCAGACGCAGGAAGCCCCGCTACTCGCCGCGCAGCCCGAGACCGCCGAGGGCGACGCGGGCGATGATTTCACCGAGGAAGAGGGCGAGCCGGAGGACATGCCCGCCGATGCCGGCGAATCCCCCGCCGGGCCGCAGCCGCGCCGCCCACCCGCCGACACCGGCGACACCAGCGCCTACCGCCCCTACACCACCGCCTTCGACGAGGAGATCCTGGCCGAGGAGCTGTGCGACCCGGACGAACTCTCCCGCCTGCGCCAGCAGCTCGACCAGCAATTGCAGCATCTGCACGCGGTGGTCGCCAAGCTCGCCAACCGGCTGCAGCGCCGCCTGCTCGCCCAGCAGACCCGCGCCTGGGAATTCGACCTCGAGGAAGGCATGCTGGACGCCGCGCGCCTCGCCCGCGTGGTTGTCGATCCGCTGCTGGCGCTCACCTACAAGCAAGAGCTGGAAACCGAGTTCCGCGACACGGTGGTGACGCTGCTGCTCGACAATTCCGGCTCGATGCGCGGCCGCCCGATCACCGTGGCGGCGATGTGCGGCGATATCCTGGCCCGCACGCTGGAGCGCTGCGGCGTGAAGGTGGAGATCCTCGGCTTCACCACCCGCGCCTGGAAAGGCGGGCAGAGCCGCGAGAAATGGGTGCAGGACGGCAAGCCCGCGCATCCCGGCCGGCTGAACGATCTGCGCCATATCATCTACAAGGCCGCCGACATGCCGATGCGCCGGGCGCGCAAAAACCTCGGCCTGATGCTGCGCGAGGGGCTGCTGAAGGAGAATATCGACGGCGAGGCCCTGCTCTGGGCCTATCGCCGCCTGCTCGCCCGGCCCGAATACCGGCGCATCCTGATGGTCATCTCCGATGGCGCGCCGGTGGACGACTCCACCCTCTCGGTGAATGCCGGGAATTATCTCGAGCGGCATCTGCGCGACGTAATCCGCGACATCGAAAACCGGGGGTTGGTGGAGCTGATCGCCATTGGCATCGGGCATGACGTGACGCGCTATTACCGCCGCGCGGTGACCATCGTGGACGCCGAGGAGCTGGGCGGCACGATGATGCGCAAGCTGGCCGAGCTGTTCGACGAGGACGAAGCCGCGGCCTGGCACCAGGCCACGGCACGCGGGGCACCGCAGATCGGTTAAGGGCAGGCGGCCGCCAGCGCCGCCGCGCCGGGCGGGGGCGCACCGGCGGGGCGGCGCAGCAGGGCCGCCAGCGCCGGGGCCAGCGTCATCGTATGACGCAACTGGCAAGGCCGGCTCAGATGCTCCGGGCTGTTGAAGAAATCCGCCGCCGGGTAGTGGCTCTCATTGGCCAGCGCCAGGAACTGCCCTCCATTTTGCGTATACACCGCCTCGATCGCCGCCAACAGCGCGGGCGGCAGCCTGGCGGCACGGTCCTCCACCGGCAGCCCGCCAATCACCACCACGCCGCGCCGGGTTTCCGTGGCGACAAAGCCGGCGATCAGCCTCGCCCCATAGCCCGCCGCGATCTCCGCCGGCGCCGGCAAGGGGGGCGGCGGGCCGATGAGTGCGGGAACACGCTGCGCGGCGGCGTTGTCGATGCGGTCGCCCTGGGCGTTGTATTCGCGCGCCAGCAGGGCTTGGGCGTCGAGCGCATGCAGATGCGCGAGCGGCATCTCCGCCGCCGCCTCCATCAGATCCGCCAATTGGCAGCAGAACAACGCACCCAGCACCCGCCCCAGCGGCAAGCGCCACAGCAAAGCCCGGTCGTGGCGGAGCAGTAACGCGCCATCCACCGCCGCGCGATAGGCCGCCGCGCTCATCGTGTATTGCTGCAACTCCATCGGCATATACACCACATCCCCCGCGCGCAGCAGCGGCGCATCGCGGGCGAACACATCGTCCAGCCCGATGCCGACGGCGATGCCCGCATTCTCGCAGGGCAGGTTCAGCATCGCCCCCAGCACCGCGCAGGAATGCGAGTACGGCCCGTTGGACCCGGCGAGGATCACCAGGCGCGGCGAGGGCAGCGCCGCCAGCGCGGCGACCTTTTGCCGCATCTCCAGCCGCAGCGCGCCGAGCGAGAGCGGCCTGTCGGCCACCGCGCCAAACAGCCCGGCATACAGCACCACCGAGGCTAGGCAAGCGAGCAGCAGCCGGCGCATCAGAACTGGAAATACAGAAACGGCACGGCAGCCGGGGCGAAGAACAGGGCTTGCAAGCTGAACGCCACACTGGCCACCAGCGCGGCATGGCGGCGGCCGCGCGTCATCTCCTGCGTATTGGGCCAGGCGAGCGCGATCCACCAGCCCAGCGCCAGCATCAGCACGGCTTGCGGCAGGCTCAGCGTGCGCGCATCGCCCAGATAAGGCAGCACCGGCACCGCTCGGGCGACATGCCCCAGCCACGGCGCCGCCTGCACCAGCAGCGCGGGCAGGACGACGCCATTGCCGCCGAACAGCCCTTTGTAAAACGCCATCGCCGCGCCAAACCCGGCGGCGCGGAACGGCACCCAGGCCAGCAGCACGCAAAACAGGGTGAGCGCCCAGCCCAGCCGCACGGGCAGGCGCAGCCTTAAGCGCCCGGCCCAGCCATGCAGCACCAGATACACCCCATGCAGCCCGCCCCAGAGCAAGAAGCGCCACGCCGCCCCGTGCCACAGCCCGCCGAGCAGCATGGTGATCAGCAGATTGGCGATGCGCCGCGCCTCGCCCCGCCGGTTGCCGCCAAGCGGAATGTAGAGATAGTCGCGCAGGAAAAAGCTGAGCGTGATGTTCCAGCGCCGCCAGAACAGGCTGATATTATCCGCCTTATAGGGGCTGGCGAAATTCACCGGAAACGAAATGCCGAACATCCGGGCGAGGCCGATCGCCATGTCGGAATAGCCGGAGAAGTCGAAATAGATTTGCAGCGCGTAGGCAAGCAGCGCCACCCAGGCTTCGACCAGACTCAGCGGATCATGCCGCGCCGCCGCCGCGAAGCCGGGATCGGCGAAACGGGCCAGCCCGTCGGCCAGCACCATTTTCTTGGCCAGGCCGAGCAGGAACAGCTCCGCCCCCTCGGCCACCCGCGCGCGCAAGCCAGCCCAGGGCCGCAGCGCCGCGAATTGCGGCAGGATATGCCCCGGCCGCACGATCGGCCCCGAGATGAGATGCGGGAAGAAGGCGATGAAGCAGGCGTAGTCAAGGAACGGCGCCGCGCCCAATTCGCCCCGCCATGTATCGACCAGGAACATCACTTGCTGGAAGGTGAAGAAGCTGATGCCCAGCGGCAGCACGATGCCCGCCACCCCGAACAGCCCGGCATATTTGAACACCCCGAGCAAGGCGAAATTGAACACCAGCCCCGCCACCAGCCAGAGCCGCCGCCGCGGCGCGCGCAGCATCATCCGCCCGCATAGGAAGTTCGTGCCAATCGAGCCGAGCAGCAGCGGCAGGCAGAGCGGCTTCCACCAAGCGTAAAACACCAGGCTCACCGCCAGCAGCCACAGCATGGCCGCCCGCCGCCCCAGCCGCGCGGCGGCCAGATACAGGCTCAGCGCCACGGGCAGAAACGCCAGGATGAACACCCTGCTGTTGAAAAGCAATTTTCAAAGCCCGTTAAGGTTGAATTGCCGCCGGTTTACTTTACGAAATCGGCCCAGGCAATTGGACCTGCCGCGTGGCGATGCTATAGCGCCACGCCACTACAACCGGTTTCCATGAACGACACCCCGCTCTCCCACCCCGCTTTGCTGCCCGCTGGCCTGCGCGACATCCTGCCGCCCGAGGCCGAGCTGGAAGCCCGCTCCATCGAAGCGATCATGGATTGCTTCGCCGCGCATGGTTATGAGCGGGTGAAACCCCCGCTGCTGGAATTCGAGGATAGTTTATTCGCCGGGTCCGGCGCCGCCACGGCGGAGCAGACCTTCCGGCTGATGGACCCGGACAGCCAGCGCATGATGGGCCTGCGCGCCGACACCACGCCGCAGATCGCGCGCCTCGCCGCCACCCGGCTCTCCGCCGCGCCGCGCCCGCTGCGCCTCGCCTATGCCGGGCAATGCCTGCGCGTGCGCGGGAGCGATCTGGAGCCCGAGCGGCAGATCGCCCAGGCGGGCATCGAGCTGATCGGCGAGGATTCCGCCACCGCCGACGCCGAGATCATTCTCACCGCCATCGAGGCGCTGGAAGCCGTGGGGCTGACCCAGCTCAGCGTCGACCTCACCGTGCCCCGGCTGGTGCCTGACCTGATCGACAGCCAGCTTGGCGGCGCCTCCCCGGCCCTCACCCGCGCGCTCGACCGCAAGGACAGCGCCGCCGTGGCCGCGCATGGCGGCGTGGCGGCCGCGCTGCTCGGCCAGTTGCTGGATGCCAGCGGCCAAGCCGACCGCGCCATCCCCGCGCTGCTCGGGCTGGCGCTGCCGGCCCCGGCCAAGGCGCTGGTGGCCCGTCTGGCCGAGACCGTGGCGGTGCTGCGCGCCGCGCGGCCGGGGCTGCAACTCACCGTCGATCCGGTGGAATTCCGCGGCTACCAATACCATACCGGCATCTGCATGACGCTGTTCGCCGCCGGGGCGCAGGCCGAACTCGGGCGCGGCGGCCGCTATCTCGGCGGCGAGGCCGAGCCCGCCACCGGCATCACCCTGTACCCCGACACCATCATCCGCCTCGCCCCGCGCCCCAAGCTGCGCCCGCGCTTGTATCTGCCGCTCGGCACCGCCGCCACGGCCGCCGCCGCCGCGCGCGCCCAGGGCTTCGCCACCATCAACGGCCTCACCCCGCTTCCCGACCCGCGCGCCGAAGCCGCGCGCCTGGGCTGCAGCCATATTTTCTCGGACGGCCAGATCGTCCCCCTCGCTTAAGGAACCAGACATGACGAACGTAACCATTATCGGCGCGCAATGGGGCGACGAGGGCAAAGGCAAGGTGGTGGACTGGCTGGCCAGCCGCGCGGACGTGGTGGTGCGCTTCCAGGGCGGGCATAATGCCGGGCACACGCTGGTGGTCGGCAATCAGACCTACAAGCTCTCCCTGCTCCCCTCCGGGCTGGTGCGCGGCAAGATGGGCGTGATCGGCAATGGCGTGGTGGTGGACCCGTTCGCCCTGCTGGCCGAGATCGAGCGCGTTTCCGCCCAGGGGCTGAAGGTCTCGCCCGAAACCCTGCGCATCGCCGATAACGCGCCGCTGATCCTGCCCCTGCACGCGGCGCTGGACGCCGCGCGCGAGGCCGCCCGTGGCGAACGCAAGATCGGCACCACCGGGCGCGGCATCGGCCCGGCCTATGAAGACAAGGTGGCGCGCCGCGCCATCCGCATCTGCGACCTCGCGGAGCCGGAAACCCTCTCGGCCAAGCTGGACGAGCTGCTGCTGCACCACAACACGCTGCTCGCCGGCCTGGGCGCGCCGGTCTTCAAGAAAGAGGAGCTGCTCGCCAGCCTGCTCGACCTCGCGCCCAAGCTGCTGCCCTTCGCCGAGCCGGTGTGGGAGCGTCTGGCCGAGGCCAAGCGCACCGGCCAGCGCATCCTGTTCGAGGGGGCGCAGGCGGTGATGCTGGATGTGGACCACGGCACCTACCCGTTCGTCACCTCCTCCAACACCGTCGCCAGCACCGCCGGCTCGGGCAGCGGCATGGGGCCTGACGCCGCCGGGCGCGTGCTCGGCATCGCCAAGGCCTATTGCACCCGCGTCGGCGCCGGGCCGTTCCCCACCGAGCTGCACGACGAAACCGGGCAGACCCTGGGCGAGCGCGGGCATGAATTCGGCACCGTGACCGGGCGCAAGCGCCGCTGCGGCTGGTTCGACGCCGCGCTGGTCCGCCAGGCGGTGAAGGTGGGCGGCATTCAGGGCCTCGCCCTGACCAAGCTGGACGTGCTGGACGGCCTGCCGGAGCTGAAAATCGGCATCGGCTACCGCATCAACGGCCAGACCTTTAAGCACCTGCCCGCCGCCATGGCCGCCCAGGCCGCGGCCGAGCCGATCTACGAGACGCTGGAAGGCTGGAGCAGCTCCACCCGCGGCGCGCGCAGCTGGGCCGAACTGCCGGCGGCGGCGGTGAAATATGTCAAGCGCATCGAGGAACTGGTGGAAGCGCCGGTGACTCTGCTCTCCACCAGCCCGGAGCGCGACGACACCATCCTGATGCAGGACCCCTTTGCGGGCTGAAACCCTGCGCCTGCTCTCCTGGCTGGATGCCCTGGTCGCGCTGCTGGCGCGGCTGGGGCTGCCGGAAAGCTTTATCCGCTTCGGCATCGTCGGCGTGCTCGGCTTCTGCTGGGATACCGGCACCGTCTATCTGCTGCGCGGCCACACCAATCTCTACGTCGCCGGCACGTGCGGCTTTCTTGTCGCCGCCACCGCCAATTGGGCGGCCAACCGGCTCTGGACCTTCCGCCATCACGACCACGCCGCCCCGCATGTGCAATGGGCGAAATTCATCGCCGCCAACGCCATTGGCTTCGTCTTCAACCGCGGCGTGTTCTTCACCCTGGTGGCCCGGTTCACCCTCGTCGATCAACAACCTGTGATTGGCATCATTGCCGGCACTTGTGCGGGGCTGGTGTTCAATTACCTGCTTTCCAAGCGTTTCGTCTTTCGTTAATACAACCAAAAGTTAATAAATGGTTAACGATTAGACAACCTTAGAGAGTCCTCCCGCATGGCGGAGCTGCAAGCCTCGGCGGCCCTGATTCCCGCCACAACCGCCGGTGAAACAAGCGGCTTCCTGTTATCGCCGCCGCTCTCGCTCCGGCAATGCCTGATCCTCTGCGACCTGTTATGCATGCTGGTGCTGCCGCTGGTTGGCAGTTTGCTCAAACAGAGCACGGAAAACCTCAAGAACAACCTGTGGTTTTGGAGCCTGCTGGCGCTGTTCACCGTGCTGCTCACCGCCTCGCATGGCGGTTATGGCACGCGGGCACGCCACGGTGTGGGCATCGCCGCCAGCGCCTTTCTCGCCACCACGGTGGCGATGCTCAGCCTGGCGCTGCTGCTCGGGCATCCGCACATCCTCACCCGCGCCTGGACGGCGGCGGATCTCGCCGTCACCCCGCTACTGCTGATCGGCACGCGCTCGCTGCTCGTCAGCCATATCCCGGCCGAACGCGCGGCCCGGCCCGGCACGCTGCTTGTCTGCTACGACCATTGCCCGCGCGACATCACCCGCGCCCTCTCCGCCGCGCAGCTCTCGCCCAACGTGGCCGGGGTGCTCTACCTTGCCGCCCGGCACGAGCGAGGCGATTGGCATCGCTGGCCTGAACTGGCCGACATTCCCGCCATGCTGCGCCTGCTGCATGAGCGCGACATCGGTGATGTGGTGTTCATCCACCATCCACAGCTGGAAAGCTTCGACGCGCCACGCCACCAGACGCTGCTGGCCGAGCTGCTGACCTTTCCGGCGCGCATCTGGATGGGCTTCGACCTCGCGGACAAGCTGCCCGAGATGGTGAAATCCCGCACCGGGGCGTGCAAGCTGATGCCGATCGTCACCGGCGAGCTGGTGAATTCCACCAATCCGGTGAAACGGCTGTTCGACCTGCTCACTGGCGGCGCGCTGCTGGCGCTGGCGGCGCCGCTACTGCTCGCCATCGCGGCCCTGGTGCGGCTGACCAGCGGCGGCCCGGTACTGTTCCGGCAGACGCGCATCGGCGCCCAGGGGCGGCGCTTCTCGATGCTGAAATTCCGCACCATGACACATGTGCCGGAGCGCCCCTTCGCCCAGGCCCGCCACGGCGACAAGCGGGTGACGCCGCTCGGCCGCATCCTGCGCCGCTTGTCGCTCGACGAGCTGCCCCAGCTCATCAACGTGGTGCGCGGCGACATGTCGCTGGTCGGGCCGCGCCCGCACGCGCCGGAGACACAGGTGGAGGGCATGAGTTTCGAAACCGCGCTGCGCCTCTATCGCCTGCGCCACCGGGTGAAGCCGGGCATGACCGGGCTGGCGCAGATCCGCGGCCAGCGCGGGGCGACGCTGGCGCTGGCCGCGCTGGAACACCGCCTCGCCAGCGATCTCGAATACATTGAGGGCTGGTCGCTCTGGCTCGACCTCGCCATTCTGCTGCGCACCCTGCCTGCGGTGCTGTCGCAGAAAAATGCCTACTGAGCCGGCGAAGCCGAAACGTCTGGCCGGCGCGCCGCCGCCGCTGCAAGGTTACGACGCCGACATCATCATCCTCTGTCTGGAGCGGCTGCCCGACACGCTGGCCGCCATCGCCTCCGCCCTGGGCCAGCGCGGCGGCGAATTCCATGTGACGGTGCTCGACCAGGGCTCGGCGCCGGAGACCCTCGCCGCCATCGCCCGCGCTTTTGGCGGGCATTCGCGCTTCGCCTTGCATAGCGCCGGGCGCAATCTGGGCGTGGCGGGCGGGCGCAACCTTGCCGCCGCGCTCGGCCATGGCCAGATTATCGTGGCGTTGGATAACGATGCCGCCTTCGCCGATGAATTCGTGGTGGCGAATGCGCTGCGCGCCTTCCGCCGCGCCCCTGATCTCGGCGCGCTCGGCTTCGCCATCCTGGCCACTGACGGCACGCAGCCCGACACCGGCAGCTGGGGCTACCCCAAGGGGTTACTACCGCGCTACCGCGAGCGGTTCGACACCACCACCTTCGTCGGCGCCGGGCATGCCATCCGCCGCGCCGCCTGGACCGCCGCCGGAGGCTATGACCCGGACCTGTTCTTCACCTGGGAGGAATATGATTTCTGCCTCGCCGCCATCGCGCTCGGCTGGCGCGTGGCTTATGACGGCACGCTGGCGGTGATCCACAAGGTCTCGCCCGAGGCGCGGGTGCAATGGCAAGGCGGGCGGATGGCGTTGTTCGTGCGCAACCGGCTGCTGATCGCGCGCAAATGGGGCGCGGCGCCGCTGGCGCTGGCACCGCGCATCGGGGCTTATCTACTGCGCGGCGCGCTCACGGGCTGCGCGGCCCAGGTCTGGCGCGGGGTGCGCGCGGCCTTCGCCGCCAACATCGCCGCGCCGCGGCGCATGCCCGCCGCCATGCGCCGCTACATCCGGCACAACGAGACCCGCCATCGCGGCTCCTGGCTGCAAAGGCTGCGGCGCGAAGTACTGGCGCGCTAACCGCCCGCCAACGGGTGCAGCTCCTGCACCAGCTTTTGCAGCCGCGCGGCAAGCACATGGGTGTAGATCTCGGTGGTGGCGATGTCGGCATGGCCGAGCAGCTTTTGCAGGCTGCGCAGATCCGCCCCATGCGCCAGCAGATGCGAGGCGAAGGAATGGCGCAGCACATGCGGCGAGAGCCGCGCCGGGTCGAGGCCCGCTTGCAGCGCCACCTGCTTGAGCAGCAGCGCGAAGCCCTGGCGGGTCATCGCCTCGCGCGGGTCGCGGCCGGGGAACAAATAGCGCGGGGCGGGCTTCATCTCCGCCACCGCCGCCCGCAACGAGGCCGCGGCCAGCTTGGCGGGGTCCGAGAGTGGCACCATCCGCTCCTTGCCGCCCTTGCCTTTCACCAGCAGCATCTGCGCGTCGGTGGTCAGCGCCGCCGCGGGCAGGGCCAGCAATTCTGACACGCGCAGGCCGGTGGCGTAGAGGATCTCCAGCCCCGCCACCGCCTTCAGCCCCGGCAGGCCGGGCAGCGCCCGCGCCGCTGCGAACAGCGCATTCACCTCCGATTCGGAGAGATATTTCGGCAGCGCCTTGGGCAAACGCGGGGTGACGAATTCGGCCATCGGGTTATCCGCGCGCCGCCCCTCGCGCAGCAGGAACAGGAAGAATTGCCGCAAGCTGGAGAGCCTGCGCGCCTGGGTGCGGGCCGACAGCCCGGTTTCATACAGGCCGCGCAGATAGGCGCTGACATCGCCCGCCGCCGCGCCGCTGGCCTGCACGCCCCGCGCGCGCAAGAAACTCAGGAAGTCCTCAAGGTCAGCCGCATAGGCGGCGAGCGTGTTGGCCGCCGCCCCGCGCTCGGCGGCGAGCATTTCCAGAAACGCCTCGGCCTGGCCATCTATCGTCATGCGCTCAATGTGATAAGCGTTCCCGGCCATGTCATTCAACCACCAAGACCTGCCCGCGCGGGCGCGCAGCATCGTTCTCGTCGGCCTGATGGGGGCCGGCAAAACCGCCATCGGCAAGCGCGTGGCGGCCCAGCTGGGCTTGCCGTTTTTCGACGCCGACCAGGAGATCGAGCGCGCCGCGGGGATGAGCATCGCGGAGATCTTCAAGATCCATGGCGAAGCGTATTTCCGGACTGGGGAAAAGCGCGTGATCGAGCGCCTGCTCGGCCAGGGGCGCATCGTGCTCGCCACCGGCGGCGGCGCCTTCATGGACCCCGACACCCGCGCCGCGATCCGCCAGCGCGCGGTCTCGGTCTGGCTGCGCTGCCCGCTGCCGGTGCTGCTCGCGCGCACCCAGGGGCGCACGCACCGCCCGCTGCTCAACGCCGGCGACCCGGCGGAAATCCTGGCCCGGCTTTCCGCGCTGCGCAGCCCGGTCTATGCCCAGGCCGATCTCATCATCGACGGTTCGGAGGTTCCCCCGCAAGTGACGACCGATAACGTGATTGCCGCGCTCAACGCCTATACCCCGCCGCGGCGCGTGCATGTGCAGCTCTCGGAGCGCAGCTACGACGTGCTGATCGGCCCCGGCCTGCTGGCCCGCGCGGGCGCCCATATCGCGCCCGTGCTGCCGCAGCCGCGCTGCGTGATCATCACCGATGAACATGTCGCCAAGCTGCATCTGCCCACGCTGCAAGCGGCGCTGGATGAGGTTGGGGTGCGGCACAGCACGCTCACCGTGACGCCGGGCGAGGAGTCGAAGAGCATCGCGACTTGGCAGCGCCTCGTCACCACCCTGCTGGAGCAGAAGGTGGATCGCCACACCACCATCATCGCGCTCGGCGGCGGCGTGGTCGGCGATCTCGCCGGCTTCACCGCCGCGGCCACGCTGCGCGGCCTGCCCTTCATCCAGATCCCGACCACCCTGCTCTCGCAGGTCGATTCCAGCGTCGGCGGCAAGACCGGAATCAACGCGCCGCAGGGCAAGAACCTGATCGGCGCCTTCCATCAGCCGCTGCTGGTGCTGGCCGATACCGGCGCGCTGCGCACCCTGCCGCCGCGCGAGCTGCGCGCGGGCTACGCCGAAATCGTCAAGGCCGGGATGATCGCCGACGCCGCCTTCTACGATTGGTGCGAGGCGCATGCCGAAGGCATCGTCGGCGGCGATGACGCGCTGCTCGGCCAGGCCATCGAACACGCGGTGCGCTTCAAGGCGCGGGTGGTGGGCGATGACGAGCGCGAGACCAAGCCGAATAATGGCCGCGCTTTGCTCAATCTCGGCCATACTTTCGCGCATGCGCTGGAGGCGGAATGCCATTTCGACGGCAGCTTGCTGCATGGTGAGGCGGTGGCGACGGGGCTGGTGCTGGCCACCGATCTCTCCGCCCGGCTCGGCCTGTGCCCGCAGGAGGACACCAGCCGCATCGCCGCGCATATCGCCCGCGCCGGGCTGCCGCCGCGCATCGCCAGGCTCAAGGCCGAGCACCTGCTGGCGCATATGAAGCAGGACAAGAAGATGCGCGAAGGCAAGCTCACCTTCGTGCTGACGCACGGCATCGGCCAGGCCTTCACCAGCAATCAGGTCGAGGAAGAGGCGGTCCGCGCCACGCTGCTCGCCAACGGCGCGGTGTAACCCCCGCGCCCCGGCGGGCGGTTCAGGACTGCTCGTCGGGCGAGATCACCTCGCAGCCCGTCGGCCCGTTGGAGAGCCGGCTGCAGGCGTTCACCGCCTCCTCATGCTGCAGCCCGATCACGCGGGCGCGGTAGGCGGTCTTGCCGCCAACATGCACGGATTGCACCATCGCCTGCCCCTTCACCAGCTGCGAGACGGCGGTGAGCTCGGCGATACCCAGCGCCGCGCGGGCATTGGCGGAGCTGGAATAGGCGCCGACCTGAATCGCCCATTGCGAGCCGCCGCGCGGCAGCGACGCCACTTGCTGGGTGCGCGGCGGCGTGTCGGCCATGGCGGGCGGGATGAGCGAGAAATCCTGCCGTTGCTGCGCATGAGCGGGCTGTGGCGGCGGAGGCGGCAGGGACATGGCGAGCGCGGAGTCGGCGAACGCGCCCTGATAGGCGGGCGCGGCCGGGCGCGGCGGAGCTGGGGGCGGCGCGACAGCGGCGGTCTGCACCGGCGCCACTGGGGCCACCTGCACCGGCGCGATCGACGCCACCTGCACCGGCGCGGCCTCGGCCGGGTTGCCCTGAGCGGGCAAGCCATAAGAGGCCGACGGCACGAAGCCCGGCGGCAGCAAACCGCCCGGCGCCGAAATCGGTGTCGTGTTGAGGGCCAGCTGGTCGGCATCCGAGCGATGCGCCGGGTAAGCGCCTTGGATATGCGGCGCGATCATCGCCACGTAATTGCGGGTTTCGTACGGCAGGGTGGCATTGCCATCCATGTATTGCTGCAACCGCCCCGGCCCGGCATTATAGGCGGCGAGGAAGCCGGGTGAGCCGTAGATCTGGTACATCTCGTGGATATACGCGGCGCCGGCCATGATGTTGTCATAGGGGTTGAACGGGTCGTTGCCGAGCCCGTACCGCGCCGCCATCTCCTGATAGGTCTCGGGTTCGAGCTGCATCAGCCCCATCGCGCCAGCGGCGGAGACGATCAACTGGCCATCAAGATATTCATGCCCGCCGGATTCCACGCGCATCACCTGGCGGATCCAGACATCCGGCACGTCGAACCGCGCCGACGCCGCCTGGATATATGGCCCCCATGGGTCGCTCGGCGGACCGGGCGGGTTGTAGCCATGCTGCGCGTGAGAGAGGTAGTACCCGGCGTTTTCAGCCTGGTTCACACGCGGGCCGCCGGCGCAGGCCGTAAGCAGCGCCATGCCCGCGCAACCCAGCGACAGCTTCAGCCTGAAGCGGGCGCGAGAACGACACGCACGAGCCAGCCGCACTTGGGAGCCATTGACCACGATCGGAAGCCTCCAACAGTTTTGGCCTATGTTTACAGCATCATGTTCAATGATGGCTTAAACAAGGCACTCTAAGCCATTAAACCACAACACAAGCCTGGGCAATAAAATCTTGACATCCGGTGCCTACCGGCGCGGCGCCGGGCGTGTTAGCTCTGCCCCATGCCACTTCCACGCGACATCTCGCCTGCCCGCGCCGGGGCGGCCCTGCTCGCCCTGGCCGGGCTGAGCGGCTGCGCGCCCTCGGCCCCGCCCGCGGCCACCGCCATCGCCGCCCCGCCCACCGCCACCGTGGTTGCGGTGCGCCATGCCGCCCCTGGCCAATCGGGCGCGGCACTGGGGCGGATCATGACCATTCTCGGCCAGCCCATGCCTGGCGCCGCCGGGCCGGGCACCGAGATCGTCATCCGCATGCCCGATGGCAGCGTGAAATCCGTCGCCGAACCGGGCGACCCCGCCTTTGCCCCTGGCCAGGCGGTGAGCGTGACGCAGGCGCAGGGCGGCGTGGTCATCCACCCGCTCTGACCCGTGGCGGCGCATGGTTGATGCCGCCTCCCCGTTCCGCTATCGCCAGCGCATGGACATGTTTCCTTCCGGCCCGGACGCCGCCCCGGCCGATGCGGCGCCGGCGAGGCCTGTCGTCATCGCCGCGTCGCGCAGCGGGCGCGAGCGGCTGGCGCTGGCGGCGGCCGATGTCACGGGCATGGCCCGGCTCTGGCCGCTGGTGTGGACACTCAGCCTGTTCGACATCCGGCTGCGCTATCGCGGCTCCCTGCTCGGGCCGCTCTGGCTCACCTTGTCCACCGCCATCATGGTCGGCGCCATTGGCTTGCTTTATGCCCGGCTGTTTCACCAGAATGTGAGCGGCTATCTGCCGTTCCTCACCGTGTCGCTGGTGCTATGGAATTTCATCAGCACCGTGGCCTCCGAGGCCACCACCTGCTTCACCCAGGCCGACGCGATGATCCGCTCGATCCGCATGCCGCATTCGGTGCATGCGGCGCGGGTGGTGATGCGCAACGTGCTGGTGCTGGGGCATAATGTCATCGTCATCGCCGTGGTGTTCGCGCTGTTCGGCACCGCGCCGAGTTTCGCCAGTTTCAGCCTGCTGCCAGGCTTCCTGCTCTGGCTGGCCGATGGTTTCGCCGCCAGCCTGCTGCTCGGGCTGTTCGGGGCGCGTTTCCGCGACATTCCGCCGATCATCGGCAGCATCATGCAGATCGCCTTCTATCTCACCCCGATCATGTGGAACCCCTCGATGCTGACGCATCGCGGGCTGAGCCAGGTGTTTGTCAGCTACAACCCGTTTTACGCGCTGCTCGAAATCCTGCGCGGCCCGTTGCTCGGCCAGGGGCTGGATCTCGCGGCCTGGCATGTGGCCTGCGGCTATTCGCTCGGCCTGTTCGTCATCACCGGGCTGGTGTTCGTGCGCGCCCGCCCCCGCCTGCCCTATTGGTTGTGAGCCATGGCCCAGCTTGCCGTTGAGAATGTCTCGGTCGCCTTCCCGCTCTACCACGCCGAGAGCCGCAGCCTGAAGAAGACCGTGTTCGCCGCCGCCGCCGGGCGGCTGGGCGAGGATAGCCGCCACCGCCTGAGCGTGCAGGCGCTGCGCGACGTCTCCTTCACCCTGCGCACGGGCGACCGGCTGGGCTTCATCGGCGCCAATGGCGCGGGCAAGACCACGCTGCTGCGCACGATGGCCGGCATCTACGAGCCGGTGGCCGGGCGCATCACCATCGACGGCGCGGTGACCGCGCTGCTCGACCCCGGCCAGGGCATGAACATGGAACTGACCGGCAACGAGAATATCCGCCTGCGCGCGCTGTTCAACGGCTATTCCGAGGCGCGGATCCGCCAGTTGCAGGAGGACGTCGCCAGCTTCGCCGGGCTGGACCAGTTTTTGGCGCTGCCGGTGCGCACCTACAGCTCGGGCATGGTGGTGCGACTCGGCTTCGCCATGGCCACCGCGATCAGCCCGCAGATCCTGCTGATGGATGAATGGCTGCTCGCGGGCGATGCCAGCTTCCTCGACAAAGCCCGCCACCGGCTGGAATCCATGGTGCGCGGCGCTGAAATCCTTGTGCTTTCCTCGCACCGCCCCGATATCCTGCTGCAATGGTGCAACCGGCTGATCTGGCTGGAGAACGGAGAGGTGCGCGCCGATGGCACGCCGGAGGAGGTGCTGCGCGCCTATCTGCCGCCCGAGCAGTTCGACCACGCCTGGGACGCAGCCCGGAAGCACGCCTGACGCCAACTCAGCAAGAGGAGACGAGAAGAATGCAAATACGTGAACTGGGCCGCGACAAGGCGGGCGAGGCGCTGCGGGTTTCGGCGCTCGGGCTGGGCTGCATGGGCATGTCGGAATTCTATGCCGGGCAGGATGACGCCGAATCCATCGCCACCATCCATGCCGCCATCGAGGCCGGGGTGAATTTCTTCGACACCGCCGATATGTACGGCGTCGGCAAGAACGAGGAATTGCTTGGCCGCGCCATCGCGGGGCGGCGGGCGGGGCTCATGATCGCCACCAAATTTGGCAATATGCGCTCACCCGAGGGCGGGTTTCTCGGCATTAATGGCCGCCCCGACTATGTGCGCGCCTGCGCCGAGGCCTCGCTGAAGCGCCTCAACATCGAGGTCATCGACCTCTATTACCAACACCGGGTGGACCCGAACGTGCCGATCGAGGAAACGGTGGGCGCGATGGCCGAGCTGGTGGCCCAGGGCAAGGTGCGGCATCTCGGGCTCTCGGAGGCCTCCGCCGCGACCATAAGGCGCGCGCACAAAGTGCACCCGATCAGCGCCCTGCAAACCGAATACTCGCTGTGGAGCCGGGATGTGGAGCAGGAGATCCTGCCCACGCTGCGCGAGCTGGGCATCGGGCTGGTGCCCTACAGCCCGCTGGGGCGCGGCTTCCTCACCGGCGCCTTCAGCAACGCCGCCGATCTACCGGAGAACGACTACCGCCGTAACTCGCCGCGCTTCGCGCCGGAGAATTTCGCGCATAACCGCGCGCTCGTGGCGGTCATCGAGGGCATCGCCGCCGCGCATCGCTGCACCGCCGCGCAGGTGGCGCTGGCCTGGGTGCTGGCCCAGGGGCAGGATATCGCGCCGATCCCCGGCACCAAGCGGCGCAAATATCTGGCGCAGAACATCGCCGCCGCCGGGGTGGCGCTCACCGCCGGCGACCTCGCCGCGCTCAACGCCGCCTTCCCGCCTGGGGCCGCCGCCGGCACGCGCTACCCCGCCGCCGGCATGGCCGCGCTGAACCGCTGAGCCGATGCCCGCCATCGCCTATGTGAATGGCCGCTATCTGCCGCTGCGCGCGGCCAGCGTGAATGTCGAGGATCGCGGCTATCAATTCGGCGATGGCATTTACGAGGTGCTGTTCGTGCATCGCGGACGGCTGGTGGATGCGGGGCTGCATCTCGCCCGGCTGGAGCGCAGCCTGGAAGAGATCGAGCTGCACGCCCCGATGTCCGCCGCCGCGCTGCATGCCGTGATCGGCGAGGTGCTGCGGCGCAACCGCATCGAGACCGGGCTGGTCTATCTGCAAATCACGCGCGGCGTGGCCCGGCGCGACCACCCGATCCCCAGCCCCGCGCCGCGGCCGAGCCTGGTCATCACCGCGCGGCGCAAGCCGGCGCCGCCCGCGCGCATCGAGGACTGGACCGCCGAGGCGATCACCCAGCCCGATACGCGCTGGGGCCGCTGCGACATCAAATCCACCAACCTGCTGCCCAATGTGCTGGCGCGCACGGCCGCCCAGCGCGCCGGGGCTTATGAGGCGATTTTGTATGACAGCGCCGGCAACGTGACCGAGGGCGCGGCTAGCACGGTGTGGATCGTATCCGCCCAGGGCGCGCTGGTCACCCGCAATCTGGACCGCCACATCCTGCCCGGCTGCACCCGCGCGGCGCTGCTCGAAGCCCTGGCCGCCGAGGGGCTGACGGCCGAGGAGCGGGAAATCTCGCTGGCGGAGCTGCGCGCGGCACGGGAGATCTTCCTCACCAGCGCCACCTCTTTCGTCAAACCCGTCATCCGGCTCGATGGCGCGGCCATCGGCAATGGCGCTCCCGGCGCCACGGCCAGCGCCTTGTTCGAGCTTTACATGCACCGCCTTGGGGCGGGCTGAGCGGAGTCGTACCCCATGTATATCCCCCCCGCCTTCGTCGAGACCCGGCCTGAGGAGCTGCATGCGATCATGCGCGCCGCCTCACTGCCGGTGCTGGTCTCGCCCACCGCCGCCACCGGGCTGGCGGCGACGCATCTGCCGCTCATGCTGGAGGCGCCGGACCGGCTGGTGGGCCACATGGCGCGGGCCAACCCGCATTGGCGGGAGTTCGACCCGCATGCCGAGTCGCTGGCCATCTTCACCGCCGTGGACGGCTATGTGAGCCCCAGCTGGTATGCGACCAAGGCGGAGACCGGCAAGGTGGTTCCGACCTGGGATTATCAGGCCGTGCACGCGCATGGGCGATTGGAGATCATCGAGGACCGCGCCGCGCTGCTGGACATCGTGACCCGGCTGACCAGCCGCTACGAGTCGCCGCGCGCCACGCCCTGGGCGGTGAGCGACGCGCCGGAGGATTACATCCAGGCGATGCTGAACGGCATTGTCGGGGTGGTGCTGCACATCACCCGGCTGGAGGGCGTGGCCAAGCTGAGCCAGAACAAGAGCCTGGCCGACCGCGAAGGCGTGATCGCCGGGGCTGAGGCGGAAAACCCGGCCCTGGCGGCGGCGGTGCGCCGCACGCTAGATTAGCTTGCCCTCGAAGGGCGGCAGATAATCCGGCGCGTCGAACTCGATGACCCAGAGATCGGGGTCGAAGCGGAGCTGCTTCTGCACATAGGCATTGGCGGCTTCCTCACTCACCGGCGACGGCCCGGTGCCGCGCATCCAGGCCAGTTCGCCCGCCGTGTCGCGGAACTGGGTGAGCACCATGTCGCCCGTGCGCCCGTGCAGCACCACCAGCACGCCGCCGGCATCAGGGTCGCCCTTGCGCACCACCACGCCGGGCTTGCCGTCATGCATCCCCAGCCGCAGCGCCGCCGACACCCAAATTCCGGCCTTGATCCTTGGCTCGCTCATGCTAATCCCTGAGTTGTCGATCCACCGATGAGCCGCCAAACCACAGCCTGGCGGCGCAATCCGGTCCACTCTGCGTGCAACCATTCGTTTGCTCAAGTCTGTAAGGAGACTCCGCAATGTTCCGACCGGTCCGGTTCACCGGCAGCCTGCTGGCCGCCTGCCTCTGCCTTCTCCCCCTTGCCCGCGCCGCCCAGGCGGCCGACCAGGTGACCTTCGGGCTCGACTGGGTGGCCGAGCCTGAATATGGCGGCTACTATCAGGCGCTCGCCACCGGCCTTTACAAAAAATACGGGCTGGACGTGAAGATCGTGCAGGGCGGCCCGCAGGTGAACAACGCCCAGCTGCTGATCGCCGGACGGCTGACCTTCGACATCACCTCCAACGCCTTCCTGGCGCTGAACTTCGCGCAGGAGAACATTCCCTTCGTCGTCGTCGCCGCCGGGTTTCAGAAAGACCCGGACGCGCTGATCGCGCATCCCGGCCGCGGCAATGACAATTTCGCGGAACTCAAGGGCAAGCCGATCGCCATCAGCACCGACACCCGCGCCAGCTGGTGGCTCTATCTGAAGGCCAAATATGGCTATACCGACGACCAGCTGCGCACCTTCAGCTTCTCGCTCACCCCATTCTTCACCAACCCGGACGACATCCAGGAAGCCTATGTCACCGACGAGCCGTATCTGGTGCATCAGCAAACCGGGCAATGGCCGGTGGTGATGTCGCTGGCCGATGCTGGGTTCGACGGCTATGCCAGCCTGGTGGCGACCAGCGACAAGCTGGTGCAGACCAATCCCGATCTGGTCCGCCGCTTCATCGAGGCCTCGACCGAGGGCTGGTACTCTTATCTCTACGGCGACCCCAGCCCGGCCTTCGCCGCGATCAAGGCGGCCAACCCGGATATGACCGACGGGCTGCTGAAATTCGGCTATGAGCAGATCAAGCAGCGCGGCATCGTCGATTCGGGCGACGCCAAGACACTTGGTATCTACGCCATGACCGATGCGCGCTGGGCCAGCTTCTTCAACCAGATGGCCGCCGCCGGGCTGTATGATAAGTCGATGAACTACAAGGCCGGCTATACGCTGCAATTCGTCGATCACGGGTTCGGCCTGCAGTCGAAATAATGTTTTCGCTGCGCGAGGTCGCCAAGACCTACCCGAACGCCACGATCGCGCTCGAAAGCGTCACGGCCGGGTTTGAGCCGGGCGAGTTCGTCGCCCTGCTCGGCCCCTCGGGCTGCGGCAAATCCACCCTGCTGCGGCTGCTGGCGGGGCTGGAGGAACCGAGCGCCGGCCGCATCGAATGGGATAAGGCCGC
Source organism: Acidocella sp. KAb 2-4 (assembly GCF_020567705.1). Taxonomy (GTDB): domain Bacteria; phylum Pseudomonadota; class Alphaproteobacteria; order Acetobacterales; family Acetobacteraceae; genus Acidocella. Next base: position 108,419 of record NZ_JAJDJU010000002.1, on the reverse strand, counting down.
CCGCCCTGGCCCCGGCGATATCGGCTTCGTGTTTCAGGACGCCACGCTGCTGCCCTGGGCCACGGCCGCAGATAACGTGTATCTGCCGCTGCGCCTGCGCGGGCGCACGCGGGACGAGGCCGCGCCGCTGGTAACCGCCGCCCTGGCCCAGGTGGGCTTGAGTGATTTCGCCCAGGTGAAGCCGCGCGGCCTCTCGGGTGGCATGCGCATGCGCGTCTCCATCGCCCGCGCTCTGGTCTCCGACCCGATGCTGCTGCTGATGGACGAGCCCTTCGCCGCGCTGGACGAATTCACCCGCCACAAATTGCAGGACGATCTGCACGCGCTGTGGCGGCGCAGCGGCAAGACCATCGTGTTCGTCACCCATTCCATCTACGAGGCCGCCTATCTCGCCAACCGCATCCTGGTGCTCTCGCCGCGCCCGGGGCGGGTAGCGGCGGATCTGCGCCCCGCCATCCCCGAGGGGCCGCACCGGCGCAGCAGCGGCGCCTATACCGATCTCGTGGCCGAGATCACCGACACCTTCAAGCGGGTGATGCCGGAGCATGACTAAGACCATCGAACGCATCGCGCCCTTCGCCTTCGGGCTGGCGGCCCTGGGGTTTTGGCAGGGGCTGGTCTGGGCGCTGGGCGTGCCGTCTTATGTGCTGCCCGGGCCCATCGCCATCATCCAGGCCTATCTCGACGACCATGCCGTGCTCGACTCGGCGCTGCTCTCCACCCTCAGCGTCACCGTCGCGGCACTGCTGGGCGCCACCATCATCGGCGTGGCGCTGGCGGTGGCGATGGCCGCGAGCCGCCTGTTCCGCGCCGCCATCCAGCCCTGGGCCGTGATTTTGCAGGTGACGCCGGTGGTCGCCATCGCCCCGTTCATCATCATCTGGGTCAACCAGCCCTTCCTGGCGCTGGTGGTGTGCGCGGTGATCGTCGCGTTTTTTCCGATTCTCTCCAGCACCGCGGCGGGGCTGGCCGCCACCCCGCCCGAGCTGCAAGACCTCTTCCGCCTGAATGGCGCCACGCGTTGGCAGACCCTCATCCTGCTCAGCCTGCCCTCGGCGCTGCCGAGCTTCCTCACCGGCTTGCGCGTCTCCGGCACGCTGGCGCTGGTGGGGGCGGTGGTGGCCGAGTTCGTGGCCGGGTCGGGCGGCTTTGCCTCTGGTCTCGCTTACCGGATCATCGAGGCCAGTTACCGGCTGGAGATCCCGCGCATGTTCGCGGCGCTGGTGCTGCTGGGGCTGTCGGGCATTGTCATCTACACTGCGCTGGGCTGGCTGGAGGCGGTGCTGCTGCACCGGCGCGATGGCGCTTGAAATCCACCGCGGAACCTGCGACGCAGGCGGCAAATTGGGAGACCGACATGACCGACGACACGACCAAACTCAGCAAGGGCCAGCTCGCTTATGAGCAGAAGCGCGCCGCCAAGGCCGGTATGAGCCTGGATGACTGGATGAAGGCCAAGGCCCGCAAGGCCGAGGACGCCGCCAAAGAGGCCGCGCCGAAAATGCCGAAGAAGAAGGGCTTCTTCTCCCGCCTGCTCGACAAGGCGCACCAGCCGCTGGGCTGAGCCGCCTGACGCCAACAAAAAAGGGCGAACCCGCGAGGGTCCGCCCTTTTTTGTTTTGCCCGTTGGGCGAAGACTTACGCTTCGCCCTCAGCCTCGGCGGCGACTTCCGGCTTCGGCCCGGAATCCTGCCCCTTGGCAGCCAGATCGCGGTCCACCAGCTCGATCACCGCCATGTCGGCGGCATCGCCATAGCGCATGCCGGCCTTCAGCACGCGGGTATAGCCACCGGCGCGGGCCTTGTAGCGCTCGGCCACGGTGGAGAATAGCTTGGCCACGATCGTCTCGTCGCGCAGCTGGTCGAAAGCCTGGCGCCGGGCGTGCAGCCCGCCGCGCTTGCCGAGCGTGATCAGCTTCTCCACCACCGGGCGAAGCTCCTTCGCCTTCGGCAGGGTGGTGGTGATCTGCTCATGCTTGATGAGAGCGACGGCCATGTTCCGGAACATGGCAGCGCGATGGGAGGAGGTGACGCCGAGTTTACGACCGCTGAGACCGTGACGCATGATGAAGTGTTCCTGTTAAGACTTTAGAAAGGCTGGTCCGAACGCTTGGCCAGTTCCTCGATATTCTCGGGCGGCCAATCCGGCACGGTCATGCCAAGGGAAAGCCCCATGGCGGTCAGCACTTCCTTGATTTCATTGAGAGATTTGCGGCCGAAATTCGGCGTGCGCAGCATCTCCTGCTCCGTCTTCTGCACCAGATCGCCAATATACACGATATTGTCGTTCTTCAGGCAGTTGGCCGAGCGCACGGAGAGTTCCAGCTCGTCGACCTTGCGCAGCAGGTTCGGGTTGAACGGCAGCTCGATGCGCGGTTCCTCGGCGCGGGCGCGCTGCGGCTCCTCGAAGTTGACGAACATGCTGAGCTGGTCCTGCAGGATGCGCGCGGCCAGGGCCACGCCGTCCTCCGGCGACACCGCGCCGTTGGTTTCCACTTCCAGGATCAGCTTGTCGTAATCCGTCACCTGACCGACACGGGTCTTCTCGACCCGGTAGGACACGCGGCGCACCGGCGAGTAGATCGCATCGACGGGGATCAGCCCGATCGGCGCGTCCTCGGGGCGGTTGGCTGAGGCCGGCTCATAGCCGCGGCCCGTGCCGACGGTGAATTCCATGCCCAACGTCGCTCCCTCGTCCAGCGTGCAAAGCACGAGATCGGGATTCATGATCTCGATGTCATGCCCGGCCTGGATTTGCCCGGCCTTGACCTCGCCCGGCCCGGTCGCGGTCAGCACCATGCGCTTCGGCCCCTCGCCATGCATACGCACCGCGAGCTGCTTGATGTTGAGCACGATGTCGGTCACATCCTCTCGCACACCGGCGAGGGTGGAGAACTCATGCAGCACGCCGTCAATCCGCACAGCGGTGACGGCCGCGCCCTGCAGCGAGGACAGCAGGATGCGCCGCAGCGCGTTGCCGAGCGTGAGGCCAAAGCCCCGCTCCAGCGGCTCCGCGATAATCGTGGCGACGCGCCCGGCGTCGGCCCCGAATTCCACGTCGAGCTGCTCCGGCTTGATCAGCAACTGCCAATTGCGTTGCAGAGACAAAGTAGAGTCTTTCAACTTTCACCCCTCCGGGCCGTGCGGTGCGCGGCCCGCCGCGGCCTCAAGAAAACCCGAACCCTGGATTAGACGCGGCGGCGCTTGCGCGGCCGGCAGCCATTGTGCGGGATCGGCGTCAGGTCACGAATCGCGGAAATCTGGAAGCCAACGGCCTGCAGGGCGCGCAGCGCGCTCTCGCGCCCCGAACCCGGGCCGCTCACCTCGATCTCAAGGGTCTCCATGCCATGCTCTCGGGCCTTGCGGCCGGCATCCTCGGCGGCAACCTGCGCAGCATACGGGGTCGACTTGCGGCTCCCCTTGAAGCCCTGGCTGCCAGCGGACGACCAGGCAATGGTGTTGCCCTGCGCGTCGGTGATGTTGACCATCGTGTTGTTGAAGCTGGCGAGAACGTGCGCAACACCGGCGATGATGTTCTTGCGCTCTTTCTTACGGGGGCGGTTGGAGGCGGGCTTCGCCATATCGGTATTCCTGTATCTGACGCTATGCGCGGAAAATTAGCGGGTGGCTTTCTTCTTGCCGGCGATCGCCACGGCCTTGCCCTTGCGGGTGCGGGCGTTGGTGTGGGTGCGCTGGCCGCGGACCGGGAGCCCCTTACGGTGACGCAGACCACGATAGCAGCCGAGATCCATCAGGCGCTTGATGTTCATCGCCACCTCGCGGCGCAGATCACCCTCGACGCGGAAATCGCGGTCGATGATCTCGCGCAGGCGCTGGATCTCGTCGTCAGAGAGCTCATTCACGCGGCGCTCGGCGGGAATCGCCAGGGCCGAGCAGATCTCCTGCGCCTTCGCCGGGCCAATGCCATAAATATAGCGAAGGCTAATCACAACACGCTTATTCGTGGGAATGTTTACGCCGGCAATACGCGCCACGTGGTCTCTCCTGAGGTCATAACAAGTAGCGGCGCCCCACCGGGAAGCGCCGCGAAAGCGGGTTATAGCGCCCGCGAACTTAGAGTCAACAACGACTGATCAATTTTTCGTGATCGTGTCAAGAGTTGAAGTCACGCCACCGGGGCCGGCACGCCGACCTGACGGAGAACCGCCTCAATCTGGCGCTCCACCTCGTCCATCTCGGCCATGCCGTCCACCGTGAAGAGCCGCCCCTGCGCCTTGTAATAGGGCAGAATCGGCGCGGTCTGGGCGTTATAGGCCTCAAGCCGCGCATGCACGGTTTCGGCCTTGTCGTCCGGGCGGCGGACGAATTCGGTACCGCCGCAGACATCGCACACCCCGGCCGTTTTCGGCTGCTTGAACTTGTCGTGGTAGCCCTCGCCGCATTTGGCGCAGGTAAAACGTCCGGAGATGCGCTCGACCAGAATCGCCTCATCCACCTTCAGCTCGATCACCACATCAAGATCGACCGCCGTTTCATGCAGCAGCTTATCAAGCGCCTCGGCCTGCGGCACGGTGCGGGGGAAGCCATCGAGGATGAAGCCCTTGGCACAGTCGGGGCGCTTGATGCGCTCGCCGATCATCCGGATCAGGATATCGTCGGAGACCAGCTTGCCGGCATCCATGACCGCCTTGGCCTCAAGCCCGATCGGCGAGCCCGCCTTGACCTCGGCACGCAGCATGTCGCCCGTCGAAATCTGGGCAATGCCGTATTTCGTCTCCAGCAGCTTGGACTGCGTGCCTTTGCCTGCGCCCGGCGGTCCGAGAAGGATTAATTCCACGATGTTCTCCCTTACTTCCGATTCTTGCCCCGCCCCTTGCGGATCAGCCCCTCATACTGGTGCGCCAGCAAATGAGACTGGATTTGCGTCACCGTATCCATCGTCACCGACACGATGATCAGCAGCGAGGTGCCGCCGAAATAAAACGGCAGGCTGTATTTGCTCATCGCAAAATCAGGCAGCAGACAGACCAGCACCAGATATCCCGCGCCGATGGCGGTGAGACGGGTCAGCACGGTGTCAAAATACTTCGCCGTGTTGGTGCCGGGGCGGATGCCAGGAATGAAAGCGCCGTTCTTCTTCAGGTTCTCGGCCGTCTCGTCCGGGTTGAAGGCGATGGCCGCCCAGACGAAGGAGAAGCTGATGATGAGCGCCGCGTAAAGCGCCATATAGAGCGGCTGCCCGCGCGAAAGCATGTGCGCGATCGCCTGCAGCCAGCCGGGGCCTCCGGCCGAAAAGCCGACAAAAGTCGCCGGGATCACCAGCAGCGAGCTGGCGAAGATCGGCGGCATCACACCCGACGCATTGACCTTGAGCGGCATGTAATTGCTCTCGCCGCCATAGATGCGCTGGCCAACCTGGCGCTTGGGGTGCTGGATGAGAATCCGCCGCTGCGCGCGCTCCATGAACACGATGAAGCCGATCACCGCCAGCGCGACGATGAAGAACACGATGATGAAAAAGGTGGACAGCGCCCCGGTGGAGCCAAGCTCCAGGATATTAGCGACCGCCAGCGGCAAATTAGCGACAATGCCGGTGAAGATCAGCAGGCTGGAGCCGGTGCCGATGCCGCGCGAGGTGATCTGCTCACCCAGCCACATCACGAACATGGTGCCGCCAACCAGCGTGACGACCGCCGTGAACACGAAGAAGGCGCCAGGGTCGATCACCGCCGGGCCGAGCGCGCTCTTCACCCGCTCCAGGCTGACCGCGATGCCATAGGCCTGCACGGTGGCGATGATGACGGTGAGGTAGCGCGTATATTGCGTGATGCGCTGGCGGCCCGAATCGCCCTCCTTCTTCAGCGCCTCCAGCGCCGGAATGGTGGAGGACATCAGCTGAATGATGATCGAGGCACTGATATAAGGCAGGATGTTCAGCGCGAAGATGGTCATGCGCCCGAGCGCGCCGCCGGTGAACATGTTGAACATGCCGAGGATGCCGCCGCCATTCTGCGTCATCAGCTTCGCCATCACGGCCCCGTCCACGCCGGGAACGGGGATATATGTCCCCAAACGGAACACGATCAGCGCACCCAGGGTGAACCAGATGCGCTTCTGAAGATCCGTGGCCTTGCCAAACGCGCCCAAATTCAGGTTCGCGGCCATCTGTTCTGCGGCGGATGCCATCACTCTATCCTTAAATCCAATAAAAAACGGCGCTTGCCGGTGCTTTGCGCGACTGGCAAGCGCCGTTTTACAGCGCTATTTGCCGGATTTTATCCGGCGGAGGCAAGAGGCTCAGGCCGCTTCGGCGTCGCCCTTGGCCACCAGCGTCGTCACCTTGCCACCGGCCTGCTCGATCGCGGCGACAGCCGCGGCGGAGGCGCCGGAGACTTCGATGGTCACGGCCTGGCTAATGGCGCCGCGCGCCAGCAGGCGCACGCCATCCACCTTGTTCAGGCGAACCACACCGGCCTGGGCCAGCACCGCCTCGGTGATCGGCAGCGAGGCGTCCAGCTTGCCGGACTCGATCGCCGCCGCCAGGGTGCCGAGGTTCAGCGGCGCGTATTCCTTGCGGTTGATGTTGTGGAAGCCACGCTTGGGCAGACGGCGATAGATCGGGAGCTGACCACCCTCGAAGCCGTTCAGGGACACGCCCTCGCGCGCCTTCTGGCCCTTCACGCCCTTACCCGAGGTCTTGCCCTTGCCGGAGCCGATACCGCGGCCCAGACGCTTGGACTTCAGCCGCGCGCCGGGATTGTCACGAATTTCATTGAGCTTCATTTTAACCCAGCTCCTCGACCTTGAGCAGGTGCTTGACCTTGTTCACCATGCCCAGCACTTCCGGGGTGGCGGCCTTCTCGACGCTGCGGCGAAGCTTGTTCAGCCCCAGGCCGATCAGCGTCGCCTGCATGCCGGGCTTCTGGCCATTGCCAGAAGCGACCTGCGTGATGCGGATCTTCTTCACCTCAGACATCAGCCACCTCCTGCGCCGGCTTCTCAGCCGTGCCGTACAGCTCAGCCACCTTCTTGCCGCGGCGGCTCGCCACTTGGCGCGGGCTGGTGACATTCTGCAGCGCCGCGAACGTGGCCTTCACCATGTTGTGCGGGTTGCGGCTGCCCAGCGACTTCGCGACCACGTCGCCAATGCCCAGGGTCTCGAACACCGCGCGCAGCGGGCCGCCGGCGATGATGCCGGTACCAGCCGGAGCGGAGCGGATGACCACATCACCGGCGCCGAAGATGCCGCGCACATCATGGTGCAGCGTGCGGCCTTCCTTCATCGGCACCCGGATCATGGTCTTCTTCGCGCGCTCGGTCGCTTTGCGGATCGCCTCGGGAACCTCGCGGGCCTTACCGGCGCCGTAGCCGACGCGGCCCTTCTGGTCGCCCACGACCACCAGCGCGGCAAACGCAAACCGGCGACCGCCCTTCACAACCTTGGCGACGCGGTTGATCGTCACCAGCTTGTCGACGAACTCGTCACCAGCCTCGCGCTCACGATCGCGATCACGCTCGCGATTCCTGCCGCCGCTGCCGCCTTCGCGTGCTTCACGTGCCATGTGCAAACCCTCTTAGAAGTCGAGGCCGCCCTCGCGGGCCGCCTCTGCCAGGGCTTTCACCCGGCCATGATACAGATAAGACCCGCGGTCGAACACCACGGAGACGACGCCCGCCGCCTTGCAGCGCTCGGCGATCAGCTTGCCCACGGCGGTCGCGGCATCCTTGTCGGCGCCGGTGCGCAGCGAAGCCTTCAGCTCCTTGTCCAGGGTCGAGGCGGCGGCGAGGGTGCGGCCCTGCGCGTCGTCGATGATCTGGGCATAGATGTGCTTGCCGGAGCGGAACACCGACAGGCGCGGACGCCCGCCGGACTTCTGCCGGAGCTGATAGCGAAGGCGGGCCCGGCGGCGCGCCTGCAGTTCCAGATTGCTCGACATTATTTCTTCTTACCCTCTTTCCGGCGGATCGCTTCGCCTTCAAACTTGACACCCTTGCCCTTATACGGCTCGGGCGGACGGTGGCTGCGCAGCTCGGCGCAAACCTGGCCAACCTGGCGCTTATCGACGCCCTCGACCTTGATCGAGGTCGGCTTCTCGCAGGTCACCTTGATCCCGGCCGGGATGGGGTACACCACGTCGTGAGAGAAGCCGAGATTGACCACCAGATTGCTGCCCTGCACCGCGGCGCGGTAACCAGTGCCGGTGATCTCCAGCGTCTTGGAGTAGCCCTGCGACACGCCTTTCACCATGTTGGCGATATTGGCGCGGGTGGTGCCCCACATCATGCGGGCCTGAGCCGCCTTGGTCTTGGGCTCTACGGACACCTTGTTGCCCTCGACCTTGGTCTCGACCAGGTCGGTCAGGGTCAGAGCCAGTTCACCCAGCTTGCCCTTGGCGGTGAGCACGTTGCCGGCAAGCGCCACGGTGACGCCAGCGGGGATCTCAACGGGATATTTGCCTACGCGCGACATATCTGCTCCCTCCCTTAGAACACGCGGCAGAGAACTTCGCCGCCGACATTGGCGGCGCGGGCTTCGGCATCGCTCATCACGCCGCGCGGCGTGGAGAGGATGGACACACCCAGACCATTATACACGCGCGGCAGCTCCTTGATCTTGGAGTAGACGCGGCGGCCCGGACGGGACACGCGGCTGATCTCCTTGATGACGGGCTGACCGTCATTGTACTTCAGCTCAATGCGCAACTGCGCAATGCCGGGGCGCACTTCCTCGCGGGAGAAACCGCGGATGAAGCCCTCGCGCTTGAGCACGTCCAGCACGTTGGCGCGCAGGTTGGAGGCCGGGGCAACGCAAGACGTCTGACGAGCGTGCTGCGCGTTGCGGATTCGGGTGAGCATATCGCCCAAAGGATCGGACATCGACATTGTTTAAACCGCCCTTTCCTTACCAGCTGGCCTTAACGACACCGGGGATCTGCCCGGTGCTGGCCAGATCGCGGAACGCGACGCGGCAAAGCTTGAACTTACGATAATTGCCGCGGGCGCGGCCCGTCAGCTCGCAGCGCAGACGCACGCGAACCTTCGCGCCGTTGCGCGGCAACTGCGCGAGCTTGAGGCTCGCCTCAAAGCGGTCCTCCACCGGCAGCGAACGATCCATGATCGTCGCTTTCAGCGCCGCGCGTTTCGCCTGATCACGGGCAGCCATGCGCTCACGCTTGCCGTTTCGGTTGACCTGCGATGTCTTAGCCATCTTCTGATACCCTCCGGAACCTGCCGGTCACTACCGGCCGTTTTCCAACAAAATTTTTCGCGATGCCGCTCACTTCTGGAACGGCAAGTTGAAACCCTTGAGCAGCGCCTTGGCCTCGGCATCGGTCTTCGCGCTGGTGACGAAGATGATGTCCATGCCGCGGACCGCGTCGACTTTGTCATACACGATCTCAGGGAAAATGATCTGCTCCTTCAGGCCCATGGCGAAATTGCCGCGGCCATCGAAGCCCTTATTGCCCGGCATGCCACGGAAGTCACGCACGCGCGGCAGCGCGATGGTAACCAGGCGGTCCAGGAACTCGTACATGCGCTCGCGGCGCAGCGTCACCTTGCAGCCGATCGGCAGGCCAGCGCGGATCTTGAAGCCCGCGATCGCCTTCTTGGCCAGGGTCTTCACCGGCTTCTGGCCCGAAATCAGGGTCAGCTCGGCCAGCGCGGCGTCCAGCTTCTTCTGGTCACCGGCGGCTTCGCCAACGCCCATGTTGATCACGATCTTCTGCAGGGTCGGAACCTCGAACGGATTCTTATACCCGAACTCCTGCTGCAGCTGCGCACGGACCACCTCGCGGTAGTGCTTCTGCAGGCGCGGCAGCTCTTTCACTTCGCTCATTACGGCCTCCTCAGCCATCAATCGCGGTGCCGCTCTTGCGAGCCACACGCACTTTGCGGCCATCGTCCAGCACGCGGAAGCCAACCTTGGTCGGCTTGTCCGTGGCGGGGTCGATCAGCGCCAGATTCGACAGATCCACAGCGGCTTCACGCTCGATGATGCCTCCGGGCTCGCCCATGCGGGTCGGCTTGGTGTGGTGCTTGGCCACAGCCACGCCCTGCACAACGGCGCGATTTTCGGACGGGATCACACGCAGCACTTCGCCGCGAGCCCCCTTGGAGGCGCCGGAAATCACCTGCACCTTATCGCCCTTTTTGATACGAGCGGCCATGTTACAGCACCTCCGGTGCCAGCGAGATGATCTTCATGAACTTCTTCGCACGCAGCTCACGCACCACTGGCCCGAAGATACGGGTGCCGATCGGCTCCATCTGCTTATTGATGAGCACGGCGGCGTTGCGGTCGAAGCGGATCGCGGAGCCATCGGCGCGGCGCACCGGGAAGGCGGTGCGCACGACCACGGCCTGGTGCACGTCACCCTTCTTCACCTTGCCGCGGGGAATGGCGTCCTTAATGGAGACGACAATAACATCGCCCACCGACGCGGTCTTGCGCTTGGAGCCGCCGAGCACCTTGATGCACTGCACGCGGCGCGCGCCAGAGTTGTCGGCAACGTCGAGGTTGGATTCTACGATAATCATGCTTCAGCCCCCTCAGCCGGCCTGCTGGTCGGTGATGGCGGCGCCGTTGCGCTCCGTCACAACCCAGGTCTTGCGCTTGCTGATCGGCGCGCATTCCTCAATGCGAACCACATCACCTTCGACGCACAGATTGCCCTCGTCATGCGCCGCATATTTCTTGGAGCGGCGGATAAACTTCTTGTACAGCGGGTGCATGATGCGACGCTCGACAAGCACGGTAATCGTCTTGTCCATCTTGTCGCTCACGACACGCCCGGTCAGAACACGTTTCGGCATGGTACCCTCTTAACCCTTCACAGCCGAACGCGCGCGCTCAGCCAGAACCGTCTTCACCCGCGCGATGTCGCGACGCACCGCACGCACGCGGCTGGTGTTTTCCTGCTGGCCGGTGGCGCGCTGGAAACGCAGGTTGAACTGCTCCTTGCGCAGATCGAGCAACAGGCTCTTCAGCTCGTCCGGGGTCTTCGCCCGGATGTCACTAGCAGCGGTCATCTCTTAGGCCTCCCCGATACGGGTGACAAACTTAGTGCGGATCGGCAGCTTGGCCGCACCCAGGGCCAGCGCTTCACGGGCCAGCGGCTCGGCCACACCGTCGATCTCGAACATGATACGGCCGGGCTGCACGCGGGCCACCCAGTATTCCGGGCTGCCCTTACCGGAGCCCATACGCACTTCGGCTGGCTTGGTGGAGACCGGCAGATCCGGGAAAATGCGGATCCACACGCGGCCAGCACGCTTCATGCAGCGGGTGATGGCGCGGCGGGCGGACTCGATCTGACGCGCGGTGATCCGCTCCGGCTCCAGCGCCTTCAGGCCGAACGCGCCGAAATTCAGCTGCGTGTTGCCCTTGGCGTTGCCGTGGATGCGGCCCTTATGCGCCTTGCGGAACTTGGTACGCTTTGGAGACATCATGGCTTAAAAATTCCTTAGCGCTGCGGGGCCTGCTCGGCCGCGCGCTTATCCTGCGCGAACGGGTCCTGAACCAGGATCTCGCCCTTGAAAATCCAAACCTTCACACCGCAGGTGCCATAGGTGGTCTTCGCGGTGCCGACACCGTAATCGAGATCGGCGCGCAGCGTGTGCAGGGGCACGCGGCCCTCGCGATACCACTCAACGCGGGCGATCTCGGCGCCGCCGAGGCGGCCGGAGCAGGTGATCTTGATGCCCTGGGCGCCCAGACGCATCGCGGATTGCACGGCGCGCTTCATCGCACGGCGGAACGCCACGCGGCGCTCCAGCTGCTGGGCGATGTTCTCGGCCACCAGCGTGGCGTCGATTTCCGGCTTGCGGATTTCCATGATGTTGAGGGCCACATCGGCCTTCGCCATCGCCGACAGCTCCTTGCGCAGGCTGTCGATATCCTGGCCCTTCTTGCCGATCACCACACCAGGGCGGGCGGCATAGATGGTCACGCGCGGCTTCTTGGCCGGGCGCTCGATGACGACGCGCGATACACCGGCCTGCGACAGCTTGCCGCGCAGATGATTGCGCAGCTTGATGTCGTCATGCAGCAGCTTGGCGTAGTCCTTATCGGCATACCAGCGGCTGTCCCAGGTGCGGGTAATGCCGAGGCGCAGGCCGATCGGATTAATCTTGTGACCCATATTACGCAGCCTCCCCGGCAGACTTCGCGGACTTACCAAAGCCCGGACGCGCGTCACGCGCCGGCTTCTGCTCCGGCTCACGCTCCTCAACAACGATCTTCAGATGGCTGAACCACTTCTCAACGGTGGCCGAACGGCCACGGCCACGCGCATGGAAGCGGCGCATGACGATGCCGCGGCCAACCTCGGCCAGCTTCACGAACAGCTTGTCCACGTCGAGCTGGTGGTTGTTCTCGGCATTGGCGATCGCGCTCTCCAGAGCCTTCTTCACCTGCTTGGCGATGCGGCGCTTGGAGAAGGTGAGATCGGCCAGGGCACGCTGCACGGGCAGGTTGCGGATGGACCCGGCAACCAGGTTCAGCTTGCGCGGGCTCACGCGAATGTTGCGCGCAATGGCCTCCGCCTGATTGTCGGCCAGGCCGCGCTCGGCTTTCGGTTTGCTCATCTTAGCCCCGCTTCGCTTTCTTGTCCGCCGCATGCCCCGGGAAGGTGCGCGTCGGCGAGAATTCACCAAATTTGTGGCCGACCATGTTCTCGTTCACCTGCACCGGCAGGAACTTCCGGCCGTTGTAAACGCCGAAGGTCAGACCGACGAATTGCGGGAGAATCGTGGAGCGCCGGGACCAGATCTTGATGATCTCGTTGCGGCCGGAGGCGCGAGACGCCTCCGCCTTGCCAAGGAGGTATCCGTCCACGAACGGACCTTTCCAAACAGAACGTGACATCGATTAGCCCTTCCCGCCTTTCGCACGGCGGATGATGAGATTGTCCGTGCGCTTGTTGCTGCGCGTCTTGTAACCCTTGGTCGGCTTGCCCCACGGCGTAACCGGATGACGGCCACCCGAGGTACGGCCTTCACCACCACCATGCGGGTGATCGACCGGGTTCATGACCACACCGCGGTTATGCGGCTTGCGGCCCAGCCAGCGATTACGGCCAGCCTTACCGATCTGCTCGTTCTGGTGGTCGGCGTTGGACACCGCGCCCACGGTCGCCATGCACTCGGCGCGCACCATGCGCAGCTCGCCGGACATCAGCTTGATCTGCGCGTAGCCCTGGTCCTTGCCGACCAGCTGCGCGAAGGTCCCGGCAGACCGGGCCAGCTTGCCGCCGGCACCAGCCTTCAGCTCGATATTGTGGATGATCGTACCCACCGGGATAGCCGAGAGCGGCATCGCGTTACCGGGCTTGATGTCCACGCGCGCACCAGCGATCACCTGATCGCCAGCCTTCAGGCGCTGCGGGGCCAGAATATAGGCCAGCTCGCCATCGGCATACTTGACCAGCGCGATGAAGGCGGTGCGGTTCGGGTCATATTCCAGACGCTCGACCGTCGCCGGCACATCGAACTTGCGGCGCTTGAAGTCCACCAGACGGTAGGACTGCTTGTGTCCACCGCCGCGGAAACGGCTGGTGATGCGGCCATGGTTGTTGCGGCCGCCGGTGGAGGTCTTACCCTCGGTCAGACCCTTGACGGGCTTACCCTTCCACAGCTCGCTGCGGTCGATCAGAACGGTGCCGCGGAGGCTCGCCGTGACCGGATTAAAATGTTTCAATGCCATAATCCGCGCCTCACGCCAGACCGGTGGTGAAATCGATGCTCTCGCCCTCGGCGAGCGTCACGAACGCCTTCTTGACGTCGGAACGCACACCCGGACGACCACGGAAGCGCTTGGTCTTGCCCTTCGTGACCAGCGTGTTCACGCCGGCAACCTTAACCTTGAACAGACCTTCGATCGCCGCCTTGATCTCAGGCTTCGTCGCGTCGCTCGCCACCTTGAACACGAACTGGTTCTTTTCGGAGAGCAAGGTCGCCTTCTCGGTGATGTGCGGAGCGCGCACGATCTCGTACATACGCTCCTGGGAAATCTTTACGGTGCTCATGCCAGGCGCTCCTTCAACCCCTCGATGCCGGCCTTGGTCAGCACCAGCACGTCATGCTGCATGATGTCATAGACATTCGCACCAATGACGGGCAGCACATCGAGGCCGCGCACGTTACGGCTGGCGCGGAGGAACTTCTCCTCCACCGCGGCATCGACGATCAACGCCGAGCGCCAGCCAAAGTTCTTCACGCGGGACGCCACGTCCTTGGTCTTCTCGACCCCGCCAACGGCATCCAGGATCACCAGCTTGCCCTCCGCCGCCTTCTGCGACAGCGCGGAAACCAGGCCTAGACGGCGCACCTTCTTGTTCAGCGAATAGCCATGGTCACGCACCACCGGGCCATGCACCACGCCGCCGGTACGGAACTGCGGCGCACGCAGCGAGCCCTGACGGGCATTACCCGTGCCCTTCTGCTTGTACGGCTTGCGGGTGGTGCCCGAAACCTCGCCCATGCCCTTCACCTTGTGCGTGCCGGCGCGGCGCTTTGCCAGCTGCCAGTGGATCACGCGTGCGATGATGTCCACGCGGGGCGCGACGGCGAAGATCTCGTCCGGCAGCTCGGCGCTGCCCACGGCCTTCGCATCAAAATCTACAACATCCAGCTTCATCGGATTAGCCCTTCAGCGCCGCGGGATAGGCGGCATCCGCCGGCCGCGCCTTCTTGATCGCATCGCGCACCAGCACGTAGCCGCCCTTGGAACCGGGAACCGCGCCATGCACGAGGACAAGGTTACGTTCCGCGTCCACACCCGCCACCTGCAGGTTCAGGGTGGTCACGCGCTCCTGGCCGAGATGGCCGGCCATCTTCTTGTTCTTGAAGGTCTTGCCGGGGTCCTGGCGGTTACCGGTCGAACCATGCGAACGGTGGCTGATGGAGACGCCGTGCGAGGCTTCCAAACCGCGGAAGTTCCAGCGCTTCATCGGGCCGGCAAAGCCTTTGCCCTTGGTGACACCGGCCACGTCGACAAACTGACCGACCGCGAAATGCGCGGCGGACACCATCGAACCAGCCTCGAGCACGGCATCGTCAGCCACGCGGAACTCGACCAGCTTCTGCGCCGGCTCCACCTTGCCCTTGGCGAAGTGGCCCTTCTGCGCCTTGCTCACATTCTTCGGCTTGGCCTTGCCAATGCCGAGCTGCACGGCGGAATAGCCGTCGGTTTCAACCGTCCGCGCCGCCACAACCCGCACCTCGTCGAGATGCAGCACCGTGACCGGCACATGCGTGCCGTCTTCCTTGAATAGCCGGGTCATCCCCAACTTTTTTGCGATCACACCGGTACGCATAATACCAATACCACCTAAGCTCAGATCTTAATTTCGACTTCGACGCCGGCGGCCAGGTCGAGCTTCATCAGCGCGTCCACGGTCTGCGGGGTCGGGTCAACGATATCCAGCAAGCGGCGATGCGTCCGGATCTCGAACTGCTCGCGGCTCTTCTTATCGACATGCGGCGAACGGTTCACGGTGAACCGCTCGATATGGGTCGGCAAAGGAATCGGCCCCCGCACCTGAGCGCCCGTGCGCTTCGCCGTGTTGACGATGTCCTTGGTGCTGTTGTCCAGCACGCGATGGTCATACGCCTTCAGGCGGATACGGATGTTTTGATTGTCCATCTTAACTCAAGCTCTTCTCAAATACGGGGGCCGGTAGTCTTACTTCTCGATCTTGGCGACGACGCCCGAACCGACGGTGCGGCCACCCTCGCGGATAGCGAAACGCAGACCTTCGTCCATGGCGATCGGAGCGATCAGCTCGACGTCGATGGTCACGTTGTCGCCCGGCATCACCATCTCGGTGCCCTCAGCCAGCGTCACCACGCCGGTCACGTCCGTCGTGCGGAAGTAGAACTGCGGGCGGTAGTTGGTGAAGAACGGGGTGTGACGGCCACCTTCTTCCTTGGTCAGGATGTAGGCCTGGCCAGAGAACTTGGTGTGCGGGGTGATGGAGCCCGGAGCCGCCAGAACCTGGCCGCGCTCGATGTCCTCACGCTTGGTGCCGCGCAGCAGGGCGCCGATGTTGTCGCCAGCCTGGCCCTGGTCGAGCAGCTTGCGGAACATTTCCACGCCAGTGACGGTGGTCTTGGTGGTCGCACGCAGGCCGACGATCTCGACTTCGTCGCCAACCTTGACGATACCACGCTCCACGCGGCCGGTCGCCACGGTGCCGCGGCCGGAGATGGAGAACACGTCTTCCACCGGCATCAGGAACGGCTTGTCAACGGCGCGCTCCGGCTGCGGAATGTAGTTGTCCACCGCTTCCATCAGCTTCAGGATGGCGTCGCGGCCGATCTCCGGGTTGGTGTCGTTCAGCGCGCACACGGCGGAACCCTTGATGATGGGGATGTCATCACCGGGGAAGCCGTAGTTGGAGAGCAGCTCGCGCACTTCCATCTCGACCAGCTCGACCAGATCGGGGTCGGCGAGGTCCATCTTGTTCAGGAACACGACCAGAGCCGGCACGCCGACCTGGCGGGCGAGCAGGATGTGCTCACGGGTCTGCGGCATCGGGCCGTCAGCGGCGGACACAACCAGGATCGCGCCGTCCATCTGGGCGGCACCGGTGATCATGTTCTTCACGTAGTCGGCGTGGCCGGGGCAGTCGACGTGCGCGTAGTGGCGGTTGGCGGTCTCATACTCCACATGCGCGGTGGAGATGGTGATGCCGCGGGCGCGCTCTTCCGGCGCCTTGTCGATCTGGTCGTAGGCGGTGAAGGTGGCGCCACCAGTCTCGGCCAGCACCTTGGTGATGGCGGCGGTCAGCGAGGTCTTGCCGTGGTCGACGTGACCGATCGTGCCGATATTGACGTGAGGCTTGGTGCGCTCAAATTTAGCTTTGGCCATTTAACTGCTCCGTGTGCAGGCTAAAAACAGTAACGTTGAGTCCGATTACCACCGGTAGTGGCTGAAAGCCTTGTTGGCTTCGGCCATACGATGGGTATCTTCGCGCTTCTTCACCGCAGAGCCACGGTTGTTCACCGCATCCTGCAGCTCGTTCGAAAGCCGCTCTTCCATCGTGTGCTCACCACGCTTGCGCGCGGAGTCGATGATCCAGCGAATGGCAAGCGCCTGGCGGCGCTCGGCGCGAACCTCGACGGGCACCTGATAGGTCGCACCGCCAACGCGACGGGAACGAACCTCGATGGCCGGCTTCACATTGTCCAGCGCTTCGTGGAACAGACGCACCGGGTCGGCATTCGCCCCGCCACGCTTCTTCAACACGTCCAGCGCACCGTAGACAATGCTCTCGGCCACAGACTTCTTGCCGTCATGCATCAGCACGTTCATGAAACGGCTGATCACGACATCGCCGAACTTGGCGTCCGGCAGAACTTCACGCTTGATCGCGCGACGGCGACGGCTCATCTCAATCTCCCCTTACTTCGGACGCTTCGCGCCGTAGAGCGAGCGGCGCTTGCGGCGCTTCGGCAGGCCCTGCGTATCCAGCACGCCGCGCAGAATATGATAACGAACGCCGGGAAGGTCTTTCACGCGCCCGCCGCGGATCAGCACCACCGAGTGCTCCTGCAGGTTATGCCCTTCACCGGGGATGTAGCTCACGACCTCGAAGCCATTGGTCAGACGCACCTTGGCGACCTTACGAAGCGCCGAGTTCGGCTTCTTCGGCGTGGTCGTGTAGACGCGGGTGCAAACGCCGCGCTTTTGGGGGCAGCCCTCAAGGGCAGGCACCTTATTCCGCTTCGGCGCCGGCTCACGGCCTTTGGCGATCAACTGATTAATGGTCGGCATATCTCATCCTGGTTCGTGTGTATCCCGGCGGCGCTTTTGCCTGAGCATCAGGTCATCCATAAAAAAAACCTCCGCAAGGCGGTGTCCCACCTTACGGAATGTCCCTCCAGCACGCGGCCTAGGTTCGGAGAGCTTCTCCGGACGGCGCCGCACGCGCCAGATTGTATAGACGACCCGCGCCCGAAGACTCCGGCACCGCGAGAGCGCTTTCCTTAGGACCCACCCACCCGCAAGTCAAGCGTTTCTGCCGCTGCCGCAGGGCAGAAAATCGCAGACCGGCGGAATCTTCATGGCAGATCCACCGAATCAAAACGGCGTCCCGAAAGGACGCCGTTCCGACTCGCATCTTTAAGAGTGTCCGCCTTATTCTGCGGCGATTTCCGGCTTGGCGATGGCCGGCCGGCTGCCGCCCAAAGCTTGGCGGTCGCGCCCCGCGGCGATGCTGCGCAGGCGCTTCATCACCGAGCCCGTGCCCGCCGGGATCAGGCGGCCGACGATCACGTTCTCCTTCAGGCCGCTGAGCGCGTCCACCTTGCCCGCCGTGGCGGCCTCGGTGAGCACCCGAGTCGTCTCCTGGAAGGAGGCGGCGGAGATGAAGCTCTGCGTCTGCAGCGACGCCTTGGTGATGCCCTGCAGCACTGGCAGCGCCACGGCGCGGCGTTCATCCTCGGCCAGCTTGGCGTTCTCCTGGTCGAACTCCACGCGGTCCACCAGCTCGCCGACCAGGAAGGTCGTATCGCCCGGCTCCACGATCTCCACCTTCTGCAGCATCTGGCGGACGATCACTTCAATATGCTTGTCGTTGATCTTCACGCCCTGCAGACGGTAAACGTCTTGGATTTCGTTGACCAGGTAGTCGGACAGCGCCTCGACGCCCAGCACGCGCAAGATGTCGTGCGGCACGCGCGGCCCGTCCACCAGCGGGTCGCCCTTGCGGACATAGTCACCCTCCTGCACGGAGACGTGCTTGCCCTTGGGGATCAGGTACTCGGTCTCTTCGCTGGTCTCGTCGTTCTTCACGATCACGCGGCGCTTCGCCTTGTAATCCTTGCCGAATTCCACGCGGCCGTCGATCTCGGCGATGATCGCGTGATCCTTCGGCCGGCGGGCCTCGAACAGCTCCGCCACGCGCGGCAGACCACCGGTGATGTCGCGGGTCTTCGAGCCTTCGCGCGGGATGCGGGCCAGCACGTCGCCATCGGCCACGGTCGCGCCGTTATCCACCGAGAGAATCGAGTCCGGCGCCAGGAAGTAGCGGGCCTCGGTGCCGTTGGCGAGGCGCAGCACCTCGCCCTTCTCGTTCTTCAGGATCAGGCGCGGGCGCAGATCAGCGCCGCGGGCGGATTGCTTGTAGTCCACCACCACCTTGGAGGTCAGGCCCGTCACCTCGTCCACGCGCTCGACCAGGGTGATGCCCTCGATCAGGTCGGCATATTCGACGATGCCGGCGCGCTCGGTGATGATCGGCAGGGTGTACGGATCCCACTCCGCCAGCTTCTGGCCACGGGCGACATCGGCGCCCTCATCCGCCAGCAGGCGCGCGCCATAAGGCACGCGGAAGCGGGCGCGCTCGCGCTTGGCCGCGTCGGAGATGATGATTTCGCAGTTGCGGCTCATCACCACCGGCACGCCCTGCGAGTTGGTCACCACGTTGCGGTTGCGGATGACGATGGTGCCGTCATGGCTGGCTTCCACGTTGGACTGCTCGGCACCACGCTGCGCCGCCCCGCCGATATGGAAGGTGCGCATGGTCAGCTGCGTGCCAGGCTCGCCGATCGACTGCGCCGCGATCACGCCCACGGCCTCGCCCACGTTCACCGGGGTGCCGCGCGCCAGGTCGCGGCCATAGCACTTACCGCAGACGGCGATCTTGGTGTCGCAGGTCAGCACGGAGCGGATCTTCACCGTCTCCACGCCCGCCTTCTCGATGCGCTCGGCCTGCGCCTCCTCGATCAGCTCGTTCGCGGCGACAATCACCTCGCCCGTGGCCAAATCGACCACATCGGCGGCGGCGGTGCGGCCCAGCACGCGTTCGGCCAGCGAGGAAACGATCTCGCCGCCATCGCGCACCGCGCTCACGCTCAACCCGCGCTCAGTGCCGCAATCATCCTCGATGATGATGCAATCCTGCGCCACATCGACGAGTCGGCGGGTCAGGTAGCCCGAGTTCGCGGTCTTCAGCGCGGTGTCGGCCAGACCCTTGCGGGCGCCGTGGGTGGAGTTGAAGTAATCGAGAACCGTCAGGCCTTCCTTGAAGTTGGCGATGATCGGCTGCTCGATGATCTCACCCGAGGGCTTGGCCATCAGCCCGCGCATACCGGCCAGCTGCGACATCTGCGCCGCCGAACCACGCGCGCCGGAATGGCTCATCATCCACACGGAGTTGGTCGGCTTGCCGGACTCCTGCTTGGAGATCTCCTTCATCATCGCCCCGGCCACGAGGTCCTTACAGCGCGACCACGCGTCCACTACCTTGTTGTAGCGCTCGCCGGCGGTGATCAGACCGTCCTGGTATTGCTGCTCATACTCGCGCACCTCGGCCTGGGTCGTGGCAACCAGCTCGGCCTTGGAGGCGGGGATACGCATATCATCCTTGCCGAAGGAGATGCCGGCCTTCGCCGCATGGCGGAAGCCCAGCCCCATCATCCGGTCGCAGAAGATCACCGCCTCCTTCTGCCCGCAATGACGGTAGACGAGGTCGATCACATCCTGCACGTTCTTCTTGGTCAGCATCTTGTTGACCACCGCGAACGGCACGTTCGGGTCGAGCGGCAGGATCTGGCCGATCAGCATGCGCCCCGGCGTGGTCACCACGATCGAGGTCTTCACATTGCCGTCATGGTCGACCGACTTCACGCGGGCGCGGATCTTGTCATGCAGCTTGATGACGCCCGCGGTGAGCGCGAACTCGATCTCGCCGACATGGCCGAAGGCCTTCGCCTCCTCATCCTTGGTCGCCAGGAATTCCGGCGTCTCCAGCGAGAGGTAGTAGAGCCCGAGCACGATGTCCTGGCTGGGCACGATGATCGGCTTGCCGTTGGCGGGCGAGAGGATGTTGTTGGTGGACATCATCAGCACGCGGGCTTCGAGCTGCGCCTCGATGGAGAGCGGCACATGCACCGCCATCTGGTCGCCGTCGAAATCCGCGTTGAAGGCGGTGCAGACCAGCGGGTGCAGCTGGATCGCCTTGCCCTCGATCAGCACCGGCTCGAAGGCCTGGATACCCAGGCGGTGCAGCGTCGGCGCGCGGTTCAGCATCACCGGATGCTCGCGGATCACCTCCTCGAGGATATCCCAAACCTCCGGCCGCTCCTTCTCCACCATGCGCTTGGCCGCCTTGATGGTGGTGGCGAGGCCGTATTTCTCCAGCTTGGCGTAGATGAATGGCTTGAACAGCTCCAGCGCCATCTTCTTCGGCAGGCCGCACTGGTGCAGCTTCAGTTCCGGGCCCACCACGATGACCGAACGGCCCGAGTAGTCCACGCGCTTGCCGAGCAGGTTCTGGCGGAAGCGGCCCTGCTTGCCCTTCAGCATGTCGGAGAGCGACTTCAGCGGGCGCTTATTGGTGCCGGTAATGGCGCGGCCGCGGCGGCCATTATCGAACAGCGCGTCAACCGACTCCTGCAGCATGCGCTTCTCGTTGCGCACGATGATGTCCGGCGCGCGCAGCTCCATCAGCCGCTTGAGGCGGTTGTTACGGTTGATCACGCGGCGATACAGGTCGTTGAGGTCGGAGGTGGCGAAGCGCCCGCCATCCAGCGGCACCAGCGGGCGCAGCTCGGGCGGAATCACCGGCACCACATCGAGCACCATCCAGTCCGGGCGGGTGCCGGATTCGAGGAAGTTCTCGACCAGCTTCAGCCGCTTGACCAGCTTCTTGCGCTTGGTCTCGCTGGTGGTCTCCTTCAGCTCGGCGCGCATCCTCGCGCGCTCCTCGGCGAGGTCGATGCTGTTCAGGATCACCTTGATCGCCTCGGCGCCGATGCCGGCCCGGAAGCCGTCCTCACCGAACTCATCCTGCTTGTTATACAGCTCGTCCTCGGAGATGAGCTGATACAGCTTGAGATCCGTCGTGCCCGGCTCGAGCACGATGTAGCTCTCGAAATACAGCACCTTCTCGACGTCTTTGAGCGTCATATCCAGCATCGTCGCGATGCGGCTCGGCAGCGACTTCAGGAACCAGATATGCGCGACCGGCGAGGCCAGCTCGATATGGCCCATGCGCTCGCGGCGCACCTTGGCCAGCGTCACCTCAACGCCACATTTCTCGCAGATAATGCCGCGGAACTTCATGCGCTTGTACTTGCCGCACAAGCACTCGTAATCCTTGATCGGCCCGAAGATGCGGGCGCAGAACAGGCCGTCGCGCTCGGGCTTGAAGGTGCGGTAGTTGATCGTCTCCGGCTTCTTGATCTCACCATAGGACCAGGAACGGATCTGCTCCGGCGAGGCGATCTGAATCTTCATCTTGTCGAAAGACGTGGCCTGCCCCGGCTGGCCCAGAATCTTCATCAAGTCACTCATCTGCGTCATCCTTGCAAAGCCAGGCGGAGCATGCGCTCGCGCCCGGCAAAATGAAGTTTAGGTGGCGTCCTGTTCCAGATCGACGTTCAAGCCGAGGGATTTCAGTTCCTTCAGCAGCACGTTGAAGCTTTCAGGGATGCCGGCCTCGAAATTGTCCTGCTCGCGCACGATGGCCTCGTAGACCTTGGTGCGGCCGGACACGTCGTCGGACTTCACCGTCAGCATTTCCTGCAGCGTATAGGCGGCGCCATAGGCTTCCAGCGCCCACACCTCCATCTCGCCGAAGCGCTGGCCGCCAAACTGCGCCTTGCCGCCCAGCGGCTGCTGGGTGACGAGCGAATACGGGCCGATCGAACGGGCATGGATCTTGTCATCGACCAAGTGGTGCAGCTTGAGCATGTACATGTAGCCCACCGTCACCTTGCGCTCGAACGGCTCGCCCGTGCGCCCGTCGATCAGGGTGGACTGGCCGGACACGTCGATGCCCGCCTTCGCCAGCATCTCCTCGATATCCGGGATGCGCGCGCCGTCGAACACCGGGGTGGCGATGGGCACGCCCTTCTTCAGGTTGCTGCACAGCTCGAACAGCTCCTCATCGTCCAGATGTGCGATCTGCTCGTTGAAGATCTCCTCGCCATAGGCGCCCTTGAGCTGCGCCAGCATCGCCTCCTTGGCCTCGCCGGTGCGGCGGTATTCCTCCATGGCGCGGTGGATCTGCTTGCCGAGATTGGCGCAGGCCCAGCCCAGATGCACCTCCAGGATCTGCCCGACATTCATCCGCGAGGGCACGCCCAGCGGGTTCAGCACTAGGTCCACCGTGGTCCCGTCCTCAAGGAACGGCATGTCCTCCACCGGCACCACGCGCGAGACCACACCCTTGTTGCCGTGACGGCCGGCCATCTTGTCGCCCGGCTGCAGCTTGCGCTTCACCGCCACGAACACCTTGACCATCTTCATCACGCCGGGGAGCAGCTCGTCGCCGCGCTGCAGCTTCTCGACCTTGCTCTCAAAGCGCTCCTGCAAGCGCTTCACCGCGGCGTCAAACTCGCGCTTCAGCGTCTCGATATGCGCCATCACGGTGTCGTCCTGCACCACGACATTGCGCCACGCGCCGCGCGGATGCTCGGCCAGAACCTCCTCGGTCAGCACCGTGCCGGCCTTGATGCCCTTGAAGCCCGAACCCGCGACCTGACCCAGCAGCGACTCGCGCAGCCGGTTCAGGAAGGCGCGCTCCTGGATGCCCTTCTCGTCATCGCGGTCCTTGGCCAGGCGCTCGATCTCGGCGCGCTCGATCGCCAACGCGCGCTCATCCTTGTCCACGCCGCGGCGGTTGAACACGCGCACATCGACGATGGTGCCCGAGGTGCCCGGCGGCAGGCGCAGCGAGGTGTCGCGCACATCCGAGGCCTTCTCGCCGAAGATCGCGCGCAGCAGCTTCTCTTCCGGCGTCATCGGGCTCTCGCCCTTCGGCGTCACCTTGCCGACCAGAATATCGCCCGGGTTCACCTCGGCGCCGATATACACGATGCCCGCCTCGTCGAGGTTGCGCAGCGCCTCCTCGCCCACGTTCGGAATGTCGCGGGTGATTTCCTCCTGGCCCAGCTTGGTGTCGCGGGCCATGACCTCGAACTCCTCGATATGGATCGAGGTGAACACGTCATCGCGCGC
This sequence comes from Acidocella sp. KAb 2-4, assembly GCF_020567705.1. Classification (GTDB taxonomy): domain Bacteria; phylum Pseudomonadota; class Alphaproteobacteria; order Acetobacterales; family Acetobacteraceae; genus Acidocella. The sequence goes on along the minus strand of NZ_JAJDJU010000002.1, from coordinate 84,488 downwards.
GATACGCTCGGAGATCAGGATGGAGTCTTCGAAGTTATAGCCATTCCAGGGCATGAACGCGCACAGCGCGTTGCGGCCCAGCGCCAGATCGCCCAGCTCGGTGGACGGGCCGTCGGCGATGATGTCGCCCGCGGCCACGCGGTCGCCCACCTTCACCAGCGGCCGCTGGTTGATGCAGGTGCTCTGGTTGGAGCGCATATATTTGCGCAGGCGGTAGATATCGACGCCCATGGTCGCGCCATCCTCGGCGGTGGCGCGCACCACGATGCGCGCACCGTCGATCTGGTCGATGATGCCCGCCCGCTTGGCGACGATGGTCGCCCCCGAGTCGCGCGCCACGGCGGCTTCCATGCCGGTGCCCACGATCGGCGCGTCGGACTGCACCAGCGGCACCGCCTGACGCTGCATGTTCGAGCCCATCAGCGCGCGGTTGGCGTCGTCATTCTCCAGGAAGGGGATGAGCGCCGCCGCCACCGAGACGAGCTGCTTGGGCGACACGTCAATGGCCGTCACCTCCTCCGGCTTGACCATGAGGAAGTCGCCATTGCGGCGCACGGAGACGAGATCGGTGGCCAGACGGCCGGACTCATCCTTGACCGCGTCGGCCTGCGCCACCGTCAGGCGCTCCTCCTCCATGGCGGAGAGATATTTGTAATCGGGCTGCACCACGCCGTCCTTGACGATCTGGTACGGCGTCTCGATGAACCCGTATTTGTTCACCTTGGCGTAGGTGGCCAGCGAGTTGATCAGGCCGATATTCGGGCCTTCCGGCGTCTCAATCGGGCAGATGCGGCCATAATGCGTCGGGTGCACGTCGCGCACCTCGAAACCGGCGCGCTCGCGGGTCAGACCGCCCGGCCCCAGGGCCGAGAGGCGGCGCTTATGCGTGACCTCGGAGAGCGGGTTGGTCTGGTCCATGAACTGCGAGAGCTGCGACGAGCCGAAGAACTCGCGCACCGCCGCCGCCGCCGGCTTGGCGTTGATCAGGTCGTGCGGCATCACGCTGTCGATATCGACCGAGCCCATGCGCTCGCGAATCGCGCGCTCCATACGCAGCAGGCCGACGCGGTACTGGTTCTCCATCAGCTCGCCCACCGAGCGCACGCGGCGATTGCCGAGATTGTCGATGTCGTCGATGGCGCCGCGCCCGTCCTTGAGCTCGCACATGATCTTGATCGTGCGCAGGATGTCATCCTTGCGCAGCACGCGCACGGTATCCGGCACGTCGATGCCCAGGCGCATGTTCATCTTCACGCGGCCCACGGCCGAGAGGTCGTAGCGGTCGGCGTCGAAGAACAGCCCCTTGAACAGCGCTTCCGCGGTCTCGCTGGTCGGCGGCTCGCCGGGGCGCATGACACGATAGATGTCGATCAGCGCATCCTCGCGGTTATTATTCTTGTCGGCGGCCAGGGTGTTGCGGATCCACGGGCCGTTATTCTGGTCGATCGCCAGCGTCGGCAGGGCGTCGATCCCCTTATCCTCCAGCAGCGCCAGCTTCGGCTCGGTCAGCTCCTCCCCCGCCTCGGCGAAGATTTCGCCCGTCGCCGGGTCATACAGATCCTCGGCCACATAGCGGCCGATCAAGTCGCCGCGTGCCACCAGCACGCTCTTGGTCTTCTCGGCGATCTTGCGCACCGCGCGCGCGGTCAGCTTCTCCTCGGCCTTGGCCACGACCTCGCCGGTCTCGGCATCGACCAGATCCTCGATCAGCTTCACATTGCGGAACGCATCAGCCTCGAACGGGCGCGCCCACTGCCCGTTGCGGGCGGTGTACACAACCTGGCCGTAGAAGAAATTCAGCATCTCCTCGGCGTCCATGCCCTTGATCTCGCCAATCTCGACCTGCTCGCCCTTGGCGGCGCGAGCCTCGCTCAGCTTCTCGGTCGCCAGGCTCGGTAGCGCGTAGAGCAGCGTCGTCACCGGCAGCTTGCGCTTGCGGTCGATGCGCACATACACGAGATCCTTGGCGTCGAACTCGAAATCGAGCCAGGAGCCGCGATACGGGATCACGCGGGCGGTGAACAGATATTTGCCCGAGGAATGGGTCTTGCCGCGGTCATGGTCGAAGAACACGCCCGGGCTGCGGTGCATCTGCGAGACGATCACGCGCTCGGTGCCGTTCACGACGAAGGTGCCGTTATCGGTCATCAGCGGCATGTCGCCCATGTAAACGGGCTGCTCTTTAATATCGCGGATGGAGCGCGCGCCGGTATCCTCGTCCAGATCCCACACGATCAGGCGCAGGATCACCTTCAGCGGGGCGGCATAGGTCATGCCGCGCTGAATGCACTCCTCAACATCGTATTTCGGCTCTTCCAGCTCGTAATGCACGAACTCAAGCCGGCCGCGGCCGGCGAAATCGTCGATCGGGAAGACCGATTTGAAAACTTCCTGCAACCCGGAATGCGAGCGCGCATCCGGCTTGGTATGCATCTGCAAAAAGAAATCATAGCTGGCGCGCTGCACGTCGATCAAATTCGGCATCGGCGCGACTTCGGGGATGCGGCCGAAGCTCTTACGAATGCGCTTCCGGTTGGTGAAAGACCCCTTACCCAAACCACCACTGATCGCGTTCATCGCATCACCCTCGAAAAAAAATCCAGCTCAGTCACACAAAAACGGGTGGCAGGCGATCGCCCGGAGGTGATCGCCTGCCCTTTAGGCCATCTGCACGCCAAGGCCGAAACCGGCCCGGCGGGGAAGAGGGTTACTTGACTTCGACAGTCGCGCCCTGCTCTTCCAGAGTCTTCTTGATCGCCGCCGCCTCATCCTTGGTGGCGTTCTCCTTGACGGTCTTCGGCGCGCCCTCGACCAGATCCTTGGCCTCCTTCAGGCCCAGACCGGTGATGGTGCGGATTTCCTTGATCACGTTGATCTTCTTGTCGCCGGCATTGGCGAGGATCACGGTGAACTCGGTCTGCTCTTCGGCGGCGGCAGCCGGGGCGGCGCCACCAGCCGGCATGGCAACGGCCACGGCGGCGGGAGCGGCGGCGGAAACGCCCCACTTCTCTTCGAGCAGCTTGGAGAGCTCAGCGGCCTCCAGCACGGTCAGCTTCGACAGCTCTTCAACGAGCGCGTTCAGGTCAGCCATTTCTACACTCTTTCGTATAACTAGACTTCGGTTGGTTCAAGGCAAGGCGCACCATGCGGCCTTGCCAGATTTCATGCGACAAGGGTCTGAAGCGTTATCAGGCCGCCTCGCCCTTCTTGGAATCGGCATACGCCGCAAAGACCCGGGCAAGTTGACCCGCCGGCGCCTGCAGCACGCCCGCCACCTTCGTCGCCGGGGCTTGGAGCAGCCCCAGCAGCTTGGCGCGCAGCGCGTCGAGCGACGGCAGCTCGGAAAGGGCCTTCACGCCATTGGCGTCCAGCACCCGGCTCCCGAGGGAGCCACCGAGCAGCACAAACTTGTCATTGGTCTTGGCGAAGTCGACAGCAGCCTTCGCCACCGCCACCGGGTCAGTCGACCAGGCGAGCGCGGTGGGCCCCTTCAGGAGCGGGCTAATGCCATCAAACCGGGTTCCATCGAGGGCAAGCAGGGCCAGACGGTTCTTCGCAACCTTGAAGCTTGCGCCAGCCTCGCGCATCTTGCGGCGCAGCTCGGTGACTTCGGCGACGGTCATGCCCTTGTTCTGGGTCACAACCACCATCGAGGTCTCGGCAAACACCGAAGACAGCTCGGCGACGAATTCACGCTTCTCTATGCGATCCACATCCGTCTCCAACTTGCGGCGATATGCGGGATAGCCCCGCGCACCGCCAGGTTACCGAAGATGCCGGGACCATCCCGGGCATCTTTTCGCCTGTCCTTATCGTCGAACCACCAAAGCCCCACCGCTTACGGAAAGTCTTTGGCACCTCTCTACCGGATGCGGGGCAAGCCCCATCAAACCTCGCGGTACATACGGTCTCGGACAGGTCGGGGCGGTTTCCCGCCCCTGCCCGCGACGCCCTCGCGGGCGCCGCGTATCTCGTCAAAACAACTTAGGCGACGGTGCTGACATCCACGCGGACGCCAGGGCCCATCGTCGAGGACAGCGCCACCTTCTGCAGGTAGGTGCCCTTGGCGCCGGTCGGCTTCGCCTTCTGCACGGCGTCGATCAGCGCCTTCGCGTTCTCCACCAGCTTATCATCGGCGAAGCTCGCCTTGCCGATACCGGCATGGATGATACCCGCCTTCTCGGCGCGGAACTCAACCTGGCCGGACTTGGCGGCGGTTACCGCGCCCTTCACATCCATGGTCACGGTGCCGAGCTTCGGGTTCGGCATCAGGCCGCGCGGGCCCAGGATCTTACCGAGCTTACCGACCAGACCCATCATATCCGGGGTGGCGATGCAGCGGTCGAACTGGATGTCGCCCGCCTGCACCTTCTCGGCCAGATCGTCAGCGCCCACCACATCAGCCCCGGCGGCCAGCGCCTCCTCAGCCTTGGCGCCGCGGGCGAACACGCCCACGCGCAGCACCTTGCCCGTGCCATTCGGCAGAGAGATCAGGCCGCGGACCATCTGGTCGGCATGGCGGGGGTCGATGCCCAGGTTCAGGGCGATCTCGATGGTCTCGTCGAACTTCGCCTTCGCGTTCGCCTTGGCCAGAGCCACGGCTTCGGTCAGCGGATACAGTTTGGCGCGCTCAACCGTGGCGCGGGCGGCGGCCATACGCTTATCATGTGCCATGGATTAGCCCTCCACCACAGTCACGCCCATGGAACGGGCGGAGCCAGCGAGCATGCGCACAGCCGCATCCTCGTCATTGGCATTCATGTCCTTCATCTTGACCTTGGCGATCTCGCGCAGCTGCTCGATCGTCACCTTGCCGACGGCCGCGCCCTTGCCGGGGGTCGTCGTGCCCTTGTCGATCTTCGCCGCCTTCTTCAGGAAGTACGTGTTGGGCGGAGTCTTCATGATGAAGGAGAACGTGCGGTCGGCATAGGCGGTGATAACCACCGGCACCGGCATGCCCGGCTCCATCTGCTGCGTCGCCGCGTTGAATTCCTTCACGAACTGCATGATGTTCAGACCGCGCTGACCGAGCGCCGGACCAACCGGCGGCGACGGATTCGCCTTGCCTGCAGGAATTTGCAGCTTGATATAGCCTACAACCTTCTTTGCCATCTCTGGCTCCTTATCCTTTGGCGCACGCCAATGGACCGTGGTACATCCGGCCCTGCGAACCTTCGCCAAGCCTCCCACGTTCCGGTAAGGGGCGAAGCCTTAGCCCATCCCCTCTCCCCTGTCTATATCCCCGCGCCGGTTTCCCTCTATAATGCCTGCCATGCAGAACCGCGCGGCCTTGCTCGTCATCGATATCCAGCCCGATTTTTGCCCTGGCGGCGCGCTGGCCGTGCCGGAGGGCGACGCCATCATCCCACTGGTCAACCGCATCGCCGCCCGCTTCGCCAATGTCGTGCTCACGCAGGACTGGCACCCCGCCGACCATATCTCCTTCGCCGCCAGCCATCCCGGCCGCCAGCCCTTCGAGACCATCAACCTGCCCTACGGCCCGCAAGTGCTGTGGCCCGCCCATTGCCTGCAGGGCACGCCGGGCGCGGCGCTGCATCCGGTGCTGCACATCCCCCATGCCAGGCTCATTCTGCGCAAGGGCGGTAACCGGCTCGTGGACAGCTACTCCGCCTTTCTGGAAGCCGACCGCGTGAGCCACACGGGGCTCGCGGGCTATCTGCGCGATCTCGGCGTCACCGAACTCTATCTCTGTGGCCTCGCCACCGATTTCTGCGTCGCCTGGTCGGCGGAGGACGCGGTGCGCGCCGGCTTCAGCGCGACCATCATCGAGGATGCCTGCCGCGCCATCGATCTCGACGGCTCGCTCGCCGCCGCCTGGGCGCGGCTCACCGCGTCCGGGGTGCGGCGCCTCGCCAGCGGCGCCCTGCCGCCTGAATTGCAGGCATGAAAAAAGCGGCCCGGAGGCCGCTTTTCCCAAATCCGTCGGTCAGAACGATCAATCGACGTTGATGGCGGAGACTTCCGGCCCCTTGGAGCCCTGCACCACGCTCATCCGCACCGCCTGGCCTTCCTGCAGCGGGCCGAGCCCGGCAGCTTCCAGCGCGGTGGCGTGCACGAACACATCCTTGCCGCCGTTCTCCGGGCTGATGAAGCCAAAGCCCTTGGTGGCGTTATACCACTTGACGATGCCGTTCATCTCCACGGCCGGGCCGCTCGCCTGCTGCCGGGGCGGGCGCGGCGCGCGCGGACGGTCGAACCCGCCCTGGCGGGCCTGCGGCGGCGGCGCATCGCCTTCCTTGACCGAGATCACCTGATCGACCTGGCGGCCCTTCTGGCCCTGACCCACCCGCACCTGCAGGATGGAGCCCGGCGTGACAGACTGGAAGCCAGCATTCTGCAGCGAATTCGCATGCAGGAAGACGTCACCCGAGCCGTCGGCCATCTCGACGAAACCAAACCCCTTCTCGGGGTTATACCATTTCACCGTTGCCTTCGCCTCAGGAGAGGAAGATGCGGACCCAAACCCGGAAAAAGACGGCGGGGGAAAGGGAGCGTTGCCAAAGAAATTATCGTCATCGAAACCACGGCGACGGTTCTGCCGCTGGCGGTCGTTTTTCGGGGGTCGCACTATAAAAACTGTCCTCTGTGATCGTTCGGGGCGTCCAGGTGGAAACCGGACGGGAAACAGCATAGGGCAGGCAGACAGGGCCTTCAATCCTGAAATGCGGGCAAGGCCCGGCCGCCCGGCATAATTCGCCGTTATTTTCACCGGTTTTTCACGACTGCCCGGCGTTTAGCGCGCTTGTCCCGCCCGCCGGGGCGCCGTAAGAGCCTGCATGACTTTCCCCATCGACAATCCCGCCCTGGCCGAAGCCCTGGCCGCGCGCGGCTATGCCACCCCCACCGCCGTGCAGCTCGCCGTGCTGCAACCCGAAGCCGAGGGGCGCGACCTGCTGGTCTCCGCCCAGACCGGCTCGGGCAAGACGGTCGCCTTCGGCCTCGCCCTGGCCAGCACCATCCTCGGCGCTAACCCGGCCCTGCCCGCCACGCTGCGCCCGCTGGTGCTGGTCATCGCCCCCACGCGCGAGCTGGCCTTGCAGGTGCATGCCGAGCTGACCTGGCTGTATGAAAAGGCGGGCGGGCGCATCGTCGCCTGCGTCGGCGGCATGGACCCGCGCCGCGAATCCCGCCAGCTCGCCGCTGGCTGCCACATCGTGGTCGGCACGCCCGGCCGCCTGCAAGACCATATCGACCGCGGCAATCTCAGCCTCGCCGAACTCGAGGCCGTGGTGCTCGACGAGGCCGACGAGATGCTCGATCTCGGCTTCAAGGACGAGCTGGATTTCATCCTCTCCAGCGCCCCCGAGAGCCGCCGCACCCTGCTCTTCTCCGCCACCATCTCGCGCGAGATCGCGGCCCTGGCCCGCGCCTATCAGCATAACGCCCTGCGCATCGACACCGTCTCCCGCTCCGAGCCGCATGCCGATATCGAATATCGCGCCATTCTGGTGCCGGGGCATGAGACCGAGGCGGCGCTGGTCAACCTGCTGCGCGCGCAGGATTCGCGCGCCATCGTGTTCTGCGCCACGCGCGACGGCGTGCGCCACCTGCATGCCAGCCTGCTCGCGCGTGGCTTCAACGCCGTGGCGCTCTCGGGCGAACTCTCGCAGGCCGAACGCACCGCCGCGCTCAACGCGCTGCGCGATTCCCGCGCCCAGGTCTGCATCGCCACCGACGTGGCCGCCCGCGGGCTGGACCTGCCCGATCTCGGCCTCGTCATCCATGCCGATTTGCCGACCAACAAGGCCACGCTGCTGCACCGTTCGGGCCGCACCGGCCGCGCCGGGCGCAAAGGCGTGTGCCTGCTGCTGGTCTCGCCGGTCAAGCGCCGCCGCGCCGAAATGCTGCTCGCCTCGGCCAATATCGAGGCCAGCTGGCACAACCCGCCCGCGCCCGAGGAGATCCGCGCCCTGGACGGGCAGCGCCTGCTCGAACACCCGCTGCTCAGCCAAATCCCGGATGAGGAGCGGCAGCGCACCGCCCTGGCCCTGCTGGAACGGTTCAGCCCCGAGGCCATCGCCGCGGCCTTCATCAGCCTCGCCCAGGCGCATCTGCCCGAGGCCGCCGCCGTCACCATCCTGCCGCTGGCCCCGGCGCGCCCGGCCAAGCCTGCCAAGGCGCACCCCCTCGCGGCGGTCACCGGCAGCGGTCATGGCGTATGGTTCCGCCTACCGGCGGGGCGCAAGAACAATGCCGATCCGAAATGGCTGATCCCGCTGCTGTGCCGGCGCGGCGGCATCACCAAGGCCGAGATCGGCGCCATCCGCATCTTCGACCGCGAGACCAAGTTCGAGATCGCGGCGCCGGCCGCCGAATCGTTCTACGCCGCGGCCAGCCAGGCCACGCCGGCCGATCTGCCGATCGAACCCGCCAGCCCGCCCAGCCCGTCATCCGGGCCGGGCATGCCGGGCGGCAAGCCCATGGGCAAACCCCGCACCAACCCAGCCCGCGACCACGCTGGCCCGCCAAACGAGCAGCAGCGCCGACGCCAGAACAAATCCGCCAAGGGCCTGAAATAACCTGAATTTCCGGGGTACGGAAAACGCCGCCTTGGCAACAAGGCGGCGCCCGGAACATTCACATCAATATTGCCGCAGCAGCGCCGCCAACCGCCCCTGCACGCGCACGCGCTCGGCCGGGTAGATCTTCGTCTCATAGCGGATATTCGCCGGCTCCAGCGCGATCGAGTTGCCCCGGCGGCGCAGGCGCTTCAGCGTCACCTCGCTCTCATCCACCAGCGCCACGATGATCTGCCCGGTCTCCGCCGTCTCGCCCTTGCGGATGATCACGATATCGCCGTCCAAAATCCCGGCCTCGATCATCGAGTCGCCCTCCACCCGCAGGGCAAAATGCTCGCCCTGGCCAAGCATCGCCATCGGCACCTCGACCTGCTCGGCCTCGTCACGCAGCGCCTCGATCGGCAGGCCCGCGGCGATCTTGCCGTAGAGCGGCAGGCTCACCGCCCCGGCCTCGTTGGCGGCGCGCACGCCCGGCAGCTTGCCCGAGAAATTACCCTGGATCACATTCGGCGCGAAGCGCGAAGCGCCACGCGTGGGCGGGGCCAGATCCTCCGAGAGGCGCACAACCTCCAGCGCCCGCGCGCGGTGTTTATGGCGCTTGAGAAAGCCGCGCTCCTCCAGCGCCGTGATCAGCCGGTGAATGCCGGATTTCGAGCGCAGATCCAGTGCCGCCTTCATTTCCTCGAAGCTCGGGCTGCACCCGGTCTCACGCAGATGCTTGTCGATGAACACCAGCAGCTCATGTTGCTTCGTCGTCAGCATGCATCTCTCCAAACCAGCCCGGCCATACCGGGAACAAAGCGCTAACTCGCGTAATGTTCTAGTTTGGTTCTCGTTTACACGTCAAGCGTTAGCGGCGTCCAGGCGGATGATGTCGACCATCGCCCCGGCATCCAGCGCGCCCTGGTGCGGCGGGCGGCGGATTAGCGCCTGGGCCGCCGCCAGCGCCCGCAGCATCGAGGAATCCTGCACCGGCAGCGGCGTCGCCACCCAGCCCCCGGCCTCGCGTGTCAGGGTGGCGCGTAGATAATCCTCGCGCTGGTCATTGGCGCGCAACGCCGCCCCCAGCCGCGCGGGCTCCAGCACTGGCCCCGCCGGCGCGCCGCCCGCCAATACGCGCAGCGCCGGCTCCAGAAACAACGCGGCGCAGACATAGGCCGAGACCGGGTTGCCCGGCAGGCCGAGCACCGGCATCCCCTCCACCCGGCCGAAGATCAGCGGCTTGCCTGGGCGCATGGCGATTTTCCAGAAATCCAGTACGAAGCCCTCGGCCGAAAGCCCCTCCAGCACCAGATCATGCGCACCGACACTGGCGCCGCCCGTGGTCACCAGCATATCCGCCCCGCGCGCGCCAGCCAGCGCGGCGGCGATGGCCGCGCCGTCATCCGGCACCGGCGGCAGCACCAGCGGCACGCCGCCCTGCGCCGCCACGAAAGCCGCCAGCATCGGTGAATTGGAATTGGCGATGCCGCCGTGGCGGATCTCGGTGCCGGGCAGCGCGATCTCGTCCCCCGTGGCCAGGATCGCCACGCGCGGACGCCGATGCACGCGCAGCGAGGGCTGATTACCCGCCGCGGCCAACCCGATCTCGCGCGGGCCGAGCCGCCGGCCAGCGGGCAGCAACACATCGCCCGCCGCGAAATCCAACCCGGCGCGGCGGATATGCCGCCCCGGCCCTGGGTTGTCGCGCACGCTCACCACCTCGCCCGCGACCTCGGCATCTTCCTGGATGAGAATGGTATCGGCGCCCTCGGGCACGAAGCTGCCGGTGAAGATCCGCACCGTCTCGCCCGGCCCGACGCGCCCGGCGAAGGGCCGCCCGGCCGGCGCCGCGCCGATCAGCCTGAGCTGCGCTCCCGCCGCGCCATCCGCCGCGCGAATCGCATAGCCATCCATGGCCGAGACATCCGCCGGGGGCTGCGTCAGCCGCGCCACCACCGGTGCGGCCAAGACTCTGCCAAGCCCCTCGGCCAGCGGCGCGATCTCGTCACCCACCTGTCGCAGCCCCGCCAGAATCCGCCCGCGCGCCTCGTCCACACTGATCATGGCTGGCTGAACTCCCCCGTCTTGCCGCCGGATTTATAAACCAGCCGCACCGCCTCGATTCGCATCCCGCGATCCACCGCCTTGGCCATGTCATACACGGTCAGCGCCGCCACGCTCACGGCGGTCAGAGCCTCCATCTCCGCCCCGGTGCGCCCGGTGGTCTTCACCGTAGCGGTGATCTCCACCGCGTCCTCGGCCAGGGTCAGGTCCAGCTTCACCGCGTCAAGCGCCAAGGCGTGGCAGAGCGGAATCAGCTCCGCCGTGCGCTTGGCGGCCATAATCCCGGCGATTCGCGCCGCGCCCAGCACGTCGCCCTTTTTCATGTCCCCCGCCGCGATCAGCGCGCAGGTCTCGGGGCGCATCGCCACCCGGCCCTTGGCCACGGCCTCGCGCACCGTTTCCGCTTTGGCCGACACATCGACCATGCAGGCCTCGCCCGTCTCCCCGATATGGGTGAGACCGCTCACGCCGTGCCGAGCAGGCGGCGCACCGCGGCGCCAACATCCGCTTCCCGCATCAGCGACTCGCCGACCAGGAAGCCCTGTACCCCGGCCTCTTGCAGCCGCACCACGTCGTCATGCGTCTTGATCCCCGATTCCGAGATCAGGAATTTATCCGGCGGGCACAGGCGCGAGAGTGCTTCCGAGGTCGCCAGCGAGGTCTGCATGGTCTTGAGATTGCGGTTATTGATGCCGAGCAGCGGCGTTTGCAGGCAAAGCGCGCGGTCCAGCTCGGATTCGTTATGCACCTCGACCAGCACGTCCATATCCAGCGCCCGGGCCAGCCCCTCCAGCTCGCGGGCTTGCGCGTCATCGAGCGCGGCCATGATCAGCAGCACGCAATCGGCGCCCATCGCCCTGCTTTCATAGATCTGCCACGGGTCGAGCATGAAATCCTTGCGCAGCACCGGCAGCTTCACCGCCGCGCGGGCGGCGCGCAGATATTCCGCCGTGCCCTGGAAATATTTCTCGTCAGTCAGCACCGAGAGGCAGGCCGCGCCGCTCTCGGCATAGGCTTGGGCCAGCGCGCCGGGCTCGAAATCGGGCCGGATCAGCCCGCCCGAGGGCGACGCCTTCTTGATCTCGGCGATCAGCCCGGGCCGCCCGGCCGCTACCGCGTCCATCAGCGCCCGGCCGAAGCCGCGCGGCTTATCCGCCTCGCGCGCCGCCTGCTTCATCGCCTCCAGCGGCACCAGGGCCTGCCGGGCGGCGACTTCCTCCCGCTTATCGGCGCAAATCCGCGCCAGCACATCTGTTTCGTTCACTGTTCCGCTCATTGTCCGGACATCGTTTTCAGCCGCTCCAGCACATCCGCCGCAGCGCCCCGGTCGATGGCCACGGCGGCGCGGGCCACGCCATCGGGCAGGGTCGCGGCCAGCCCGGCCACCACCAGCGCCGCCGCGGCGTTGAACAGCACCGTGTCGCGATAACCATTGCGCGCGCCGCGCAGCACATCGCGCAGCGCCGCCGCGTTCTCCGCCGCATCGCCGCCCTTCAGCGTCTCCAGCGGCACCTCGTCCAGCCCCGCATCCGCGGCCGACACGGTGAATTCACGGATCACCCCGTTGCGCAGCTCCGCCACATGGTTGGGGGCCGAGAGCACCAACTCGTCCAGTCCGCCGCCATGCACCACCCAGGCCGATTCGCTGCCCAGATCACGCAGCGTCTCCGCCATCGGCCGCGCCCAGGCCGGGTCGTACACACCCACCAGCTGGCGCTTCACCCCGGCGGGGTTGGCCATCGGGCCGGTGAGGTTAAAAATCGTGCGCGTGCCGAGCTCCACGCGCACCGGCGCGGCATGGCGCATCGCCGGATGGTGGCGCGGCGCGAACAGGAACACGCAGCCAACCTCGCGCAAAATGCCCGAGAGCCGCTCGATCGGCACTTCGATATTCACGCCTAGCGCCGCCAAAACATCAGCGGCGCCCGAGCGCGACGACAGCGCCTTGTTGCCATGCTTGGCCACCGGCACGCCGCACCCGGCCAGCACGAAGCTGGTGGCGGTGGAGATGTTCAGGCTGGCCGCGCCGTCGCCGCCCGTGCCCACCACGTCGATCGCGTCGTCGGGTGCCTCGATGCGGGTCATGCGCGCGCGCATCGCCGTTACCGCCCCGGTCAGCTCCGCCACCGTCTCGCCGCGCGCGCGCATCGCCATCAGCATGCCGCCGATCTGCGCCGGGGTGGCTTGGCCGTCCATGATCACGCCAAACGCCACCTCGGCCTCGGCGCGGCTCAGCGTCTCGCCCCGGCCCAGCCGCGCCAGCACCGGTTTGAGCGAGGTGCTCACGCCGCCACGCTCCGCGCCTCGCGCGCCAGATTGAGGAAATTGCCCAGGATCTGGTGCCCGCCTGCGGTGGCGATGCTCTCGGGATGAAACTGCACGCCATAGATCGGCAGCGTGGCATGGCGCAGACCCATGATGGTGCCATCCTCGGTCCAGGCGGTCACCACCAGGCTCTCCGGCAGGGTGGCCCGGCGCACGATCAGCGAGTGGTAGCGCGTGGCGGTGAACGGGTTGGGCAGCCCGGCGAACACGTCGGTATTGTCGTGGAAGATCGGGCTGGTCTTGCCATGCACCGGCTCGGCGGCGCGCACCACTTCGCCGCCAAAGGCTTGGCCGATCGACTGATGGCCGAGGCACACGCCCAGCAGCGGTACCCGCCGCTCTGCCGCCAGCTTCACCATGTCGAGGCAAATCCCCGCGTCATTGGGCGTGCACGGGCCGGGCGAGAGCACCACGGCCTCGGGGTTCAGCGCCAGCGCCTCCTCGGCTGTCAGCGTGTCGTTGCGCTTCACCACGCAGGTCGCCCCCAGATCGCCCAGGAACTGCACGAGGTTGAAGGTGAAGCTGTCATAATTATCGATCAGCAGGATCATGGCTCAAGCCTCCGGCGCGGTGACATAGCGGACCGCGTCCTCCGCGGCGCGGAACAGCGCGCGCGCCTTCTGCACCGATTCCATGTATTCGGCCTCGGCATCCGAATCGGCGACCACGCCAACCCCCGCCTGCACATACATCATGCCATCCTTCACCACCGCGGTGCGCAGACCGATGCAAGTATCCATCGAGCCATTGGCGGCGAAATAGCCGATGCACCCGGCATAAAGCCCGCGGCGCGAGGGCTCCAGCTCCTCGATGATCTCCATCGCCCGCACCTTCGGCGCGCCCGAGAGCGTGCCGGCGGGGAAGCCGGCGATCAGCGCGTCCAGCGCGTCGAGATCGGAGCGCAGCTTGCCCTCGACGGTCGAAGAGATGTGCATCACATGCGAGAAGCGCTCGATCACGAAGCTCTCCACCACCCGCACCGAGCCGATCTCAGAAACCCGGCCGACATCGTTGCGCCCGAGATCGAGCAGCATCAGATGCTCGGCCCGCTCCTTGGGATCGGCCAGCAATTCGGCCTCCAGCGCCAGATCCTCGGCGGTATCGGCGCCGCGGCGGCGCGTGCCCGCCAGCGGGCGGATCGTCACCTTGCCATCGCGGCAGCGCACCAGGATCTCCGGGCTGGAGCCGACGGCGGTGAAGCTGCCGAAATCCAGGAAGAACAGGAACGGCGCCGGGTTGATACGGCGCAGGCTGCGATAGAGCGCGAAGGGCGGCAGCGAGAATTTCGCCTCGAAACGCTGCGAGGGCACGATCTGGAAAGCATCGCCGGCGCGGATGTAGTTCTTCGCCGTCTCCACCACGCCGAGGAATTCATCCTTGTCCATGTTGGAGCTCTGCTCCAGCGGCTCCAGCAGCCGCCCGGTGAGCGGCGGCACGGGGCGGTCCAGCGCCTCGGCCAGCCCGTTCAACCGCGCCTCGGCGGCGGCATAGGCGGCGGCGGCGCTCACGCCTTCGCGCGGATATACCGGCGCAGCCAGCGTCATCTCGTCGGTCACGCCGTCGAAGATGATGAACAGGCCGGGGCGGGCGAGAATGCCGTCGGGGATGCCGAGCACATCCGGCTTCAGCGCCGGCAGCTCCTCCATCAGCCGCACCATGTCATAGCCCAGATAGCCGAGCAGCCCGCCGGTCATCGGCGGCAGCCCTTCGGGCACGTCGAGCCGCGCCTGCTCGATCAGTCCGCGCAGATTTTTCAGCGGCGCCTCGCCCACCGGCGCGAAGGCATCGGGGCTGGTCCGCGCGTCGCGGTTGATCGAGGCGATGCCGTGCTCGCAGCGCCAGATCAGGTCCGGCGCCATGGCGATGATCGAGTAGCGCCCGCGCGCCACGCCGCCCTCCACGCTCTCAAACAGGAACGAGTAGGGCTGACCGTGCGCCACCTTGAGGAATGCCGCCACCGGGGTCAGCAGATCGGCGATCCCGTGCCGCCAGACCAGCGCGCCGCGTCCCTGTTCATAGGCGGCCCGGAAGGTCTCGAAACGGTCGGGGGAAACGGCGTTCATGCTCTGTCCAACGTCACTGATAAAGCTGCGAGAACAGCTTCTGGTTCACATTCACCTTGTCGCGCTGCTGCAGCCCGTCAAGGAAGCTGCCACCGATATCCTGCTGCAGCAGCTTTGTCATCGCCTGGCCGAGTTGGGCGTAATCCGCCGCGTCCTGCTCCGGCGTCGGGTTCACCACCTGGCTCAGCACCGCCACGGTGAAGCCGGTCGCGGTCTGCACCATCGTCGCCTCGCCCGGCTTCAGGCTGAAGATCACCGAGACGAATTGCGAATCGAGCCCGGCGGGGGGCTGGCCGTCGCGCGTGATGGCGGCGGTGGTGGTCACGCTCTCATGCCCGGCGGCGGCCAGCGCCGGCAGCGCCTGGCCGTGGTTCACGGCATAAAACATGTCGGCCGCCTTCTGCTCGGCCTCGCGGCTCTGCGCGTCGGCGGTCCAGGCGGCCAGCACCTTGCCGCGCACCTGCGCGAAGGGCGCCAGCGCGGGCGGGATCACCTGATCCACGGTGAGCGCGAAATAGCTGCCATCAGGGCCGTTGGTGAGCTGCGCCGGGTCGCCCTGATGCGCCGCGAACGCCGCCTTCAGCACCGCCTGCCGGAGGTCATCGCCGCCCGGCAGCGGCGCGGGCGTGCCATCCGGGGTGTTGCCATTGGCGTCCAGCGTGCCCTCCACCGCCGTCAGGCCAAGATTGCCGGGCAATTGGTCGAGCGGCGTCTGCCCGGCCAGCGCGTCCTGCACCGCGTCCACAGCCTGCGCGACATCGGCCTGCGCTTTCTGCAATTGCAGCTGCTGGGTGATCTGCGCCTTCAGCGCCGCCTCGTCCGGCCCGCCCTGTCCGGCCTCGGTCACCTTGAACACATACATGCCGGTATCGCCCGCCACCGGCCCGACCACCGCGCCCGGCTGCGCCGCGAACACCGCCGCCGCGAGGCTGGGGTTGGGGATCTGCGTCTGCGTCGCGTGGTCGAGCACGATCGCGCTGGCGCCGTAGCTCTTGGCCATCGCCTGCATCTTGTCCCAGGAGGCGCCCTTTTTCCACGCTGCCTGCAGCCGCGATGAGCTGGCGAGATCACCGACCGAGAGCACCTGCACGCTGCGCGCGGGCACGCTCGGCGCGCTCGCCTGGGCGCGAGCATAGGCGGCATCCACATCCGCCTGCGCCACCTGCTCATGCGGGGCAAGCAGCGCCGGGGAAAGAATCACCAGCTTGATCTTGCGGTATTCCGGGGCGGTGAACTGGTCCGGGTGGTTGCGCCAATAGCGTTGCAGCACCGCGTCATCCGGCGCCGCCGGCATGGGCTGCGCCGCCACCGGGATCTGCACCAGGCTGGCGAAACGCTGCTGCGCCAGCGCCGTGAAGAGCGGCTTGAGCAGCGCATCCGGCGCCTGCACCCCGGCGAAGATCGGGCCGAGCAGCTGGCGGTTGCGCAGATCATTCTGCACATCGCCGATGAACTGGTCGGGCGACATATTGTTCTGCGCCAGCACCTGGGTGAATTTCGTCTTGTCGAAGGCGCCGTTGGTCTGGAATTGCGGGATGTTGTCCAGCATCTGGCGCACCGCGTCATCGGGCACCGCGAGACCCAGATGCGCCGCCTCCTGCGCCAGCACCTGCTTGCGCAAAACCTGCGCCAGGGCCTGCCCCGCGATCTGCTGGCGGGTGGCGAGGTCAGGCTGCGCCTGGCCGTTTTGCGCGGCCTGGTTCAGCCCGGCCTGATACGCGGCCTGCACCGCCGCCATATCCACCGGCTGCCCGGCGACATGCGCGACCGTGGTGCTGCCACCCGTCAGCGTGAACACGTTGGAGATGCCCCACAGCACGAAAACGGCGATCAGGAGGCCAAAAAACCCCCGCGCCACCCAGCTGCTCATCAAATTACGGACCCAGACCAGCATCGGCTCTCTTTACCCAAAACCGTCGCCTCTATAGCTAGGCCCCCGGAACTGGGCAAATGATGTATGGAATGACCGCCTGGATGTGCGAGATGGCCGAAAAAAATAAAGGCGCCCGGCGAGGGGCGCCCTGTTTACCTATCGCCGCCAGCCTGGGCCGCGGCGAGGTTGATCGCGGCCCGCGCTTAGCGGGCACCGCCCATGGCGTGGTGGTTCGGGTAGCCGCTCTGCGTGGCGGCGCTGCGCCCCATGGCGCGGCGGCGCGCGCGCGGCTTCTGGCACTCAACGTCCATCGCCTGCGCCGCCAGCAGCAACGCCACGCAACCAAACAGGATCGCCAAAAACATGAGCATCGATCGCACTCCTTACACGTTCGGAGGCATTATGCTGCAATGCAACAGGCGCTGTCCAATGTTTATGCTGCATAACAGCAAAATCGATTTTCGCGACAAATTGCACTATTGATCATGGGAGCTCACGACATGCGGCAACTTATTGCTGGTAACTGGAAAATGCATGGCCGCCTGGCCGACATCCCGGCCTATGCCGCGGCCCTGCGCGCCGCCAGCGCGCATACCGATCTGCTGATCTGCCCGCCTTTCACGCTCATCGAGCGTCTGGCGGCGGCGCTGGCGGGGGCGGGCGTCGGCGTGGGCGGGCAGGATTGCCATGGCGCCGCCCAAGGCGCGCATACCGGCGATGTCGCCGCCGCCATGCTGGCCGAGGCGGGGGCCAGCTTCGTCATCCTCGGCCATTCCGAGCGTCGGCACGACCATGGCGAGACCAGCGCTACCGTCGCCGGCAAGGCCCAGGCGGCCATTGCCGCCGGGCTGACGCCGATTATCTGCGTCGGCGAGACCGAGGCCGAGCGCGATGCCGGCGAGGCCGAGCATGTGGTGCGCAGCCAGCTCGCGCACAGCCTGCCCGCGGGCTTCGCGGGGGTCATCGCCTATGAGCCGGTCTGGGCCATCGGCACCGGGCGCACCCCGACCGAGGCCGATGTCGTCGCCATGCATGGCGCCATCCGCGCCGCGCTGGTGGAAAAGCTGGGCGAAGCCGGCAAGGGCTTGCGCATCCTGTATGGCGGTTCGGTGAAACCGGGCAACGCCGCCAGCCTGCTGTCCCTGCCCGAGGTGGGTGGCGCGCTGGTCGGCGGCGCCAGCCTCAAGGCCGAAGACCTCTTGGCGATCGCCGCCGCCGCCCCGCGCGGCTGAGCCCCGCCCGCGCCCGTGGTTGAACATTCGGCCCGGGCGCTTTAGAAGCCGCGAAACCTTTTCCAGCCAGGCCCGCTCATGATCAAAGTTCTCCTTGTCCTGCATGTCTTCGTCACCATCGCGCTGATCGGCGTGGTGCTGATCCAACGCAGCGAGGGCGGCGGGCTGGGTCTGGGCGGCGGCCAGGGCATGGGCAGCTTCATGACCGGGCGCGGCACCGCCAATCTGCTTACCCGCACCACGGCGGTGCTGGGCACGCTGTTCTTCGTGCTCTCGCTCTCGCTGGCGATGCTTTACAAGGGCAGCGCGGCCAATAACGCCGCCGCCATCCTCAACGCCCCGGCGCAAGGCACCCCGGCCGTGCCCGCCCCGGCCGCGCCCACCCCGGCGCCGCTGCCGAGCACCCTGCCGCAAACCCCGGCCGATGCCCTGCCCGCACCGAGCGCCCCGGCGCCCGGCAGCGCGCAGTAAGACCGCCCCCTCCCGTTTTCTCAACGACTCGTGTAAGGTTGGATTCCATGACGCGGTTTGTTTTCATCACCGGCGGCGTGGTGTCTTCGCTCGGCAAGGGCATTGCCTCGGCGGCGCTCGGCGCCCTGTTGCAGGCGCGCGGTTATTCCGTGCGGTTGCGTAAGCTCGACCCCTATCTCAACGTCGATCCGGGCACCATGAGCCCGTATCAGCATGGCGAGGTGTTCGTGACCGATGACGGGGCAGAGACCGACCTCGACCTCGGCCATTACGAGCGCTTCACCGGCGTCGCCGCCACCAAGGCCGACAACGCCACCACCGGGCGCATCTATTCCGAGGTGATCGCCAAGGAGCGCCGGGGCGATTATCTCGGCGCCACCGTGCAGGTCATCCCGCACATCACCGACGCCATCAAGGATGTCATCGTCCACAAGACCTCGGAGTTCGACTTTGTGCTGGTCGAGATCGGCGGCACGGTGGGCGATATCGAGTCGCTGCCCTTCCTTGAGGCCATCCGCCAGCTCGGCAACGAGCTGTCGCCCGAGCGCGCAATGTTCGTGCACCTCACCCTGGTGCCCTACATCCCCTCGGCTGGCGAGCTGAAGACCAAGCCGACCCAGCATTCGGTGAAGGAGCTGCAGAATGTCGGCATCCAGCCGCATATGCTGATCTGCCGCTGCGACCGCCCGATCCCCGAGAATGAGCGGCGTAAGATCGCCAGTTTCTGCAATGTCCGCACGGAAGCCGTGGTCCCGGCGCTGGATATCGACAATATTTATGCCGTGCCCATCTCCTATCACGAGGCGGGGATGGACCGCGAAGTGCTGCGCCATTTCAGCCTGCCCTTCGAGACCGAGCCCAATCTCGCCCGCTGGCAGCACATCGTCGACACCGTGCGCCACCCCGAGGGCGAGGTCCGCATCGCCGTGGTCGGCAAATACATCAACCTGCTGGACAGCTATAAATCCCTGGCCGAGGCGCTCACCCATGGCGGCATCGCCAACAAGGTGAAGGTGAAGCTGGAATGGGTCGATTCCGAGATCTTCGAGCAGCCCGACACGATCGAGCAGCTTGAGGGCGTGCATGGCATCCTCGTCCCCGGCGGCTTTGGCGAGCGCGGGGCGATGGGCAAGATCGAGGCCGTGCGCTTCGCCCGCGAGCATAAGGTGCCGTTCCTGGGCATCTGCTTCGGCATGCAGATGGCGGTGATCGAGGCGGCGCGCAATCTGGCCGGGCTGAAGGAGGCCTCCTCCACGGAGTTCGGCCCGTGCGAGATCCCCATCGTCGGCCTGCTCACCGAATGGGCGCGCGGCAACGAGATCGAGCGCCGCCGCGAGGGCGGTGACCTCGGCGGCACCATGCGCGTCGGCGCCTTCCCCGCCGCGCTGGCCGCCGAGTCGCTGGTGCGCGAGGTGTATGACGGCGCCGCCACCATCTCCGAGCGCCACCGCCACCGCTACGAGGTCAACATCCATTACCGCGAGCAGCTCGAAGCCACCGGCCTGCGCTTCTCCGGCCTCTCGCCCGACGGCGTGCTGCCCGAAATCGTCGAATACCCGGATCACCCCTGGTTCATCGGCGTGCAGTATCACCCGGAGCTGAAGTCGAAGCCGTTCGATCCGCACCCGCTGTTCAAGGGCTTCATCGCCGCCGCGGTGAAACAGTCGCGGCTCGTCTGAGCCGCGGTCCTGCCGGCCAGCCCCTACCACCCCAGCCCCGGCCGCACCGCGCGCGGGGGCGGGCCATGCGCCGCCGTTTCGGCCGGGGCGTTTTCGGGGGGCAGCGCGGCGGCCTGACAGTACCCGGCGCATCATTGAAAGCCTGGCGGGTTCAGGCGGATCGTGGCCGAAGGCGGCGTAGGCCGTCTGCACCGTGATGCTCGACCGTAATCGTTTTTTATTTACAACAAAAAGCCCGAACATGAGGATTCGGTGAGATGACGTCCGCTCAGAAACGCAACCGCGCCGCGTGAAATCTATGAACAGGCTCCGTTAAAAGCGGAGGGGGTATCGCCTGGGCAGCAATGGGCGTGAGAGCGGCGCACAAACGTTAATATAAACTTTTGGTTCATAGTGTTTTGCATTTTTCTGGGCTTATCATTTTTCTGCGCAGGCTTTTCTCCATGCTCAGGCTGGCGCGAAGATTTGGCTCCAGACCAAATCACCTCCACCAACATTTTCCCTCAGGAGTGTTCCGCATGTCTATGACGCGCAAGGCCGTGTCGGCCTTGAGCCTGGTTGCCGGTTTGGCTGCCGCGTTCCCCGCTTGTGCCGCAGGCCCGTTCACCCCGGCGAACAGCGTTGCCCTCACGGTCTCGGCCGATGAATCGCAGGCGCAGCTGGCTCAGCAACTCAACGGCAAGGGGTATACCAATGTCAGCCTTACGGCCCATGAGCCCAGCCGGCAGAATCCGCACCCGGAACTGAACACCCCTAACAACCAGGGCAGCGTATTTGTCCGTCAGGGCTGGAACGGCACCGCCCAGCGCGATGGCCAGACAGTGCAGATTTACGTCGACCCGTACTGAGACGTATTGTCCTTTGCCACAAAAAACAGGCCGGGGCCGCCGTGGCATCCGGCCTGTGTCCTCCGGCCAGTGGGCAGCGTCATCGCCACGGCGCGAGACGCGGCGCGCTAACCCGCTACCACCCCAGCCCCGGCAGCACCGCGCGCGGGGTCAGGCCATGCGCCGCCGCTTCGGCCGGGGCGTTTTCGGGGTGTAAAGCGTGGATGCCCGACAGCACCCAGCACGCATCGATCCCCGCCGCCGTCGCCCCCGCGATATCGGTGCGCAGCGAATCGCCCACCGCCAGCGTGCGCTCCGGCGCCGTACCCAGCATCGCCAGGGTCGGGGCGTAAATCGCCGGGTCCGGCTTGCCGCGCTGGATCACCACGCCGCCCTCGGCCTTATACAGCTCGGCCAGCAGCCCGGCGCAGATGATGCGCTGCCCGGCGCGGATCACCTCGTAATCCGGGTTGGCGCAGATCATCGGAATCCCCGCCTTCAGCCCCGCCGCCAACACCGGGCGGTAAAGCTCGGGGTCCTGCGGGCCAAGCACATCGTCCGGCCCGGTATTGAGGATGAAATCCGCCGCCGCCGGGTCGCCCGCCTCCTCATAGGGCAGGGTGTCGAACACGTCGCGGTCACGCGGCGGGCCGAGGTGATAGAGCCGCCGCCCGAGCGCCGCCGCCTCATCCGTGCGGTCGCGCAGCATCAAAAACACCGCCTCCCCGCTCGACATGATGCCGTGATACAGCTCCGGCACCACGCCCATATTGGCGAGCTGCGCGGCGATGCCATGCGGGCGGCGCGGCGCGTTGGAGAGGAACACCACCCTCTTGCCCGCCTCGCGCAGCCGGGCCAGGCAGTCCAGCACACCGGGCAAGGGCCGCACGCCGTCATGCACCACGCCCCAGAGATCGACGATGAAGCCGTCATAGCGGCGCGCCAGTTCGCTGAACCCGCTCACGCGCCGGCCCCCACCGCCTCGGCCACGCTGGCGAAGCCGCGCGCGCGCAACAACGCCGCCAGTCCGGCCTTGAGCCGGGGCAGCAGCGCCGGGCCCTGATAGGCGAAGCCGGTGTAAAGCTGCACCAGCGACGCCCCGGCCAGGATTTTGGCCAGCGCGTCCTCTGGCGTGAAAATCCCGCCCGCGCCAATGAACATCAGCCGCCCCCCGGCCAGCTTATACGCCTTGGCCAGCATGGCGGTGGAGGGCGCAAAGAGCGGCGCGCCCGAAAGCCCGCCCGTCTCGCCCTTGAAGCGGCTTTGCAAGCTGGCCGGGCGGGCGATGGTGGTGTTGGAGACGATCAGCCCCGTCACCCCATGCTGCACCGCCACCGAGATCACCGCCTCCAGCGCTTCCTCGTCGAGATCCGGCGCGATTTTCACGAATACCGGCTTGGCCGCCTGGATGCCGGAGAGGATCGCGGCGAGGCGCTGGCCGGATTGCAGGTCGCGCAGCCCGGGCGTGTTGGGCGAGGAGATGTTGATGGTGATGTAATCGGCATGCGGCGACACCGCCTGCACCAGCGCCGGGTAGTCGCGCTCGGGGTCGGCGCCCTCCTTGTTGATGCCGACATTGGCGCCCAGCACCACGCGGCGGCGGTCGGCTTGGCGCAGATTGCGCAGGAACACCTCCAGCCCCTCATTATTGAAGCCCATGCGGTTGATCACCGCGCGGTCCTCGGTCAGGCGGAACAGGCGCGGGCGCGGATTGCCCGGCTGCGGCCGGGGCGTCACCGTCCCGGCCTCGACAAAGCCGAAGCCCAGCCGCGCCAGCGCGTTCACCGCGGCGGCGTTTTTGTCGAACCCGGCGGCGAGGCCGATCGGGTTGGCGAGCGTGCGGCCGAAGGCGCGGGTCTCCAGCACCGGGTCGGCGGGGCTGGCATCCTCGCCGCCCAGACCCAGGCTCAGCGCCCGGATCGAGAGATTATGCGCGGTTTCCGGGTCCAGCCGGCGCAGCGCCGGCATTAGCAGGGAGGACGGGAGCATCAGAACTCATTTCACGTAAACAAGGATAACCGGTGCCGCGCCGCCGCCGCGCGCGGCCAGGCTCACGCGCCCCGGCGCCACGCCATCGGCGGTGATCGCCTGGGCCACGGCTTGCGCCTGCGGGGCGAGGCTCTGCAGCGCCTGCGCCTGCGCATCGGGGCTGGCGGCGGGGGCTTCGGCCGCCACCTCAAACAACGCTTGCGGCTTGATCGCCAGTGCCTGCGCCACCGCGCTCTTCAGCGGCGCGGCGAAATCGGTGGTGCCGGGCTGGATGCTGACCAGCGGAATGCGCCCGGCGAAGGCCTCGGCAGCGGCGATCTCGGCCATGCCGGGGGTCACCGGGTTGGGCGCCAGGGTTTCCCGCCCCGGCAGGGCGCAGGCGGCGAGAGGCAGAACAGCCAGAAGGGCAAGGGCGCGCATGGTTTCCGTGTAGCCACAGGCGGCTTGCGCGGCAACAGGCAGGCGGCCATGCTGGGCCGGACATTTCAGCCGGAGGACTTCACCAGACCATGCTCGACATGATCATCCGCGGCGCCGCCCTGCCGGATGGCCGCACCAACACCGATATCGGCATCCAGGCCGGGCGCATCACCGCCGTGCAGCCCAACCTCCAGGCCGAGGCGGGCCAGGTGATCGACGCCACCGGCCGCCTCGTCACCCCACCCTTCGCCGACGCGCATCTGCATCTCGACTCCGCGCTCTCGCTCGGCCAGCCCCGGCTCAACGAATCCGGCACGCTGCTGGAGGGCATCGCGCTATGGAGCGAACTGAAGCCGCATCTCACCGTCGAGGCGATTTACGAGCGCGCGAAGAAGCTCTGCCTGTGGGCGATCGCGCGCGGCACGCTGGCCATCCGCTCGCATGTCGATATCTGCGACGACCGGCTGCTGGCGGTGGAGGCGCTCACCCGCCTGCGCCGCGATCTGCGCGCCTATCTCGACATCCAGCTCGTCGCCTTCCCGCAAGACGGCTATCTGCGCTACCCCAACGCCGCCATCAACCTGCAACGCGCGCTCGACATGGGCGTGGACGTGATCGGCGGCATCCCGCATTTCGAGCGCACGATGCAAGACGGCGCGGAGAGCGTGCGCGCGCTGATGCGCATCGCCGCCGAGCGCGGCGCGCGGGTGGACATGCATTGCGACGAATCCGACGACCCGCTCTCGCGCCATATCGAGACCCTGGCCGCGGAAACCGTGCGCCACGGCATGCAGGGGCGCGTCGCCGGATCGCATCTCACCTCGATGCATTCCATGGATAATTATTACGCCTCCAAGCTGATCTCGCTGATCGCCGAGGCCGGGGTCGGCGTCATCGCCAACCCGCTCATCAACATCACCTTGCAGGGCCGGCACGACACCTACCCCAAGCGCCGCGGCATGACGCGGGTGAAGGAGCTGATGGCGGCGGGCGTGCCGGTCGCCTTTGGGCATGATTGCGTGATGGACCCGTGGTACTCGTTCGGCACGCATGACATGCTGGAAGTCGCGGGCATGGGCCTGCATGTCGGCCAGCTCACCGCGCAGAGCGAGATCCGCGCCAGCTTCGCCGCCGTCACCGAGACCCCGGCGAAAATTCTCGGCTTGCCGAATTACGGCCTGGCGCCAGGATGCGATGCGAATCTGGTGGTGCTGCAGGCGGAAAACGCGTTCGAGGCGATTCGCATTCGCGCCGAGCGCCTCTATGTTATCCGGCGTGGCCAGGTCATCGCCCAAACCGCCCCGCGTGAGAGCCGGGTGCGGGTGGACGGCGCTGACCTAGCCATCGATTTCACACGCGCAAATCTGGGGTGAACATGAAGACAATTCTGGTAACGGGCGCCACGGCCGGGTTCGGGGCCGCCATCGCAAGGCGGTTCGTGCGCGATGGCCATCGCGTCATCGCCACTGGGCGGCGGGCCGAGCGGCTGCAAGAGCTGGCGGCGGAGCTGGGCGACAAGCTGCTGCCCGTGGCGCTGGACGTGACCGACGCCACGGCCGTCACCGGCTTCGTGGACAGCCTGCCGGAAGCCTGGCGGCGCATCGACGTGCTGATCAACAATGCCGGGCTGGCGCTGGGCCTCTCCCCGGCCTGGGAAGCCGATCTCGCCGAATGGGACACGATGATCGCCACCAACATCTCCGGCCTCGTGCACATGACCCGCGCGATCCTGCCGCAAATGGTGGCGCGCGATGAGGGCACCATCCTCAATCTCGGCTCGGTGGCGGGCGAATACCCCTATCCCGGCGGCCATGTGTATGGCGCGACCAAGGCCTTCGTGCGCCAGTTCTCGCTCAATCTGCGCGCCGATCTGGTCGGGCGGAACATCCGCGTCACCGATATCGAGCCCGGCCTGTGCGGCGGCTCGGAATTCTCACAGGTGCGCTTCCATGGCGACGAGGCAAAAGCCGCCGCAGTTTATGCCGGCACCACGCCGCTGACGCCCGACGACATCGCCGAGGCCGCGTCCTGGATCGTGTCGCTACCCAAACACATGAACATCAACCGCATCGAGATGATGCCGACCTGCCAATCCACCGGGCCGTTCGTCATCAAGCGCGGCTAGACAACTTCCAGTCGCATTATTAACCTGCCCGTAACTTTTGCGGGCAGGTCATGGCTATCACGCGCGTCAACTCCTTCGCCTTCGCCGGCATCGAGGCCCAGCGGGTCGAGGTGCAGGTGCAGATCAGCGCCGGGCTGCCGGGCTTCCTGATGGTCGGGCTGCCGGACAAAGCCGTGGGCGAGGCGCGCGAGCGGGTGCGCGCGGCGCTCACCGCCATGGGGCTGGCGCTGCCGCCCAAGCGCGTGCTGGTCAACCTCGCCCCCGCCGACATGCTGAAAGAGGGCAGCCATTTCGACCTGCCGGTGGCGCTCGGCGTGCTGGCGGCGATGGATGTGCTGCCCGCCGAGGAGCTGGCGCAATTCGCCGCGCTGGGCGAACTCTCGCTCGATGGCCGCATCAACCCCGTGGCCGGGGTGCTGCCCGCCGCCATCGGCGCGGCGCGGCGCGGCTGGGGGCTGATCTGCCCGCAGGCCCAGGGCGCCGAGGCGGGCTGGGCCGGGGAGATCGAGGTGCTCGCCGCGCCGGACTTGCTCAGCCTCGTCAACCATTTCCGCGGCACGCAGCTCATGCCCGCCCCGCCCGCCGGGCAGCTCGGCGGCGGCGGCCCCGCGCTCGACCTCGCCGATGTGCGCGGCATGGAAACCGCACGGCGGGCGCTGGAAATCGCGGCGGCGGGCGGGCACAACCTGCTGATGATCGGCCCGCCGGGGGGCGGCAAGTCGATGCTGGCGGCAAGGCTGCCGGGGCTGCTGCCCGAGCTGTCGGCGCGCGAGGCGCTGGAGGTGAGCATGGTGCATTCCGTCGCTGGGCTGCTGCGCGACGGCCAGCTCATCACCCGCCCGCCTTTCCGCGAGCCGCACCACTCCGCCAGCCAGGCCGCCATCGCTGGCGGGGGCAACCGCGCCCGGCCGGGCGAGGTCTCGCTGGCGCATCGCGGCGTGCTGTTCCTCGACGAGATGCCCGAATTCCCCCGCGCCACGCTGGAGGCCCTGCGCCAGCCGCTGGAGGCCGGGCACACCACCGTCTCCCGCGCCAGCGCGCATATCACCTACCCGGCGCGCTTCCAGCTGGTGGCGGCCATGAACCCCTGCCGCTGCGGCTATCTGGGCGATGGCGCGCGCGAATGCAGCCGCGCCCCGCGCTGCGGCGAGGATTACCAGAACAAGCTATCCGGCCCGCTGCTCGACCGCATGGACATCGTCATCGAGATCACACCGCTCTCGCCCAAGGAGCTGGCCTGGGCCCCGCCCGGCGAGCCGAGCGCCGCCGTGGCCGCGCGCGTCGCCGCCGCCCGCGCCTTGGCCCGCGCCCGCTATGGCGAGGATGGCCCCACCAGCAATGCCGAGGCCGGGGGCGAGCTGATCGCGCTGACCGACGAGGCGCGGCACTTCCTCGAACATGCCGCCACGCGGCTGCGCCTCTCCGCCCGCGGCTTTACCCGCGCGATGCGCGTGGGCCGCACCATCGCCGACCTCGCCGGCAGCGAGGTGGTGCATAAACAACACGTGGCCGAGGCGCTGGCCTACCGCCACCGCCAGCCCGGCCGCGCCCCCGCGCCCAGCGCCTAGCCCAGCACCCCGGCCAGGATCGCCGACACCTCGGCTGCGAAATCCTCCGGCCGATGCGCCGCCGCCAGCCGCGCCAGGGCCGCCTCGCGCAGCGCCGTCCACAGCGCCTCGTCGCGGTAGAGCCGCGCGATTTGCACCGCGAAGCCGCGCACATCGCCCACCGGTACGGCGAGCAGCTCCCGCCCGTCCGCCCAGCCCAGCTGCCCGGCGAGCAGCGTTGTCGTCACACAGGGCAGGCCGAAGGCGGCGGCCTCGTAGAGTTTATACGGTGTGCCCGCGGCGTAGCGCGTGGGCGCGATGAACAGCCGCGCCTCGTCGTAGAGCGGGGTCAAATCATCCAGCTCGCCATGCCAGACGATGCCGGGATGATCGGCGATCCCCGCCAGCGCCACGCCGCGCGCCATGTGCCCGGCGGCGTGCAGCACCGGCGCCTCGTCCAATGCCGCCGCTAGGGCCGGGTAGATCTCATCCACATACCAGCGCAGCGCATCAAGATTCGGGCTGTCCGGCTGGTGCATCGCGCCCACGAAGAGCAGTCCCGCCCGCCCGGCGAAGCCGCGCGGCGTGGGCGCGGGGCGGCGCGCGGTGCCCAGCATTTCCGCATCCAGCCCCGCGGCACGCAGCAGCGCCGTCTCAGGCGCGTTCACCGCCAGCAGCTTCGCCGCCGCCCCGGCGCAGGCGAATTCCGTGGCGAAGGCGGCGGCGAAGTCAAACGCCTCGCCGCGCAGCGCGGCCAGCGCCGCCGCGCGCCCGGTGGCGATCGCCTCGGTATCCAGCACCACCGGCACCGCGATCCCGGCTTCCTCCAGCAAGGGCCGCACGCGGGCGAGGTTATGCGTGCGCGCCACCCAGACCAGATCGTAAACCGCCCGCCGCCCGGCCAGAAATTCCGGCAGGCTGACGAAATCCCGCCCGGCCATCACCTCCACCCCCTCGGGCAGCTCGCCATACAGGCTCATATGGTCATAGGGCGCGCCGTTGATCGGGAAGACATGCACCTCATACCCTGCCGCCGTGATCGCCCGCACGATATCGGCCGAACGCACGAAGCCCGAGCCGAGCCGGCGCAGCGGCACCGTATCCTCGATGAACAGCACGCGCTTCCGGCCGCCGCGCCCGCGCGCCAGCACCAGGTTTTCCGGCGCGGGCGGATATTGACCTTGCAGGAAGGCCGCCTGCTTGGCGCGGAACAGCCGCCGCCCCCGGCGCATCAGCGCCATCGACGCCTCGGTGGTGGCGGCGCTGCCGAACTCCATATGCTCCAGCGTCACCGCCGGGTCGTAAATCACGCGGTATCCGGCGCCGAGCATGCGCACGCATAAATCCGCGTCCTCGTAATAGGCGGGGGCGTAATCCTCGTCGAAGCCGCCCAGCGCGCGCACCAGCGCCGTGCGGCAGAGCAGGAACACGGCCGAGCAGTAATCCACCGCACGCAGGAAATTCGCCTCCGGCGCCAGCGGCGGCGCGTCGCGCAGATAGCCGGCCGTGGTGCCTTCATTCCAGATGATCGAGCCGGCCTCCTGCAACAGCCCGTTGGAGCGCACCACCTTGCCGCCCACCGCGCCGATCTCCGGGGCGCTCTCCAGCCGCGCCAGCGCCGCCGCCACCGCGCCGTATCCCAGCTCGACATCGTTGTTCAGATACAGCAGCGCCGGAGCCGAGACCTCCGCCAGCGCCAGATTCGCCGCGCGCAGAAAGCCGAAATTCTGCCCCGTCCGCAAAATCCGCGCGCCTTGCACATAGGTGCCGATCCGGCGCGTATCGTCGCCGGAGCCGTTATCCACCAGAATCAGCTCGATCGCCCCAGCGAAATTGCGCCGCAGCGAGGCCAAAGCGCGCATCGTCAGCTCGAAGCGGTTATGCGCGACCATGATCACGCTCACCGCCGGCGCGCCCGCAAAGCTGAAATCCAGCCGCTGGCGGGCGAAAATCGCGAGATCCGCCCGCGCCTTCTTCAAAAACGCCTCGCGCGTGCCGGCCTCGTCCAGCGCTGGCGGCGCCTCGGGCGGGCAATAGGCCAGCCCCTCGGGCAGCCCGATCAGGCGCAGATGCGCGAAGGCGTCGCGCACCGTCCCGGCGTTGAGATCGTTGCGCACCCGCTCATGCAGGTCACGGTAATAGGCGAGATCGATATCCGGCGCGGGCTGGCGCAGCTCGAAACAGCCGAACTGCACGAATTGCTGATAGGCGTTGCGGTACAGCCCGGCCTCGATGGCGGCGGCGATATCGGGGTAGCGGCGGCGGTAGAACGCCTCGGAGAATTGCGCCACCGGGTCGAAATGCACCGGGGCGGGGTTGGTGAGGTAATGATGCAGCGCGCCCCGGTAGCGCCCCTGCAGGATCTCCGCCTTCGCCCCCGGATGATGCTCCACATACCAAGCCGTGTCGAAATAGACGGCGGGTGCCAGCTCATCCCCGCCACCGCCCAGCGTGGCCAGGAAGTGCGCATACGGCCCCGGCCCGTCGATCTGGTCCGCCGGAATCCCCGCCTCCAGCGCCCGCGCGCGGTAGAAGGCACCATCGAACAGAAAATGCCCCATCCGTCGCTCGCGCTGGCCGGAGCGTAGATAATGATCGTAGCGCCCGAAACAGCCATGCGCGTCAAGGATCTCCAGCGTCATATCCTCGTAGAGATCGGCATAGAGCGCGTCGTCGAACAGCCAATGTGGCGACACGCCGCGATGCCCGCTCTGGCAGAAATGGTCGAAGCCCGAGGCATACCCCCCCGCGCGCACCAGTTCCGCGATATCCGGGTTGGCGGCGAGGTAATACGCCTCGTCGAATACCGGGTTGGGGCTGTGGCCCAGCCGCGCCCCGGTGGCGAGGTAATAATCCAGCACCGCCTCCGTCCCCTGCCCCGCGCAGGCTTCACGGGCCTTGGCGTAATGATGCAGATACCAGCCCGCGTCGAACACGCCCCAGGCGGGCTTCACGGGGCAATCGGGGCGGAGAATCTCATGGGCGGGGCGCGGCATTGCCCGGTCAGGTTGCAGACGAGGCAGGTTTGGTCAACCCGCCAGCACGGCCCTGATCGCCCCGGTCAGCGCCGACAACTCGTCCGCGGCGATGGTCAGCGCCGGGGTGAGGTAGAGGATGTTGCGGAACGGCCTGATCCACACGCCCTGCCTGACCAGCGCCTGGCGCAGCGCCGCCGGGTTCTCGATCCGCTCCAGCTCCACCACGCCGATCGCGCCCAGCATGCGCACATCCTTCACACCGGGCAAGCCGCGGCAGGGCGCCAGCTCACGCGCCAGCTGCGCCGAGATGGCGGCGGCTTGGGCGAGGCGCGGCTCGGTCTCAAACAAATCGAGCGAGGCATTGGCCGCCGCGCAGCCCAGCGGGTTGGCCATGAAGGTCGGCCCGTGCATCAGCGCCGTCATCGGGCTGTCGGAGAGAAAGGCGTCGAACAGCTCATCCGTGGCGATGGTGGCGGCGAGCGGCGAGGTGCCGCCGGTGAGCGCCTTCGACAGCGTGATGATATCCGGCGCCACCCCCGCCTGCTCAAAGGCGAACATCGTGCCGGTGCGCCCGAAGCCGGTGAAGATCTCGTCGAAGATCAGCGTCAGCCCGTAATGATCGGCCGCCTGGCGCAGCCGCCGCAGCACCTCGGACGGGTGCAGCACCATGCCGCCCGCGCCCTGCACCAGCGGCTCCACGATGATCGCCGCCAGGCTCTGATGCTCGCGTTCCAGAAAAGCCTCGAACCCCGCGATGCTGGCCGCCTCGCGCGGCAGCGGGATCACCGGATGCTCCGGCAGCAGCCCGGTGAACATGGCGTGCATCCCCTCCTCGGGGTCGCAGATCGCCATCGTGCCCAACGTATCGCCATGATAGCCACCGGTGAAGGCCAGCACCTTGGTGCGCCCGCGCTCGCCCCGGTTGAGCCTCGCCTGCACCGCGATCTTGATCGCCACCTCCACCGCCACCGAGCCGGAATCGGTGAAGAACACGCGGTTGAGCGCGCCGGGCAGCAGCGCGGCGAGGCGCGTGGCCAGCTGATAGGCCGGTTCATGCCCGAGCCCGCCGAACATCACATGCGGCATACGCTCCAGCTGCGCCGCCACCGCGCCAATGATATGCGGGTGGTTGTAGCCATGCGCCGCCGTCCACCAGGAGGCGATGCCGTCAATGAGCACGCGCCCGTCTTCCAGAAAGATGCGGCTGCCCTCGGTCCGCATCGCGGGCAGGGGCAGCGGCGCGGTCTGCATCTGGGCATAGGGCAGCCACACATGGCGCCAGCCCGTCTCCAGCCAGCTCATCTGCTCACGCGGCCGAGAGGCCGAGCTTCTCGAACAGCGCCTCGTCATGCGGCACCGTGGCGTTCTTGGTAGTCAGCAGCTTCTCGCCATGGAAGATCGAGTTCGCCCCGGCCAGGAAGCACAGCGCCTGGGCCTCGTCGGTCATCGCCTCGCGCCCGGCGGAGAGCCGCACATAGCTGCGCGGCATGGTGATGCGCGCCGCCGCCACCACGCGCACGAAATCGATCGGGTCGATCTTCTCGGCCTTGGCGAGCGGCGTGCCCTCCACCGCCACCAGCGCGTTGATGGGCACCGATTCGGGCGGCTCCGGCAGGCTGGCCAGCGTGGCCAGCAGCCCGGCGCG
The DNA here is from genome assembly GCF_020567705.1 of Acidocella sp. KAb 2-4. GTDB lineage: Bacteria > Pseudomonadota > Alphaproteobacteria > Acetobacterales > Acetobacteraceae > Acidocella. The sequence goes on along the minus strand of NZ_JAJDJU010000002.1, from coordinate 52,728 downwards.
GTCGGTCTCATCCTCGCCCATGCCGACGATGCCGCCACAGCAGATATTGATGCCCGCGTCGCGCACCGCCTCCAGCGTGTCCAAGCGGTCCTGATAGGTGCGGGTGGTGATGATCTGGCCGTAATACTCGGGCGAGGTGTCGAGGTTGTGGTTGTAGTAATCCAGCCCGGCCTCTTTCAGCTTGCCGCTCTGCGCGGGGGTGAGCATGCCCAGCGTCACGCAGGTTTCCATGCCCAGCGCCTTCACGCCCGAGACCATGCTGCACACCGCGTCCAGATCGTGGTCCTTGGGGCTGCGCCACGCCGCGCCCATGCAGAAGCGCGAGGCCCCCTTCTCCTTGGCCGCGCGGGCTTCCGCCAGCACCGTCTCCACCTCCATCAGCTTGTTCGCCTTCAGCCCCGTCTCCGCCCCGGCGGCCTGCGGGCAATAGCCGCAATCCTCCGGGCAACCGCCGGTCTTGATGGAAAGCAGCGTGGAGATCTGCACCTTGGTCGGGTCGAAATGCTCGCGGTGCACGCTCATGGCGCGGAACAGCAGCTCCGGAAACGGCAACGCCAGCAGGGCGGCGACATCCGCGCGGCTCCAGCGCGGCTTGGTGGCGATATGGCTCTCAGGCACGCTTCAACTCCATCACTCAATTGCGGCACAGGTTAATCCCATGCTTCAAGAGAGGCAAAAGGACGAGTATGGCAAGCTATTTCATCACCGGCACCGGGACGGATGTCGGCAAGACCTATGTGACCGCCGGGCTGATCCGGGCCGGGCGTGAGTTGAAGCGCGATTTCGCGGCGATCAAGCCGGTGCTCTCCGGCTACGACCCGCAAGATGTCTCCGGCACCGACCCCGCCCGCCTGCTCGCCGCCATGGGCCGGCCGATCACCGCGCAAAATATCGCCACCATCTCGCCCTGGCGCTTCGCCGCCCCGCTCTCGCCCGACATGGCCGGCGTGCGCGAGGGGCGGCGGATCGTGTTCAACGATGTCACCATCTTCTGCCAGGCCGCCATCGAGGCCGCGCGCGGCACGCTGCTCATCGAGGGCGTCGGCGGCGCGGCGGTGCCGCTGAACGACCAGCATCTGATCGTCGACCTCATGGTGGCGCTCAAACTGCCCGCCATCCTGGTCGCGGGCACGTATCTCGGCACCATCAGCCACACCGTCACCACCGGGGCGTTCCTGGCCGCGCATGGCATCCGCGTCGCCGCCGTGGTGCTGAGCGAGAGCGAGGTGTCCCCCGTGCTGCCCGAGGAGACCGCCGCCACGCTGGCGCGTTTCATCTCCTGCCCGATCCACATCGTCCAGCGCGATTTCGACGACGGCGCGCTGCGCAAGCTGGCGGCAACGCTGTAACCCTCAGGGCGCAGGCAGCGCGCGCACCGGCTGGGCCTGGTAATCCGCCGGAAACAACGCCCGCAACGCCTGCAGCTTGGGTAGGTCGTTGATCACGATATACGGGTAGTCGGGATGGTTCTCCAGGAAGTCCTGGTGATACGCCTCGGCCTGGTAAAACGGCATGGCCGGGTCGACGCGGGTGACGATCGGTGCGGCGAAGTTATGCGCGGCGGAAAGCTGGGCGATATAGGCGATGGCGATCTGGTGCTGCGCCGGGGTCTCGTACCAGATCTCGCCGCGGTATTGCGTGCCCACATCCGGCCCCTGCTCGTTCAGCTCCGTCGGGTCGGCCGCCACGGCGAAATAAATTTGTAAGATGCGGCCATAGGAGATCACGCGCGGGTCAAACATGATCTGCACCGACTCCGCATGGCCGGTGGCGCCGGTACTGACACTCTCATAATTGGCCGCCGCCGCCGGGCCGCCCGTATATCCGGCATAAACCTTCCTCACACCGCGCACATGCTCATACACGCCCTGCATGCCCCAGAAGCAGCCCCCGGAGAGGATCGCCGTTTCCGTGCTGGCGGCGTCAGGCGGGTCATAAGCCGGGGGTGGCACGGCGGCGCGCGCCTGCGCGGCTGAGAAAACCAGGGCCGCCAAACCCGGCAGCCAGAAACGGGGGCGAAAGATCATCACTCTCCTCGAGCGGCTGGCGCCGATGCCAGCCCGCGCCCTGAGAGTTAGGCACGCGCCCCCGGGGAATCCATGCCCGGCCGGGCATGGATTCAATGCCGCGGGGGCTCAGGCGTCCAGATTGGCGACCTTCAACGCGTTGGAGACGATGAACTCCCGGCGCGGCTCCACGATATCGCCCATCAGCGTGGCGAAGATCTGGTCGGTATCCTCGGCATCCGAGATCTTCACCTGCAACAGCCGCCGCGCCGACGGATCGAGCGTGGTGGCCCACAGCTCCTCCGGGTTCATCTCGCCCAGGCCTTTGAAGCGGCTGATGGTCAGGCCCTTGCGGCCATAGGCGAGCAGCGCCTCCCACATCGCGGCCGGGCCATGCACGGGCTTGGCCGGGCCGTCGATGGCCAGGGTCGCGCCGCCGCCAAACAGCTCGGCCAGGCGCGGCGCGCGCTCGGCCAGATAGCGCGCCTCGGCGGTGCGCAGGGCGGCGGCGTCCAGATGGTAGCGCTCGGCCACGCCGCGCACGGTGCGCCCGAGCGTGACGCCCGTGGCGTCGGAGGTCACGACCCAGCCGCGCTCGGTGGGGTGGGAAAGCGCGTTCAGCCGCGCCACCAGCGCCGCGTCCTTGCTTGCATCGCCCAGCGCCGCCGGGGCGAACAGCCCGGCAATGGCGATCTGCTCCAGATAATTCAACGGCAGCAGGCTGCTCAGCGCCTTCAGCCGGTGCACCACCTGGCCGATCCAGCCTGTCTCGGCGCGCAGCTCGTCCCCGGCCAGGGTCAGGGCGCCGGAGACCAGGGCCGCCTCGCCCATCGCGCGCTCCAGCAGGAAGGCTTCCAGCGCGTCGTCATCCTTCAAATAGCGCTGGTCATTGCCGCGCTTGGCGCGGTAGAGCGGCGGCTGCGCGATATACAGATAGCCCTTCTCGATCAGCGCCGGCATCTGCCGGTAGAAGAAGGTGAGCAGCAGCGTGCGGATATGCGAGCCGTCCACGTCGGCGTCCGTCATGATGACAATACGGTGGTAGCGCAGCTTGCCCTCGTCGAACCCGCCCTGCTCCGGCTCGGCCCGGCCAATGCCCGCCCCTAGCGCCGTGATCAGCGTGCCGATTTCGGCCGAGGCCAGCATCTTGTCGAAGCGCGCGCGCTCCACGTTCAGAATCTTGCCCTTGAGCGGCAGGATCGCCTGGAATTTGCGGTCGCGCCCCTGTTTGGCTGAGCCGCCGGCGGAGTCACCCTCGACCAGGAACAGCTCGGATTTCGCCGGGTCGCGCTCCTGGCAATCGGCCAGCTTGCCGGGCAGCGAGGAGATGTCCAGCACGCCCTTGCGCCGCGTCAGCTCACGCGCCTTGCGAGCCGCCTCGCGCGCCGCCGCGGCGTCGATCACCTTCTGCACGATCAGCTTGGCTTCCTTGGGGTGCGTCTCGAACCAATGGCCGAGCGCGTCGGCCACCGCTGCCTGCACCACCGGCTGCACCTCGGAGGAGATCAGCTTATCCTTGGTCTGCGAGGAGAATTTCGGATCCGGCACCTTCACCGAGAGCACCGCGGTCAGCCCCTCGCGCATATCCTCGCCGGAGATTTCCGTGCCGTCCTTCTTGCCCATGCTCTTGGCGTAATTGCCAAGCACGCGCGTCAGCGCCCCGCGGAACCCGGCCAGATGCGTGCCGCCATCGCGCTGCGGGATGTTGTTGGTGAAGCACAGCATGGTCTCGTGGTAGGAATCATTCCACGAACAGGCGAACTCGACCTTGATCCCCGACTCCTTGACCTCAGAGGCGGCGGTGATCGGCACCGGGATCAGCGAGGTCTTGGCCCGGTCCAGCCATTTGCAGAACTCGGCGATGCCGCCATCATAATGGAATTCCGCCCGCTGCGCCGGCTCGTGCCGCTCATCGCTGAGCTGGATGGCCAGGCCCGAATTGAGGAAGGCCAGCTCGCGCAGCCGGCGCTCGAAGACCGCGTAATCGAACTCGGTATGGGTGAAGGTGGCGGCGGAGGGCTTGAAGGTGACTTCGGTGCCGGTCGGGCGGTCGGAGGCGCCGACCACCATCAGCGGCTGCACCGTGTCGCCATGCTCGAAGCGGATGAAATGCTCCTGGCCATTGCGCCAGATCCGCACCTCCATCCACTCGGAGAGCGCGTTCACCACCGCCGCACCCACGCCGTGCAACCCGCCCGAGACCTTGTAGCTGTTCTGGTTGAACTTGCCGCCCGCATGCAGCTTGGTCAGCACCACCTCGGCGGCGGAAATGCCCTCCTCGGGGTGAATGTCGGTGGGGATGCCGCGGCCATTATCGCGGATGGTCATGGAGCCGTCGCCGTTCAGCACGGCCTCGACGCGGTCGGCGAAGCCCGCCTGGGCCTCGTCCACCGCGTTGTCGATGATCTCGAAGCCCATATGGTGCAGGCCCGAGCCGTCATCGGTGTCGCCGATATACATGCCCGGACGCTTGCGCACGGCATCCAGCCCCCTCAGCACGCTGATCGAAGCGGCGTCATAGGCATCGTCATGCGGGGTCGGCGGGGTAACGTCAGACATTCGTGCTCCGGGGGCTCCAGGATCGGGTTTGGAGCCCCGCTTCTAGCAGAATTTCCCCCTGCTGCCTAATGCCCGAACTCGTCGGCGTTCAGCACCGGCGCGGCCGGGTTGTCGAGCGCGTGCAGCGCCGCCATCTCCGCCGCGCTCAGGGCGAAGCCGAAAATGTCTAGATTCTCCGCCTGGCGGCGCGGATCGGCGGATTTCGGCGTGGTCACATAGCCCGACTGCACATGCCAGCGCAGCACGATCTGCGGCACAGTCTTGCCATGCGCCTTGGCGATGCCCGCGATCACCGGGTCGTGCAGCATCGGCCCGTTGCGGTCGATCGGGCTCCAGGTCTCGGTAACGATGCCCTTGGCCTGGTGGATGGCCACGATGTCCCGCCGCTGGCGGTACGGGTCGAGTTGGATCTGGTTGAGATGCGGCACGAAGCCGGCCTCGAACAGCTTCCGCAGATGCGCGGGCTTGAAATTGGACACGCCGATGCCGCGCAGCTTGCCCTCGGCCAGTAGCGTGGTCAGGGCCTCATAGGCTTCCACATAGCGGTCCTGGTCCGGGTTGGGCCAGTGGATCAGGAACAGGTCGATATAATCGGTGCCCAAGCGCTTCAGGCTGGCCTCACAGGCTTCGCGCACACCCGCGGCGCTATGCCATTTGCGGTTGAACTTGGTGGTGATGAACACCTCGCTTCGCGGCACGCTGGCATTGCGCACGCCCTCGCCCACCCCGGCCTCGTTGCCGTAATTCTCGGCGGTGTCGATCAGCCGGTAGCCCATTTCGATGGCGGCCGTCACGGCCACGGCGCATTGGGCGTCGTCCATCGGCCAGGTGCCGAGGCCGAGCTGGGGGATCTCCACGCCATTGGCGAGGCGCAGCGTCGGCGCCGGGGGCAGTTGTGCGGTCATACGAAACTCCTCGGAAATTTTCGCTATTCAGCAGGATTTCGATATTTAACGCACAGCGCCGCGTTGTCCATCCGCGTCCTGACGGGCAACCGGCTTTAGCCGGAGAAATGGACCTCCCCCACCGCCTTGGCCAGCGCCGCGATGCCGTCGCGGAACGGCCCGCGCAACGCCGCCGCCGGGGTGCCGAGCTGGGTGCTGCGCGGCACGATGCGCGGCAAATCGGGGATCACAGCGTCGAAGCGCAACCCCATGGTCTGCTCCATATAGCTCTGCGCCAGCCCGCCCGGCGCCCCGGCGCGGTTGAGCACCAGCAGCGGCCGCGGCGCCTGCGCCGAGCCGCCCGGCAGCGTGGCCAGCCGCTCCAGATTGCGGACCGAGATCATGCTCGGGTCCATGACGATGATGCGCTGCTGCGCGTTGAACAGCAGGTCGCGGGCAAAGGGCTCCAGCCGCGCCCCGGCATCGGCCACGGCAAAATTATAGCGCCCCCGGATCAGCTGGATGAATTTCACCGCGCTCTCGGCGGAAAACGCGGCATTGCGCTCCAGCTCCTCCATCCCGGCCAGTACATGCAGCCGGTCCGCCGCGTCCTGCATCGAGCGTTCGAGCAGCAAGCCATCCACCCGCTCGGGCGCCTCCAGCACGGCGGTCAACCCGCGCGAGGGCGGCAGGTTGAGGTGCAACCCCACCGTGCCGTTATTCAGAGCGCCATCCAGCAAGGTGGTGTGGCGGCGCAGCTCGGTGGCGATATACCAGGCCAGATTCACGGCGATGGTGGTGGTGCCCACGCCGCCGCGCGTGCCGGCCACCGCCGCCATGCGCCCGCCCCGCGCCTGCGCCGCCGCGGGTGGCGCGCCGCCCGCGGCGAAGCAGGGCAGGAAGTTGCGCGCCACCGCCTCGCTGGTCAGCGGCTTTTGCAGATATTCGCGCACGCCCATGCCCTTGGTCACGGTGCGGTAGAAATTGATGCTCTGGTGCTCTCCGACGGCCAGCACCACCGTGCCTTCCTCCACCATTTCGGCCAGATCCATGATCGCGTTCACCGGCTGGGCCTCGCCGGAGAGATCGACCAGCACCACCTCCGGCGTCGTCATCGCCGCCAAAATCTCCAGGCTGGCGCGGAAATCAACGACATGCACCCGGTTATCATTGGGGATGCGCCCGGCCAGGCATTCATGCAGCAGCGCGGCGCTCGCCTCGTCGCGCACGAAGCCGATGAATGTCTCCCGCTTCCCCAGCGCCGGGCGCGGCAGCGCCGGCATGGCGAAGCTGGGGCGCTCGGGCGGCGCGGTAAGGGTCCGGCTGTCATCTGGCATGGCGGCAATCCTCGGGCTGGATCGGGGAAACGGGGTCGGGCGGAAGCACGGTGCCGGAATTTTTCCTGACGCCCCGATCTGAGCAGACAATGATTGCTCTCCCATTAACGACCATGGCGCGGGGGGCAGGTATTTCGCTTTGCCTTCTTTTCCCGCGGCGCGGCATGGCCTATCAGCGCCGCTTCACCACGACTCAGGATTCGCATGGCTCGGCAGAAAAAAGGCCGCAAACTCGACGGCTGGATCATCCTCGACAAACCGCAAGGGATCACCAGCACGCAGGCGCTGAACAAGATCAAACGCGCGCTCGACGCGCAGAAGGCGGGCCATGGCGGCACGCTGGACCCGCTGGCCACCGGCGTGCTGCCGATCGCCTTCGGCGCCGCGACCAAAACCGTCCCCTATGTGATGGACAGCACCAAGATCTACCATTTCACCATCCGCTTCGGCGAGGCGCGCGACACCGACGACGCCGAGGGCGAGGTGACCGAAACCTCCGAGGCCCGGCCCAGCGATGCGCAGATCCGCGCCGCCCTGCCGCAGTTCATCGGCAACATCATGCAGGTGCCGCCGGTGTTTTCGGCGCTGAAGGTGGAGGGCGAGCGCGCCTATGACATGGCGCGCGAAGGCCGCCCGCCCGAATTGCCGCCGCGCCCGGCGCAGGTGGACCGCTTCGAGCTGATCGGCCGCCCCGATGCCGACCATGCCGAGTTCGAGGTGCAGTCCGGCAAGGGCGTGTATATGCGCGCCCTCGCCCGCGACCTCGCCCGCGCCTGCGGCACGGTGGGCCATATCGCCAAGCTGCGCCGCCTGCGGGTCGGCCCGTTTCTTGAAAAAATGGCGGTTCCGCTGGACAAATTCCTCGATCCGGCGCATACGCCCGCCACTCTTGCCGAAACGCTGCTGCCACTCTCGACCGCGCTGGACGACATCCCGGCTCTGGCCCTGAACGCCGCAGAGTTCCACGCCCTGTCTCAGGGCCAGGCGATCAGCCTGGTGGACCTGATGGGGCGGATTCCGGAAAGCGCCAACCCCGATAACGGGCTGGTACGCATTACGGCGGCGGGGCGCGTTGCGGCGCTGGCCCGGCTCCATGAGGGCTGGCTGAAGCCGGAACGCTTGTTTTAACCTCTGTTTTTAAGGAACATCACGATGTCGATCACGCCAGAGCGCCGCACGGAGCTCATCAAGGAATACGCCACCGCCGCCAACGACACCGGCAGCCCGGAAGTGCAGGTTGCCCTGCTCTCCGAGCGCATCGCCAACCTCACCGAGCACCTGAAGACCCACGCGAAGGATTTCCATTCGCGCCGCGGCCTGCTCGTGCTGGTCGGCCAGCGCCGCTCGCTGCTGGACTACCTGAAGCGCAAGAACGTCAAGCGCTACCAGGACCTCATCGGCCGCCTGAATCTGCGCCGCTGATCCGGCGGGGCACAGCCCCAATAAAAACGCCGCCCGAAACTCTCGGGCGGCGTTTTTTGTATCTGGCGGGCCGGGGCGCCTTAATGTGCGGCGCGGACCAGCTCCTCGATCCCGTCGCGGGTCAGGCCAATATCGGCCAGGCAGCGGTCGGAAAGCCGGCTCAGCTCCGCCACCGCCGCCCGGCGCTCGCGCCAGGCGCGGAAGCGTTCAGCCAAGGTCATGCGGGGGTTGTCGCCCGTCTGGCGCGGCTCCCGCGCGAAGACGAACGCCCCGAACTTGCCCAGGGTGGTCGGGTTATGGATAGTCGCAGACATGGTTCACCTGTTTTACCGGGGAGCGGCCGAGTCACCACGACCCAGCGGCACTCCGCAAATGGAGAGGTTCAACTCTCCTCGGCGGCGCTTATACCGCGGAACAGGCCGTTTCCGGGAATATTTTGCGGCGATGCAGCATTGCATCCCCCGCATGTCATGGAGTTGACGCATGAACTCAGAACATAGCCGCCATCTCGCTGCCCTGCGCGCCCACCTCGCCGCCGCCGGGCTGGATGGCTTCATCATCCCGCGCGCCGATGAATATCTGGGCGAATACGTGCCGCCCAGCGCCGAGCGTCTCGCCTGGCTCACCGGCTTCACCGGCAGCGCCGGGCTGGCCATCGTGCTGGCCGGGGAGGCGGCGGTGTTCTCCGATGGCCGCTACACACTGCAACTGGCGCAGGAGACCGACCCGGCGCTGTGGCAGCGCCTGCACATCATCGAGGACAAGCCCGAAGCCTGGCTGCTGGCCCGCGCCGCCGGCAAGCGCATTGGCTACGACCCCTGGCTGATCAGCCCGGAGGGGCTGAAGCGCTTCACCGGAGTGGAGCTGGTGGCGGTGGAGACCAACCCGGTGGACGCGATCTGGCCCGACCGTCCCGCCCCACCGCTGGCCCCAGCGGTGGCGCACCCCGCGCCATTCGCGGGCGAGAGCGCCGCCGCCAAGCGCGCCCGGCTGGCCGCCCAGCTGCGCGAGGCCGGGCAGGACGCCGCCATCCTCACCGACCCCGCCTCGCTCGCCTGGCTGTTCAACATCCGCGGCGCCGATCTCGAATTCTGCCCCTTCGCGCTCGGCTACGCGCTGCTGCGCGCCGACGCCTCGGCCACGATCTTCATGGCGCCGGAGAAACTCTCTCCCGATCTGCTGGCGCATCTCGGCCCCGAGGTGACGGTGCTGGGCCGCGCCGCCCTGCCCGGGGCCATCGCCGCGCTCAAGGGGCAATGCGTGCGCTTTGACCCCGCCAGCCAGCCCGCCTGGTTTGAGACGGCGCTCACCGCCGCCGGCGCGCGCCTCGCCGCCGGGCCGGACCCTGTGGCCCTGCCCCGCGCCCTGAAAAACCCCACCGAGCAGGCGGGGGCGCGCGCCGCGCATCAGCGCGACGGCGTGGCGATGGTGAAATTCCTGGCCTGGCTGAGCACCGCCCAGGGCGAGACCGAGCGCTCCGCCGCCGCCCGGCTGCTCGGCTTGCGCGCCCAGGGCGCGCTGTTCAAGGGCGAGAGCTTCCCCGCCATCTCTGGCGCCGGCGAGCATGGCGCCATCATCCATTACCGCGTCACCCCCGAGAGCGACCGCCCGATCCGCCCGGACGAGGTGTATCTGATCGATAGCGGCGGCCAGTATCTCGACGGCACCACCGACATCACCCGCACCATCTGGACCGGCCCCAGCCCGCCCCCGGCCGAGGTGCGGGCGCATGTCACGCGCGTCCTCGCCGGGCATATCGCGCTGGCCCGCGCGGTCTTCCCCGAGGGCGTGGCCGGGGCGCATCTCGACGCCTTCGCCCGCCAGGAGCTGTGGCGCGCCGGGCTGGATTACGACCACGGCACCGGCCATGGCGTCGGCTCCTATCTCTCGGTGCATGAGGGCCCGACCGGGATCTCCCGCGCCGCCAAACCCGTGCCGCTGGCGGCGGGCATGATCCTGTCCAACGAGCCGGGCTATTATCTGCCCGGCGCCTACGGCATCCGCCTGGAAAACCTGGTGCTGGTGCAGCAAGCCGAGTTCCCCGCCGCGCGCAAGCCCTTCCTGTGCTTTGAGACGCTCACCCTCGCCCCGTTCGACCGCGCACTGATCGACCCCGCGCTGCTGGGGCGCGACGCGCTGGACTGGCTCAACGCCTATCACGCCCGGGTTTACGACACCCTGGCCCCGGCCTTGGACGAGCCGGCGCGGCGCTGGCTGCACGCCGCCACCGCCCCCATATAACCGTTGACCGGGCTTGGCCCGGCATTGCAAAATTCTAGCAAGCGAGTCGCTGACCTCTAGCAGAAAGGCCGGACCATGCGCCTGTTCGTCGCCCTCGACCTCCCCTGGGAGGTGAAAGAAGAGCTCAGCGATCTCTCCTTTAATCTGCCCGGCGCCCGCTGGGTGCCCACCGATAATTTCCACCTCACCTTGCGCTTCATCGGCGAGGCCAACCGCCTGCAAGCCGAGGAGATCGACTTCGCCCTCGCCAGCTTGCGCGGGCGCAGCTTTGAGTTCTGCCTCTCCGGCCTTGGCTGGTTCGAGAAGAACGGGCGGGTGAACACGCTCTATGCCGGGGTGGAGCGCAATGACGACCTCGCCCGTCTGCAAACCAAGGTGGAGACCGCGCTGCACCGCTGCGGCCTGCCGCCCGACCGGCGCAAATTCACTCCGCATGTCACCCTGGCGCGCATGGATAGCCAGGTCACCCCGGCGCTCACCAGCTTCGTGCAGGCGCATAACCTCTACCGTTCCGCGCCCATCCGGGCCGACAACGTCACCCTGTTCAGCTCCTTTCTCGGCAAGGACCAGCCGACCTACACGCCGGAAGCCGAATACGCGCTCGGCTGAGCCCCCAAAGCGCGCTGGACAACGCTAACGGCCGGTTTATGCTGCGCGCATCCCCTATTCACGGCCGCCCGAGATGTCCGACACAACCGCCGCGCCCGCCCTGACCCTGCGCTTTCTTGCCAGCGCCGAAATTATGTCGGCTTTGCCCGCAAGCCCGCTGCTCGACACCCCGCCCGCCCCGGTGCGTGCCCGCCGCACGGTGCATAACTATTACGATACCGCCGATTTCACGCTCGCCCGGCACCATGTCTTTCTGCGGCTGAGCAAGACCCGGCGCGGCCAGCGCATGGAGCTCCGCACGCCGGACGGCGACACCGCCGCCGATATTCCCGGCCCGCATCCCGACCCCGCCGGATTCGACCCGGATTGGGAGGCCAAGCTGGCGGAATGGCTGGGCGGGGCGGCGCTGCATCCCGTGTTCACCACGATCATCCGCCGCCTCACCCGGCGCGCGGGCGAGGTCGAGATCGGGCTGGAAACCGGCAGCATCGCCGCCGGGGAGGAAACGCAGCCGGTGCGCGAGATCACCCTCACCGGCCCGGCCTTGGCGCTGTTTCCCTTCGCCCTGGCGCTGACCAGGAAATTCCCGATGCCGTTGCAAGCCGACAGCCTGGCCGGGCGCGGCGCGCAGCTCGCCGGCGCCCCCGCGCCCCGGCAGGTAAAGGCCGGGGCGGGGCTGTCCGGAACACCGAGTCTCGACGAAGCGGTGGTCGCGCTCACGCAATCCTGCCTGTCGCAATTCCTGGCCAACTGGCCCGCCTTCTACCGCGGCGACGAGATCGGCGCGGTGCATCAGATGCGCGTGGCCATGCGGCGGCTGCGCTCGGTGCTGGGCTTGTTCAACCGCGCCTTGCCCGCGCCCGAGATCGCCGCCTTCCGGGCCGAGGCCAAGCGCATCGCCAATGTGATGGGCGAGGCGCGCAACTGGGACGTCTTCATCCGCCTGTTGCAGGACGGCCCCGCCGCCGCCTTCGCCCGTGAGCCGGGCATCGCCGCGATCCTCGGCCAATGCCGCCAGTTCCGCGCCGCCGGGTATGAGGCCGCGCACGCGCTGCTCGCCGCCCCGGCGACCTCGCGCTTCGTGCTGACGGTCGAAGCCTTCCTGGCCCGGCATGGCTGGCGCAACGCCGTGCCCGCCGAGGCGCTGGAACTGCTCACCGCCCCGGCGCGCGATTTCGCCGCCGCCAACTTGCTGCGCCTGCACCGCAAGGTGCGCAAACGCGGCAGGCATCTGCTGCACCTCTCGCCCGAAGAGCGGCATCTGGTGCGCATCGAACTGAAAAAGCTGCGCTACGCCACCGATCTGTTCGGCGGGCTGTTCGACACCAAGGGCAAGGTGAAAGCCTACGCCGAGACCGCCGCCGAATTGCAGGAGGAGCTCGGCCATCTCAACGACCTCGCCACCGCCCGCGACTTGTTGGCCCGGCTGGATGGCAGCCGCCCCGAAACGGCGCGGGCCATCGGCATCGTGCTCGGCTGGTGCACGCATGCCGCGCTGGCCGATAACGCGCTGCTGGAAAAACGCTGGAAAGCTTTCACCGGCAGCAAGCCCTTCGCGGCATAAGGCGGTCAGCCGGCGGGAGCGTAGACCAGCAGTTCCAGGCTGTCCGGCGCGAAGGTGAAATAAGGCCGTCCAGCCGGCCCCTGGGGCGGCTTCATCCCAGTGACCTTGGCGGTGACGGTGTACACATCCCCGCTCGCCGGATCGACCGCCAAGGTGCGCGCGCCGGGCTGGGTTGGCACGGTGCCCAGCAAGACCGGCGCGGCGCTGTCGCCGATCACGCTCAGGCTACCCACGCCATTGCTTGAGAAGGCGCGGCTGCGCGCCGGGTCGAAGGCGGCGGCGTCCGTCCCCTTGCCGATCGGCAGCACCGCCACCACGGCGCCGGTATCGGCGTTCAACACATCCATCACCCCGGAGCGGCAGGAGGTGAACACCAGCCGCTTCACCGGGTCCACGGCCAAGCCCGTCGGGGCGGCGCAGCCCGTGGTTGGCCAGCGCGCGGTGATGGTGTTGGTGGCGGTGTCGAACCGGGCGATCTCGTTCTTGTCGTTGATGGCGATATACAGCGCGCCCTTGCCGTCCGGCGCGAAGAATTCCGGCGTGCCGCCCAGCGCCACGGTGGGCAGGGCCTTGTTCTCCGCGGGATCGATGCCGGTAATCCCCTGGCCATCACCGCCGACGACGTAAATCCGCTTGCTGGCCGGATCGTATTGCATGCCATCGGCGTCGCGCACCACGGGGATGGTGGCGATGGGCGCGAATGTCCGTGGATTGAAGGCGATGACCTCGGCCTTGTCGCCGCTATCGGCGTAGATGGTGCCGCTCACCGGGTCTATAGCGATACCATGGCTGCCGGAGCCTACATTCAGCGCGCCAACGACCTTGAGGCTGCGCGCATCCAGCACGGTCACCACGGGGCCATGGGAGATGAATAGCCGGTGCGTGGCGGCGTCGAGGCGGAGATAATCCCAGCGCACCGGCCCGGCCAACTGCACCTCCCGCGCCAGATGGTAGAGCGGCGCGGCGGCGGCGGGCGCGGTGAATGCGCTGATCAGCAGCAGCGCGGCAATGGCAGTCCGAAATTTCATCTGTCCAACCTCAACGGCATATGGCGCGCCCGGATAGCCAACCCCGCGCCGCGGGGCGAGCCCGGCGCGCGAATTTCATCGCTCCGCAACATTACCGCGACCATTCCGCCCGCGCTTGAATTCGCTGACGAAACCCCCGAATATGCATTTCAATTCGAGCGGGTTACAAAATGTCCTTGAAACGCCAATCCGACATCCTGCAAGTCGTGCGCGAGTCCGGCAGCGCCAGCATCACCGATCTGGCAGCGCGGCTGGGCGTCTCGACCGAAACGATCCGGCGGAACCTGAAGCCGCTGATCGCGCAGGGCAGCGTGCTGCGCTTCCATGGCGGCATCATGAGCCCCGAGCACATGGACGATCCGCCCTTCCAGCGGCGCATGCAGCTCAACCGCAATGGCAAGCGCCAGGTGGCGGCGCTGGTGCTGGGCATGGTGCGCGATGGCGACACGCTGATCCTGGATAACGGCACCACGGCGACCTATGTCGCCGAGGCGCTGACCGCGCGCGCCAATCTCGTGGTTGTCACCAACTCGGCGCAGATCGCCTGCCGCCTCGCCAACCGCAACAATAACCGCGTGTTCATGGCCGGCGGCGAGCTGGGCGGCGACGACGCCGCCGCTTTCGGCCCGGCTTCCATCGAGTTCCTGAAGCAGTTCGAGGTGCGCTGCGCCCTGATCACGGTGGCGGGCATCAATGCGCGCAGCGAGCTGGTCGATTTCCACCTGTTCGAGGCCGAATTCTCCCGCGCGGCGATGGCCCAGGCGGCGGAAAGCTGGGTGATCACCGACCATTCCAAATTTGGCCGCGAGGCGCCGGTGAAAGTGTGCGAGCTCGCCCAGGTGCAGAAGATCGTGACCGATGCCGCCCCGCCCGAGGAGTTCGCCGCACGCTGCGCCGCCGCCGGGGTGCAGCTGGTGACGGGCTAGAAAATCCCCGCCGCCAGCCCGGCCGCCATCGCCACCCCTAGCTCGGCGCATTGCGCCAGCGCCGCCTGCGGCAGGGTTTTCTCGGCCCAGATCGCCTCGGGCGTTTGCGCCCCGGTGCAGATGATCAGCGGCTCCGCCACCGGGCGCAGCCGCCAGCCGGTGGTGATGCGCTCGATCTGCCGCGCGGCGTTGGCGCCGTCGGTTCCGGCGCAGATCAGGCTGGCATAGCGCCGCCCCTCGATCCGCCCGAGCGCGGCATAATAGGCGCGGTCGAAAAACTCCTTCATCGCCCCGCTCAGCGCCCCCAAATTCTCGGGCGCGGCGAAAATATAGGCCTGCGCCGCCAGCACATCCTCGCCCCGCGCCTGCGCCGCGGGCAGCAGCCGGGTGCGGAGCGCCGCCTCCGCCGCCGCCCCGCGCGCCGCCGCCCGCGCCATCTGCGCGGCGCCGCCGGTGCGGCTGTGATACACGATCAGCAAGGTTTTCATCGGCTTCACAAACTCCCCCGCAGGCGCTGGCGATGTTGACAGTTTCCCGCCTCTGCACCTAGCCTGTTCGCGGTAAAATTGAAGGGGCCGGGAATGAGCAATCTGGAATCGTCACTCAGCGCGTTGATGAACATGACCGGCGCGATCTGCGCGGCGGTGGTGGATTCCAATAGCGGCATGATCATCGGCAGCAAGGGTAACGGCATCGACATGGATGTCGCCGCCGCGGGCGATACCGAGGTGATCCGCGCCAAGCTGCGCACGATGAAGGATCTCGGCCTGCAAGGCGGGATCGAGGACATCATCGTCACCCTCGACAGCCAATACCAGATCCTGCGCCCCATCCAGTGCTCGCGCGACCTGTTCCTCTACGTCGTGTTCGACCGCGACGGCAGCAACCTCGCTCTCACCCGGCGCAAGGTGCAGGAAGTCGACCGCGAATTGGTGATCTGACCCGGCGCGGCTTGGCCTTGCCCCCCGCCAGGAGGTAACAAGGCGCATGAGCGCCGCCGATATCCATGGCGCGGTCGAGGCGGCCATCGGTGAAGTGCCGGGCTGCCTCGCCGCCGCCTATCTTGACCTCGCCGCCGGGGTGGCGCTGCACATGGCGGCGCGCGACGCGCTGACGCCGGCGCTGCGCGAAAACCTGCCGCTGGCCTGGATGGGGCTGTTCACCCCCGGCCCGCTGGCGCTGTTCGATGCCCGCCTGACCGGCGCCAGCTTTCCCACCACGCCGCGCGAACTCATCGTCAATGGCGAGACCTCGACGCATTTATTCCTGCGCGGGCGGCTTTATCCTGATTACGGGGCGGTGTTCGTCTGCGCCCATGGCGCGAATTTCGGCTATACGCTCTACAAGGCGCGCGCCGCGCTGGCGCGCATCGAGGCCGCCCTGCAATAGCCGCCGTCAGGCGAATTTCAGCGCGACGAACCCGGCGACGATCAGCACCGCGATGCCCGCCGTGATCAACCCCAGCCGGTCCTCGATGAAATCGCGCGCCGGAGCGCCGAACAGGCGCAGCAGCACGGCCTCGATAAAGAACCGCCCGCCGCGCGTCACCACGCTCGCGCCCATGAACAGCGGAAAGCTGAACGCCGCCGCCCCGGCCGCGATGGTGACGATCTTGTACGGGATCGGGGTCAGACCCTTGATCAGGATGATGGCGACGCCGTATTCGGCGAATTTGTGCTGAAAGGCGGCGAAGGCCGCCTCGTAATGGTAGAAATGGATGATCGGCTGCGCCAGCTTGGCGAATAGCGCGTAGCCGATCAGATAGCCGAGCGCGCCGCCGCTCACGCTGCCCAGCGTCGCCACCAGGGCCAGCCATGGTGCCCGGCGCGGCTGCGCCAGCGCCATCGGAATCAGCAGCACATCCGGCGGGACCGGAAAGAAGCTGGCCTCGGCGAAGGCGATGGCGAACAGCCAGAGCGGCGCCGTGGGCCGCTCGGCCAGGGCGAGCACGCGGTCATAGCTCCGGCGCAGCATGGCGGCTCAGTCCTGCACGATGACCGAGCGGTGGCGCAGATCGTCGAGCAATTGCTGCGACTCCATCTGCACGCGCTGCTGGATGATCATGTTGCCAATATCCTCATCCGAGGGCAGCGCCTCGGCCTGTTGCTGGCGCGAGCACACCATCACCACCGACACGCCATCGCGCGACACCAGCGGCTCGCTCACCTTGCCGATGGGCAGGTCGCCCAACAGCGTCTGAAACGCCGGCGGGGTCACGGTGGCGAGGTTGACCGGGCCGGGATCGGCGGGGCGCACATTGCCATAGGTGGCGTTCAGCGCCGTCATGTCGTCGCAGGACTGCACCTGGTGCGACTTGGCGACGAGCTGGTTGATCACCGCCGCCTGCGCCGGGCCGACCTGACCGGAGGTGATCGGCGTCGGATACGGGGCGTAGGCTTGCCGGATGTTCAGCACGGTCTGCGGCTGGTTGCCGACCTCGTGCTTGTCGAGCAGCTGCACCACCTCATACCCCCCGGGCACGCGGATGGGATTGGAGATCGCGCCCACCGGCATCTCGCTCACGGTGGCCGCCACCGGGGCGTCGAGCTGGCTGAGCTGCACATAGCCGAGATCGCCACCCGAGAGCGCCGTCTGGTCCTGGCTGAACTGCGCCGCGATCACCGGGAACGGCGCGCCCGCGCGCAGCTGCGCGATCACCGTGTTGGTGAAGTTGCGCGCCGTGACCTCGTCATCGGGGCCGGTGACGGGGATGAAGATTTCCGCCAGGTGATATTGCGTGCTGCCGATCGTCGCCTTCAGCGCCGCCTTCTCGGCATTCATGTCGCCCGGAGTCGGCTGCAGCCCCGGCCCGAGCACCTGGTGCAGCACCTGCTGCCAGCCGAGCTGCGTGCGGATCTGCGCCAGCAGCGTGCTAAACGGCACGCCAACCGCGGCGAGGCGCTGCCGCAGCCCGCCCGCCGGCATGTTGTTGCCCTGCTCGATATGCGCCACCGCCTGCGCCACGTCGTCATCGCTGACGGTGACATTGCGCTTGGCAATCTCCTGCTGCTCCAGCGTCTGGTCGATGAGCTGCTTGGTCACCTGCGGCGAGAGCCGGGTGATCACGTCCGGCGTCGGATTCATGCCGGTGGAGATGGCGAGCAGCCGGGCGCGGTTATACACGTCCTGCGAGGTGATGACCTGGCCGTTGACCACCGCGGCGATGCTGGCCGATTGCGGCGCGGCGCTGGCGAGCGAGACCGTCTGCGCCCCGGCGGGGGCGGCGAGGCAGGCTGAGGCGAGCAGGGCGGCGCGGAGAAAATGCTTCATAGGGCGCTGAATCCAACATTACCGAGGGTTTTGAAATTGAACTGGACGAGCACCAGCGTATTGCCGGTGTCCAGGTTGAACGAGGTGAAGCGCTGGCTGTAAATCAGGTTCACACCGAAACAATTATTCTGCCAGCCGGCGCTGAAATTGGCGTTGTCGAAGCGCCCGGTCTGCAAATTGCGCTGGGTCCCGGCCGAGAACGACCATGGCCCGAAATTGGTGGTCACGCCGGCGGTGAATTCGTGCCGCGGCGTAAAATACCCGGCTGGCGGGTTCAGCGTGATCTGCCCGGTCGGGCTGGCGGTGTCATACAGCACATACGGGTCGGTGTTGGTGTAGAGATAGCCGCCCGTGACGGTGAGCAAATGCGTGCCGACGCTGGCGGTGCCATCAATCATCCGCGCCCCGAGATCGGTATGCGACAGCCGGGTACGGTAGGAAAGGCTCAGCCACGGCGCCGGGGTGACGATCAGATGCCCGACGATGTCGGAGACATTATCGGTCAACCCCGAGCCGGGCAGGTAGTTGTGATCCTTATGGAAGCGGTAGGACTGGCCGAGCATCCCGTCCACGCTCGCGCCCGAGGGCAGATACCACGCGGCATGCAGCGCGTAATCCACCCGCTCGCCGCCCTCCAGCCGGTCGATGCCGGGGTAGCGGTTGAGGTCGAACAGATTGGCGTCGGAGAATTCGAGATCGAGGCTGTCCTCGTTCGGGATGCGGATATTCTGCCTGATGCCGACATTGGGCGAGGCGACGAGCTGCACCTCCGGCTCGATCAGCTGGGTGCCCAGATGCCCCGCGCTGCGCACCCAGGGCCAACGCAGCATCACCGCGCCATAGGGCTGTACCCGCCCGGTGCTGGCCGAGCCGAAGCGGCCGTAATTGGGCTGCTGGTAGAGCTTGCCCGCTTCATATGAGGCGGCGATGAGTTGCACCCGCGCCGTACCGGTGATGCCATCGGGCAGCATGAACGGCACCGCATAGCCCGGCACCACCGCGGCGCGCACGGTGTTGGTGCCGACCTTGCGGAACACGTTGAACACGCTGGCATCAACGCTGAACTGCCCGCCCAGCGAATCCTGCGCCGAGACGAAGTGATACTGGCCATAAGGCAGCACGATCGGCAGGCGCGCCTGATCCACGCTCGCCACCAGGCCCTGGAAGGTCTCGGCATCCAGCCGCGCATAGGCGCCGGGCGAGAAGCCTTCGAGATAGGCATTGCTGGTCAGGAACGAGGCGTTCGGCAGGATGGTGAAATCATCCAGATACAAGGCGCTGGAGGCGCGGTTGTACTGGAAGCCGGCGCGCCAATCCTGGTTGAGGTCGAACGTGCCTTGCGCGAACACCGCATCGCCCAAATGCCCGCGATCCTGCCCGCCCGAGGCGGTAATGTTCAACGCGCCATCATTGAAGGCGCGGCGGTATTCGGCGCGCAGCGCCGGGCCCTGCTTGCTGGCGATGATCGGGGTCAGGGTGAGGTCGGAGGAGGGACCAAGCACCCAGTAATACGGCAGGCTGACAAAGGCGCCGAGCCGCGAGGTGGCGCCGATGCCGGGGATCAGGAACCCGCTCTGGCGCTTCACCGAGGGGTCGGGCTGTGTCATGTAGGGCAGGTAAAACACCGGCACGCCCTCAAACTCCATGCGCGCACCGCGGAATTCGATCATGTGGTGCTGCAGGTCGCGGGTCGCGCTATCGGCCTTGATCTGCCAGGTGGGCGCGGCGCGCGGGTTGGTCTTGCACAGGTCGCAGGCGGAATACACCACCTTGGCGAGCTCATCGACCTGGCCGTTATAGCGCTCGCCGCCATTGGCGATCAGCCGCGCATTATCGCCGAGCCGCGCCGCCACGCCGCGCATCACGGCGTCCTTCATGCCGCGCTCCAGCACCGCATGATTGGCATAAACCGTGTCGCCCCCCGGCTGACTCAGCGCGACATGGCCGCTCGCCGTCACCTCGCCGGTGGTGCGGTCCAGCGTCACCTCGTCGGCATAGAGCGTCTGCCCGTTCTGGATCGCGCGCACATGCCCGCTGGCGGTGACGATGTTGCCGGTCTTGTCATAGCTCACCGAATCGGCGGTGAAGCTGACCGGCGCCTGGGATGAGGCCACCGGCGCCGATGGCGTTTGTTGCGCCCCGGCCACGCCGGCCAGGCTGGTGGAGGCGGCGAGCAGGAGCAGAAATTTGCCAGTGCGGGTCATGCTTCAGCCATCTTCCAGATGCAGCAACAACGCAAGCGCCAAAAACAATCCGGCCAGTGCCGGGGCCCAGGCGGCCAGCACCACCGGCACCGCGCCCGAGGTGCCGAACTGGTTGGCGACCTCTGACACCATGAACAGCGCGAAGCCGCTGCCCACGCCCAGCACGCCCATGCGCAGCGCCCCGCCCCGGCGCGACGGGCGCATCGAGAACCCGGCCGCGACCAGCGCCATGGTGGCGCAGAACAGCGGCAGCGCCGCCAGCGCCTGGAAGGCCAGCTCATGCTGGGTGGCCGAGAAGCCGGATTGCTTGAGCAGCCGGATGAAGCCCGGCAGCGCCCAGAAGGACAGCGAATCCGGCGAGGCGAAACTCTCCTGCACCCGGTGCACGGTGAGATCGGTGGGGAATTCCAGCGTATCGGCATGCTGCGGCGCGCTATCCGGGGCCAGTACGCTGACATCGGTGAGCGTCCAGGCGCCCGGATCCAGCGTGGCATGCGCCGCCTGGATGCGCGCCAGCAGCGTGGTCTGCCCATCCAGGCGCAGCACCATCACCTTATCGGCCTCCAGCGAGTTGCCGTGCAGCACCACATTGCTCGCATGGAGCACCGCCACGCCGTCGGGCACCATCCCCGAATCGGCCTGGCGCACCCATAACTCGCCGCCATTGAGCGAGAGCGGCCCGCCGCCGGGCTTGAGATAGACATTGTCCAGCGTCTCGGCGCGGCCATACATCAGCGCCGAAATCGGACTGATCCCGCCCGTGCCAAACGCCCCGAGCAGCGCCGCCAGCAGCACCGGCCCGGCCAGAAACTGCCAGGCCGAGATGCCCGCCGCGCGCGCCACCACCAATTCCGAGGAGCGCGCCAGCCGCCAGAACGCGAAGATGCCGCCCAGCAGCACGGCGAAGGGCAGGATCTGCATCACGCTCCAGGGCACGCGCAGCGCCTCGATTTCCAAGATCACCCCGAGCCCGGCCTGCGGGCGCGTCGCGGCCTCGCGCAGCAATTCCAGGAAATCGAACAGCGAGACCAGCCCGGTGAGCGCGAACAGCATCACCAGCACCGCGAGCGCGAAGCTGCGGCCGAAATAGAGGGACAGGGTGAAAGGCAACTTCATGCGCGCGGGGCGCCCTGGCGCGCCAGCAGATAGGCCGCCCACAGCCCGGGCAGCAGCGTCACCGCCCAGATCAGCGGCAGCAGCCGCACATCGCGCGCGGCCAGATTGCTCACCCCCAACCCCAGCGCGACCAGCACCGTCACCACCGCCACCGCGGCGGCGGGGCGCAGAATGCCGCCATACCGGCGGAACGCCCCGCCCAGCACCGCCACCAGCCCGACCAGCGTGTAACTCAGCGTGCTCAGCGGCGCGGTCAGCCGGCGCTGCGCCTCAACCAGCCATTTGCCGCGCTCATCGGGGCGCAGCTCAGGGCTCGGATGCAGCAGCGCGGGCAGCGACGCCTCCGAGGCATCGACATAGTCGCGCCCGCCCAGCTTGGCCGGCTGCGCGAGCGAGAGGATGTTGCTCTTGAAGCTCAGCACGTCGAGCTGCCCGGTCTTGGGGTCGATCTGCTCGCGCGAGCCATTCTCCAACTCCACCACCGGCCCATCGGGGTTAACAATCAGCCGCCCGGTGCGGGCCAGGATGGTGGCCGGGGCGTTGGGGTCACGCCCATCCTCGATAAGGATGCCGCGCAGCGCGTCATCCGGCCCGCGCGCCTGCACGTAAACCGTGATCTGGCCGGTGACCGGGGTGAACACGCCCGGCTCCAGCAGGAAGGCGGCGATCTGGTTGCGGATCTCGTATTGGTAGTCGCGGAAGGCGCCGAGGCAGGCCGGCACCACGCCCAGGGTGAGCGCATAGCCCAGCAGCACCGCCCCCGCCGCCACGCCCAGCGCCGGGCGGGCGAGCGAGAGATCGGAGAGGCCGATGCCGCGCATGATCGTCAACTCGCGGTCGCCCGAGAGGCGGCCATAGACGAACAGCACCACGATGAAGCTGGTGATCGGCAGGATGGTGGCGATGAAGCTCGGCACCAGCAGCGAGGTGAGGCGGATGAACACCAGCGGCGACAACCCATGCGCGACGATGATCTGGATGAAGCGCAACGATTGCGTGAGCCAGATCAGCGCGACGAAGCCGAGCGTGACCAGCAGCAGCGCCACGCTGAGCTGGGTGCCGATATATCGGTCGATCCGGGTGAGGTGCAGGCGGCGCGGCATGGCGTGAGTTTCTGGCGGGGTCATCGGGCAATGGCAAGAGCGCCCCCACATGCAGCCCGATTGCGGCGAAACCATGAAGCCCCGGCGGCTCCGGCCTTCAGGCCGGGCGGCGGCGCTCATCCAGCATCGCCACGCCCCATAGCACGAGGCCGCCCGTGGCGGTCGCCGCCCCCACCCAGCCCGAGGCGCCCCAGCCCCAGCCCGCGGCGATCGCCATCCCCGCCAGCCATGGCCCCAGCGCGTTGGCGGTGTTGAAGGCCGAGTGGTTGAGCGCGGCGGCCAGGGTCTGCGCGCCCTCGGCCACCTGCATCAGCCGCGCCTGCAGCGGCGTGCCCAGCCCGCCAATACCGCCGATCAGCAGCACGATCACCGCCATGCTCCACAGCGCATGGATCATGAACGGGTATAAACAGAGGCAGGCGATGGTCCACACCAGCACCCCGGCGATGGTCGGCATCAGCGCGCGGTCGGCGCACCAGGCGCTGACCAGATTGCCCGCGGTGAAGCCGGTGCCGAGCAGCGCCAGCATCACCGGCACCACATAAGGCGAGGCATGGGTGGCGCCCAGCAGGGTGGAGGCCAGATAAGTGTAAACCGCGAACATGCCGGCGAAGCCGATGGCGCCCATGCCCAGCGCCAGCCAGACCTGCCGCCGCCCCAGCGCCGCCAACTCGCCCAGCGGCGAGGGCGCGTCGCCCCCATGCCGCTTCTGCCGTGGCGCCAGCGCCTGCACCAGCGCGGCGGTGAGCAGCGGCAGCAGCGCCACCAGCCCAAAAGCCCAGCGCCAGCCCACCGTCTGGCCGATGAAATTGGCCAGCGGCACGCCGAAAATCGTGGCGACGGTCAGCCCGGCCAGCACGCGCGACATCGCCTGAGCGCGTTTATGCTCGGGCACCAGCGAGGCCGCCACCAGCGCCGCGACCCCGAAATACGCCCCGTGCGGTAGCCCGGCGATGAAGCGGAACGCCAGCATCCAGCCGGCCGAGGGGGCGAAGGCGGTGAGCCCGTTGCCCAGCGCGTAGAGCAGCATCAGCCCGACCAGCACATCGCGCCGGGGCAGATGCGCCGCCAGCAGCGCCAGCACCGGCGCGCCCACCACCACGCCCAGCGCATAGGCGCTGATCACATGCCCCGCTTGCGGCGCGCTCATCCCCAGCCCGGCCGAGAAATAGGGCAGCAGCCCCATGGTGCCGAATTCGGTGGTGCCGATGGCGAACCCGCCCATCGCCAGCGCGAACAGCGCCAGATTCACCTGCAGGCTGGTTGGCTCGGTCCGCGCCGTCATGTCATCACTCCTCACATATTGGCGCGGAGGTGCGGCGGCGGCGCGGCGATGTCAATGCCGGAAGGTCACCGCCCGCCCCTGCGGCTCGCCCGGCACCACGCCCTCGAACATCACCACGCTCCCGCGGATGATGGTCGCCATCGGCCAGGCGGTGCAGTCCGTCCCGGCGAAGGGCGTCCAGCCGCATTGGCTGGCGATCATGCTGTTCTCGATCCGGCGCTTGGCCTTCATATCGACGATGGAGAAATCGGCGTCGTACCCGGCGGCGATGCGCCCCTTGCCGACCGCGCCGTAAATCCGCGCCGGCCCGGCCGACATCAGATCCACCAGCCGCAACAGCGAGAGCCGCCCGGCATTCACCTGGGTCAGCATCAGCGGCAGCGCGGTCTGCACCCCGGTCAGGCCGGAATGGCAGGTCGGCCAGGGGCGCTCCTTGGCCTCGGCGGCGTGCGGGGCGTGGTCGGTGGCGATGGTGTCCACCGTGCCATCGGCCACCGCGGCCCAGGCGGCGTCCTGATGCTCCTTGGAGCGGATCGGCGGGTTCATCACCGCATAGCCGCCCAGGCGCTCATACGCCTCCGGCCCGCATTGCAGCAGATGGTTCACCAGCACCTCGCCGCTCATCAGGTCCTTGTGGTCCTTGATGAAGGCGAATTCCTCGCGCGTCGAGACATGCAGGATATGCGCGCGCTTATTGGTCTTGCGCGCCAGCGCCGCGATGCGCCGCGTGCCGCGATAGGCACATTCCGGATCGCGCCATTCGGCGTGGCTGGCATAGGGGTCGCCCACCTGGAAGCGCGGCTTGCGCTCCTGCAGGCGGTATTCATCCTCGGAATGGAAGGCGACGAGATGGCGCGAGGCGCGCAGCACGCGCTCGATATTCTCGTCATCCTCGACCAGCAGATCGCCCGTGGACGAGCCCGCGAACACCTTGATCCCGCACACGCCCGGCATCTCCTCCAGGCGGCCGAGATCATCGGCGTTCTCCTTGGTGGCGCCCACATAGAAGCCGAAATCGCAATAAGCGTGGCCGGGGATGTAGTCGTATTTGGTCCGTACCGTCTCCTCGGAGGTGGTGGGCGGCTTGGTGTTGGGCATGTCCAGCGCCGTGGTCACCCCGCCCAGCACGGCGGCCAGCGAGCCGGAGCGCATATCCTCCACCCCCGGAATGCCGCCATAGCCGCCATCGCGGAAATGCACATGCGGGTCGATGATGCCCGGCAGCACATGCAGCCCGGCGGCGTTGAATTCCTCGGCGGCGGGACCGAGATTTTTGCCGATGGCGGCGATCTTGCCGCGCTTGACGCCAATATCGGCCTCCACCTCGCCCCAGGGGAGCACCACGATGCCGTCACGGATCAGAAGGTCAAAGCTCATATCTGCCTCAATGTGGAAAACACGTCGCCCGCGGCGGGCAAATCCAGCACATGCCGCCGGTGCCACAGCGCGGTGAATAATAGCACCCAGGCCGCCGCTCCGGCACGCTTCTCGCCCGCGCGTTCCAGCAGCGGGCGCAGCCGGTCGGGCGCCACCAGATCCTGAATGACCGGCTGGCGGGCCAGCAACTCGGCTAGGGGCTTGGCCTGGGCGGCGATCCAGGCGCCCACCGGCACGTCGAACCCTTGCTTGCGGGCGAAGGGCTGCGCCGCCGGGAGCGCCGTCTCCAGCCAGCGGCGCAGCAGATATTTGCCCAGCCGCCCGCGCACGGCCAGCGAATCGGGCAGCGAGAAGGCGAAGGCGGCCACCTCTTTATCCACAAACGGGGTGCGCCCTTCCACGCCATGCGCCATCAGGCAGCGGTCGAGCTTCAGCAGCAGGTCATGCGGCAGCCAATCGGCCATGTCGGCCTGCTGGGCGCGCTTCAGCCGGGTCAGGTGCCGCGCCGCCCGCTCGGCATCGGCGATGCCCTCGCGCCAGCCTCGCGGGGCCTCGCGCAGCACGTCCAGCCCGTCGAACACGCCGCGCGCGCGCATCTTCCTGGGGAAGAACCGCCGGGCCGCCGCACGGTAGCGGCCATAGCCGGCGAACATCTCGTCGCCGCCCTCGCCGGAGAGGATCACCTTCACGCTCTTGCGCGCCTCGCGCGCCAGGAACCAGGTGGGAATGATGGCATAATCGGCCACCGGATCATCCATCCCGGCCACGATTTCGGGCAGATGCGCCCACATCATCGCCTGGGTCACCTCCAGCCGCTCATGCCGCGCGCCGACGCTGGCCGCCATCGCGGCGGCGGCGTCGCGCTCATCGGCCACGCCGGGCACGTCGAACCCGGCGGTGAAGGCCAGCACAGGGCTGGTGTTCAGCCGCGCCATCAGGGCCAGGATGGCGGCGCTGTCGATGCCGCCCGAGAGGAACATGCCATAAGGCACATCCGAGCGCTGATGCAGGTCCACCGCCTCGGTCAGCACCGCGTCCAGTGCGGCCAGCGCGGTCTCTTCGTCCTTCGGCGCGTTCCAGGCCGTGGGCATCTCAAGGCGCTGGCGCCGGCTCACCTGGCCGCGCCGGATTTCCAGCGTCTCGCCCGGCAGCACGCGCTGGATGTCCGGGAAGATGCTCTGCGCCCCAGTGGTGAATTGCAAATTGAGCAGCTCGCCCAGCTTGCGCGGGTCGATCTCGCGCCGCGCCACGCCGCCCGCCAGCAGCGCCCCCGGCTCCGAGGCGAAGGCCAGCCCATCCGCCCCGGCGGCGATATAAAGCGGCTTGATGCCGAACAGATCACGCGAGAGGGTGAGAGTGCGGAACGCGGCGTCGTGGATGGCAATGGCGTACATGCCGCGCAGATGCCGCCCGAAATCCAGCGCCGCGCGGGCGAACACCTTGAGCGGCGGTTCGCAATCGCTCTGCGTCGCGTAGTCGCCGCCGAAGCGCTCGCGCAGCTCGCGGTAGTTATAGATCTCGCCATTCGCCACCAGCCGCAGCGGGCCGTCGGCCAAAGGCTGGTCGCCCGTGGCGAGGTCGATGATGGCGAGGCGGGTGTGCAGAAGCGCGCCGGTGGCGGTGGTGTAGCGCCCCTGCCCGTCCGGCCCGCGATGCGCCAGCGCCGCCAGCATGCGCGTGAGCATCGCCTCGTCCAGCGTGGCGCCAGGGCGCAGCGAGATTCCGGCGATGCCGCACATCAGCGACGCACCTTGTTA
Organism: Acidocella sp. KAb 2-4; assembly: GCF_020567705.1. GTDB lineage: Bacteria > Pseudomonadota > Alphaproteobacteria > Acetobacterales > Acetobacteraceae > Acidocella. The sequence continues at coordinate 26,040 of NZ_JAJDJU010000002.1, read as the reverse complement.
AAGAAATCCAGCCACGCGGCGACCACCGCCGGCTCCGCGAATTCCGCCGCGAACCGCGCCCGCCCGGCGGCGGCCAGCCTGGCGCGCAGCCCGGCATCGCCCAGCAGCCCGCGCGCCGCCTCGGCCAGACGCCCGGCATCATCCACCGGCACCAGCAGCCCATCCTCGCCGTCGCGGATCACCTCGCCTGGCCCCTCGGCCCGCGCCGCCAGCACCGGGGTGGCGGCGGAAAACGCCTCCAGCACCATATTGCCCAGCGGCTCATGGCGCGAGGAGGAGACAAACATATCCGCCGCCTTCAGCAGCGCCCCGGTGTCGCGCCGCCAGCCCGGCAGCTTCACCCGCGCGCCCAGTTTCAGCTCGGCCACGAGCGCCTCCAGCGCCGCGCGCTCCGGACCTTCGCCCGCGATCACGCAATACACCTCCGGCAGCCGCGCCAGCGCCTGGATCAGCGTATCGAACCCCTTCACCTTGTGCAGTCGGCCCAGCCCAAGCAGCAGCGGCGCGCCCTCGGGGATGCCGAACTCCGCCCGCGCCGCCGGAACCTCGGCGGCGAAATCGGCGACGAAATTCGGCAGATACGCGGTGCGCTCACGCGGAAAACCGGTGCCGGCGATGTAATCGACAATGCCGTGCGTGTTCCCGACTAGATAGCGGCAGGCGCGGAAATATTTGAGATCGTAATACCCGCCGAGACGGCCGATATTCACCCAATCCCCCTGCGGCAGATGCGCCGCCGCCCGGCTCATCCAGGCCATGGCGATATCGGGCTTGAAGGCGCGCAGGGCGGCCGCGATGCGGGGCTTGGTGAGTAGGTCCAGCCTGCCGCCGAAGCGCAGTTGCACCGGGTGCAACCCCAGCGCGGCGAGGCGCGCGGCGCGCCCCGGCTCGCGCCGGATCACCGGCAGAACCTCCTGCCCGGCGCGGGCCAGCGCCCCGGTCATGCGTTCGTAGAACAGTTCGGCCCCGCCATTGGCGGCACCTGCCATCACCTGGGCTATGCGCATAACAGCGTTCTCGCCGCTTTCAGCACATCTGTCACCTGCAAGCCCGTCATCGGCGCCTCGCCCTCGGGCCCCGGCGCCACGGCGATGGCGGTGCGCGGCCCGGCCGGGGCGTATTCGCTGGCCTTGGAGCGGCCGAACAGCCCCAGCGTCGGCGTGCCTGCGGCGGCGGCCAGATGCATCAGCCCGGAATCATTGCCGATGAAGATCGCGCTGCGGCGCAGACAGGCGGCGGCCTCGGGCAGGCTGAGCTTGCCGACAAGATCAACCGCCCCGGGAATCGCGGCCAGCACGGGCGCGGCGCGGCGCGCCTCATCCGCCCCCGGCCCGCCGAATATCGCCGCCCGCGCCCCCGGCAGCGCCGCCGCCAGCGCCTCGAACACCGCAACGAAGCGTTCCGGCGGCCAGATCTTGCCGTCCCAATTGGCGGTGGGGGCGAGCGCGATCACCGGGCCATCACCCAGCAGCGCCGCGGCCTTGGCGTCGTCCGCCGGGGCGGTCCAGGTCACTGGCAGCGGCGCCGGCTCATAACCCAGCGCTGCGCCAAGCTGCTGATAGCGCCGCCCCGGGCGCCGGCCGCCCTTGATAATGACCCGCCGCCGCGCCGCCAGAAACAGCGAGATGCCGGAGCTGCGCACATCCACCACCAGGTCCCAAATTTGCCCGGCCACTTGCCGCCACAGCCACAGCCAATGCAGGCTGAAGCGGCGTTTCTCGAACACGATCAGCCGCTCCAGCGCCGGGAAGCGGGCGAACACGCCCTCGGCCACCGCCCCGCAGGCGATGGTGAAGCGCGCCTCCGGGTGCTCAAGCCGCAGCCGCTCCAGAATGCCACAGGAGATCACCGCATCGCCAATGCGCGAGGAGGTGATGAACAGGATTTTCTTCATGCAACGCCGCCTCTAGCGCGTTTGTCCGCCGCCGCAAACCGGGCTTGCCGCCGCGCGCCGCCGCGCCCATCTTCGGCGCATGACGAAACTTGCCCTTCTGCCCGGGCGCGGCGTGCTGCGCCTCACCGGCCCCGACCGCGTCGCCTTCCTCAACGGCCTCGTCAGTAACGACGTGGCCAGCGCCGCCCCCGGCCGCGCGGTATGGGCCGCGCTGCTCACCCCGCAGGGCAAATATCTGGCCGATTTCTTCGTGTTCGCCACCGCCGACGCGCTGCTGCTGGACACGCCGCGCGACGGCATCGAAGCGCTGCTGACCAAGCTGCGCCGCTACCGGCTGCGCGCCCAGGTGGAGCTGGCGGACGCCGCGGACGACTACGCCGTGTACGCCGCCTGGGACGGCCCGCCGCCGGAGGCCGCCATCGCCGCGCCCGACCCGCGCCGCCCCGAGGCCGGATGGCGCCTGCTCAGCCCCGCCGCGCTGCCCGCCAACGTCAGCGCGGCGGATTACGCCACCCACCGCATCGCGCTCGGCCTGCCCGACGGCCCGCCCGATCTGGAGCCGGACAAGACCCTGCTGCTGGAAGCTGGGTTCGACGAGCTGCACGGCATCGCCTGGGACAAGGGCTGCTACATGGGCCAGGAGATCACGGCGCGGACCAAATATCGCGGGCTGGTGAAGCGCCGCCTGCTGCCGGTGACGCTCTCCGCCCCGGTGCCGCCCGGCAGCAAGGTGCTGGCCGAGGGGCAGGAGGTGGGCGAGATCCGCTCCACCGCCGGGCGTCTGGCGCTGGCCATGCTGCGGCTGGATGCGCTGGGCAAGGAGCTGAGCGCGGGCGAGGCGCGGGTTACGCCGGGGGCTGACGGGGCGCCGGAGGCGCCCTGACGCCAGTTCCGCAATAAAACGACACATGGTGGGGCATTTTTGGGCGATGATCGTTCAAACTGTACAAAGTGATTTGCGCTCGATCGATGCGCCGATTCGGTGTCGCGCGGTCGCTCTGGCGTACTGCAGGGCAACGCGACGGGTGGGGTGCGTGGATTGAAGTCTTGACCCGTCTGGTTCACCGTCGGCGGTGGCCGGAGGAGAAGGCGCTGATTGTTGCCGAGAGGCTGTGGGCGGGAGAGCAGGGGGCTGAGTTTGTGCGGCGATTGGTTAGGTCCAGAACCTGTGGGCGCTTGGCTGGCTGACGGTGCGCCCCCCGCAGAGCGACGCCTAGCGGTGCGATTAATGAGACCGGTCCACATTACTGCTTCGGATTTTTGTGCCCTCAAAAGCATTTCGGAGATGAGCCATGACCAAGGACGAGCGCGCCGTGCGGTTGGCGGGGATGTGGCGCATGGCCGGTGCCCTCTTTGGCAGGCGGTCGGGGATCGAGGAGCCGCGATATGATCTTCTGGGGCGCGCGGGGGCGGCCGAGATCCGCCAATACCACGCACGCATCGCGGCGGAGACGGTGGTCGCGGCCCCCGAGACGGGCGCGCGATACGAAGGCTTCCGCCGTCTCGCCGGGTATATTTTTGGCGCCAACCAGGCGCGCACGAAGATCGCGATGACAGCCCCCGTGGCGCAGGGCGCGGAAACCATCGCCATGACGGCGCCCGTCGCGCAAAGCCGCGCACAGGGCGAAACGTGGACGATCAGATTTTTCATGCCCGCCAGCTACACGCTCGATACCTTGCCGCACCCGGCCGACCCGCGGGTCGCTCTGGTCCAAGTGCCGCCCGAGATCTACGCGGTGGTGCGCTTCGCGGGGCGGCCTGCCCCGGCGCGCGTCGCCCGCAAAACGCAGACCCTGCTGGCGGGGCTCGAAAATAGTCCGTGGCAGGCCCAGGGCGAGCCTGCGATTTGGTTTTATGATCCACCTTGGACGATCCCGTCCCTCCGGCGCAATGAGGTGGCGGTGCGCGTCTCCAGCCGCGGGGCAAGGGGTAAGCGGCGACTTAACCTGCCCTCCCGGCCCTGCACGATTTGGATCATGCGTACCGCGCATGGGTAAATGCGAAAAACACGCATTCTCCGATATTGCCGAGGGTCAGCGCTTGGCATATCTGAACTTTCAGAAATTTCTGAAAGAACGGAATTAGGGATGTCACCTTTAGCTGAAGCCTTTGTGCTGCACTTCGGCGAGATGGGCAGCCGGTGGGGAATCAACCGGACGGTTGGGCAGATCTACGCGCTGCTTTATATTAGCGGCCGCCCGCTGCCGGCTGACGAGATCGCGGAAACGCTTAATTTCTCCCGCTCGAATGTCTCCATGGGGCTCAAGGAGCTGCAATCCTGGCAGCTGGTGAAGTTGCAGCATTTGCCTGGCGACCGCCGCGAGCATTTCTCCACCCCCGACGATATCTGGCAGATCGTGCGCACCCTGGCCGAACAGCGCCGCCGCCGCGAGATCGACCCGACTTTGAGCGTGCTGCGCGATCTCATCGTCGCGCAGCCCAGCAACGAGGATGAGCGCCGGGCCCAGGATAAGCTGCGCCAGATGCACGATCTCATCGAATTGCTCACGGGCTGGGCCGATGAGGTGCAAAAACTCGACACGGCGGAATTGGTGTCGCTGCTGAAGCTGGGCAGCCGGGTGGTGGGCCTGCTGGAACTCAAGCACCGTTTGCCCTTCATCGGGCAAAAACGCCGCGAGACGTCCCCGCCTGAGGACAGCGCCGCACAGATCTGATCCGCTCGCCGGATCGTATAAAGGCCGGAGAACCGGCCGTTCATATCACTGGGGACTAGATATGCAAGACAGCCCGCTGGCCGTGCTTTTGTCGCGGCTCGACTTTGCCTGGATCACCTCCATGCACATCCTCTACCCGCCGCTCACCATCGGGCTGGCGATGCTGCTGTTTTTCACCGAATGGCGCTGGCTGAACAGCCAAGATGAGGCATGGTACCGGCTCACGCGCTTTTTCGAGAAGCTCTTCGTCGTGAATTTCGCTGCTGGCGTTGCCACGGGCATCACCATGGAGATGGCGTTCGGCATTCTTTATGGTCCGTTCTCGCAGGCGGCGGGGCCGTTTTTCGGCCAGGTTCTGGGGTACGAGACCATCACCGCCTTCATGTATGAGGCCGGCTTTATCGGGTTGATGATCTTCGGCTGGGGCAAGATCAGCCGGCGCATGCATCTGTTCGCCACCTTCAACGTGGCGCTGTCCTCCAGCCTCTCGGCCATGTGGATCATGGACGCCAATTCCTGGATGCAGACGCCCGCCGGCGTGCTGTTCAAAAACGGCATCTTCCAGGTCACCGATTGGGCGGCGGCGCTGCTCAACCCGGATGTATGGCTGGGCTTTCCGCATATGCTGCTGGCCGCGCTGGAACTGGCATTGTGCTTTGTCGCCGCCATTTCCGCCTGGTTCCTTTTGAATAAGCGGCATGTCGCGCTGTTCCGGCGGAGCCTCGTTTACACCGTCGCGGCGCTTGCGGTGGTGGCGCCGCTGCAGGTTTATCTGGGCGACGGCCTAGGCCGCGTGGTGGCCGATGACCAGCCCGCCGCTCTGGCGGCGATGGAGGGTCATTATCACACCTACAACGCCGATGGCTCGGTCGACACCTCCTGGCAGGTGATCGGCTGGCCGAATGCCAAAGGTGATGATTTTGCCTGGTCGATCAGCATTCCGCACGCGCTCAGCCTGATCGAGACCCACACATGGAACGGCAAGGTGACTGGACTTGACGATATTCCAGCCCAGGCTCGCCCGTCGGTGGTGGTTCCCTTTTACGCCTTCCGCGTGATGGTGGCCGCCGGGTTCGCCCTGGTGCCGCTGGCCTTTTGGGGGCTGTTCCTGCTGCTGCGCGGACGCTTGGGCGCGCAAAACGTCACGGCGCAGCGCTGGTTCCTGCGCGCGGTGCTGGCGGGCGGCGTGCTGCCCTATGTTTCGGTGTGGTGCGGCTGGTGGGTGCGTGAGGTCTGCCGCCAACCCTGGGTGGTTTATGGTCTGATGCGCACCGAGCAAGGCGTGAGCCATATGAGTGTCGCCGCAGCAGCCTTTTGGCTGGTTGGCTACATGGCGTTTGAGCTCACCGTGTGGGGTAGCGTCTGGTATTTCCTGGCCAAAATCGTCCGCCGGGGGCCGGACGTCACAACTCCCGTGGTCGCCGAGGGGCAGCAGCCGCTCGGTCATCTCGAGCCGGCTCCACACGGGCCGATCGCGACGCCCTCCTACATCCGCCCGATCTGAGGGAGACCGGACATGGACAATCTCACCCAAATCGAGACCATCGTCACCTTTGCCTGGTGGCTGGCGCTCGATCTCTGCGTGTTGCTCTACGTGGTGCTGGATGGCGCCGATCTGGGCGCCGGCATATTCTCGCTCTTCGTGCGCGACGAGGCTGAGCGCGGGGCGATCATGTCGGCCATGGCCGGCACCTGGGACGCCAACGAGACCTGGCTGATCGTGGCCGGTGGCGTGCTGTTCGGCACGTTTCCCTTCGTTTACGGAGCGACGTTCAGCTATCTCATGCTGCCCTTGGCGCTCGCGCTGTGGGGCATGATCACGCGCGCGGTGGCGCTCGAGTTCCGCCATCTCGCGCATCAGCGCTGGCTGCGCTTCACCGATTTCGCCTTCGGCTTCGGCAGCCTGACCACGACCTTCTTCGGCGGCATGGCGGTGGGGGCGGTGTTGCAGGGCTACCCGCTCACCAACGCGCCGGGCCAAGTGCCGACCTATATTGGCGGGGCGCTGCGCTTCATCTCGCCGTTCAGCCTGTGGACCGGCGTGGCGGCGGTGGTCGCGGTCTTGCTTGCCGGGCTGCTATTCGTGCGGGCGCGCTTCGAGAAGGGCGAGCCGATCCGCCGGCAAGCGGCCGCCTGGACCAACGCGGTGTTCTATCTCGCCCTGGCGGCGGTAGGCGTCACGCTCTTGGCCAGCGCGCTGCTGTTTCCGTGGGCGCAGGCACGCTGGTTCGGGCCGTATACGCCGCTATGGGCCATGATCCCGCTGGCTGTGCTGTTCGTGGTGGTGCGCATGCGCGCGGCCATGCGGGTGGAACGCGATCTGGCGGCGATATTGTGGTTCAATGCGGGTGTGGCGCTGATGGCGGGGGCGATGCTGGCCACCATGTATCCCTGGCTGGTGCCGGGCACGTGGACGATCTATGCCGGGGCGAGCCCGGCGGTGTCCCTGTTCACCTTCACTCTGGCCATGGGCGGCTTCATTCCCATCATGATCATGTACAACGCCTACCAGATCTGGGTGTTCCGCGCCCGCATCTCGGCCCTGGCCGCGTATCACTGAGCCGCGATGGCCGCCCACGCCGCGCCGCTGGATGCCGCCGAGAGCCGCCGCCTGGGCCGTTGGCTGCGCAGACGGGCGGGTGGCGCCCGGCAGGAACTCGCCGGCGCGGTTGGCGGCGCGGCGCTGGCCGGGTTGCTGCTTGGGCCGCAAGCCTGGCTGCTGGCGAGGGTGGTGGATGGCGTATTGACCCATCACCGGCCTCTGGGCGCCGAGACCCCCTTGCTCTGGGCATTGCTGGCCGTGTTCGCCGCGCGCGCGGCGCTCGGCGCGATGGCCGAGGGGCTGGCCCAGGACGCCGCGTTGACCGTCCGTGCCGGGTTACGCGCAGAATTGCTGCGTAAGCTCACCCGGCTTCACCCGCGCGAGATAGCCGCGCGCCCCAGCGGCGGCGTCGCCACGCTCCTCACCGAGGGCATCGCCAAGCTCGATCCGTTCTACGCCGCCTATCTGCCACAGGCGGCGATGGCGGCATTTCTGCCATTCGCCCTGCTGGCGATGGTGTTTCCGGCTGATTGGGTCGCGGGCGTGATCATGCTGCTCAGCGCGCCGCTGCTGCCGTTATTCATGATCGTGGTCGGCAAGGGGGCCGAAGCCCTGAATAAACGCTCCTGGCACCAGCTCAGTCTGCTCGGCGCGCATTTGTTCGACGTGATCGCGGGGCTGACCACGCTCAAGCGCCTGAATGCCAGCGCGATGCAGGCGCGGGTCGTGGCCGAGGTCTCGGAGGATTACCGCCGCAGCGTGATGGCGGTGCTGCGTGTCGCCTTTCTCTCGGCGCTCGTATTGGAGTTCTTCGCCACGCTCAGCGTCGCCATGGTCGCGGTGTATGTCGGCTTCCGGCTTTATTACGGCGGGATAGCGTTTTTGCCCGGATTCTTCGTGCTGCTGCTGGCGCCGGAATTTTATCGTCCGCTGCGAGCCATGGGCGCGCAGCACCATGCGCGCATGGAGGCCCTGGCCGTGGCGGAGGAGATCACCGCCCTGCTCGACACGCCGGAGCCGGAATCCCCGACCGCCGCTGTGGCGCTGAATGGCTCAGTACGAGAGATCCGCCTTGAGGATGTCAGCTTCGCCTACCAACCCGCGCGGCCGGTGCTCGACCATCTTTCCATCACCCTGCGCCGGGGTGAGCGCGTCGCGTTGCTGGGCGCGACGGGCAGCGGCAAGTCCACCATGGTCCGCCTGCTGCTGGGGCTGGAGACGCCCAATGCCGGGCGGATCTTGGTGGATGGCGTCAATTTGCGCGATGCTGCCCAAGCCGCCTGGTTCTCGCGTGTGGCCTGGCTGCCGCAGGCGCCGACCCTCTGCGCTGGCAGCGTGGCCGAGATTTTGCGCCTCAGCCGCCCCACGGCGAGCGACGAAGAGCTTTACGCCGCCTTGCGCCGCGCTGGGGCGGAGGAGGTTCTGGCCAAGCTGCCGCATGGGCTTTCCACGCGGCTGGGCGAGCATGGGGCAGGTCTCTCCGGCGGGCAGATCCGCCGCCTCGCCCTGGCCCGCGCCCTGCTCAAACCCGCCGAACTGTATGTTTTCGACGAGCCGGAGGCGAGCCTCGATGGTGCGCTGATCCGGCATATCAACGCCTTGAGCACCGAGCTGGCCCGCGAGCATGCGGTGCTGGTCGTGGCCCACCGGCCGGAGGCCGTGGCCGGGTTCGACCGGGTGCTCCAGTTGTCGGAGGGGCGGCTGTGCTGACCCGGTTGCTCGTTTTGCTGTTGCCCGAATGGCGCCGGGCGCTGGCTGGCGTGGCGCTGAGCGCCGGTGTCACACTGTCCAACGTGGCGCTGCTGGCGCTCTCGGGTTGGTTCATCGCCGCCATGGCGTTGAGCGGGCATGGCGGGCCGCGGATCGAGTATTTCGCGCCCGCCGCCGCCATTCGCGGGCTGGCCATTCTGCGCACATTGGGCCGCTACGGCGAGCGTGTGCAAACGCATGACACCACGCTGCGCCTGCTCGCCCGCCTCCGCGTATGGCTCTATCAACGGCTGGAGCCATTGGCCCCGGCGGGCTTGCAGCGCTATCGCGGCGGCGACCTGCTGAACAGGCTGCGCGCGGATGTCGACAGCCTGGAGGGCTTTTATCTTCGCGTTGTGCTGCCGGTGGGCGTTGCGGTGGCGGTTATTCCGCTACTGGCGCTGGTGGCTGGCCGCATCGCTCCTGCCGCCGGAGGGATTCTCTGCCTTGGCCTGATCCTGGCAGGGTTCGGCGTGCCGGCTTGCCTGATCTGGCTCAATCGCCATTTCGGCAATGCTTTGCCCGAACGGCGCGGTGCCTACGCCGCCGATCTCACCGATCTGACCCGCGGCTACGCGGAATGGCTGGTGGATGGCGCGCTGGAACGGCTGGCGGCGCGGGCCGAGGCCAACGCTCTAGCCGCGCAAGTGCTGGAGCGGCGGCTGGCCTGGTGGAATGCCGCCGGCAACGCGGCTGCCATGCTGGTTCTGGGCACCATGCTGGTGGCGGTGCTGTTCGCGCTGGCGGCGCCCGTCGCGCAGAGGGCGCTGGCCGGCCCCGGCTTGGCCTTGGCCACGCTGCTGGTGCTGGGCAGTTTTGAGGCTGTCGCCGGACTGCCAGCATCGTTCAAGGCCCGCACCGAGGTCAGCGCCGCGGCCGCGCGGATATTCGAACTCGCGGACGCCGAACCGCCGGTGCCTGAGCCTGCCCGCCCCGCCGCCCTGCCATGTGACACCAGCCTCGTGGCGCGTGGACTGACCCTGGGCTATGCGCCCGGACAGCCGCCCGCCGTCGCCGGCCTCAGCTTCACGGTGCCGCACGGCACCTGCCTGGCCATCACCGGCCCATCCGGGGCCGGGAAAACCAGCATCCTCAACGCGCTTGAGGGGTTCTGGCCGTTACGCGCGGGGGAGGTCGCCGTCGGAGGAGTGCCGCTCGCGGCGCTATCATTTGCCAGCCGACGGCGGCTGTTCACGGTGGTCGCCCAGTCGCCGTATCTGTTCAACACGACGATCCGGGAGAATCTGCTTTTGGCCAACCCGGCCGCGGATGAGGCCGCGCTGTGGCGGGCACTGGAGGCGGCCGCCTTGGCTGATGAGGTGCGCGCCATGCCGGCGGGGCTTGAACAGCTTGTGGGCGAGCAGGGCGCGGCGCTCTCAGGAGGGCAGCGCCGCAGGCTGGCCTTGGCCGGCGCCTTTTTGCAAAGCGGCCCGATACTGCTCCTGGATGAGCCGACCGAAGGGCTGGATCACGCAACCGAGCAGAGAGTGCTCGCGGCGCTGGAACGGCTGCGTCGGGGGCGGACATGCATCCTCATCACCCACCGCCCGGCGGCGCTACGACTGGCGGATGACGTGCTGGAACTGCGCAGTCCGCTATAAGGCGATGCCGCCGACGGCACTCCCCTAACCAAATGTTTATTTCTGTTCTGCTTCAAAAACTGATGCGACACAAAGCCTAATGACTATTGCGGTATCGGCCCGGCGTTTTTCCCGTCCATTTTTTGAAAGCATTTGAAAACGTCGATGCCGAACAGAAGCCCGATTTGAGTGCCAATTGATCGATTGTAATTGAATTATTGCTCAACTCATTGATTGCTCTATTGAAACGCGCCTCATTGATTTTCTCTTGCACAGTTTGCCCTGTACTTTGGCGAAACGCTCGGGTTAAGTGCCGCTTGCTCAAACCTGTCAATTGCGCCAATTCGTCTAAGGTGGGCGGCAGGGCATCCGCTTCGATCCTTTGTATCGCTTTCCGCCAAGCTGCCCTGCTCAGCCCGCCTCGCGAGACTCCATCAGCCGCGTAGCGAGAGTCAAAATAACGCTTCAACTCTATGACTAGAATATGACCTAAATATGTGACAATTTCTTCAGCATCATCGAGTTGATTTTCAATTTCACTTGCAATTCTGATAACCAAACCTCTAATTGAAGAACTGCGAATATTTAAAATGCTCATTGTTTTGCTTTTGATCAATCCTTTCTCATGAGCGAACAGATCGGCAAAGGTTGAGACTGGAAACATACACCGCGCGATACTGACCTGCTCTCCCTCAAACTTTATCCGCAATGGTGTCTTTGCTGGAACGAACATAAGCCTTCCAATATCGGCATAACGGTATGGGCCAGAATCATTCTCGAATCGTCCAGCCGCGAAATTCTGCTTCACCTGCCTTTGCAGAGCTATGGTATGCATCGTCTCATTAAGAAGCAGCTCGTTCTCGGGTCGAACCTCCATATCCAACGTCTGTGCAATCATGCAAGGCGTGGTCATGCTGGCGAGTATTTGAGTTTTGCACGCCCCTAGCGTCACCGTGTCTGTCATGAATTTTTTAGCACCTCACTCCCCAATCAGTCATACGAAAGTATCAGTCCCGAAGTCGGCACGCCGGTGCCGGCAGTGATAATCACGTTACGACACTCACCCGGCTGATTGACGCTCTGACCACGCACAAGTCTTACGCCTTCCGCCACACCATTCAATCCGTGAATGTAAGCTTCGCCAAGCTGCCCACCATTGGTATTCACGGGTAGCCGGCCGCCGCGGGCGATATTCCCTTCGCGGACAAAATCCTTGGCCTGTCCTTTCTTAGCGAAGCCAAACGCCTCAATTTGGGGAAGAACGAATGGCGAAAAATGGTCATACAGGATAGCTGCCTGCACGTCATCCGGCCCTATCCCGGCCATGCCATAGAGCTGACGCGCAACGAGATTCATTTCCGACAGCGACGTTAGATCCGGCCGATAATAGCTTGTCATCATCTGCTGGTCATCGCACGCCCCTTGCGCCGCCGCCCGGATAACGACGGGCGCTTGTTTAAGCTTGCGCGCACGTTCGGCAGTTGTGACAACAACCGCCACCGCGCCATCCGATTCTTGGCAGCAATCGAATAGATGCAGCGGCTCCACGATCCAACGTGACGCTTGATGATCTTCCAGCGTGATCGGTTGCTCATAGAACCACGCCTTAGGGTTGGTGGCCGCAAAATCACGAAAGCTAACGGCAATACGGCCGAAATCCTCTGATGTCGCGCCGTGTTCATACATATAGCGTTGGGCTGACATGGCAATCCAACTGGCCGGGGAGGCTAGACCAAATGGCACATAGTTGCCGTAATGGGCGATTTCAGCCGTAGGCAGGGCATTGGGCGTGAACGCCGCACCGAAACGATACTGCGAGCGCTCATTCATTGCCCGGTAACATACAACAACTTGTGCCACGCCGGTAGCGACGGCCATGGCTGCATGCATGATCGGCGCGCACGCGGCGCCGCCACCATAATGAATGCGGCTGAAAAATTTTAGATCCCGCCCGCCGATATTGCGGAAGAGCTCAATTTCGGGATTGTTATCCATGGTATAGGTCGACATTCCGTCAACCTCGGCTGGATCGATACCTGCATCTTCCAATGCCGCAAGCGCCGCCTCAACCGCAAGACGCAGTTCGGAACGCCCGCTATTCTTGGAAAACTCAGTCGCGCCAATACCGGCGATAGCAGCCTTGCCAGAGAGCCCGTTCATGCGGCATTCCTTTCTGGAAAATAGAGAGTAACCGTCGCACCGACATGCTCACCGAGGGCATTGCGGCCCGATACGCTGACATCAACCTCACCCGCGTCCATATTGACACGGCTGACTTTGCCGTTGATCCGCATGGTGTCGCCCACAAAGTTTGGCGCGCCCAGCTTGATCTTGATCTTTCGGATCCTGGCGCCCGGACCACCCCATTCACCGACAAAGCGCTGCACCAGACCATTAGTGGTCAGGATATTCATAAAGATGTTCGGCACACCGGACGCTTCCGCCGCTGCCTTATCATGGTGGACCGTCTCGTAATCATTCGTTGCGATTGCACCAACGGCAATCGCCGAAGCGGTGACGGGAAACACGAATTCGGGCAGTTCCGCCCCCTCTACGATGTCTTCAAAGCGCATCAAGACCTCCTCCGATAGCCGAAAGCTTACGGGCATTTCCCGTGGCAATGGCGCCGCCCAGTTCGGCTAGCATTGGTTGCGTACCGCCAAGCGCGATCTCCACCGCCTTTGCGGCCAGAAAAAACCGGTGAATGGGATAGGTTACATCGGCGCCCATGCCGCCATGCTGGTGCTGGGCGGTATGAGTAACGCGATGCCCGCCGATCGCCGCCCAGTATTTGGCCACGGCGATTTCCGCGTCGTCGCAGACGCCCTGGTCGATCAGCCAAGCCGCGCGCCAGACGGTTGAGCGCATCGCCTCCACATCGATGTAGGCATCAGCCGCCCGTTGCTGCACAGCCTGCATCGTGCCGACCGGGCGGCCAAACTGCACCCGTTCGCTGGTATAGGCGGCGGTGCGGCGCAAGGCCTCGCTTGCGATGCCGAGCTGGCTGGCGGCAAGAGCAACGCGCATCTGGCCAACGTGCCAGCGCAGCAACTCTCCCGGCCCGTCTTCTCCCTCAAGCAGGGCATCGGCGGGTAGCCGTATATCAGCCAGCGTGAGCTGGGCCAGCGGCGTGGCATCTGTACCAAGCTGGGCTGCGCGGACAAGCCCCGCGGATGCAGCCGGAACCAGGAATAGTCCCGCCCCGTCGGTCCCGTCGAACCGTGCCGATAGCAGGATCGCGCGCGCCTCCATGCCCCAGGCGACCGCCTCCTTCACGCCCTCCAGCCGCCAGCCACCGGTGTCATCGTCGCGCCGCGCCAGCATGGCCGGATGCCGCCAGGCATTGCCAGTCTCGTCGCAGGCGCTGCTCAGGATCGCCTGGCCCGCCGCCGCTTCGGCCACCAGCTGGGCATGGGGTTCGCCCGCCACGGCTAGCGTCCGCGCGCAGATCAGCGTTTCGCGCAGGGGCACCGGGGCCAGCGCCGCGCCGGCGCGCTCCAGGAGCAAAGCGATTTCCATCATGCCAAAACCGGTTCCACCGAGAGCCTCTTCGATGCCGACCCCGACAAGCCCAGCCTCAGCCAACAGGCGCCACAGATGGGCGTCATACGCTTTATCAGAAGCGGCGAAGGCACGCAGCTGATCATCGCCGCTATGGTCCGCGAAGATCGCGCGGGCCAGTTCGACCAACGCCTCCTGATCGCGATCAAGTCCGAATTCCATGGCTCAGCCCTCCCCGGCATCTGGCCGGAAGGCGGGCAGAACATAGCCTGGTTCGACCTCCACCCAGTCAAGCCGCAAGGGCATGCCTATGGCGATATCCTCGGGGGGCAGATCCAGCCCGTTGGCGATTAATCTCACGCCTTCCTCCAATTCGACCAGCAATACTGGCAGGGGATATTGCAGGCCGGGAATGCGCGGCTGATGCACTGTGACAAAGCTGTAAAGCGTGCCCCGCCCCGAAGCCTTGACCGCCACCCAGTCAAGAGACCGGCATTTGGGGCAGCCCGGCCCAGGCGGATGGCGCAAATGCCCACACGAGGAACATTTCTGAATCAGCAATTCACGCCGGGAGATACCCTCCCAGTAATGGGCGTTATCATGTGTGATCGCCGGCCGCGGGTGCTTCGGCGCGTCCAGAGCCGCGGGCGCAGTGGCGGGTTGGGCGAGTTTGGGCTTAAACTTCAGCACGCGGAACAGCATCCGGCCCACCGGAGCTCCGTTCTGGTCGGCAAATTCATACCGTATCGTGACGAAGTGGCCGATTCCCAGGCCCGTCCGTTTTTCCGGCGATACTTCATCGACGATGGCGGTGTAAGAGACGCGGTCACCTTCGAGGAGGTAGCGGTCGTATTCTTGTTCGATATTGGTGGCGACTACGCCAGTGTAGCCGGCCTCGTCGAACAAGGTGAGGACGGGAATAGAATCCTCCACCGCCCGCCCGGTATGGCGAAAGCGCGCCATCGTCCACACTTCCAGCATGGCAGGCGGGCAGACAGGTGCTGGAAAACCCTGCGCCGCTGCCGCCTCGGCATCGACATAGATCGGGTTTTCCTCGCCTATGGCCTCACACCAGCGGCGGATCATCGGCACATTGACCGGATCACGGGCCTCGACGGGACGCGTGGCTTCCTTGCCAAGCCAGGCGAGGGCCTGAGTATAAAGATCGGATGCTTCGTTCATGCAGGCTTCCTTTGGTCAGCGTGCGGCGCGAGGCAGGCCGAGGCCGAACTGCGCCACCATGTCGCGCAGCACCTCGGCGGTCCCGCCGCCAAATGTATTGATCTGGCAAAGCCGGTATTCACGTTCGATCCGGCCCTTGAGGATTGCCCCCGGTGACCCGGCGCGCACCAGCCCGGCGGCGCCGAGCACGTCAAGCAACAGGCGCATGATCTTGATCATGCCCTCAGTGCCGAAAACCTTGACCGCGCCGGCTAAATCTGGCCGGGTTATGCCTTGAGCCACTTCCCAGCCCACGCGGTTGCCCATGATTTCGCTGGCCAGCAACAGGGCATAGGCCTCAGCAAGCGTGCTCTGAACCCAGGGCAGATCCATCACGCGCGCGCCGGTGCCGCCAACGGCGGTTTCCCGCGCCCAGCTAGCCACTTTGTCGAACATGCCATGCGCCGCATAAATCAGCGCGGCCAGCCCGATGCGTTCATGGTTCAGCTGCTCCGAAATCAGTCGCCAGCCGGCATTTTCCTGCCCGATGAGCATACTGGCGGGCACCATGACGTCTTGGTAATAGGTCACATTGGTGCGGATGCCGCCCACGGTGATAATCGGCGAGACCGAGAAGCCAGGATCGCGCGTATCGAGCATCAGAATGGATATCCCCTTATGCGCCGGGGCATCGGGATCGGTGCGTGCCGCAAGAAACACATAATCCGCCCCTTCCGCGCCGCTGGTGAAGATCTTCTGTCCGTTGACCCGATAGTGATCGCCCTCGCGCACGGCGCGCGTCTTAAGCGCGGCCAGGTCTGTACCCGCGCCGGGTTCGGTATACCCAATGGCGAAGATCAGATCGCCCGCGGCGATACGCGGCAGAATACGGCGCTTCTGTTCGTCCGTTCCCAGCCGCATCAGGGCGGGGCCGACAGTGTTCACCGTGACGAAGGGATAGGGCGCATCGGCCAGGACCAACTCCTCCAGCAGGATCTTCTGCGCCTGCGGATCCATCCCCCGTCCGCCATATTCCACGGGCCAGCCCGGCGTTAGCCAGCCATCCCGGCCCATCTGCCGGATAACCTCGCGGTAGCACGGACCGCCTTCCGCGCCAGTGGTCTCAGCGCGGACTTCATCCGTCACCAATTCGTTGAGATAGGCGCGGAATTCAGCGCGTATGCGCCGCTGATCCGCGCTGTAATCGACATGCATCGCTCAGACGTCCTCTTTCTGAAATGGCGGAATCCCCAGCCTCTCAAGGGTTTCAGGGGTAACGGGCACATAGGTTCCAAGCTGCGGATCGGCGATAAAAACCGGCTCACCTATCAACGCAGGGTCGTATCCCTGTCGCTGAAAAGGAAGTTTTCGCAGCTTGTACGTGGTGGTCATGTCCATGGCCCGGCAAAGCCGAACGAACACAGGGACCGCGTAAGACGCCAGCCGCTCACGGGCGAAAGCGTAGAATACGGCTGGATCAAAGACGTTTCCTTCATGGAATTTAAGCGCCGCCATCCCCGCCCGGCCTTCGGTTCCGGGCACCCGCACACCGTAGACATTGACCATGTCCAGTCCGGGAAACGCGACAAGAACGGCCTCGACTTCCTGGGTGGAAACATTCTCGCTTTTCCAGCGAAAGGTGTCTCCCACCCTGTCCACGAACCAGACATAGCCATCGGCATCCACCCGCACGAGATCACCCGAGCGCACCCAGGTATCGCCAGGATGGAACAAGTCACGCGCCAGCTTGGCCTCGGTCGCCTCTTGCGAAGTATAGCCTTCAAAAAAGCCCGCCACGCCATTGCCCGGCAAAACTTCCGCGATCAGCTCCCCCACCTCATCCGGACCCGCAAGCAGTGGGCGCCCCGCGGCATCGCGCATCGGCTGGTCGGTTTCGAAATCCCAGCGCTGCACACGTATATTGGTGTATTCGGGATGAGTGATGCGGCCCACGGCGCCAACCACATTGTCTATATTGGTCAGGCCATAATTCGCCTCGGTCGCGCCAAGACCTTCAATCACCAGTTCGATACCAAATCGTTCGGTGAAGGCGCGCCAGACGTCAGACTTCAAGCCTGCGCCCGCCATCTTGCGAAGACTATGATCCCGCTCGCCGGCACTCGGTTCCGTGGCCAGAAGATAGCGAATGATCTCACCGATATAATACATCGCCGTGATGTTGTGCCGGCGCACATCGCTCCAGAATCCTGAACGGCTGAACCGGCGGCGCAGCACAAAGGGGATACCAAAAGCCAGACAGGCCGAGGGCACAACCATGCCGCCAGCACCATGATATAATGGCAAAACACAGTAAAAAACACTGTCTTTGCCAAAAGACAACAGCCCGCCCATCATCTCGCCACTGTTAAGGAAGCGCAGATGGCTCATCTTTGCAGCTTTGGGCAGCCCGGTGGTTCCCGACGTGAAGATCAGATAAAGCGTATCCGCGGCAACCAACCCCTCGCGCCATGATTTCGGGGGATTCTCGTCAGATGCGGCGGCCAAAAGGGGCGCCAAGTCCTTCCGTTCGGAATCCACCGAAAAAATCTGTCCAGCCTCGGCGTCCACCAAGACGGGTATCCCTACTGGACCATCGAGCGTATCGAGCAGCTCTAGCAATTCGCCGCCCACGATCATGGCGCGCGCCTTCACTTCCGACAAGGCGTGGCCCAACACGCTGCCGGTCGCGCTGGTGTTGATCAAGGCGGTGACGATGCCCGCCTTTGCCAGACCAAGCCACGTCAGAACAAATTCAGGCCGGTTGCTCATCAGCAGAGCCACCACATCACCTCGCCTCAGGCCGAGAGCGTAAGCCGCATGGGCTACCCGGTTGGCGCGGCGGTTCGCCTCAGCAAACGTGATGCTCTGCTCCTCAAACAGGATGAAGGGGGTGCTGGCATTATCAGCGGCGCGCTCCTCCAACCGGTCGGGTACCAGCAAAGGCATGTCGCGGGTGAAGCCAGCCACCCGCGAAGCTCCCTTCATATACCGAGCAAAGGTCTCCTCACGTGAGGGGCGCGAACTAGGTTCCGTCATCGTGCCACTCCTTCTCAATCGGCATGGGTCAAAAGGAACGGCAATATGGTCGCGCTGAACCCGACATTGTCGTCTCCGGCAATCATGTGCCGCGTATCAGGAATCTCCGACGACACGACAAATTGCAAAGGCTCGTTAGCCATCTGACTTCTGCCCCCTCTTCCAGAGAAGACAAATGCAGATCTCTCAGATAGCGAACAAGGTCATTGTGGGAGTAAAGACCAAGCTTTTGGCCATTTCGGCAAAGATGGCCATAAACATCAATCCGGCTAAATTTGGAGATAGTGTGCTGCCGCCCTGAACTGATGGGGTCGATGCCCCCACCTAGGCGGCATTATATGCTGTCTGTCTGGCGCCATGGTGGCGCCCTGGAAGAGGGGAATATGCCGGATG
The DNA here is from genome assembly GCF_020567705.1 of Acidocella sp. KAb 2-4. GTDB lineage: Bacteria > Pseudomonadota > Alphaproteobacteria > Acetobacterales > Acetobacteraceae > Acidocella. The sequence goes on along the minus strand of NZ_JAJDJU010000002.1, from coordinate 7,509 downwards.
TTCATGTTTTGGCGATTGACCTTGCCAAAAGACGTTTCCAGATCTGCGCTACCGATCGGTGGGGACGGTTCTATTATCGCGCACAAGGCTGGGGCGGGTGGCGCAATCCTGTAGCCCTGAGGTGTGGCTGCTGCCGCCGACGCGGCAGCGACTGCCGAGGCCGCGCTGCGCGGGCACTTCGCCGAGTTTGGCGTGAGCATTGCCAAAGGACCGGCCAAGACATATACACCGCCACAAAACAGACTTGGCACACGACCGATACAAGTGCCGACCGCAAAAATGATCAAAAAATCTTCTTGCAAAACGGGGGCATCCACACACGCCCCATTTCATTGCGATATGGATTCGGTTGTTTGGCCGGCTGTGCCGATGAGGCTCTTTGACAAACAGCAGCTCAAATTGATTTTCCAGGCAGATGAAATTTTTCTAGCGAGCATGTGCCGGTCAACTGCCAATCTCGGTTAAACAGACATACTTCCTTTACAACCGCTTTGCTTACCGGCCGTTTTTACGCATTTCTCACCGGTACGGGTCAGCCTGGCCCAGAAACGTATTGATGTACTGCGCCACCCCGTCTTCAAGGGACACAAATGGCGCCGTGTAGCCCGCGCTCCGCAATCGCCGAATTTCAGCCTGAGAAAACGCAACATACTTGCCGCGCAGCTCCTTCGGTATATCGACGAAATCAATCCGCGGCTCCGCCCCCAAGGCACGGCATACGGCAAGGGCGAGGCTCTGATAGCTACGCGCCGCGCCAGTGCCCAGGTTAAACAATCCGCTAAGCGAAGGTCTTTGCAGGAACCACAGCATCACGGCAACCACATCATCGACAAAGATGAAATCGCGCTGATATGTACCGTCGGCAATCTCGGGATGGTTCGAGCGGTAAAGGCGTGGCACCTGTCCCACTTGGATTTGATCATAAATGACCTTCACCAAAGATGTTGATTGCGCCTTGTGGTACTCGTTGGGGCCATAAACATTGAACAGCTTTAGCCCCACCCATTGGCGTGGGAGCCGAGTACCGGCGGCGACCTGTCCGGCAACGTATAGATCAAATGCATGCTTGGCTTGGCCATACGGACTCAGAGGGCGCAAATGCTCAAGATCCGCAACTGCGATGCCATCAGAAAAACCAGCGCGGCCATCGCCATATGTGGCGGCGGTGGATACGTAGATAAAGCGGCGATCATGCCGTGCGCACCATTGCCACAGCCATTTTGACTGCTCCAAATGGGCCGCGAGAAGGGCATCGGCATCCGGATCCAGCGTGGGGGCCCCGCCGGCCAAATGAAAGATTAGGTCAACCGGCGGCGCTGTGCCGAGAAAATCTTCCAGCGCCTCCGGGGTCAGCATCAAGGCGGGCGGATGCTTGGCGAGGTTGTACCGTTTTTCCTCGTTGCGCAGCCGGTCGACCACGATTGTTTCGCATCCGCGCGCAAACAGCGCCGCTTGTAGGTTGGAGCCGATGAAACCGGCCCCGCCGGTGATAAGAATCATGGCGGCAGGTTTTCGTGCAGACCGATGAGGTCGGCCACGGTGACGGCCGCTGCCGCCGCTTCGTCGCTGATCGGTGTGCCGCGTAGACCGTCGATCGCCTCGCTCAGCCGAACGAAATCAAGTGGATCGCGCGCCGGATCCGAGCGCAGTACGGTTGCTGGATTGGTCATGGGCCGGTCTCCGGCGTGTCAGGCAGCCTGCTATCCTCGATGATAAGCCGCCGTCGCGCCGACTCACCCAGCCTGAACCCATCAAAAATATCCGCGCCGCGCACGCGCAGGCGACGGATGATCACCTCGTCCCGCGCTGCGCTTGAGGGGGTTGGCCGGGCAGGCTGACAAACGGGCCGCAGCAGGCAGGCCAATAAGGACCAAGGCATCATCACCACCCAGAGTTATCCATCAGCCTGCCGCAGAACCGAAAGCGCGGCGTTAACCATGGCGTCCACCGTTACGTCGGCCACGCAGGGCACCGGGCCGCCGGATTCTGGCAAGAATTGGCAGCGCCAGCCGCAGCCGAAAGCCGGGCACACGGTATCCGCAAATGCGGGTACTGGCGTTGTCACGTCGAGCAGCGGCGCAGGGTAAGGCAAGTAACGCCCGGGCATCCCCCCATTGCCCACCGCCACGGCAGGAACACCCAGCACGGCCGCGAGATGGACGGGGCCGCTGTCGTTGCACAGCACCAGCCGGGCATGGGCGAGAATGGCGGCGAACTCCCGGATGGAATACCTCTCGCGGCTTCCCGCCTGCACGATCCGCATCCCCTCAAGACCGGCGATCCGCTGCGCTGCCAGCGCAAAATTTTCTGGCAGCCACGCCTTCACGGGCGACGACGCCTCTCCGGCCACAACCAGATAGGGACGTTGTGGCACACTGGCCGGCCTCGGCGGGCGGGGAAGCGGCGCGATCAACCGTGTGGGGCGGCGACCTGTGGTCCATGCCGTAAACGCGGCGTAATGCTCGGCGTCATGGGTGATGGTGCACGGGTCGGCATATAAGCTCGTGTACCACGGATCGCCTGCCTCCCGGTCGGCGGCGGTTATGAAATCCGCTGATCCGGCGGCCCCGATCCGTACCGGCGCGCCGCTGGCGCGAACGAGCGCGTCCTCGACCATATGCTCGCGATTTCGCGCCGGCTGCACAACGATGGCAACACCAGCCCGGTGGAGCGCGCGAACCACGCCACACCGGTAGAGCGGGTCGCGCCGGAAGCGCAGGCGGTTCAGTGTGATGGCGTGTTCCGGCTCAAGAAAAGCCCGCGCATAAGCGATGTTGGCAGGCGAACAGATGAGCGTGACCGGCTGTCCCGCATAATGGGCGCGCAGATGCTGATAAGCGGCGGTGAAAAGGATCAGATCGCCGAGGCCATGCGGCATGAAAATAGCCACGCCCTGCCGCCCGCTGGGGCGAGCATAGGCGGTGGCCATCCGGTCGAGGCTGCGGAGCACATGGTCCCGCCACCGCCGCAACGGGGCGCGCCAGGCTTCCGGGAGCCGCCGCTTAACCATGGACCTGGCGCGCCAACCGCCGCCGAAAACGCTGCGCCAAAGCGGCAAGCCTGTCACCAGGACCCGGCGGCAACGGCGCGCAATCATAGCCGCAGGCGAGCAAGGTGGGTTCGACCACGCCCTGCACAGCCCGCTGCCAGGAACGTTTGTACCGGCGATGTTTGCCAATCGACGAGGGATCGACGCGCGCCGCGAGCGCCGCCAAGGCTGCCTCATCGGTTGGCAGACCGAGCCACTCCATCAGCTTGCGTCCCTCAGCGGGCAAATCGGCGCAGAGCGCCTCATACCGCACCTCCCGATAAGCCGACCCCAGCATTGCCCCAAACGCACGCCCCACCCGGACGCTCTCCTGCCAGTGCCGGGCATTGTATAAATAAGATCGCCGCTCATAGGCGGCCTGGGTCAGGCTCATGCCGCGCCAGCTTTGCATGGTATCGGCGCCAAAGTAGATTTTCCGCCAAAACGGCTGCTCGGGGGCGACATGATCGCAAAACGCCACGTCGCGGCCATCACGAATCAGATGCAGATAACGCGCCTTTGGAAACAGCGCCGCCAGCAGCGGCAGAATATAGCCTGTTTCACACAGCTTCCATCCCCACGGGGCGCCGGGGGGATGCGTGGCGAGATGCGCGTCAAGAGCTGCCGCGAGCAGGGTTTGCACAGGCTCGGGCAAGGTCGCCCGTCGCCATAACGGCTGAAAATCGGGGTAATAGTTCAGTACGAGGTGTTCAACGAGAGGCAGGAACGGCAAAGCGTCAAGCGATTCGTTCAGCACGCTGCCCATGAATATGCCCTGGCCGCGCAGCAATGCCGCCAGCAAGCGGCTGCCCGAATGCGACTTGTTGAACACGATGACCGGTGGCGGCAGGGCGGCAAGGGTAGACGAAATGGCCAGGTCGAGCCCCATGAAGCGCCCCCCAACGCCCGAATCTGGGCGCCACATTGTTTGTCACTGCCCCCTGGGCGATACTCTTCCTCAAACTCCTACACACAGGCGGCTTCAATGGTCAATGAAGGCAACGGCTCGCGGATCGCATTGATGGTCGAACGGTTTGTACCCAAGCTGGGCGGGCTGGAGTCATGGTCTCACGACTTGGCTGTGGAGCTCACCGCCCGGGGGCATAATGTGCGCATCATCACCACGGAGGCGGAGAGTCGCCCGCCAGGGGTGAGCATTCAGCTAATCCCGCGTTCGCCGCGGCTGCTGGAGCAGGCAAGCCTATTCGCCGAAGCGCGGCAAACCCTGCCGGGATGGATCATCCACGACACCGGCGCGGGGCTTGGCGCGGATATTTTGCAGCCGCAGACGGGGTGCCGCCTGTTGAATTTGGAGCGCGACAACGCGGCACAGGATATAGCGCAGCGGTTCCGCCGTGCAGTCTCGCCCCGGCAATGGCGCTGGCGGTCAGCATTGCGGCGGCTCGAACGCCTGCAACTCGAGCGCTCGCGCCAAATCGTTGCGGTATCCCAAGAGAGTGCCGCGCAGTTTCGCAGCCGCTATGGTGTGCCGAAGGCGCGGATCGTACTTATTCCCAACGGCATCGACACGGCCAGCTTCCACCCCGGCCACACCCCGAGGCTGCGTGAGGCCATGCGTAAAAGCCTGAACCTGCCGCCAACGGCGCTGGTGCTGCTCGCCGCGGCGGGCAATTTTCATCTCAAAGGCGTGCATCATGTGCTCCACGCGCTTGCCCATGAGGCGCGAGACAGCGGGGAGACGATCTTGCTGGTCGCCGGCGCAGGCGACATCCCTGCCTTCGCCGCGCTCGCGCACCGCCTCGGCGTCGCTGAGCGCATACGCTTTCTTGGCCAGCGCAATGACATGTCCGCGCTGTTCTCAGCCGCTGACGTGTTCGTGCATCTCACGGCGCATGATGCCTGCAGCCTAGCCACGCTGGAAGCGCTGGCCTCGGGCCTGCCGGTGGTCACGACCCGGCGCAACGGCGCGGCTGATGGCATGGTCTCCGGCCGCGAGGGGTTTGTGCTCGATCGGCCCGATGGCCGCGCGCTGGCGGCAATGCTGCCCGAACTGCGCGCCCCCGCGCGCCGGGCGGAGATGGGCCAAGCCGCCCGGCGCTTGGCCACGCGGCATGATTTTTCCTGCAATGTGGACCGGATCGAAGCGCTCTACGCCAATTTGCAACCCGTGTCTGGTTAAGCGCATGCATCCCGCCATCTTCAATGTGTTCGAGGAAATTTGCCGGCGGCACTTGCCGGACGGAGCGCGCGTGCTGGAGGTCGGTGCGACCAGCACACCGGATACGCTGCTCAACCTCCCCGCCCTGCGCGGCGCGGGACTGCGGGTGGGTGTCAACCTTACGTGCGAAACGGAGACCAGCGGACACAGCTTTGTCCAAGTGGCGGCGGACGGGCTGGTGGCCTTCGCCGATGCCGGGTTTGACGCGGTTCTCTGCAATTCGGTGCTTGAGCACGACCCGCAGTTCTGGCGCACATTAGCGGGCATAGGGCGCGTCGCGCGGCCGGGGGCGCTGATTGTGATCGGCGTGCCAGGCTATACCGACGCGCTCGCTTCCCCCTTGCGCCGCTGGGCCCTCGGCGCCGCTCGGCTTCCTGGCATGGGCCGGCTTTTGCAACGCCTATCTCCAGGCTGGGAGAGCGCCACGCCAACGCTCGTCCGCCACGACTACCCAGGCGATTATTACCGGTTCAGCCCCCAAGCCATGCGGGAGGTGTTGCTCGCGGACTGCCGGGAGGTAACGATCCGCATTGAAATGCGCCCGCCCCGGCTCATTGGTTATGGCTGGCGAAGCGCCGCACCCGTTCGCGCCACATAAAACCCGCCAGAGGCGCCCAGCGCATGGCCAGGGCTGCATCATATCGCGCCTTGGCGGCATCGCCGCCGGGGGCTGCGAGGGCCAGCAGCGCGCTAATGGTTGCCCGCGGACCGTCCGGTGGCCAAGCCTTGCGGGCATGGACCAGCAGGCGGGCAAGAGCCCGCTCCCGTGCTGGTGCCGCCGCCAGGGCGGTGAACGCGGCGCGCCATGCCGCGACGCTATCCGCCCGCGTCAATCCCTGATCAGCCCCAATGCCTTTAAAGGCCGGCTCCGAGGCAACGACCGGCGCTGCACCGAGATACAAAGCGCAAAGAAGAATTCCAGGGCTCTTGTAAGCGAGGTTTCGGGTCTTTCCGGGGGGATGAACCAGGATATGGGGGCCGACGTCGCGCCAAGCCGACAGAAAGCGCGCAAAAACAGGCTGAAAGGGGATGGCGTGCGTCCCCGGAATGGCGGCGGCCGGCCCGTTGGCGACCCATAATTCATGGCGCTGAATGACGTTGAGCGCCGGTACAACATAGTCCCGCAACCCCTGAACCCGGCAAGCGCCGCCGGTAAACGCCACAACTGTGGGCCGCTCTTGGCCGCTGGGGGATATGCCGTCAAGCGCGGCTTCATTCAGTGTGCACGGCCAATGCAGCACATTCGCATGAAACGCCGCCAACCGGGCGCACATACCTGGCGTCGTGCCGATCAGCGCCGTCATCCTCTCCGCAAATGCCTGAACGCGGCGGGAACTGTAGAAGCCAAAGCCCGGTTGCTCATGGCGCAGCGCGGTCAAGTCATCGTCGGTAAACCATGCGCAGGGCACCCTGGCGCGGTCCAGCGCGGCAAGCAATCCGCTGCGCCAGACCTGTTCGAAGCCGCGCACAAAGACGACCATTCCGGCCCGGGCCAGGAGCGGGAAATCCGCTGCCATCCGTCGCGGCGGCATGAGTGTGCACTGGGCCGCAAGGTCCGGCGCCAGACCGTCCAGATACAACGCAAGAGACGCGGTCGCCTCACCATAAAAAACTATGCGCATGGGCAAGAGATCATGAAATCAGGGCCATTTAGCGAGAAGCGCTTGGTTCACGATGCCCCCTTCATTTTCAGCCAAATTGTCGGGCTACGCACCATCCAAGATACCATCGTCGAGCAGCCATACCGTCGAATCCGCCACACCTCGCACAACCGTTCCATATTTCGACCGGCCAGTATAATCGACGTGCTGGTGGCCCTGGACAAACAGTCGCGCACGCATATCCCGCGCCAAAGCATCGAGCTCCTCAAATCCATATGGGGGACTGGCGGGCGCTTCATGAGTTACAAGGGTATCGCATGTCGCGTTTTTGAGCCAAGCAACATCCGCGGGAAAGATCGTGTCTCGATGTGACAGCAGCAGCCCTGGAATTTCATCGCCCATGGCCTGCCACCGATCGGCGCGGGCGGCTCGGCGGATCATATCTGCCGCCGAATCATATCTGGCCACGTTCGCTTCACCTTCACGCCGGGACACCCAGATTTTTGCCTTGAAGACCCCGCCAAGGCCCGAAATCAACCTGCCGTCGACCATTGCAACATGACCGTGCAAATTCCCTTCCGGATAATCGCCGACCAGATATTCGTAAAACATACGTTTGTCGGTGTCGTGATTGCCGAGGATATACTTCCATTCCCGCACGAGACACCAAACTGGCCTCAGCTTAACACGCAATGACTCAT
>NZ_JAJDJU010000019.1 GCF_020567705.1 Acidocella sp. KAb 2-4 | reverse complement strand
TGCCAGCGACGCCTCCGTCAGGCTGGTCTTGGAGAAATCCAGCAGCATCTCGCCAAACCGCGCCGAGAATTTGGCAAAGCGAGCAGCGTCGGCGGCGAAGAGATCCTTGATGGACGGCGCCGCCCGCGCCTCGGTCTCCAGACTGGCCCAAATCTCCTGGCTCATCGCGCCTACCTCCCTGCCTGACGCGTCCCTTTTAGCCGCCCGACCGTGGCGGCATTACGGCAAATTCATGCCTCGTCCAGCCGCACGCCGGGATGGAAAAACGCGTACACCGCCCGCGCGGTGGCGCGGTTGATGCCATCCACCGCCTCCAAATCCCTCAGCCCCGCGCCGCGCACCTCTCGCGCCGAGCCGAAATGCAACAGCAGCGCCTTCTTGCGCGCCGCGCCAATGCCGGGGATCTCGTCCAGCTCCGAGGTGGTGATCTTTTTGCTGCGCGCATTGCGGTGGGTGGTGATGGCGAAGCGGTGCGCCTCGTCCCGCAGGCGTTGCAGGAAGTAAAGCACCGGGTCACGCGGCGGCAGCTGGAAGGGGTCGCGCCCCTCCATATAAAACCATTCCCGCCCGGCATCGCGGTCCGGCCCCTTGGCGATGCCGACCAGCGGAATATCCTCCAGCCCCAGCTCGGCCATGATCGCCTTGGCCGCCGAAAGCTGCCCGGCGCCGCCATCGATCAGCACGAGGTCCGGCCAGTTTTCCGACGCCCGGTCCGGGTCCTCGGCCAAGGCGCGGCCGAACCGGCGCTCCAGCACCTCGCGCATCATGCCGAAATCATCGCCCGGCGTGATGGCGCTCTTGATGCCGAATTTGCGATAGGCGGATTTGTTGAACCCCTCCGGCCCAGCCACCACCATCACGCCATACGCGTTGGTGCCCATGATATGCGAGTTGTCATAGGTCTCGATCCGCTGCGGCGTCTCCGGCAGGCCGAACAGCTCCGCCACGGCGGCCAGCAGCTTGCCCTGCCCGGCGCTCTCGGCCAGCTTACGCTCCAACGCTTCGCGCGCATTGGTCGCGGCGTGCATCACCACATCATGCTTTTCGCCCCGCTGCGGCACCAGCACCGCCACTTTCCGCCCCGCCTTCAGCGACAACGCTTCCGCCAGCAGCTCCTCCTCCTCCGGCACGTGGTTGAGCAGGACCTGCGGCGGCGGCGGCTTGTTGTCGTAGAATTGCGAGATGAACGCCGCCAGCACCGCTCCCGGCTCGTCCCCCTTGGTGTTGGCGGGGAAGAAGCTGCGATTGCCGTTATTGCGCCCGCCACGGATGAAAAACACCTGCACGCAGCTCTGCCCCGCGGCCTGGTGCAGGGCGATGACATCGGCATCGCCCAGGCTGGCCGGGTTGATCACATCGGTGCTCTGCACCTGCGTGAGCCCGCGGATGCGGTCGCGGATTGCCGCCGCGCGCTCGAACTCCAGATGCTCTGCCGCCTCCTGCATGGCGGCCGCGAGATCCTTCTGGATCGCACTGGTTTTTCCCGACAGGAACGCCTTCGCCTGCTCCACCAGCGTTTCGTAATCCGCTTCCGAGATCCGCCCGACGCATGGTGCGCTGCAGCGTTTGATCTGAAATAACAGGCAGGGCCGGGTGCGGTTGGCGAATACCGTGTCCTCGCAGGTGCGCAGCAGGAACACGCGCTGCAAGGCCTGCACGGTTTGATTGACCGACCAGGCCGAGGCAAACGGCCCCCAATAGCTGCCCTTGCGCGTCTGCGCGCCACGATGCTTGGCCAGTTGCGGGTAGGGGTGATCCTCGGTCAGCATCAGCCAGGGATAGGATTTATCATCGCGCAATAAGATATTGTAATGCGGCTGTAACCTCTTGATCAGGTTTGCTTCCAGCAGCAGCGCCTCGGCTTCGGTGTGGGTGGTCACGATCTCCATCGACACCGTTTCCGACACCATCCGGCGCAGGCGCTCGGGCAGGCGAGCAAGCTGGGTATAAGCCACCACCCGCTTTTTCAGATTGCGCGCCTTGCCGACATAGAGCGCCTCGCCCTTGGCGCCCAGCATCCGATACACGCCAGGGTTGCCGGGCATCGTGCGCAACGCCGTCTCAATCACGGTGACTCCGACCGCCGACGGCTTATCCACACTCATCGTGATAACCCTGTGGATAAGTGTGTGGACACTGCGCCAAAAGCCGGGACAACCCGGATTCGGCCAGCAAAAGCCGCATTTCGTCCGTTTGGCTTATTACCCAGAGTTAACACGCTGATATCAATACATTTTTTCAGAAACAACCGCGCAGCCAAAGGCCTGAAATCAACCCCAAAACACGTTGAATCCACACCAATTCGGGCGGTGGAAAACTAATCGTTGCGGCGCTCGATTTCCACGCCCGCGGCGACCGCGTCGGCGAACACGTCGAGCTTTTCCACACAAACCCGCACCAGCCGGACCCGGCGATCAGCCAGGCAGATCTCGGCTAGGCGCTCTGCCAAGGTCTCCACCAGTTGCACATGGCCCGAGGTGACGGCGGCGCGGACATTATTCACGATGGATTCGTAATCCACGACCCGCGCCAGATCATCGGCGCCGACCGCCGTGCGGGAGAGCCGCTGCGCGCCGTCATCCGCCACGCCAAGGTCGAGGTTGATGCGGATGCGCTGGCAGCGCTCATGCTCATGCGGGTGCACGCCAATGCTGGCATCGAGCACCAAATCGCGGATAAACATCCGGCGGGTGGCGCGGGTGGCATCGGCATAACGGGGATATTCCATGGCCCGGTGTTTTGCGCTCCTGGCGGGTCGAAGGCAATCTCCACCCCGGCCACAAAGCACCTCCCGACACCGGATTTTTTGGCCTAAACCGGCGTAGAACCAATCCAGCGGAGGATGTGGATGCGCAAGACATGGTTAGCCCTCGGGTTGTTGCCGGCGCTGGCCTGGGCCGGGCCGCCCGCCGGGGTGAGCGTGCAGCACCCCTGGGTGCGCTACCTGCTGCCCAACATTCCGGCGGGGGCCTACCTCACGCTGACCAATAACGGCGACACCCAGGCCGTGCTGACCGGCGCGCATTCGCCCGCCTGCGGCATGTTGATGCTGCACGAGAGCGTGAATAGCGGCGGCACCTCGATGATGATGGCGGTCTCCAGCCTCACCGTCCCGGCGCATGGCAGCATTGCCCTGGCCGAGGGCGGCTACCATCTGATGTGCATGCAGCCAAAAATGCGCGTCGGCGCCGAGGTGCCAATCACGCTCGACTTCCAGGACGGCACCAGCCTGGACCTCACCGCACCGGTCTACGGCCCCTCGGGCGCGCCGTGAGGCGTCTGGCCGTTCTGCTCTGCCTGCTGCCCTGGGCCGCCCGCGCCGCGCCCTCGGGGCAGGACATCGTGCTGCACGGCAACAGCAACGGCGCCCTGCCCTGCGCCGCCTGCCACGGGGTGAACGGCGCCGGCAAACCCGCCACCGGCGCTCCCGCTTTGGCTGGCCGGCCCGAGGGCGAGATCGAGGCCGAGCTGGCGGCGATGGCCCAGGGCAAGGGCGGCAACGCGCTGATGCGCTCCATCGCCCACGCGCTCAGCCCGGCCGAGGCCGAGGCCGTGGCCGCCTATTTCGCCGCGCTGCCAAAACCCTGACCGCCCCAGGTTGTCCGCCCGCCCGCGACGGAATAAGGAACGCCAACAGAATTTGTTGTGAGAGGATTGCGCTATGCCGGATGCCACGCAGCTGGATTACAAGGTCAAGGACATCTCGCTGGCCGAATGGGGCCGCAAGGAGATCGAGATGGCCCAGGACGAGATGCCCGGCCTGATGGCGCTGCGCGAGGAGTTCGGCACCTCCAAGCCGCTCTCCGGGGCGCGCATCGTCGGCTGCCTGCACATGACCATCCAGACCGCCGTGCTGATCGAGACGCTCACCGCGCTCGGCGCCTCGGTGCGCTGGTCGTCGTGCAACATCTTCTCCACCCAGGACCACGCCGCCGCCGCCATCGCCGCCGCGGGCATCCCGGTGTTCGCCTGGAAAGGCATGAGCGAGGACGAGTTCTGGTGGTGCATCAACCAGACCGTGACCGGCCCGGATGGCTGGACGCCCAACATGATCCTCGACGATGGCGGCGACGCCACCAAGCTGATGCACGACAAATACCCGGAGCTGCTGGCCCATGTGCGCGGCATCTCGGAAGAGACCACCACCGGCGTGCACCGGCTGTGGGACATGGCGCGCACCGGCGAGCTGAAGGTCCCGGCGATCAACGTGAATGACTCTGTGACGAAGTCGAAATTCGACAATCTCTATGGCTGCCGTGAGAGCCTGGTGGACGGCATCCGCCGCGGCACCGACGTGATGATGGCCGGCAAGATCGCCGTGGTGTGCGGCTTCGGCGATGTCGGCAAGGGCTCCGCCGCCAGCCTGCGTAACGCGGGCTGCCGCGTGATGGTGACCGAGATCGACCCGATCTGCGCCCTGCAGGCCGCCATGGAAGGCTATGAGGTGGTGACCATGGACGACGCGGCGCCGCGCGGCGATATCTTCGTCACCGCCACCGGCAATGTCGATGTCATCACCGCCGACCACATGCGGGCGATGAAGCACCGCGCGATCGTCTGCAATATCGGGCATTTCGACAGCGAGATTCAGATCGAGGCGCTGCGCAACTACCAGTGGGTGAACATCAAGCCGCAGGTGGACGAGGTGGTGTTCCCCGATGGCAAGCGCCTGATCGTGCTCTCTGAAGGCCGCCTGGTGAATCTCGGCAACGCCACCGGGCACCCGAGCTTCGTGATGTCCGCCAGCTTCACCAACCAGGTGCTGGCGCAGATCGAGCTGTGGACCGCGCCCGCCGGCAAGTATGAAAACAAGGTGTACGTGCTGCCGCGCCATCTCGACGAAAAGGTCGCGGCGCTGCATCTGGCCAAGGTCGGCGCCAAGCTGACCGCGCTCACCCAGAAGCAGGCCGATTATCTGGGCCTGGAGGTGCAGGGGCCGTTCAAGCACGATCTCTACCGCTACTGATGCGCAGCTGGGGCGGCATCCTGGCCATTGTCGGGCTCGGAATCCTGACCGGCGGGATGCTGTTCTTCGGCGCGGTGATGGCGCCGCTGGTGTTCACGCATCTGCCGCTGCCGGTGGCGGGCGCGTTCATCCGCGCCGCCTTCCCCTGGTATTACGGCTTCGTGCTGGCCAGCGCGGCGCTGGCGGGACTCGGGTTGCTGCTGCAACGCAAAGCCGCCGCAGCGGGGCCGGGGGCGGTGATCGCCGTCACCCTATGGTCGCTGCTCTGGCTGCTGCCGCATATGGACGCGCTGAAAGCCGCCAACAACGCCGCCGGGTTCGCGTTCTGGCACAATGTCTCGGTCTGGCTGAACGGCGCCGAGCTGTTCGCGGCGCTGCTATTGCTGATCCGCGCAGCTGCGGTCAAAGACCGCGATGAGGCTCGTCCGCGCCGTCTCCCGCAGGCAGGCATCGGCCTGTAGCATCGCCAGCATCTGCGCGCTAGCGCTGCGGCTGGAATCATCCGCGCCGATTGCCGCCAGCACGATGCGCCGCTCGCCCCGCAGATCCACAGCCTGCCCCGGATGGATGAGCATGATCCGCATGTCATCCGGTGCGGCGGCGATGAACGGGCCCGGCACGCCCACCCCATCATTGCCAAACGGCACCAGCACCAGCGCGCCCGGATACGCCGCCGCCGCGCGCGCCGCCAAACCCTGCGGCTGCGCGGTGGCGGGCGCGAAGGCCAGCCCCGCGATGGCCGCCGCCTGCACCGCCAGCATCGCCGCCAATAGCAGGCGCGGCAGGGCGGGGGCCAGCAGCAACGCCAGCCAGGGCGTGGCGAAGGCGAGGTAGCGGATCTCGATCGGCGTGTTGTGGAAGACCAGCCCGAGCAGCAGCAGCCCGGCCGGGGTGGCCAGGGCCAGCAGCGCGAACAACCCCGCTTGCGCGTGCCGGCGCCGCGCCACATAGCCCAGCCCGGCCAGCAGCAACCCGAGCAAGCCCAGCATCACGGGCACGGCAAACGCCCCGGCATAAACCGGCAATCCGCCAAACACCGCCGCCCCGGCATCGCGCGCCAGCACCGCCAATGCGTGGCGCATGTTGAACGGCACGAACTGCCCCACCCGCGAATGCCGCTGCGCCAGGAAGAACCAGAAATCCAGCGCCAGAAACGGCGCCATTCCGGCCAGCGCCACCGGCACCAGCCGCCAGCGCGTGGCGGCCAGCCAGAGCAGCGCCCCGCCCGCGGTGAACACCGCCAGATAATTGCTGAAACTCGCCGCGCCAAACACCGCCCCGCCCGCCAGCGCCAAGCCCCAACGCCGCGCTTGCGCCGCGCGGAAACACAGCAGCACGCCGCCAATGTCGCAAAGCTGCGCCAGGGCGAAACCGCGCGCGACGATGCCGGTATAGGCAAACCCGTAGGAGAACAGGGTGAGTGCCAGAGCGGGCAGCACCGGCACCACCGCCGCGGCCGCCAAGCGCGCCAGCGCCGCCAGCCCGCCCAGCGTGAACAGCACCGACAGCACCCGCGCCGCGAACCAGGACGGCCCCCAGATCCGCCGCCAAACCTCCAGCGCCCAGAAATACAGCGGCGGATGCACATCCCCCACGCGTAGATCATGCGCGATCCGCCCAAACCCCGCGCCACCCGCATACAGGCCACGTACGGCGGCAGGCGAAAACACGCCCTGCGGCCAGGCGGGGCGGGCATGCCCGGCGGCGAGGAAGAGGGAATAGGCTTCGTCATATTCTGGCGGGCGCAGCCAAGCGAGGCCGAGCAGCAGCACTGCCGCCGCCAGGATGAACAGCGCGAGACGCTGGCTATTCATCCTTGAGCGCGCGGCTCATCAGCGCCGCCATGGTCTGCGGCACGGTCATCTCCCCAGCCAGCAAGCTGGTGACGGCGGCGGTGATCGGCATTTCCACCCTGGCTTGCGCGGCGCGGGCGAGCAGGGCGGGGGCGGTGGTCACGCCCTCGGTCACGCCGCTGCGCCCGCCGAGGATTTCGGCCAGGCTCCGCCCCTCGCCCAGCGCCAGCCCGAGCGAGAAATTCCGGCTGCTGGGGCCGGTGCAGGTGAGCAGCAGATCGCCCATGCCGGACAGGCCCGACATCGTCTCCGCCTTGCCGCCCACCGCCACCGCGAGGCGCGAAATCTCGGCCAGGCCACGGGTGATGAGCGCCGCGCGCGCATTTTCGCCCAGCCCGGCGCCGATCACCACGCCCGCCGCGATGGCGATCACGTTTTTCGCCGCCCCGCCCAGCGCCGCGCCGATGATGTCGGCGCTGCCGTACAGGCGCAGCGTATCGGTGCGCAGGGCCGCCATCAGCCGGGCGCGCAGCGCGGCATCGGGCGCGGCCAGCACCGTGGCGGCCGGCAGCCCGGCGGCGACCTCATGCGCGAAGTTCGGCCCGCTCAGCATGGCGGCCGGGCGGCCCGTCACCAGCTCGGGCGGCAGTTTCAGCGTGCCGGTTTCCAGCCCCTTGCAGCACAGCACCAGCGGCGCGCCGTTTTGCGGCAAAGCGGGCAGGGTCCCGCGCAGATGCTGCATCGGCACCGCCAGCAGCAAAATATCCGCCTCCGGCATCTCATGCGTCAGGCGCAGCGCCGGCGGCAGCACCGCCCCTTTCAGGCGTGGATTCTCCCGCGCCGCCGCCATCTCGGCCAGCTTGGCGGCATCACGCGCCCACAGCGTCACATCCTTCCCCGCCCGCGCCAGCAACACCGCCAGCGCCGTGCCCCAGGCCCCGGCGCCGATCACGGCAATCGACTCACTCATGGATCACCCTTTCGATCAGGCTGGAACAGCCCGGCTCGCCCAGCGCGGTTTCGCACGCGGCCAGCACCGGCGCCGCCTCGGCCTCAAACCCGTAAGGCGGATTCACGACCAGCAGGCCGCAGCCATTGAGCCGTCCGGGGTCGGTATCCGGGCGGCGCAGGAATTCCACAGCGACCACATCCCGCAGCGGCGTTAATTTCAGACTCTCGAAAAACGCGCGCACCGGGGCGCGGTGCTTGATCGGGTACCACACCACGAACACCCCGGATTTGAACTTCCTCCAGCCCGCCAGCAGCGCCGTCTCCACTGCGGCGAATTCGTCCGTGCGCTCGAAGGGCGGGTCGATCAGCACCAGGGCACGCTTCTCCGGCGGCGGCAAAAAGGCGCCGATGGCCTCGTAACCGTCGCGCTCATGCACCGCCACGTTTTCCGCCCCGCGCATGGTCCGGCGCAGTGTGGCGGCGTCCTCGGGGTGCAGCTCGCAGGCGATCAGCCGGTCCTGCGGCCGCAGCAGCGCCGCCGCCAGCGCCGGGGAGCCGGGATACAAGCCGAGACGCTGCACCAACCGCACGTAATCAGCCAAGGCGGGCGGCGGGGCGTCGAGCAGGCGGCCAATGCCGTCGCGCCACTCGCCGGTTTTTTCCGCCTCCACCGAGCGCACGTCATAACGCCCGATCCCGGCATGGGTGTCGAGCAGCAGAAAGGGCTTGTCCTTGCGCTGCATGGCGCGGATCAGCGGCAGCAGCAGGGCGTGCTTCATCACATCGGCGAAATTACCGGCATGGTAGATATGGCGGTAATTCATGGAGTGAGCTGGTCCAGCGGCCAACGGGGCTTGCAGGGGGCATCGAGCCCGCTCACCTGCCCGGCGCGCAGCCGCTCCTGCGCCGCCCAGGCGACCATCACGGCGTTATCGGTGCACAGGCGCAGCGGCGGGGCGATCAGCGGCTTGCTGGCCTTGGCCGCCACTTCGGCCAGCCGGGCGCGGATCGCGCTATTGGCCGCCACGCCCCCAGCGATGATGACCGCCGAGGCGTCCGGGCAAAGCGCCAGGGCATGGACCAGACGGTCACCGAGAATATCCGTCACCGCCGCCTGGAAGCTGGCGGCGATATCGGCGGCGCGGGCGCGCGCCAGCGGGCCGGGCGGCTCGGCGGCAACCAGCTGCACCACAGCGGTTTTCAGCCCGGAGAAGGAGAAATCACAGCCCTCGCGATGCAGCAGCGGGCGGGGCAACGCCACGGCGGCGGCATCGCCCTCGCGCGCCAGCGCCTCCAGCGCCGGGCCGCCGGGGTAAGGCAGGCCGAGCAGCTTGGCGGATTTGTCGAAGGCCTCGCCCACCGCGTCATCCAGCGTGGAGCCGAGCAGCCGGTAGCGCCCCACGCCCTCCACCGCCACGCATTGGCTGTGCCCGCCCGAGAGCAGCAGCAGCAGATAAGGAAATCCCGGCTGCACCGGCGCCAGCCCCGGCAGACGGGCGGTGAGCGCGTGCGCTTCCAGGTGGTTGAGGGCCAGATACGGCTTACCCGCCGCGATCGCCGCGCCCTTGGCGTACCCCGTGCCGACCAGCAGCCCGCCGATCAGCCCTGGCCCGGCCGTGCCCGCGATGGCGGCGAGATCAGCGAACCCCAGCCCGGCTTCGCCCAGTGCGTCTTTCACCATGGCATCCAGCGCCGCCAGATGCGCGCGCGCCGCGATTTCGGGCACCACCCCGCCAAAAGCCGCATGATCGGCGATCTGGCTCAGCACGCGCTCGGCGAGAATCCGTCCATCCGGCGCCAGAATCGCGGCGGCGGTTTCGTCGCACGAACTCTCTATGCCCAGCACCGGCCCGCCGGGGGGGTGCGGCTCACCTTTTCTTTCCATGCCGCACGCTCTAGACCAGCCACGTGAAAACCGTAACACCCAATGTGAAGCCGCATCGCCGTAACCTGCCGCTGAAGGTGGGCACGCGCGGTTCGCCGCTGGCCCGCCAGCAGACCGAGACCTTCCTGGGCCTGATCCGCGCCGTCTGCCCCGCCATGGGCCGCACGGAGATGTTCGAGGAGCACATCATCACCACCACCGGCGACGCGGTGCAAAACCGCCCGCTCGCCGAGATCGGCGGCAAGGGGTTGTTCGCCAAGGAGATCCACGACTCCCTGGCCGCCGGGCGGATCGATTTCGCGGTGCACAGCCTCAAGGATCTGGAAACCACCCTGCCCGAGGGCATCGCCCTGGCCTGCACGCTGAAGCGCGAGGATGCGCGCGACGTGCTGATCCTGCCGCCGGGACGCACCCCCGCCGATCCGGCTGACCCTTATGGCGCGCTGCCGCATGGCGCCACGGTGGGCTCGGCCTCGGTGCGCCGCCAGGCGCAGATGAAATATGCCCGGCCCGACCTCAATTTCACGCTGCTGCGCGGCAATGTCGGCACGCGGCTGGCACGCATCGAGGCGGCGGAGCTGGACGGCACGCTGCTCGCCCAGGCCGGGCTGAAGCGGCTGGGGCTGGTCCCGCAATCCAGCGTCGTGCTGAGCCCCGAGCAGATGGTGCCCGCCGCGTGCCAGGGCATTGTCGGCATCACCGTGCGCACCGCCGATGAAGATCTCTGGGAGCTGCTGGCCGCGATCGAGGACCAGGAGGCCAAGGCCGTCTCCCGCGCCGAGCGCGCCCTGCTGGCCACGCTGGACGGCTCCTGCCGCACCCCGATCGGCGGCTATGCCCGGCTGCTGGAAAATGGCGCGCTGCACCTCACCGGGCTGGTGGCGCGGGCCGATGGCTCCTTCCTGCTCAAGCGCAGCCTGACCGGCGCGGCGGATGACGCCGAGCGCCTGGGCCGCGAGCTGGGCGAGTCGCTGAAGGCCGACAGCCCGCCGGATATCTTCCTGCCGTGAAGCTGCTGGTCACCAGGCCGGAGCCGGGGGCGAGCGCCACGGCGGCGCGTCTGGCGGCCATGGGGCACGAGCCGGTGGTGCTGCCCTGCCTGACGATCCGCACCACCGCCCCGCGCCTGCCGGAAAAACCGGCGGCGCTGGTCATCACCAGCGGCCAAGCCGTGCCCGCCTTGCCCGCGGCGCTACATCACGTTCCCGCCTTTTGCGTGGGCGACGCCACCGCCGCCAAGCTGCGCGAGGCCGGGTTCACCCGCGTCGAGAGCGCGCGCGGCAATGCGGATGATCTGTTCCGGCTGATCGCGGCGCGGCATGTGCCGGGGCTGCATCTGCTCGCGGTGGGCGAGCGGCACGGCTTGGCCCTGGCGGCAAGGCTGCGCGAAGCCGGCATCAAGGTGCTGCGCCGCAAGGTCTACACGGTCACGCCCACTCGCCGCCTGCCGGAGACCGTGGCGGCGGCGCTGGCGGGCGGCGACATCGTCGGCGCGCTGTTTTATTCCGCCGAAACCGCCCGCGCCTTCGCCAGGCTGAACCCGCCCGGCACGGCGGCGATCACGGCCTATGCGCTCAGCAAAACGGTCGCGGAGGCGTTACAAGACTTGCCCTGGGCGCAAATCCGTGCGGCAGTAGCGCCAACGGAAGCGGATTTGATGGCATTGCTGGCATGAGTGACACCGAAACCCCGAACGAAACGCCCATTCCCGAGGCCGCCCCGGCTGCGCCGCCCACCCCGGCCAGCGCCGCCGCGCCGCCGGTATCCCCCGCGCCGCGCCCCCGGCGTTCAGCGTGGCCGGTGGCGTTCATCCTTGGCTTTCTGGTGCTGGCCGGGGGCGAGGGGTATCTCTGGGCCAACCAACGCGCCCATCAGGCCGACGCCACCGAACTCGCCGTGCTGCGCGCGCAGCTCGACGATCTGCGCGCTGCCGCCGCCCGCGCCGCCCCGGCGCCGGACAGCGTGACCGTGCAAGCCGATCTGACGCAGAAATTCGCCGCACTGGCCGCGCAGGTGAACGCGATGCAGGCGCAGCAAGCCGCCGATCACGGCCAGCTTAGCCAGGTGCAGGCCAACACGGCTGATCTCGGCAAGCTGACCACCCGCATGGCGCTGCTGAACGACCTCGCGGCGGCGCGCCTGGCGCTGGATGCCGGGCAGCCGCTCGGCGTTATTCCCAACGCGCCGGACGCTCTGGCGCAATTCGCCAGCACCGCGCCACCGACCGAGGCGGCGCTGCGCCAGAGCTTCCCCGCGGCGGCAACGGCGGCCGCGGCAGCCAGCCTTTCCACCAATGGCGAGGCCGGGTTCTGGGCGAAGGTGAAGCTACGGCTGGAGGGCATCATCACCATCAGCAACGGCAACACCGTGCTGTTCGGCCCGCCCGCGCAGGCGGTGCTGAACCAGGCGAAGGCCACGCTGGACGCGGGCGATCTCGCCGGGGCGGTGGCGGCGCTGCAGGCGCTCAGCCCGCCCGCGCAGGCGGCGATGGCGCCCTGGCTTGCCCAGGCCAAGGCGCTGCTGGAGGCCCGGGCGGCCCTCACCAGCATGGCACAAGGCGCGTAGGCCGATGCTGCGCGCGGTGAAATTCATGCTGCTGGCGGCGGTCCTGCTGGCCCTCGCCTGGTGGGTGGGTGGGCTGCCCGGCAGCGTCACGGCCCATGCCGGGCCATATGTCGTCACCACCTCCACCCCGGCGGCGCTGCTGCTGCTGCTGCTCATCGCGCTGCTGCTCACCGTGCTGTTGCGGGTGCTGGGCGGAATCCGCCGCGCACCGGGGCAATTCGGCGCCTGGCGGGCGGCGAAGCGGGCGGCGGCGGGCGAAGCGGCGACCCTGCGCGGGCTGGCCGCCCTGGCCGCTCAGGATGCCCGCGCCGCCAAGGCCGAGGCCGCCAAGGCGCTGAAACTCGCCGGCGAAACCCCGCTGGCCCTGCTGCTCAGCGCCGAAGCCGCGCGTCTGGCTGGCGACGCCACGCAGGCGAAGAGCGCCTTCGCCAAGCTCACTCAGCACAAGGAGCTGAAATTCCTTGGCCATCGCGGCCTGCTGCGCGCCAGCCTGGAAGCGGGCGAGCATGACGCCGCGCGCCAGCATGCCGAGGCGGCGGAGACCGCCTATCCCGGCGCCGCCTGGACCCGCGCGCAGCGTCTGGACCTGGCCCTGCGCACCGGAGATTACGCCGCCGCCCTGGGGCTGACGCAGGACAAGCATGAGATCGCGGCGCTGGCCACGGCCGCCGCGCGGCAGGCCACCACCCCAGCACAGGCGCTCGCCTTCGCCAAGCGGGCGGTGAAGGCCGATCCGCTCTTCGCCCCGGCCGTGGCGGCGCTGGCCAATGCGCTCCGGGCTTTGGGCAAAGAGCGCGCGGCGAAGAAGGCCCTGCGCGCCGGATGGGAAGCCGCGCCCCACCCGCTGCTGGCCGAGGCGTGGACACCCGCCGACGCCACGCCGCTGGAACGCGCGAGAGAGGCGCCGGAACTGGCCGCGGCCAATCCCGGCCATGTGGAGTCTGAATTACTGCTGGCGCAGGCCGATCTCGCCGCCAAGCTGCCCGGCGAGGCCGCGCGCCACGCCCAGGCGGCACTGGAGGCCGGGGGCGATGATGGCCGCGCCCAGGCGATCCTCGACCAGTTGGCGGGTAAACCGGCGCAGCCCTCGCGCTTCGCCTGGCTCTGCGACTCCTGCCATCACGCGCAGCCCGATTGGGCGCCCGTTTGCCCCGTCTGCCACAAAATCGGCTCGCTGCGCTGGCGCGCCCCCGGCACGGCGCTGGTGTGAGCCCCCGGCGCAGGACCGCGCCTGCCCGGCTCGCCGCCCTGGCGCTCGCCTGCGTCCTGGCGCCCGCCCCCCACCCCGCCGCCGCGCAGGATTGCGGCAGCGTTGTCATCCCCACCGGCATCGGCATCTCCGCCGGGGCGGACATCACCTCCTTCAACCCGCTGCTCGCCAATTCGCTCTACAACACCGCCGCCGCGGGCATGATGTTCGAGGGGCTGATCTGGATCAACGGCCGCACCCTGCAAATCGACTGGCCGCGCAGCCTCGCTACCTCCATCACGCCCTCCGCGAACGGCGAGGTCTACGATGTGAAGCTCCGCCCCTGGCATTGGTCGGATGGCGTGCCGGTCACCGCCGATGACGTTGCCTACACGTTCAACCTGATCAAGGCGCTCGGCCCCAGCTATGCCGGGTATGGCGCGGGAGGCATGCCGGATATCGTGCAATCACTCACCGTGCTCGGCCCCGAGGAATTCCGCGTGACGCTGAAACGCCCGGTGAACCCGCAATGGTATATCTATAACGGCCTCAGCCTGCTGCTGCCGCTGCCACGCCATGCCTGGAGCCGCTTCACGCTGGACCAGATCTTCCAGAGCCAGAGCGAGCCCGGCTTCTTCCAGGTGGTGGATGGCCCGCTGCGTCCGCAGCGCCTGGATATCGGGCAGGATCTGGTGATGACACCAAACCCGCGCTGGGAGGGCCCGCCTCTGCATCTCTCGCGACTGGTGTGGAAATTCGTGGAGGGCGACGGCGCGGCGCTGCAACAGGTGGAATCGGGCGAGCTGGACATGGCCAACGCCCCGATGGGGCTGTGGAACGCGGTGCAGCATCTGCCCGGCATCCGGCTGATCAGCCTGCCGCCGGGGCTGAGCTATGATGAAATCGAGCTGAACCTGCGTAACCCGCGCGCCGCCTTTTTCCGCGATGTGCGCGTGCGCCAGGCGATGGCCGACGCGATGAACCAGCGCGAGATGATCGCGCTGATCGACCACGGGCATGGCCAGGAAATCCGCGCGCCGATACCACCGCAACCACCCACCTATTTGCCCCCGGCGATGCAAGCGGGGCAGTATCCGGTCGGCTACGATCCGCAAAAAGCCATATCCCTGCTGCAACAAGCCGGTTTCAGCCGCGGCCCGGACGGGATCATGCGCCGCCAGGGGCAACGCCTCTCCTTCACCTATCTCAGCCTCGCGGGCAATGCGGGCTCGGCGCAGATGACGGTGATGGTGCAGGATTATCTGCGCCGGGTGGGCATCGAGATGAAAGTGCGGGAGATCGAGTTCAACCAGCTCGTGGCGCTGCTCAACAACCCGCATGGTGATTGGGAGGCCGCCGGGCTGGGCGAGACGATCTCCGCTTATCCCACCGGCGAGGATCTGTTCGGCACCGGCGCCTTCGCCAATGCCGGCGGCTATTCCGACCCCGAGATGGACCGGCTGATCGCGCAGAGTACCGACCAGCCGGGGCTGCAAGGGCTGTATGACTACGCCACCTATGCCAGCGCGCAGCAGCCGGTGATCTTCATGCCCGTGGGCAGCGCCACCATCCTGGCCCGCGCGCGCATCCGCGGCGTGGAGGATTTCGTCGATCCCGTCTACAATTATTACCCTGATAAGCTCTATTGCCCCGAGGCCGCGGCGCCATGATCAGCATGATCCTGCGCCGCGCCGCCTCCTCCAGCCTGTCGGTGTTCGTGCTGGTCACGCTGGTGTTCTTCATGGCGCATCTCACCCCCGGCGGCCCGGCCTATTCGATCCTGGGGCAGAAGGCGACGCTGGCCTCGGTGGCGCAGGTGAACGCGCGGCTGGGGCTCGACCAGCCCTTGCTGAAGCAATACGGCATCTGGTGGTGGCATCTGGCGCATGGGCAGCTCGGCTATTCCTATCTGCTCAACCGCCCGGTCGGCGCGCTGCTGTGGAGCTATGAGCGCAACACGCTGGTGTTCTACAGCGCCGCCATCACGCTCAGCACCGCGCTCGCGATCCTGCTCGGCCTCGCGCAGGGGGTTTGGTTCGGACGCTGGCCGGCACGGCTCATCGGCGCCTTCCAGCTTGGGTTTTACGCCGCGCCGCCCTTTTTCGTCGCCGCCATGCTGGTGCTGTGGTTCGCGGTGCAGCTCGGCTGGCTGCCGGCCAGCGGCATTACCGATCTGCGCAGCGCGCATCCGGGCCTTGGCGCCTACGCCGCGCATCTGGTGCTGCCGGTCACCACCGTCACCCTGCTCACCGTGTCGCCGCTCTCGCGCTATTTCGGCGAGGCGGTGCATGAGGAGCTGGGCAAGGATTACGTGCGCACCGCCAGGGCCAAGGGCGTGGGCTTCCTGCGCATCCTGTTCGCGCATGTGCTGCGCAACGCGCTGCGTCCGCTCGTCACCATGCTCGGCCTGTCCTTCCCTTACATCTTCACCGGCGGCGTCATCGTCGAATCCGTGTTCAACTATCCCGGCCTCGGCTGGCTGATGTGGCGCTCGGCCCTGGCGCAGGATTATCCGGTGTTGATCGCGATCGTGCTGATCATCGGCCTGCTCACCGTGATCGGCAATCTGCTGGCCGATCTGGTAAACGGGCTGCTCGACCCGCGGGCGAGCTATGAATAGGCCGCGCGGGAGCCTCGCCGCCGGGCTGGCGCTGGGCGGGCTGATCCTGGCCCTCGGGCTGGTGGCGCCGTTTCTCTATCCGGCCGATCCATACGCCCTCCACCCCGCGCAGGCGTTGCAGGCGCCGAGCCTCGCCTTCCCCCTCGGCACCGACGAGCTGGGGCGCGACAATCTGGCGCTGGTGCTGGCGGGCGGGCTGGCGACGCTGGTAGTGGCGCTGCCCGCGGCGGCGCTGGCCTTTGCCGCCGGGCTGGCCTACGGGCTGCTCGCCGGGCTGGCGCCGCCCTGGGCGGATAAAATCCTGATGCGCCTGCTCGATGTGGTGCTGGCCCTGCCGAGCCTGATCGTGCTGCTGTTTTTCGCCGCGCTGGTGCCGCTCAACAATACCAGCCTGATCCTGCTGCTCGGCCTGATCTCCTGGCCCGGCTTGGCGCGGCTGGTGCGCAACGAGACGCGCGCCCAGCGCGGGCGCGATTTCATCTTCGCCGCCGAGCAGGCGGGGGCCGGGCGGCTTTACCTCGCGCGCGCGCATCTGCTGCGCGTCATCGCCCCGGTGCTGGTGGTCAACGGCACCTTCATGGTCGGCGACGCGATCTTCGCGCTCTCGGCGCTGAGCTTCCTTGGCCTCGGGGTACAGCCGCCGCAGGTGAGCTGGGGCAGCCTGCTGGAAACGGCGCTCAACATCATCGCGCTCGACCCGTGGTGGCTGATCCTGCCGCCCGGCCTGCTGGTGTTCGGCTCGCTGCTGGCAGCCTCGCTCACCGGGCAGGGGCTGCTGCGGCGCTGGGGCGAGGCGCGATGAGCCCGGTGCTGGAGATCCGCAATCTCTCCGTGGCGCTGCCGCGCGGCGGCGCGGGGCTGGTGAAGGTGCTGGAGGATTTCAGCCTCGCCATCGCCCCGGGCGAGATGCTGGGGCTGGTGGGCGAGAGCGGCTCGGGCAAGACCATCGCGGCGCTCTCCATCATGCGGCTGCTGCCGCCGGGGGCGGCGCTCAGCGGCGAGATCCGGCTCGGCGGGCAAAACCTGGCCCAGGCCAGCGAGGCCGAGATGCGCCGCGTGCGCGGCAAGCGCATCGGCATGGTGTTCCAAAACCCGCTGGCGGCGCTCAACCCCTCGCGCAGCGTGGCGGCGCAGATCGCCGAGGCGTGGCGGGTGCATGAGGGCGGCTCGGCCCGGGCGGCGCGGGCCAGGGCGCTGGACCTGCTGGGCGAGGTCGGCATCCCCAACCCCGCCGCGCGGCTGGATGACTACCCGCACCAATTCTCCGGCGGCATGCGCCAGCGCGTGATGATCGCCATGGCGCTGGCCTGCGCGCCGCAATTGCTGATCGCCGACGAACCCAGCACCGGGCTGGACCCGCTGGTGGCGGCGCAGATCATGGCGCTGATCACGCGGCTGCGCCGCGAGCGCGACATGGCGGTGCTGTTCGTCACGCACGACCTCTCGGTGGTGCGCGACCATGCCGATTCCATCCATGTGCTCTATGCCGGGCGCAGCGCCGAATGGGGCGGCGCGCGGGATTTCTTCGCCCAGCCCCGGCACCCCTATAGCGAGGCGCTGCTCGGCGCCGTGCCGCGGCTCGGGGTGGCGCGGCTGCGCACGATCCCCGGCGCGCTGCCCGAGCCCGAGGCGCGGCCGCCCGGCTGCCGCTTCGCCCCGCGCTGCGCCTATGTCCGCCCCGATTGCACCGCCACGGACCCGCCGCCGCTGCGAGCGGGCGGCACGCACGCCGCCTGCCTCTACCCGCTGAGCGCCGCGCCCCCCGCCGAACCCGCCCCGGATTTGCCCGCCGGGGAGCGCCGCTACCTGCCGCTGCTCCAGGCGCGGGCGCTCGGCGTGCGCTACCCTGGCCATGCCGCCCCGGCGCTGCAAGGCGTGTCGCTGGAGCTCGGGCGCGGCGAATGCCTGGGCATTGTCGGCGCCAGCGGCTCCGGCAAATCGACGCTGGGGCGAGCCATTTTGCAGATGCAGCCGCATACCGGGCAGGTCACGCTAAACGGGCAGGATGTAACGGCCTTGCGCGGCGCGGCGTTGCGCGGCTGGCGGCGGCGCTTGCAAGTGGTGTTCCAGGACCCGCGCGAATCGATGAACCCGCGCATGCGCGTGGGCGAGATCATCGCCGAGCCGCTGGTGCTGCAAGGCCAGACCGCGCGCGCCGCCAATGCCGCGCGGGTGGCCGAGTTGCTGAACAATGTCGGCCTGAGCGCGGAGATGGCGAGCCGCTTCCCCGCCACGCTCTCGGGCGGGCAGGCGCAGCGCGTGGCCATCGCGCGCGCCCTGGCGGCGCAGCCGGAGCTGATCGTGCTGGACGAGCCGACCTCGGCGCTCGATGTCTCGACCCAGGCGATGCTGCTCAACCTGCTCAAGGCTCTAGGGCGGCGGCTCGGGCTGTCCTACATCCTCATCAGCCATGACTTCGCCGTGGTCAGCTACATGGCCGACCGCATCGCCGTGCTGCGCGAGGGGCAGGTCGTGGAAACCGGGCCGGTGGCGCGGCTGATCAGCGCGCCGCGCGACGCCTATACCGCCGCGCTGGTCGGCGCGGCGCGGCGCTGAACTCAGGCCTTACGGAGCAGAAACAGCCCCTGCTCGCCAAACAGATTGGCCAGCCGGCGCGAGCGGCGCCAAGGCGTGCGCAGCCCCTGCTCATCCGCCGCCAGCCAATCTTCGACGATATAGCCATCCTGCGCGCACAGGGCGAAGAAATCGCCGATCGTGCAGGGGTGGATGTTCGGCGTCTCATACCACATGCGGTTCCAGCCCGCCGTCATCGGCATGCGCCCCTTGGCGAGCAGTTGCACGCGCAACGACCAATGCCCGAAATTTGGGAAGCTGACGATGACATGCGTGCCGATGCGCAGCATCTGGGCCAGCACCTCGCGCGGCTTCTCCACCGCTTGCAGCGTGCGCGAGAGGATCACATAATCAAACGCGCCGTCAGGATAAGTAACAAGCTCGGTATCCGCGTCGCCCTGCATCACCGGCACGCCATGCGCCACGGCACGCTGCACCTCCTGCATGTCGAGCTCGATGCCGCGCGCGTCGCAATTCTTTTCGCGGTAGAGATGGTCGATCAGCGTGCCGTCGGCGCAGCCGATATCGAGCACGCGCGAGCCGGGCGCCACCAGATCGGCGATCAGCTTGAGATCGACGCGGATCTTGCGCGGCGCGATCATGCCAGCCCCGCATGTTCGGCGCAGCCGGCGAGGAAGCCGCGCAGCGTGGTGTGGAAATCCGGCTCGTCAAGCAAAAAGGCGTCATGCCCCTTGTCGGACTGCACCTCGACGAACGACACATTGGCCGCGACATGGTTGAGCGCGCGGGCGATGGCCCGGCTCTGCGCCGTGGGGAACAGCCAGTCGGAGGAGAAGCTCACCAGCAGGAAGCGCGTCTTCGTGCCCTTGAAGGCGTTGGCCAACACGCCGCCATGCTCGGCGGCGAGGTCGAACAGATCCATGGCGCGGGTGATGGTCAGGTAGGAATTGGCGTCGAAACGCTGCACGAAGGAGCTGCCCTGGTATTGCAGATAGCTCTCCACCGCGAACTGATCGCCCAGCGCCGAGAGCCCCTCGGCATGTTGCAGCTTGCGGCCGAATTTGCGGGTCAGCGCGGCCTCGGAAACATAGGTGATATGCGCGGTCATGCGCGCCACGGCGAGCCCGCGCTCGGGCCGCACGCCCGCGCGCCAGTAATGCCCGTCATGGAAGGAGGGATCGGCGGCGATGGCTTGGCGGCCGATCTCGTGAAAGGCGATGTTTTGCGCCGAATGGTAAGAGGCGGTGGCCACCGGCACGGCGGCGAACACGGCTTCCGGGTAGAGCGCCGCCCAGGCCAGCACCTGCATGCCGCCCATCGAGCCGCCAATGACCGCGAATAGCCGGGAGATGCCAAGCTGCTCCACCAGTAGCTTCTGCGCGCGCACCATGTCCTGGATCGTCACCGGCGGGAAATCCACGCCCCAGGGCTGGCCGGAACCATCGGGGTGCGGCGAGCGCGGGCCGGTGGTGCCCATGCAGCCGCCCAGCACGTTGGCGCAGATCACGAAATATTTGCCGGTATCCACCGGCTTGCCGGGGCCGACCACATAATCCCACCAGCCCGGCTTGCCGGTCTCCGGGTTGTGCTCGGCCACGTATTGGTCGCCCGTGAGCGCATGGCAGACGAAAACCGCATTGCTGCGCGTGGCGTTCAGCGTGCCATAGGTGCGGTAGGCCACCGTCACGCTGTCCAGGCGCTGGCCGCAATCCAGCGCCAGACCCTGGCTGAAGGTCAGGCTCTGGTGCTGCGTCTCCGGAAAGGCGGGATTCTGGTCCATGGCTAACCCCACGCATATGCTCTGGCCGCCCCCGGCGCGCAACCCTCGCCGCCGATTCCACCCGGCTGGCTTGGCGCTTCCCGCACAATTCGCTAACAGCATTCGGCGATGACACAGTCCCTCACCCCGAACACCCGCCTCGCCGAGCTGCGCGCGCAGCTCGATGCGCTGGACGACCAGATCCACGACCTGCTGATGCAGCGGGCGAAAGTGGTGGAATCCGTCGCCACCGATGGCGGCAAGCGCGGCACCAAGATCCGCCCCGGGCGCGAGGCGAGCATCCTGCGCCGCCTGCTGGCCCGCCACGGCGGCGCCCTGCCGCGCCAGGCCATCGTGCGCATCTGGCGCGAGATGTTCGGCGCGGCGCTGATCATCGAGGGCGGGCAAACCATGGCGGTGTGTGATGGCGAGGGCGGCGAGACGCGCCTCGCTCTGGCACGCGAGCATTTCGGCCCGCTCACCCCGGTGCGCCGCCACGCCAACCCGGCGCAAACCATGGCCGACCTCACCCGCGAGGGCGGCGCGCAGCTCGGCGTGCTGCCGCCGTTAGCCGAGGATGACGAGGCGCATGGCGGCTGGTGGCCGCTGCTCACCGCCTCGGGCGCGCAACGGCTTTACGTGATCGCCAAAATCCCGTTCTGGACCAAGCGGAGCGAGGGTCTGCCCGTGGGTGACGCCTATGTCGTCGCCACCGTGCCGCCCGATGCCAGCGGCGATGACCGCGGGCTGCTGGCGCTGCAATTCACCGCCGACACCTCGCGCGCGCGGATGATGGCGCTGGTCAAGGATGCCGGGTTCGAGCCAGGCGCGCTGTGGGTGCGCCGCCTGCCCGGCAATACGCATCTGCACGCACTGGTCGAGGTGGCCGGGCTGGTGGAAGACGCCGATCCGCGCCTCGCCGCCATTGGCGGGCTGGAGGCGCCGCCGGTGGCGATTGGCGGCTTCGCCGTGCCGGTGGACGCATGAGCGCCCCTACCCCAAGGCCGGAGGTGTTTTCAGTCGCCCCCTATGTCGGCGGCGAATCCAGGCTGCCGGGCGTCACGGCGCCGCTGAAGCTCTCCTCCAACGAGGGCGCGTTCGGCCCGCCCCCCTCCGCGATCAAGGCCATGGCCGAAGCCGCGGCGGCCATGCACCGCTACCCGGACGGCTCCTCCGCCACGCTGCGCCACGAGATCGGCGCCAAATTCGGGCTGGACCCGGCGCGCATCGTCTGCGGCAACGGGTCGGACGAGCTGCTGGTCCTGCTCATCCAGTCTTATGGCGGGCCGGGCACCGAGCTGATCATGAGCGAGCACGGCTTCTCGGTGTATGAAATCGCGGGCAAGATCGTGGGCTGCACGGTGAAGAAGGCGCCGGAGGCCAACCTCACCACCGATGTCGACGCGATGCTGGCACTGGTCACTCCGGCGACGACGATGGTGTTCCTCGCCAACCCCAACAACCCCACCGGCACGCTGCTGCCGCAGAGCGAGATGCTGCGCCTGCGCGAGGGCCTGCCCAGCCACGTGCTTCTGGTGATCGACGCCGCCTATTCCGAATATGTCGACCGCCCGGATTACGATGCCGGCGCCGCGCTGGTGGAGGCGGGCGATAATTGCGTGATGACCCGCACCTTCTCCAAGATCTTCGGCATGGGCGGGGCGCGGCTCGGCTGGGCCTATGCGCCGCCCGCCATCGCCGATGTGCTGAACCGCGTGCGCCCGCCCTTCCCGGTGAATAATTTCGCCGCCGCCGCCGGCATCGCCGCGCTGCGCGAGCCGGGCTGGCTGGAGCGCGGGCGCGCCCACAACACCCAGGCCAAGCGCCGCCTGGCCGAGCGGCTGCGCCAGAGCGGGCTCACCGTGCATCCCTCCGAAGCGAATTTCCTGCTCGTCGATTTCGGCGGCGAGGACCGCGCGATCGCGGCGGATGAGCATCTTCGCCGCGGCGGCATCATCGTGCGCCGGGTGAAATCCTACGGCCTGCCGCAATGCCTGCGCATCACCATCGGCACCGATGAGGAGTGCAACCGCGTGGCCACCGCCCTGGCGGAATTCTGCCGTGGCTGAACCGCTCTTCCGCCGGCTGGCGCTGATCGGCATCGGCCATATCGGCTCCTCCATCGCCCGCGCGGTGAAGCTGACCCCCGGCGCGGTGGCGCATCTGGTGATCTGCGACGCCAGCCCGACACATCTGGCCCAAGCGCGTGAGCTGGAGCTGGGCAATAGCTACACCGCCGACCCGGCCGAGGCCGTGCAGGGCGTCGATGGCGTCATCCTGTGCACCCCGGTCGGCAGCTTCGCGGCCATCGCCAAGGGCATCGGGCCACATCTGGCGCCCGGCTGCATCCTCTCCGATGTCGGCTCCACCAAGCAATCGGTGATCCGCGATGTCGGCCCGCATGTGCCGGAGGGTGTGCATTTCGTGCCCGCCCACCCGATGGCGGGGCTGGAATTCTCCGGGCCTGAATCCGGCATGGCCGATCTGTTCAAGGGCCGCTGGTGCCTGCTCACCCCGCCCGAGGGCGCGGACGAAGCCGCCACCGCCACGATCGAGGGCTTCTGGCAGGCCCTGGGGGCGCGCACCGTGCGGATGACCGCCGCGCATCATGACCGCGTGGTGGCGATCGTCTCCCATCTGCCGCATCTCATCGCCTTCACCATCTGCGGCACCGCCGATGATCTGGCCGATGAGACCCGCGAGGAGGTGCTGCAATTCGCCGCGGGCGGCTTCCGCGATTTCACCCGCATCGCCGCCTCCGACCCGGTGATGTGGCGCGACATCTTCATCAACAACAAGGATGCCCTGCTGGAGATGTTCGCCCGCTTCTCCGAGGACGCGCAAAGCATGGCGCGCGCGGTGCGCTGGGGCGACACCTCGTATATCGAGGACAAGATCAACCGCGGCCGGAAGATCAGGAAGAGCCTGATCGACATCAAGCAAGCCTGACGGAGCCTGGGATGCAAAGTACAGCGGTCATCATCGCGGCGGGGCTGGGCACGCGGATGAAATCGGCGCTACCCAAGGCGGCGCACAAAATCGCCGGGCGCCCGATGCTGGCGCATATCATCGCCGCGGCGGCGCAGGTGTTCGAGCGCATCGTGGTGGTGATCGGGCCGGACATGCCCGCCCTGGCCAAGCTCGCCGCCCCGCATGAGGTGGTGGTGCAGCATGAGCGCCTGGGCACCGCGCACGCCACCCGCATGGCCGAAAGCTGCTTCGGCGAAGGGCCGGTGGCGGTATTTTATGCTGATAACCCGCTCGTCAGCGCCGCCACCATGCGCGCGCTCAAGGCACGGCTGGAGGCCGGCGATGCCGGGCTGGTGCTGCTGGGCATGACACCGCCGGAACCGGGCAAATATGGCCGCCTCGTCACCGAGGGCGGATACGTGACGCGCATCGTCGAATATGCCGACGCCGATGAGGCCGAGCGCGCCATCGGCTTCTGCAACGCGGGCGGGCTCATCGCGCGCGGCACCGACATGCGCGACTGGCTGGCCGAAGTGGGCAACGATAACGCCAAGGGCGAGTATTACCTCACCGACATCGTGGCGATCGCCCGCGGCCAGGGCATCAACGTGGCCGCGCTGGAAGCCCCGTATGCGGAATGCATGGGCGTGAATTCCCGCGCCGAGCTGGCCCAGGCTGAGGCGGTGTTCCAGACCCGCGCCCGCGCCGCCGCCATGGCCGATGGCGTGGGCATGCAGGCCCCCGAGACCGTATTCCTCGCCGCCGACACCGTGCTGGGCGAGGACGTGCTGATCGGCCCGCATGTTGTGTTCGGGCCGGGCGTGGTGGTGGAACGCGGCGTCGAGATCAAGGCGTTTTCGCATCTTGAGGGCTGCGTGGTGCGCGCGGGCGCGGTCATCGGCCCTTATGCGCGGCTGCGCCCCGGCGCCGATGTGGGCGAGGACGCGCATGTCGGCAATTTCGTCGAGCTGAAGGCGGCGACGCTGGGCAAGGGCGCCAAGGCCAACCACCTCACCTATATCGGCGATGCCGAGATCGGCGCGGGCAGCAATATCGGCGCCGGCACCATCACCTGCAATTACGACGGCAAGGCCAAGCACAAGACCATTATCGGCGAAAAAGCCTTCATCGGCTCCAACACCGCGCTGGTCGCCCCGGTGCGGGTGGGGGCGGGGGCGCTGGTCGGGGCCGGGTCGGTGATCACGAAGGATGTGCCGGATGGCGCGCTGGCCGTGGCGCGCGGGCGGCAGGTGACCAAAGCGCGTTGAACCCGCCGCGCCAACCCCGCCGCGCGGGGCGGGCTACATACCGATCTTGTTGAACAACCCGGCGCTGGCGGGCAGCAGGCGCTCGACCAGCCGGTGCTCCAAAAGCGCCAGCGCGACCAGGAACAGCAGCGCCAGCACGGCGAAGAAGCCCGGGCTGCTGATGCGGAATTTGGGCGGCGGCGGCGGCTCGGGCTCAACCTCGATGGCCTTGTTGCGGGCGGCCACCACCAGGTCATAAAACCCATCATGCATCGTGGCGCCAGGCTCGATGCCCATGATCCGGCCACCTTCGGCCTCCGGCGCCGCCGGCCCGGAGGCCGGGTCCATCTCGGCCTCTTGCGCGGTCGCCAAACGCTCCTCCGCGCTCAGCAGAAATTGGGACTCCTGGTCCGCTGGTTGCGCGCCGGGTTCAGCCGACCGGGGCAAGGCCGCGGCGGGCCCCTCCGACCATTCCATGGCCGGCTCGGGCGGGCCGCCACGCCATTGATGGCCGCATTGCACACAGTGCAGCTTGCGCGGACGCCCGCCAAACACGGTATCCGGCACTTCATAAGCGGTTGAGCATTTGGGGCAGACGATCTGCATATCGGGCCTAGACATGGCAGTTTTGACCGTTTCGCGCAACACGGGCGCAACGCTGTCCGAAAATATCCACCGCACTCTCTTGCCGGCACACGTCCACACGCGGCAGAAACGGTGCCAGTAATTTGTCGCATGGGCTGATGGTCAAATTCGAGGATGTATGGCTGAGATACCGGCATCCGGCACGCCAGGGCGATGCCGAGGCCGAAGCCCTGCGCGGGATCAGCTTCGAGATCCCCGATGGCGGGTTCCGCTGGCTCACCGGCCCCTCGGGCGCGGGCAAGACCAGCCTGCTCAAGCTCATTTATCTGGCCGAGCATCCAGTGCGGGGGCGGATCGAGATCCTCGGCACCGAGGCGGCCAAGATCTCCCGGCGCGATGCCGCCCTGCTGCGCCGGCGCATCGGCGTGGTGTACCAGGATTTCCGCCTGCTGCCGCAGCTCTCGGCCTATGACAACGTGGCCCTGCCGATGCGCCTGGCCCGGCGCAACGAGACGCAGGTGCATGCCGATGTCACCGAGATCCTCCGCTGGGTGGGGCTGGAAGCGCGGCTCAACGCCCGGCCCGACGAACTCTCCGGCGGCGAGCAGCAGCGCATCGCCATCGCCCGCGCCGTGGTCGCCCGGCCCAAGCTGCTGGTGGCCGACGAGCCGACCGGCAATCTGGACGATGACCAGGCGTTCCGGCTGATGCATCTGATCACCGCGCTCAACCAGCTCGGCACCACGGTGGTGGTGGCCACGCACAACACCGAGCTCGTCAAACGCTATCCGGCGCCGCGCCTCGACATCGAGCATGGCAGGTTGACCCATGCGGACTGAGCCTCGCCACCGCGCGGATTATCTCGGCCTGCGCGAGGCACTGGGCGACAGGCTGCTGCCGGTGCTGGTGGCGGCGATGAGCTTCCTCGCTGCGCTGGCGATGGCCGGGGCGCTGGCCAGCGCCACCCTGGCCGCGCGCTGGCAGCAGGACGCCACAGCGCAACTCACCATCCAGGTGCCGCAGCCGCAGGCGCCCAGCGCCGACGGCAAGACGCCGCGCCTCGCCGCCGTGCTGGCGGCGTTGCAAGCCATGCCGGACGTAGCCAGCCCGCAAGAGATGAGCCCGCAAAGCGTGAGCGCGCTGATCAGCCCCTGGCTCGGCGCCGACCCGGCGGCACTCGGCTTGGCGCTGCCCGGCGTGATCTCGGCGCACTGGACCGGGGCCACCCCGCCCGACGCGCTCGGCCCGGCGCTGGCCAAGCTCAGCCCCGGCACGCTGGTGCAAACCGGCGCGCTCTGGGCCGGACGGGTGGCGGCGCTCACCACCAGCCTGCAGGGCTGCGCGGCGGCGGTGCTGATCATCGTCGCGCTGGTGGCGGCGGCGGTGGTGGCGGTGGCCACGCGCTCGGGCCTCGCGCAGCGGCGCGAGACGGTCACCCTGATCTACGCGCTCGGCGCGCTGGATGGCGACATCGCGGCGCGTTTCGCGGCGCGGATCACGCTGCTCACCTTCGCCGGGGCCGCCGCCGGGGCGGTGCTGGCGCTGCCGGTGCTGGCTTGGCTGGCGGCGCTGGCCGCGCCCTTCGCCGGGCCGGCGCAAATCGCCGACAGCTATAACCTGCCGCCCGCGCTGCTCATCGCCCTGCCGGGGCTGCCGGTGGTGGCCGCCGGCATTGGCTGGGGCACCGCGCAGCTCACCGTGCGCGGCTGGCTGCGGAACCTGCCCTGATGCCGCGCCGCCGCCGCCAACGCGCCTCGCTGCCGCGCCTGCTGCTGCGCGGCGCGTTCGCCCTGGCGGGGTTGTGGCTGGCCGGGTTCGTAGTGTTCCTGATCAGCGTATTCACCGCCGCGCCGCCCAACCCGCTGCCCCCGGCGGACGGCATCGTCGCCCTCACCGGCGGTGATAACCGCATCGGCGCCGCGTTGGCCCTGCTGGCCGAGCGCCAAGCGCCGCTGCTGCTGATCTCGGGCGCCGGGCGCGGCACCTATCTCGGCGACTTCACCGCCGACGACGCCGCCGCCATCACCCGCTATGCCAGCGCCATCACGCTCGGCCACATGGCCGACACCACCCATGGCAACGCGCTGGAAGCCGCCGCCTGGGCGCGCGCGCACAATATGCGCTCGCTCATCGTCGTCACCGCCGATTACCACATGCCGCGCGCGATGCAGGAGATCAGCCAGCAATTGCCGGGGGTCACGCTGATCCCCGATCCGGTGCGCCCGCCCGCCATGCGCAAGATGATCAGCCTGCCCACCCTGCGCTTGCTCATCGCGGAATATACGAAGTACCTCACCGTCCGCGCCGGGCTTGGCCGGCTGGCCGCGGGCTTGCTCAACTCGGAGCCTTGACCACAGACATGCGTTTTCTCCGCCTCACCGCCTTCCAGACCGTCATGCTCGGCACCGGCGCCTTGCTCAGCCTGTGGGCCGCCTGCATCGGGCAGTTCCTGCCCGGCGGCATTACCCGCGTGGCGCAATTTTGGGCGCGGATCTGCCTGTGGGCGCTGCGGGCGTTCTGCGGCATCGAGGTGCGGGCCGAGGGGCTGGAGCATCTGCCGACGGGCGGGGCGATTATTGCCGCGCAGCACCAATCGGCGCTCGACATCCTGATCTGGCTGACCCTGCTGCCTCGCCCGGCCTTCGTGTTCAAGCGCGAGCTCAAGCGCATCCCCGTGTTCGGCTGGCTGCTGGAGCCGGCGGGGATGATCTCGGTGAATCGCGGCGGCGGCTCCGCGGCGCTGCGCGAGATGGTGGCCGGGGCGCGGCGCGCGGCCGAGGCGGGGCGGCAGGTGGTGATCTTTCCCGAGGGCACGCGCGTCGCCCATGGCGCGCGCGGGCAGCTGCGCCAGGGCATCGCCGCGCTGGCCCATGCGGTGCCGGCCCCGCTGGTGCCGGCGGGCACCGATTCGGGCCGCCATTGGGGGCGCAACTCGTTCAACAAGACACCGGGCATTGTGCATATCTGGGTGCATCCGGCCCTGCCGCGCGGGCTGGGGCGCGGGGCGTTGCTCGGCAAGCTGGCCGAGATTTATTACGGCGGTTAGGCCACCGCCTCGGCCAGAAAGAACACGATGCCGAGCAGCGCGGCCACCACCCCCAGCGCCGCGCCGAGGCCGAGATGATGCGCGACCAGCCCGATCATCACCGGCCCGGCCAGAAACCCGGCATAGCCCAGCCCGACCACGGCGGGCACGGCATGATGCGCGGCCATTTGCGGCACGCGGGCGGCGGCGCTGAACACCAGGGGCACGATATTGCCCGTGCCCAGCCCGACCAGCCCGAAGCCCAGCACCCCGGCCCAGCCATAGGGCACGAAAATGATCAACGCGAAACCGAGCACGCCGAGCGCGCTGCCCGCGCGCATCACCCAGGCCTGGCCCAGCCGCTCGGCCACCGCATCGCCCGAGAGCCGCGCCGCCAGCATCGCCACGGCGAAAGCGGCATAGCCCAGCGTAGCCGCGGCCAGCGGCATCCCGCGTGAGAAGCGGAGGAAAATGGTGCTCCAATCGGTGGCCGCGCCCTCGGTCATGAAACAGGTGAAGCAGCACAGCCCGAGCACTAGCGTGGCGCGGTTGGGCCAGGAGAAATGCGGGCCCTCGGCGGGCGGATCGCCGGCCTTGCCAATCAGGCGCCAGACCTGGGTGAGCAGGAGCAGCATGGCCGCGGCGGTGAGCAGCGCGCCGGTGGCGTGCGGGATGCCCAGGCGCAGCAGCATGCTGCTGGCCAGGGCCACGGCCAGGGTGCCGAGGCTGTACCAGGCGTGGAACCCCGACATTTGCAACCGCCCGGAGAGGCGCTCAACCACCGCGCCCTGGGCCTGGAGCGAGATGTCCAACACCCCGAACAGCGCGCCATAGCCAAACAGCAGCGCGGTGAACAAGAGCGGCGAGGGCGCCAGGGTGAGCCAGGGCAGCATCAGCCCCGTGGCCAGCCCTGCCCCGGCCAGCGCCGCGCGGCTGCCCCAGCGCGCCACGGCCAGGCCCGCGAGCGGAAACACCAGCACCCCGCCCAGCCCGCCCGCGAACAGGATCAGCCCGAGCGTGCCGTCATCGAGCCCGAAACGGATTTTGGCGAAGGGGATGGTGATGGCCCAGACGGAGATGCCAAATCCGGCCATCGCGAACATCAGCCGCATCGTCCATAATCTGGCTGCCATGCGCACCGGGCTAGCGCGCGCCGCGCTGGCAGGCGCCGGTCACACCGTCGCCTTCAGCTTCTTCGCCTCCAGCCCCTGCCAGATCACCAGCACCGGCACGGCGATGACGAAATCACGCGCCCGGCGCAGCAGCGAGAGCGACAGCGCGACATCGGGCGGCACGCCGAAAATACCGCCGAGCGCGGTATAGGCGGCCTCCTGAATCCCGGCCCGGCCGGGGATGAAGAAGGCCAGCGCCATGATCGCGTGCAGCAGCGCCTCGACGCAGATGGCATCGAGGAAGGAGAGCGGCACGCCAAGCGCGTGGAAGCCGATGAACGAGGCGGTGGCGGTGCCGAACCAGCAGCCGAGATGGAACAGCGCGGAGAGCGCGAGGCGGCCGCGCTCGCCATAGATGATGTCGAGCGCGGTTTGCAGCCGGTCGATGTTCTGGGCCGCGCCATCACCCGCCGCGCCCGCGATCTTCAGCGCCAGGGCGCGGAAGATCTTCGCCCCCGTGCCGCGCTGCGCCAGCACCAGCCCCACCCCGGCGACCACCGCCACGCACAGCCCGATGGCGATGGGCAGCAGCAGCTCGGAATGCGGCGCCTTGCGCACCAGGATGGTCAGCCCAATGCCGATGAAGACGAGCTGGGCCAGGAACTCGGTGGTGACATCGCCCAGCGTGGAGGCGACGGCGTTGGCGGTGGAGACCCCGCCCATCGAGACCACTCGCGCGCCCAGCACGAACCCGCCCACCTGCGAGAAGGGCAGGAACTCGCCCGTGGCGTCGCGCACCGCGCGGCCCCAGGTGCACAGCCAATAGCTGCCCGCCTGGTGCGAGCGCAGCAGCATGCGCCAGCACAGCCCCAGCCCCGCCAAAATGCCAAGCTGCGCCAGGGTATAGGCGCCAAACCCGGCGAGGCTGACCGAGGTGAGCACGCGCAGCACATCCGCCGCGCCGAAATAGATGACGAGGATGGTGATCACCGCCACCCCCACGAGGGCGAAGATGGCGGGCAGGAATTTCAGCTTCTGGCTCAAGATGTTTTCGGCCTGATGAAGAGGCGCGCGAGGCGCGCCAGGGTGGGGGCGGTGGTGGGGCGGCGCAGCCGCGCGTCGTAGCCGGCCATGCGGCGGTCATTCTCGGTCAGACAAATATCGATCAGCTTCGCCGTGTCCATCTCCCCGGCGATCGCTTCCGAGCCGGTGACGGTGAAATTGGCGTCGGCGCCTTCCAGCCCGTCCACCGCCTTGGCGAGGCCGATGCGCTCCCATACCAGATAAACATAGACCGCCGCCACCTTCAGCTCGAAAAACGGACGCTTCCACCAGGGCATGGTGGCGCGTTTCCAGGCGATGAAATTGGTGAAGAAGATGATGTGGCGTGTCTCCTCCTGGATCACCGGCTCGAAGGTCTCGACCAGCTCGGCGGGGAAATAGCCGGAGCGGCGGGCCATCTCGAACAGGCCGAAGGCGAAGAAGCTGTCGAGACACTCGGAATAGCCGGTGACGAGGAAGCCCCATTCGGCGTCGTTCGGCAGGGCATAATATTCGTCGGGTTTCACCCGAATGTCATAGGCGGCGACGAGGCGGGAGAGCACGTCACGGTGGCGGCGCTCCTCGCCCGCCATGTGGGTGAGCGCGTCGCGCAGCGCCGGCTCCTTCACCGTCTGGGCGAAGAATTCGATGCGCGCCCCGGCCTTGTTCTCGGTCTGCACCGCGATATCCCAGATCGGCAGAGAGGTGATGCGCGCGAGCGCCTCGGGCGCCAACTTCGGCCAGTTGAGCGCGGCGGGCTTATAGGGGTTGTAGGTGGCGCGGAGCAGCTGAGTGAACATTTCGAAATGCATGGCCGAGCCGGGTTTGGCCGGGCCGGGGTGCGGATAGCCCCAATGCCTCGCGTTATGGTCGGCGGTTGCGACGGCCATGTCGTTCATCATCGTCCTCATGGTTGCGCCAAAGGCGGCAATGCGTTCTACAGGCTCCAGCCCGGCGCTGATATACGGGGCCGGGGGGTGGCGTTGCAAACCTTGGGAGGCTGGGATTTTGGCGCAAGGCGATCTGGTGCTGGTGACGGGGGCGACCGGGTTTGTCGGCGCGGC
Organism: Acidocella sp. KAb 2-4; assembly: GCF_020567705.1. GTDB lineage: Bacteria > Pseudomonadota > Alphaproteobacteria > Acetobacterales > Acetobacteraceae > Acidocella. The sequence goes on along the minus strand of NZ_JAJDJU010000019.1, from coordinate 21,917 downwards.
GGTGGCGCGAACGCTGCGGCAAGCGGGGCTGACCGTGCGCGTGACCGCGCGGGCGGGCTCGGATACGCGCAATCTCAAGGGCTTGGGCGCGCAAATTGTGGCGCTGGACCTCAACGATCCGGCGGGCTTCGCCCCGGCCCTGGCGGGCTGCCGGTATCTGTTCCATGTCGCCGCCGATTACCGGCTCTGGGTGCCGGACGTGGCGGCCATGCGCCGGGTGAATATCGACGGCAGCGTGGCGCTGCTGCGCGCCGCCGCCGCCGCGGGGGTGGAGCGCAGCGTGTACACCAGCTCGGTGGCCGCCTTGGGCCTGACCGATGACGGCAGCCCGGCGGATGAGCGCACGCCGGTGAAGCCCGCGCACCATGTCGGCGCCTATAAGCAGAGCAAATACGACGCCGAGCAGGCGGTGCGCGCCTTGGCTGCGGCGGGGCAGCAGATCGTGATCGTCAATCCCTCGACCCCCGTGGGGCCGGGCGATGTGAAGCCGACGCCGACCGGCCAGATGATCCTGGACGCCGCGCGCGGCAAGATGCCGGCCTATGTCGACACCGGGCTGAACGTGGTGCATGTGGACGACGTGGCGGCCGGGCATCTGCTGGCGCTGGAAAAAGGCCGTAGCGGCGAGGCGTATATTCTGGGCGGCGAGGATCTGATGCTGGGCGAGCTCTTCGCCCTGGTGGCGCGGCTGGCCGGGCGGCGCCCGCCACGGCTGCGTCTGCCCATCGCGCCGCTGATGCCGCTGGCCTGGGCGATGGAGCGCGTGGCCGAACTCACCGGCAAGACGCCGCTGATGACCCCGGACATCTTGCGCATGGCCCGCAAGACGATGTTTTTCTCCTCCGCCAAGGCGCGGGCCGAGCTGGGTTATGCCCCGCGCCCGGCCGAGGCCGCCGTGGCCGACGCGCTGGCCTGGTTCCGCGCCGAAGGATTGCTCGCATGATCGTGTTCCTCGCCTTTCTGATCTGGCTCTATTTGTTCTTCCTGCATGGGCGGTTTTGGGAATCCGCGCCCGAACTGCAACCCACCGAACCGCTGACGCACCCGGATGTGGACATCATCGTGCCCGCGCGCGACGAGGCGGAGACGATCGGGCCGGTCATCGCCTCGCTGGTGAGCCAGGATTACGGTGGCAAGTTCCGTGTCATCCTGGTGGACGACAACTCGACCGACGGCACGGCGGAGAAGGCGGGCGCGCATGAGCGCCTGACCATCCTCAGCGGCCAGCCCAAGCCCGAGGGCTGGTCGGGCAAGCTGTGGGCGCTCTCGCAAGGCGTGGCGGCTTCCACCGCGCCAGTGCTGCTGTTCACCGATGCCGACATCACGCATAACCCGCGCCATCTGGCCACGCTGGTGGCGCGGCTGCAAACCCCGCGGGCGGACATGGTCTCGGAAATGGTGCGCCTAAACTGCGCCTCGCTGGCCGAGCGCTTCCTGATCCCGGCCTTCGTGTATTTCTTCCAGATGCTCTACCCCTTCGCCAAGGTGAACGACCCGGCCGCGCGCACCGCCGGGGCGGCGGGCGGCACGGTGCTGATCCGGCGCGAGGCGCTGGCGCGCATCGGCGGGCTGGAAAAAATCAAGGGCGCGCTGATCGACGACTGCACCCTGGCGCGCGAGGTGAAGCGCGGCGGGCCGATTTATCTCGGCCATTCCGGCCTCGCCACCTCCATCCGCCCCTACCCGCAGGCGCGCGATATCTGGAACATGATCGCGCGCACCGCCTTCACCCAGCTCAATTATTCGGCGGCGCTGCTCCTGGGCACCATTCTCGGCATGGCGGTGGTGTGGCTGGCGGCGCCGCTGGCCATTCTTTTCTCCGGCTTCGGCTGGCGGTTCTTCCTCGGCCTCGCCACCTTCGGGCTGGCCTGCCTGAGCTATCTGCCCACGCTGCAACGCTACAAACAACCCTATTATTTCGCCCTGGCGCTGCCGGGCATCGCCCTGTTCTACATGGCCGCGACCATCGCCTCGGCGGTGAACCATTGGCGCGGCACCGGGGCGCAATGGAAGAGCCGCGCCTATGGAGACCAGCGCCAATGATCGCCAATGACAACAGCAAGCCCGCCAAGCCTACCGCCGCCACGGCCGGGGTGGAGGCGTGGTCCGGCAAGGATCGCGGCGATGAGAATTTCCCGGTCGGGTCGCTGCTCATCGCCAAAGCGCTGCGCCCGCATATCCACGCCTATTACACCTTCGCCCGCAATGCCGACGATATCGCCGACAACCCGGCCCTGGCGCCCGAGGAAAAGCTCGCCCGGCTGGACGCGATGGAAGCGGTGCTGACCGGGGCGCGCGCCGAGGGCAGCCCGAGCGCCGCCCGGCTGCGCGCCAGCCTCGCCGAAACCGGGGTGAACGACATCCACGCCCGCGAACTGCTGATCGCCTTCCGCCAGGATGCGACCAAGACCCGCTACGCCAGCTGGGACGAGCTGCTGCAATATTGCCGCTACTCCGCCGCGCCGGTGGGGCGCTATGTGCTCGCCCTGCATGGCGAGAGCGAGGCGACATGGCCGCCCTCCGACGCGCTCTGCGCCGCCCTGCAAGTGCTCAACCACATGCAGGATTGCGCCAAGGATCTGCGCGACCTCGACCGCTGCTACATCCCGCAGGACTGGCTGGCCGAGGCCGGGCTGGCGACCGACGCCCTGGCCAGGGGCGAAACCGTGCCGGATTTGCGCGCGGTGTTCGACCGTATGCTCGACGCCACCGAGCGGCTGAACCGCGACGCCGCCGCCCTGCCCCGCGCCGTGCGCGCCCCCCGGCTGCGGGTGGAAACGGCGGTGATCGCCGGGCTGGCGCGGCGGCTCACCACCAAGCTGCGGGCCGGGGACCCGCTGGCGACGCGGGTGAAACTCTCGAAACTCGATTTCCTGACCGCCACCCTGGCGGGGCTGAGGTATGCCGCGTGAGCCCTGAAGATACCGCTTATGTCACCGCGCTGGTGAAGCGCTCCGGCACATCGTTCTATCACGGCATGAAGATCCTGCCGCCGGACCGGCGGGATGCGATGTACGCCGTCTACGCCTTCTGCCGCGTCGTGGACGACATCGCCGATGAGGAGGGCCGCGACTTCGCCGCCAAACAGCGCGAATTGAACGAATGGCGCGCGCGCGTGGCCGCGTTCTACCGGGGCGAGACGGATGGGCCGATCACCCGCGCCTTGGCCGAGGTGGCGAAAACCTACGCCCTGCGCGCCGAGGACTTTCTCGCCATCATCGACGGCATGGAGATGGATGCGGGTGAGCCGATCATCGCCCCGCCCATGGCTGAGCTGGATTTGTATTGCGACCGCGTGGCCTCGGCGGTGGGGCGGCTCTCGGTGCGGGTGTTCGGCGACGCCTCGGCGGCGGCGGATGATGTCGCCTTCGCCCTCGGGCGCGGGCTGCAGCTCACCAACATCCTGCGCGATGTGGGCGAGGACGCGGCGCGCGGGCGGCTCTACCTGCCGCGCGAATGGCTCGATGAAGCCGGGGTGCCAACACAACCAGAGGATGCGTTGCGGTCGCGCAACCTCGCCGCGGTGTGCGCGAAACTCGCTGGTCTGGCCGAGCATTATTTCACCGCGGCGGAGCAGGCCATGGCACGCTGCGACGCTCGCGCCATGCGCCCGGCACGGCTGATGGCACAGAGCTACCTCCCCCTTTTGGCCATTCTTCGTAAACGAAACTTTGAATATTCTGGCGAGAGGATTAAATTACCGAAATGGCGCAAGCTGTTGCTGGCCGCGCGCCTGCTGCTGGCCTGAAGCTGACGCCCATCATTCTGGTTCGAAAGAAAAACAATGAGTGTCCACGTTATTGGTGCCGGGCTCGCGGGCCTGGCGGCGGCCTGCCAGCTCACCGAGCTGGGCCATCATGTCGTGCTGTTCGAGGCGGCGCCGCAGGCGGGCGGGCGGGCGCGCTCCTATTTCGACAAGCAGCTCGGCTGCCGCATCGATAATGGCAATCATCTGCTGCTCTCGGGCAACATCTCCACCCTCTCCTATCTGCACCGCATCGGCGCGCGGCGCTCGCTCATCGGCCCGGCGGAACCGATCTTCCCGTTCCGCGACGTAGTGAGCGGCCAGGACTGGACATTGCGGCTCAACAAGGGCGCGTTCCCGTGGTGGGTGTTCTCGCGCGCGCGGCGCGTGCCGGGCACGAGGCTGCTGCAATACCGGGCGCTGAAGCGCCTGCGCACGGCCACCCGGCCCGACAGCGTGAGCGCGCTGGTGGGCACTGCCGGCCAGCTCTACCACCGCCTGCTCAAGCCGCTGGCGATCTCGGCGCTCAACACCATGCCCGAGGACGCCTCGGCTGAACCGCTGCGCGCGGTGCTGGCCGAGACCATCGAGCGCGGCGGCTACGCCACCCTGCCGCGCTGGGCGCGGCTCGGGCTGTCGGAGACCTTCATCGACCCGGCGCTGGAATGGCTGCGCACGCGCGGCGCCGATGTGCGCATGGGCGAGCGGGTGACCGAGCTGCAGCCGGGCCAGGCCACGGTGGTGGCGGTGCCGCCCTGGGTAGCGGCCGAGCTGGTGCCGGGGCTGCACGTGCCGACCGAATTCGAATCCATCTGCAACCTGCATTTCCGCGCGCAGATGGACCCTGGCGAGGCCGGCTTCTGGGGGCTGGTGGGCGGCATGAGCGAATGGGTGTTCGTGCGCAAAGATGTGATCTCGGTCACCATCTCCGCCGCCAACCGCTATGCCGACATGGACCACGAGGCGATCGCCGCGCGGGTCTGGGGCGAGCTGGCCCGGACCTTCAAGCTCGACAGCGCCGTGCCGCCCAACCGGGTATTGTGGGAGAAGCGCGCCACCATCCGCGGCACGCCCGCGCAGCTGGCGCTGCGCCCCGGCACGCGCACCGCGATCGCCAATGTCATGCTGGCCGGGGATTGGACCGATACCGGCCTGCCCGCCACCATCGAGGGGGCGATCCGCTCGGGCAACGCCGCCGCCATGGCGCTGGTCAACCCGGCGTAACCGGCGCGGCTCAGGCCAGCGCCTCGCCCCATTCCACCCAGCCCGCGAGGCGCGGCGCCTTGGGCAGATAACCGCAGCCGCTCTCCGTCAGGGTGAAGCGGCGGGCGATCTCGGCGCGCGGCTGGCGGGTGAGGTGGCAGCCCCCGGCCAGCTTTTTCCACACCGGCTCCACCCGGCGCTGCCAAACCCGCACCCCTGCATCCGGCGCCAGCCCGTGCTCGCAGAACAAAAACCGCCCACCGGGGCGCAGCACGCGCTTCGCCTCGTCCAGCGCCCGCCCGGCATCGGGCACGGTGCAGAGCATGTAGGTGCAGAGCACCGTGTCGAAACTGGCCCCGGCGAAGGGCAGCGCCTCGGCGCTGGCGTCTTCCAGCGTCACCCGCAGCCCTGGCGGGCGGGGCGCGGCCTCGGCGAAGGCGCGCAGCTTGGCGTTGGGGTCGATGCCGATGACCCGCTCCACCCGCGCCGGGTCGTAGAAGCGGAAATTCAGCCCGCCGCCGGCGCCCAGCTCCAGCACCCGCCCTGCCGCGCGCGGCACCAGCGCCGCGCGTTTGCCCTCCAGCGCCCCGCAGCCGCAAGCGCAACGGACCAGGTATGGCAGAATGTGGCGCGCATAAAAGCTTTCCATGTTTCCCTCGTTTCCGCCGTGCCGCACTGGCAATCCGCGGCAAAATTTGTCAAAGCCGGGTCATGAACGCCATTCTCGACACCGCGATCGACCGCGCCAAAGCCACTCTTGCCAGCGAACAGCGGCCGGACGGGCATCTGTGCTACGAGTTGGAGGCCGATGCCACCATCCCGGCCGAATATGTGCTGCTGGAGCATTATCTCGACCAGATCGACGAGACGCTGCAACAGAAAATCGGCAATTACCTGCGCCGGATCCAGGGCGACCATGCCACCAACCCCGGCGGCTGGCCGCTCTTCCATGGCGGCAAATTCGACCTCTCGGCCAGCGTGAAGGCCTATTACGCGCTCAAGATCATCGGCGACTCCCCGGAGGCGCCGCATATGCGCAAGGCGCGCGCGGCGATCCTGGCGCATGGCGGGGCGGAGCGCGCCAACGTGTTCACCCGCATCCAGCTCGCCTTGTTCGGCGCCGCGCCGTGGGAGGCCTGCCCGGTGGTGCCCATCGAGCTGATGCTGATGCCGCCTTGGTTCCCCATCAACATGCGCAAAGTGTCGTATTGGTCGCGCACGGTGATGACGCCGCTGATGTATCTGACCGCGAAGAAGCCGGTGGCGCGCAACCCGCGCAAGGTGTTCGTGGATGAACTCTTCACCCGCCCGCAGGCGCAGATCAAGGACTGGATCCGCGGCCCGTATAAATCGCCCTGGGGGTATTTCTTCAAGGGGCTGGACTCGCTGCTGCGCGTGGTGGAGCCGCATTTCCCCGCCGCCTACCGCGACAAGGCGATCCGCAAGGCGATCGCCTGGACCATTGAGCGGCTGAACGGCGAGGACGGGCTGGGCGCGATCTACCCGGCCATGGCGAATGCGGCGATGATGTTCGACCATCTTGGCGACAAAGAGCATTTCGACATCGCCATGGGCTCGGTGAAGAAGCTGCTCGTCATCAAGGACGACGAAGCCTATTGCCAGCCCTGCCTCTCCCCGGTGTGGGACACCGCCCTGGCCGGGCATGCGCTGCTGGAAGCCGGCGCGGTGGACGCGGCCAAGGCCGGGTGCGACTGGCTGATCCCCCGCCAGGTGCTGGATGTGGTGGGCGACTGGGCGGATAACACGCCGGGCACGCGGCCGGGCGGCTGGGCCTTCCAATACGCCAATCCGCACTACCCGGACGTGGACGACACCGCCGTGGCCGGGATGCTGCTGCACCGCACCGGCGACCCGAAATACGCGGAATCCATCTCTCGCGCGCGCGAGTGGATCATCGGCATGCAATCCACCAACGGGGCCTGGGGCGCGTTCGACATCAACAACGACCGCCAATACCTCAACCACATTCCCTTCGCGGACCATGGCGCGCTGCTGGACCCGCCGACCGAGGATGTCTCCGCCCGCTGCATCTCGTTCCTGGCCCAGCTCGGCTATCCGGAAGACCGCCCGGCAATCGAACGCGGGATCCAATATCTGCGCGAGACGCAAAAGCCCGACGGTTCCTGGTTTGGCCGCTGGGGCACGAATTATATTTACGGCACATGGTCGGTGCTGTGCGCGCTCAACGCCGCCGGGGTGGCTCATGACGACCCGATGGTGACACGCGCGACGGCGTGGCTGATCTCGAAACAGCGCGCGGATGGCGGCTGGGGCGAGGATTGCGAGAGCTATGCCGACGCCCCGCCCGGCGAGTTCCAGGGCTATGCCGCGCAAAGCCTGCCCAGCCAGACGGCCTGGGCGGTGATCGGGCTGATGGCGGCGGGGCTGGCCGACCACGACGCCGTGCGCCGGGGCATCGCATTCTTGCAGGCGGCGCAGGACGACCAGGGCAGCTGGACCGAGCAGGCCTATAACGCTGTCGGCTTCCCGCGCGTGTTCTACCTGAAATATCACGGCTATCCGCGCTTCTTCCCGCTGCTGGCGCTCAGCCGCTACAAGCAGCTGATGGCCAGCAATGACCGGGTCGTGAAATACGGGTTCTGACCCTCGGCACAAAAAAAGGCCCCGCGCGCGGGGCCTTTTTTATAGCGAATCTTCGCCGCGCCGGCTCAGTTCTTGCGGCTGACCGTGAAGCGGGCCAGGGCCTTGAGCAGATCGGCCTTTTCGCCAAAGCTCTCCAGATGCCCGGCGGCCTGCTCGGCCATCAGCTCGGCCTGCGCCTTGGCGCGCTCCAGCCCCAGGATGGAGACCATGGTCGCCTTGCCTTGCGCCAGATCCTTGCCCGCCGTCTTGCCCAGCGTGGCGGCATCGGCGATCTCGTCCAGCACGTCGTCATAAATCTGGAAGGCGCCGCCCAGCTCGCGCCCGTAGGCGGCGATGACATGGCGCTGCGGCGCGGAGGCGCGGCCGAGAATAGCCCCGGCCTCGGCCGCGAACTGGATCAGCCGCCCGGTCTTGAGCGCCTGCAGCCGGGTGATCTCGGCGCCGTTGAGCTGCTTGCCCTCGGATTCCATGTCGATCATCTGTCCGCCGACCATGCCGCGCATGCCCGAGGCTGCGGCCAGCGCCAGCACCAGCTCGCAGCGCGCCTCGGCATCGTCATGGGTATCGGGCTCGGCCAGCACCTCGAAGGCGCGGGTCTGCAAAGCGTCGCCGGCCAGAATGGCGGTCGCTTCGTCGAATTTCTTGTGGCAGCTCGGCTGGCCGCGGCGCAGATCGTCGTCGTCCATGGCGGGCAAATCGTCATGCACCAGCGAATAGGCGTGCAGCATCTCCACCGCGGCGGCGACGCGCGCGGCGCAGGTCTTGTTCACCGCGAACAGCTTCGCCACCTCCATCACCAAAAAGGCGCGCAGGCGCTTGCCGCCATTCAGCACGGCGTAGCGCATGGCCTCGATCAGCTTGGCCTCGGCGGTTTCGGGCACGGGCAGCAGCGCGTCGAGCTGTGCTTCCACCAGGCGGGCGGTTTCCGCCATGGCTTCGGCCAGGGCGTCCTTATGCGGCGTTTGCGCCATGGGTCAGTCCTCGTTCTTCAGGGTCAGCGCGCCATCGGCGCGGGCCACGATGGCCTGCACGCGCGCCTCGGCCTGCGCCAGCTTTTCTTCGCAATGCGCCTTCAGCGCGGCGCCGCGCTCATAAGCGGCGATGGCGTCCTCCAGCTTCTGCTGGCCGGATTCCAGCCCGCGCACGATCGCTTCCAGCGCGGCCAGGGCATCCTCGAACGACATCGCGGCAATATCGGCATTCTTGGTCATGGCCGTTCACCTACAGGGGCGGGGCGAAAATCACAACCGCATCAACGCCCGCACATGGGCGGCGGCGCTCTGCGCCAGAGCATTGAGATCATACCCGCCTTCGAGCAACGAGACCACACGCTTCGGGCAGGTGGCATCCGCCACCTCCAGCAGCGCCGTGGTCACCCAGGCGAAATCGGCCTCGCGCAGGCGCAGCTGCGCCAGCGGATCGGCGGCATGGGCGTCGAACCCGGCGGAGATGATCAGCAGCTCGGGCGCGAAATCCCGCAGCCGAGGCAGGATCTGCGTCTCCCACACGCCGCGGAACACCTCGCCCGTGGCGCCGGGCATCAGCGGCACGTTGATGATGTTGTTGGCCACCCCGCGCTCGGTGGCCGCGCCCGTGCCGGGGAAGCTGCCGGTCTGGTGCGTGGAGGCGTAGAACAGCCCCGGATCGGCGCTGAACATATGTTGCGTGCCGTTGCCGTGATGCACGTCGAAATCGACCACGGCAACACGGGTGATGCCCCAGCGCGCCCGCGCGTGCAGCGCCGCCACGGCCGCGTTGTTGAAGAAGCAGAAGCCCATGGCGCGGTCGATCTCGGCATGATGGCCGGGCGGGCGCATGGCGACGAAGCCAGCCTCGGCCCAGCCCTCGAACACCGCGTCCACCGCCGCGCAGGCGCCGCCGGCCGAGCGCAAGGCCGCCTCCAGCGTGCCGCTGTTGAACACGGTGTCGCCGTCGATCACCGTCTCGCGGTCGCGCGGCATGGCGAAGATCGCGTCCACATAATCGGGGTCGTGCACGGCCTTGAGCTGGGCGGTGGTGGCCTGGGGCGCCAGCTCGCGCAGCAGGGTGGAAAATTCCGGCGCCTCCAGCGCGCGCAGCACGGCGCGTATGCGCTCGGCGCATTCCGGATGCTCATAGCCGGTGTCGTGCGCCAGCGCGGCCGGGTGGGTGAACAGCGCCACGCTCATCAGGTGTCTCCCCGCTTCACGGAAAAACTGAACACGCCGCGGCTCTCGCTGGCGGCGATCAGGGCGTGCCCGGCGGCGAGGCAGAATTCGCGGACATCGGCGACGGCGGCAGGGTCGGTGGCGAGGATTCGCAGCTTCTCCCCCGGCTCCATCCCGCGCAACGCCCTAGCGGCGCGCAGCACGGGGATTGGCGATTTTTGATATTGCGCATCGATCAGACGTTCACCCATGCCAACGAACATGCGCCGGGACGCGGACTTGAGCAAGGCATGAAAACAGGGGATGACAGCGCCATGAGCTATCGCATCGGCATCGATCTTGGCGGCACCAAAACCGAAATCCTGCTGCTCGGCCCTGGGGGCGAGGAGATTCTGCGCCGCCGCGCGCCAACCCCCGCCGGCTATGGCGCGGCGTTGGAGATGATCGCCGCGCTGGTGCGCGGGGCCGAGGCCGAGGCCGGGGTGAAGGCCAGTGTCGGCGTCGGCATTCCGGGCTGCATCTCGCCCGCCACCGGGCTGGTGAAAAACGCCAACTCCAACGCGCTGAACGGGCATCCGTTCGACCAGGATCTCGCCGCGCTGCTCGGGCGCGCGGTGCGCGTGGCCAATGACGCGAATTGCTTCGCGCTCTCCGAGGCGTCGGATGGCGCGGCCGCGGGCTGCGCCGTGGTGTTCGGCGTGATCATCGGCACGGGCTGCGGCGGTGGCATCGTCGTCAATGGCCGGCTGGTGGAGGGGCGGCACCGCCTGGCCGGGGAGTTCGGCCACACCCCGCTGCCCTGGCCACGGGCCGAGGAAATGCCGCTGCGCCGCTGCTGGTGCGGGCAGGTGGGCTGCCTGGAGCTGTATCTGGCCGGCCCGGCCCTGGCGCGCGAATGCGACGGCCCCGCCGCGCGCGACGCCACCACCATTCCGGCCCGCGCCGCCGCGGGCGAGGCCAAGGCGCAGGCGGCGCTGGCGCTGCATGCCGACCGGCTGGCCCGCGCGCTGGCCAGCATCACCAATGTGCTCGACCCGGACGCCATCGTGCTGGGCGGCGGGCTCTCGAACATGGCGCATCTTTATGACCAGCTGCCCGGGCTGATGCGCCCCTATATTTTTTCCGACGCGTTCAGCCCCAACATCATGCGCGCCCGGCATGGCGATTCCTCGGGCGTGCGCGGCGCGGCGTGGCTCTGGCCGGCATAAAAAAGGGCCGGGAGCGTGACGCCCCCGGCCCGGTTGGTTGGCCCGCGATGTTACTGCGCGTTTTTGGCCGCGGCCTGCAGATCGGCCGCCTGGGCGAGGATGCGGTCCTCAAGCCCCGAGGCGACGGAGGGATCGGCCGGGCTGTCCACCCACTGGCCGCCCTGGTTGACCTGGTGGAACACGCTCACCTGCACCGCATCCGCCGTGAGTTGGCGGCTGAGGATATAGGCGTTGACCTTGAACCGCTCGCCCGGCGAGGCGGGCGGAGTGTACCAATCGGTGATGATGACGCCGCCGAACGGGTCAGCCGAGACCAGCGGCATGAAGGACAGCGTGTTCAGCGTGGCCCGCCACAGATAGGCGTTGACCTGGATCTGGGTGGTGCCGCCGCCATTGCCGCCGCCGCTGTTCTTGCCGAAGGTGAAGAGCGGGGCGCCCTCGCCGGTCTGGCCTGGGGGCAGCCCCTTGGTCTCGGGGTTATTGATGTCCGCCTGGCTGGTTTTGACGCCGCTGCATGCGTTCAGCGCCAGAGTGCCCAGCAGCAATCCGGCGGGCAGGGCCGTTTTTTTCAAGATCCGCAAATCAGCTCTCCAAAACCCTAAATCTGCACGTTCTTTAGCCTTGGCGCCGGGCCTCGCCAAGGGCCGGATGGTAATGGGCGCAAAAAAGGGTGGCGGTTGCCCGCCACCCTCTCTGTGCTGTGACCGGAGTTAGGCGATTACCACTTAAAGGTGGCGCCGGCGCTCACGAGCTGCATCTGAACATTGTTGTTGCTGCCCGTGCCGGTGGTCGGCTTCGGCATGTTGGTGTTGCCCGGCTGGTGCTGGTGGCCATACATGTACTGCGCGTACAGGCTCAGATCCTTGCTGATCACGTAGTTGGCGCCAGCGGCGATACCGTATTCAGACAAGGTGCGGGCCTCAGTGCCGGCCTTGGAGGGGTTGTAGTTACCGGCGCTCTGGCTATCCCAGAAGCTGGCGCCGATCACATACGGCCCAAGCACGTAGTTGCCACCAACGATGTAGGAGAACGCGTTGCGCGCGCCAACCGGCTTCGGCGCATAGGCGTCCAGGGTCTGGCCCCATTTGACGTTGGCGCCCAGGGTCATCGCGTCACCATCGGTGAACAGGCCCTTATAAGTGGTCTGCGCGCCGACCTGGAAGACCTGCAGCTGGTCGAGGTTGTAGGCCGCATTGTACGTGCCGGTGTAGCGCTCCGGCTGGCCATTCAGCAGACCGGCGGCAATCTTGCTGTCGAAACCGCCGAGCTTGACCGCGTATTGCGCCATGAAGTCGAAGGTGTTGCGGCGAGCAACGGCGTTGAACACGCTGCCGCTGTTGGTGGAGGCAACCGCCGCGCAGGTGCCGGGGGAGGAGTTGTTGGCGACCGCGCAGTTGAGGCCATAGCCAGCCTTCAGGCCGTTGCTGTTCGGCTCATAGGAGAAGATGGCCGAGAGCTTGCCGCCCAGATAGGGCTCGGCGACAGCCGGGGAGATCAGCACCACCTTGTCCGTGGTGTAGAGCGAGCCAACGTCGGCATAGATGAACTGGCCGGGCTGCGCCTTGGACGGCACGGTGTAGAGGTCCATGTCGTCGTTATTGGCCCACTGAGCGCCGTCGCCGAACTGCTCGATCACGCCGGTCTGCGCCAGGGTGAAGGCGCCGTCGGTCTGGCCGATGCGGACATAACCGTAATCCGGGGTGCCGATGTAACCATAAGCGCGGCGCACATAGATGTTGCCGGTGCCCTGGCCGCTATTGGCGCTGGTGTTGGCGCCCTTGCCGCCGCCGGTGAAGGCGTCGCGCAGCTCAACCTGCACACCGTAACCAAGGCCGTCGACGGTCATCGCGTCGAAGCCCGGGTAGAGGCGAAGGCCACCATTGGTCGCCATCGGGCTCAGCTTGCTGCCCATGTAGTTGTTGTAGGTGGAGTTCACGTTATCGAAGCCAGCCTGGAAGTAGCCGTTCAGGTGAACGACGATGGTGGCCGGCGCCACCGGCTTAACCGGCTGGGCCTGCGCGGCGCCGGACACGGCGGCCAGCGCACCCATCGAGGCCACTGAGGCAAGGAGTAACTTGCGCATAAACTACATCTCCTAGTTCACCGGGCAATCCCGGCGGAATTGGTAACTTTATGGGACCAAGGCCCCCAAACCGGACCGCGCCGACCTTCCGGACCGAACGCGCCGCCGCCTTAAAACCACATCTTAAAGGAGAAGCAATGCGCCAATGCGCGGCTGCCGATAATCCCGCCGCCACTGTGGCGCGATTGCCACAAAACTATGACAACAGTGTTAAATTTTAAAATCAGATTATATAATGAAATCAGGAACTATGACAGTTTTATGACAGTTTCTTTGTAAATATCCCTATTGCTTTGATTTACTTTTTCGGACGCCTTCAAGGCCGTCGCGAATCACCCGGAAAGTGGCTGGAAAGCAGCGCTTCTATGGCACCAACCCCTGCACAGCCCGGCCCGAGGGCTCGGATCCGGCGGCCGGAAATTCCCCCCAGGGCGAATGGAGATACAGGCGCGGCCAGACGCGCCAAACGGCGCCAGCCAAATGGCCCGATCCCCGCCGCGCCGGGATGGCTGGCCGTGGAAAAAATTGGCGAGATGAAAACCGCCGCCGCGCCGGCCCGGCGGGCCCGCACCACCTGCGCCGCGTTGTGGGCCGAGGCGGTGCGCAATTTCGGCGGCTTCACCCGCCCCGGCTGCCGCCCGCCGCGCAGATGCAGCCCGGCGCGCAGCGACACCGCCAGCCCGGCATCGCCCGCCACCACCAGCGCCAGCCGCCGCGCGCGGCAGAGCCGGGCCACCTGCCGGGCCAGCGCGGCGCGGCCGGGCGCGGCATCATGGCGGAACACCACGCCGCACAGCCCGCGCGGCAGCGCGGCGATGGCGGCCAGCGGGTCCGGGGCGCGGGTGGCATCGGTAAAAAACCATAGCGGCGGCAAGGGGCCACGCTTTACCGCGCGGGCCCAGGCGATTAACCGTTGATCCATGACCGACCCTAGCGCGATTGCCGCCAATCTTGGAACCGTGCGCGCCCATATCGCCGCCGCCGCGCGCGCGGCCGGGCGCGACCCGGCGGAGATCACCCTGATCGCGGTGAGCAAGACCCACCCCCAGGACGCCGTGCGCGCGGCGATGGCCGCCGGGCAGAGCGTGTTCGGCGAAAACCGGGTGCAGGAGGCGGCGGAGAAATTCCCCCTGCCCGGCGCGCGGCTGCATATCATCGGCGGGCTGCAGACCAACAAGGCGGCACAGGCGGTGCGCATCGCCGATTCCATCGACAGCCTGGACCGCGCGCATCTGGCCGACGCGATCGAGCGCGCGGCGCAGAAGGAGGGGCGGCTGCCGGATCTGCTGGTGCAGGTGAATATCGGCGACGAGCCGCAGAAATCCGGCGTGGCCACGGCCGAGGCCGACGCTTTCATCCGCGCCATGCGCGCGCGCTTCGGCGCCAAGCTAGCGGGGCTGATGTGCATCCCGCCCGCCGATGAGGACCCGGCGCCGCATTTCAGGCGCCTCGCCGCCATGGCGGATGTGCATGGGCTGGCCGTGCGCTCGATGGGCATGTCCGGCGATTATGAGGCGGCGATCGCCGCCGGAGCCACGCATGTGCGCATCGGCACCGCAATTTTCGGGGCGCGCGAAACACAGGCTTAACTTTTATTTGGGGCCCTGGCCAGAATCTCGCGATTCCGGGCTGGGCGGGGCCGGTGTTTCGCGGTATCTGCCTGCGCTGGATTTCTTTGCGTTCGGGAGATGCGCTGCCGGTGATCAGGTTATCGGTCCCGTTCCGTCAGGCTTTGTCACGCCTCAGCTTTCCGGTGATGCTCATGGCTTCGCTGGGCGCGGTGCTGATCGGCCGCGCCGACCAGAATTTCTCCGACCATCTGCGCGCGGGCCTCGATGACCTGCTGGCGCCGCTGTATCAGGCCGTGTCCGGGCCGCTCCAGGCGGCCGAGCACGGCACCGGGGCGATCGGGCATCTCTTCGCGCTCAGCCAGGAGAACGCGCAGCTACGCGAGCAAAATGCCGAGCTGCTGCAATGGCAGGAAGTGGCGATGGCGCTGCAGGCGCAGAACAACGCCCTGAAGGCGCAGCTCAGCTACGTGCCGCAGCCGACGCCGACATTCTCCACGGGCGAGGTGGTCGCCGATCTTGGCGGCGTGTATGCGCGCTCGGTGCTGGTCGCGGTGCCGCCGGTGGCGGACGGGCAAAGCCTGGTGGGCGCGGTGGCCATGGATGGCCGCGGCGTGGCCGGCCGGGTGGTGGAAGCGGGCGGGCGTTCTGCGCGCGTGCTGCTGATCACCGACATCAACAGCCGCATTCCCGTGGCGCTGGGGGCCGAGGGCGCGCCCGCGCTGATGGCCGGCACCAACGGGCCGGACCCGGCGCTGCTCTACTGGGCGCCAGGCCACCCACCAGCCGAGGGCGCGATGGTGCTCACCTCGTCGCAAGGCGGAGCCTTCCCGCCCGGCCTGCCCGTGGGGGTGGTGCATTATGACGCGCAAAACAACCCGGTGGTGCTGCCGCTGGCCAATCTCGACGCGCTGCGGGTGCTGCGCCTGTTCAGCTACCCGCAAAACCTGCCGGAGCTGACGCCGATCCCGCACACCAAGCCGGAGGCCAAGACGGCCGCCAAAACCGCCGCCGCGGCCGGGACGCATCACAGGAAACGCTGAACCATGGTGCAAGGCCCGGCCCTGCGCCGCCCGCTGACGCTGTGGCGTCGTCTCGATATCGCCGCGCGCTGGGCCTTCCCCGGCTTCATGCTGGTCGCCGGGCTGGTGGTGCTGGGCATGCCGTTCGGCCTGCCCAGCCAAGCGGCGCTGCGCCCGGTTTACGCCATGGCCTGCGTATATTTCTGGTCGCTGTACCGCCCGGCGGCGCTGCCGGTGCCGTTCGTGGCGTTGTGCGGGCTGCTGCTGGACCTGCTTGGCCTGTCACCGCTCGGGATCTGGGCGGTGCTGCTGCTGTTGCTGCAACTCGCGGTGATCGCCGCGCGGCGCCGCCTCGCCCCGGCGCGCTTCCTCACCAGCTGGGGCGCCTTCATCGGTTTCGCCCTGGCTGGGGCCGGGCTGGCCTGGGCCGCGCAAGGGCTTCTGCAGCTGCGCCTGCTGCCGCTCTGGCCGGTACTGTGGCAGGGTCTGTTCGCCGCCGGGCTGTATCCGGCGCTGGCGCGGCTGCTGATCCGCGTGCACCGCAGCGCCGCGGCGGTGGAGCTGGCATGAGGCGCGCCGCCAAGGACCGCTCGGCCTTCAGCCGCCGGGCGCTGCTGATCGGCGCCGGGCAAGGCGCGGTGTTCGTTGGGATCGCCGCGCGGCTGTATAATCTGCAGATCACCCAGCACAGCAAATACGCCCTGCTGGCGGAGCAGAACTCGATCTCCGAGCGGCTCGTCGCGCCGGAGCGCGGGCTGATCACCGACCGTTTTGGCGCCATATTGGCCGGGAACCAGCAGCATTGGCGGGCGTTGTTCATGCAGGCCATGGCGCCCGAACCGCAAACAGTGCTGGAGAATTTCTACAAGCTGGTGCCGCTCTCCGACGACGAGAAGGCGCGCATCGCCCAGGACCTGAAAGACCGGCCTGGCTATATTCCGGTGCTGCTGAAAGACTGGCTGGACTGGCCGGACATGGCCGCGATCGAGGTGAACACGCCCAACCTGCCGGGCATCGTGGTCGAGGCCGGGTCCTCGCGGGTTTATCCGCTGGGGCCGGTGGCGGCGCATGCGGTGGGGTATGTGGGCCGGCCCAACCAGAGCGAGGCCAAGACCGACCCGGTTCTTGCCCTGCCCGGGATGCGGGTGGGCCGCACCGGGGCCGAGGACGCGCAGGACAGCGCCCTGCGCGGCACGCCGGGCTTCGTGCAGACCGAGACCAACGTGCATGGCGAGGTGGTGCGCGAGGTGGCGCATGACAACGGCACGCCGGGGCAGACCGTGACCCTCGCGCTCGATGCCGGGCTGCAGCAGCTCGCCGTGCAGAGCCTGGCCGATAATGCCGGGGCGGTGGTGATGCTCGACGCCACCACCGGGGAGATCCTGGCCCTGGCCAGCACCCCGTCCTTCGATCCATCGCTGTTCGACCGGGGCGTGCCCACGGCGGTGTGGAACGCCTGGATGGCCGACGCCAAGCACCCGTTGCAAAATAAGGCGACATCCGGGCTGTTCGCGCCCGGCTCCACCTTCAAGCCGACCGTGGCGCTGGCGGCGATGAAGGATGGCGTGCTGACCGCCGATACGCGGCTCACCTGCCCCGGCTTCTTCAAGCTGGGCGACCATGTGTTCTGGTGCGACAACCACACCGCGCACGGCACCATCACGGTCACCCAAGCGCTGACGGTGAGCTGCGACGTGTTCTTCTACCAGGTCGCGCTGATGGTCGGCATCGACAAGATTGCCGCGATGGGCGCCAAGCTCGGCCTCGGCGTCGATCTCGGCAGCGATCTGCCGCATGTCGCCACCGGGCTGGTGCCGACGCTGGACTGGGCGCGCGGCCGCGGCATCCATTGGGTGCAGGGCAGCACCGTGGTGCAGGGCATCGGCCAGGGCTACACCCAACTCACCCCGCTGGCGCTGGCCACGATGATCGCGCGCATCGGCGCGGGCGCCGCGGTGGGGCCGCATATCACGCGGCGCGTCGGCGGCGTATTGCAGACCGGCGCCGCGCCCGGCGACTGGCCGGCCCTCGACATCGACGACCGCCATCTCGCGATCGTCCGCCAGGGGCTGTTCGACGTGGTGAACAACCCGCAGGGCACGGCCTATGCCTCGCGCCTGCAACTGCCAGATGTGCAGATGGCCGGCAAAACCGGCACCGCCCAGGTGCATGACAATAGCGCCGCCGAGAAACAGAAGAACTTCAACGACATGACCATGGCCTGGGAGCAACGGCCCAACGCGCTGTTCGTCGGCTTCGCGCCCTACGACAATCCGCGCTATGCCATCGCCGTGGTGATCGAGCATGGCAATTACGGCGCGCAATCCGCGGCGCCGATCGCGCAGGCGATGATGACCTACGCCATCCAGAACGACCCGGCCGGGCGCGACGCCCCGCTGACGCAGCCGCTGCAATCGCCCAGCCCCGCTTTGCCGGTGAACAACACATGATCCTCGATGACAGCCTGGCCCTGCGCCGCCCGTTCCGCGAGCGCTCCTTCGGCGTGGTGCGCAAGCTCGGCCGGGTGAACTGGCTGTTCGTGCTCTGCGTTTGCCTGCTCGCCGGGGTGGGCTATGCGGCCCTGTATTCCGCCGCCGGGGGCAGCGCCGAGCCTTACGCGCAGAGCCAGATCATCCGCTTCTGCGGCATGCTGGTGATGATGCTCGGCATCGCCATGGTCGATATCCGCCTGCTGGCCAAGCTCTCCTGGCCCGCCTATGGGCTGGGCATCGCGCTGCTGCTGGTGGTGATGCTGGCCGGGCATACCGGGCTGGGGGCGAAACGCTGGATCGATCTCGGGCCGATCGAGATCCAGCCGAGCGAGCTGATGAAGCTGTTCCTGGCCATGGCGCTGGCCGATTATTTCAAGCGCGCCACGCCGGAGCAAACCGGCAACCCGCTTTATGTGTTGCCCATGGCCCTGGCGGTGCTGATCCCGGTCGGGCTGATCCTGAAGGAGCCGAATCTCGGCACGGCGGTGATCACGGCGACGATCGGCGCCACGGTGATGCTGGGGGCCGGGGTGCGCTGGTGGTGGTTCGCCATCATCGTCGCCATCGTCGCGATCTCGGCGCCGGTGATCTATCACCACCTGCACGCCTATCAGAAGGCGCGCATCGACATCTTCCTCAACCCCGGCGCCGACCCGCTGGGTGCGGGCTACAACATCATCCAGAGCAAGATCGCGCTCGGCTCCGGCGGGTTTTTCGGCCAGGGCTATCTGCACGGCACGCAGAACCAGCTCAACTTCCTGCCCGAGAAGCAGACCGATTTCGTGTTCACCATCATCGCCGAGGAGTTCGGCTATCTCGGCAGCCTGGCGGTGCTGGGGCTGCTGTTCGGCATCGTGGCGCTGGCGCTGCATACGGCGCTGACCTGCGGGCATACCTATGGGCGGCTGCTGGCGCTGGGCATCGGCACGAATTTCTTCCTCTACTGCTTCGTCAATCTCTCGATGGTGATGGGGCTGATCCCGGTTGGCGGCGTGCCGATCCCGCTCATCTCCTATGGCGGCTCGGCGCTCACGGCGGTGATGCTGGGCTTTGGCGTGCTGCAATCCATCCATGTGCACCGCGACGTAACCTTCGCCTCGCCCGACGATCTATAAGCGGGCCATGGCGCTCCTGGTTTTCGATTCCGGCATTGGCGGGCTTGGCGTGGTGCGGCAGCTCCGCCGCCTCGCCCCGGCGCGGGAGCTGATCTACCTCGCCGATAACGGCTTCTTCCCCTATGGCGAAAAACCCGACGAGGCGCTGCTGGCGCATATCGTGGCGCTGATCGGCCAGGCGATCGCCGCCTTATCGCCACAGGCGGTGGTGGTGGCCTGCAACACCGCCAGCACCATCGCCCTGCCCGCGCTGCGCGCCACTTATCACCTGCCCATCATCGGCTGCGTGCCGCCCGTGAAGCCCGCCGCCGCCGCCAGCGCCAGCAAGGTGATCGGCGTGCTCGCCACCGCCGCCACGGTGCGCCGGCCCTATCTGAACGGGTTGATCGAGGCCTTCGCGCCGGGCTGCGAGGTGCTCTCGCTCGGCACCCCGGCCCTGGCCGAGCTGGCGGAGCGCAAATTCCGCGGCGAGACAGTGCAGGTGGAGGACGCCGTGGCGCCGCTATTCCGGCAGGAGAATGGCGGGCGCATCGACGCCATCGCCCTCGGCTGCACGCATTACACCTTTTTGCAGGAGGAATTCTCCGCCCTGCGGCCGGATATTTCCTGGTTCGACCCGGCGCTGCCGGTGGCGCGGCGCAGCTTGGCCGTGACCCAGCACCTGCCCGCCACGCATCACCCGCAAGCGGGCACCGCGTTTTTCACCGGCGAGGCGCTGGCCCCGGCGCTGCTCGCGCCGTTCGGGCTCACGCGCGCAGAAACATGCCGATGGTGAGCGCCGTGCCGATCGCCGCCACGGCGATGCGCAGCACGTTCATCGGCGCCCGGCGCAGGATCGCCACGCCGATCTGCCCGCCAATGATGGCGGTCACGCACTGATCCGCCACCAGCCCCCAGGCGATATGCCCGCGGGCGATGAAGATCACCACGGCGGCGACGTTCATCACGCCCGAGAGCACGTTTTTGGTGGCCCCGGCATTGCGCACGGCCAAGCCCAGCGCGGTGAGGGTGGCCAGCATCAGGATGCCGATGCCGCCGCCGAAATAGCCGCCATACACCGCGATGATGAATTGCAGCACCAGCGCCGCCGGAACCGGCAACGCCGGAGGGGCGCCCTCGGGCCGCTTCTTGGCGAAGAAATTGCCCCAGACGAATACCAGCGTGGCGAACATGATCAGCCACGGCACCAGATGGGTGAAAATGCTGACCGGGGTTTCCAGCAGCAGCACCGCGCCGATGGCGCCGCCGACGATGCTGATGACGAACAGCGTGCGCAGGCTCAGGCCCGAGGCGCCCGAGGCCATGGTGCGCCCCGACCAGCCCATCGTCACCTGCGCGGGAAACAGCGCGATGGTGGAGTTGATGTTGGCCGCGCGCGGGTCCAGCCCGGCGAAGAGCAGGGCCGGGAAGGTGAGGAAGGAGCCACCCCCGGCCACGGCGTTTTGCGCCCCGGCCAGGAATCCAGCGATGCCGACGAGGATATAGCCCCACATCAGAGCAGCTTCCGCAACTCATCGGCGGGCGGGCGGGCGCCGATGCGCGAGATCGCCAGCGCCGCCGCCTTGGCGCCGAGCGCCCCGGCCTCGGCCAGGCTGGCGCCGCGCGTATAGGCGGCGAGGAACCCGGCGGCATAGGCGTCGCCCGCGCCGGTGGTGTCCACCACCTCGACCGGCACGGCGGGCACCGCCACGCTGCGGCCATTCTGCAGCACCACGCTGCCCGCCTCGCTGCGCGTGAGCACGGCGAGCGGGATGTCCTGGGCGGCGTGGAAGGCCGCTTCCTCGAAGCTGTTGCACTGGTAGAGCGAGGCGATCTCCGCCTCGTTGGCGAACAGGATGTCCACCCCCTCGGCGATCAGACGGCGGAAGCCGTCGCGGTGGCGGTCGACGCAGAACGCGTCGGAGAGCGAGAGCGCGGTCTGCCGGCCGGCGGCGCGGGCAATCTTCGCGGCCTCGGCAAAGGCCGCCTGGGCGGCGGGCGGATCGAACAAATAGCCCTCAAGATAGGTGATGGCGGAGGCCGCGATTACGGTTTCGTCGAGGTCATGCAGCGAGAATTCGCCGCCCGCGCCGAGGTAAGTGTTCATGGTGCGCTGGCCGTCGGGCGTAACCAGGATCAGGCAGCGCGCGGTGGGGATGGGCGCGGTGAGCGGCGCGGTGGGGTAATGCACGCCCTGGGCGGCGATTTCGCGCCGGAACACCTCGCCCATCTCATCGGTGCCGACCTTGCCGAGAAACGCCACCCGCGCCCCCAGCGCCGCCGCCACCGCGCAGGAATTGGCCACCGAGCCGCCCGAGGCGGTCACGCCCCCCGCCATCGCCGCGGTCAGGCGGGTGGCGGTGTCGGCGTCGATCAGCGACATCGCGCCCTTGGGCATGTTGTGCCGGCTTAAAAAATCGTCATGGGCGGGGAGGAGATAATCGACGATGGCGTTGCCGATGCCGGTGATATCGAAGCGCGTCGTGGACATTTTATCCCATCTCCCAAGGGTTTGCTGCTGGGGCCGCGTTAGCACCCCAGCCTACGGTTCGGCAAACCGGTACGGGAATGGCTAGGTTGTGGCCGCGCGGCTCTCCGTGCTACGCGCTTGAAAATCATGCGGAAGAACCCCGGAGTTTTCGTGTTCAACAAGCGCAAAATCGACGAGCCAAAGCCGGCCATGGCGGCCGCGCCGCAGACCGAGACGCAAACCGCCCCCGCCGCCGATGA